>JAXMBX010000011.1:0-102059 GCA_046349635.1 Planctomycetales bacterium
GTGCCCGCGAGGAACATGCAGAGTCCGACGAACATCGAGCGGGGGCCGAGGAATGAGCAGATTGATTTGGACATGAGGTTAGCCTTCGAGATTTATGGGGGGAAGCTGGTTCTTCTGAGGCTTGATCTCCATGAAGATTTGTGAATTGCCCCGATAGAGATATTTTTCGCGCAGCCGGTCGGGCGAAGGTTCGATGGAGTCGGGATTCTCAGCCCAGTAAATGGTGATGCAATATTTTCCTTCCGGGGCCCCATCTCCCGGTTTGTAGGTGGTCAATTTGAATTTTCCGTTGGCGTCCACGATCCCATTGGGGCGCGCCCCGCGCTTGTCAAAGTCCTGCCCGTCGACAGGATGAAACGTGACCTGGGCCTTGAAGGCGGGTTTGCCTCCAATCCGCAGTTCTCCCTCGGCGGGGTATGTGGGTGGTCCCTCTGATTTGCGGCATCCGGGAATCACGCTGAGTAACAAGAGGAGAGCGATGAGGCGAAAAAAAGTGTAGTGGCGGACAGAGGGACGGAAATCCACTTTGGGAAGAGTGCTTTGAAAGGTGGAGATCGCGGGCAACGGTGTTTCGGAAATCAATCCAGCACCTCCAGTTTTTCGCCACCGGAAATGGTCAGCAGGGCATAGAAGGAGACGGTGTTCACATTCTGGCTGAGGAAGTGGACGCTTCCATCGGCATAGAGAAACGTCGCCCCTCCCGGATGAAATGCATAAGGTTGTGCCGAGATGTTAGTGGCATTGATGGCGTAAGGGCCGTATTTCGTACCGTCCTCGTTATAGCCGTAGCAGTAGAAGGCATTCCCTCCGGCCCAGGTGCTTTGCTGACCATAGACCGTTTGGCCAGGCCAGGGCTTTCCAAACAAATAGACCTCACTGCGCCCGGCAGATTCCCAGACGGCAATGGTGTTGGAGGCCCCGTCCGTGATGTTGCGAATCGGGTTGACCGGGATGGGATAGCCGGTCCGTTTGAAAAATCCCATGCGCTGAAATTTATCGCTTGAGATCGCGGGGATGAGTGACGTGTTGACTGCGCCGTTGTTGCCGGCGTAGTCCGCGGACATCGCGGAGGCATCAGGATTGAACGCGATTTCATAAGCCTCGAAGCTGGGAGAGCCTTTGACGATCTGCGTACCCAAAGGGTTGGACGGACATTCAAACACGGCGAGGCGCGTATTGACGACGACCTTGTTTTCCACCTCGGTGTAGGACTTGTTGAAGTTGTAGGCGTTAAACATCGCCGGCTGGTCGAGCTGGGTGAGGATGCAGGTTACCCAGCTCAGATGTTTCTCGTAGATGGGGTAATTGGTGTACATGAAGTCATACGCGGGAAAGCACTGGTAGGCGTCGTGGTAGTTCTGGAGCGCCAGGCCGATCTGCTTCATATTGTTCTTGCATTGAGTCCGTCTGGCGGCTTCCCGTGCCTGCTGAACCGCAGGCAAGAGGAGTGCGATCAGAACCCCGATGATTGCAATGACGACGAGCAGTTCAATCAGCGTAAAGCCGGGGCGCGGGTTGGTCTTTCGTGAGCTGGACATGGATTCCAATGACCTCCTGACTGTGCAATGGAAGCGCAGTGACCTCTAAGGATGGTGGGAAGAAACGGGGGCATGGGGTCGTCCGGTTCAACGCGCGGACGACGATCGCGAGGCTGGCGGTTTGCTGGCGAAAGGGAGGATCCGGCTCGGCGTGCGTTTCTTTGCATGGAAGCCGGAAGCGTACGCGAGAGAGCTGCGTGTCAGCAGTGACACGATGTCAGAACTCGCGGCTGGTGTTGCCCAGAAGGCAATTCCCGTACCGTAGAAGAGAACGGATTTAACCTCGGGAAATTCAGAGTTGTGCGCTGTCCGCGCAGCGAAATGCGTGATGGTTTTTTCGCCACCGTGGGACAGAAATTCGCCGGAGATCGAAAGTCAGCCCGTAAATAAAAAAACGCGGAGGCCGGGAAGCCTCCGCGTGGAGTGGTGCAGAGAAACGAGAAGCTGATCGACTTTTATTTGCCGGCGGCGTCTTTCGCCGATTTCTCGTGCTGGGCTTTGGAGACTTCGGGATTGGGGGTGGCATCGCCCGGTGCCTGGTACAGAACCCAACGGATGCCATTGGCCATCGATTCAAGGAACTGCTTGTTGGTCAGGTTTCGGGATTGTGTCCGAGGTTGGTGTAGTACATCCGTCCGTCGCCGTACTGTTTCACCCAGGAGACGGGGACCAGGTAGGGCTTGCTGGGATTGCACTTGGCCATGTCGAGGCTCATCAGAACGTGAACCTTCTCCGGCTGCCAGTTCTTGTACTGATAGATTTCATCCTTGATCTGGAACTCTTTACCCCAGGGTTTGGAAGCGGCGTGATCGGTGTCGTGAACCGTGATGGTGACAGTGTTGTTAGAGCCCCAGGGGTGTCCGTCGAATGTACCGCCGATGAAATCCAGTAGGGCTTGAAAGTGGCATACGTGTCGGTCGCGGAGTGGGCGCCCGATAAAGCCGTGCCCTTTCTGCTTCATCCAGGTGTTGAAGAAGTAATCCCAATCCTTTTCCGCGATGGGAAGATTGCCGGTGGTGTAGAAAAAGACGAGATCGTACTTCTTCAGATTCTCCTCCGTGAAATCCTTATCGGCGTGCTGGGTGCAATCGACGGAGAACAGGCCGGTCTGCTGACCGAGTTGGGTCATCGCGATCTCGGCGGGGGAGAGAGGGTTCTTCTCGCGATTGACGGACTTGTGCACAAACCCCTGGCTCTGGGTGACCATCAGCATGCGGGCTTTCTTGGGGGCGTCTTCGGCCTGAGTCCAGGTGTTCGCAAGAGACAGAATTGTCAGCAGGCAGATGACGCGGAGGAGTTTCATGGTGTGACCTCTATTCTGACGGCAGGAGGGATTGAGCCAGTTCAATTGAAAAACTGTTCAAGGGAAAGACTGCGGAGTGAGCTTCCTACGATAAACCAAGCGGCAGGGGACCGCCACTGTGATCACCTGTGAGGAAGTGGTCTGGGCAGCGGGCCTCTCCAAAAGATGACAGATTCAGCGTGAACTCCCACTGCATTTCGTCAGGCGATTCACCTCGTCGGTCGGGTTATTTCGTGGCGAAACGGCGTTTTCGCACAAGAAGGAGTAGAGAGAGAGCGATCCCGCTTGACAGGCAGGGAGCCTGCAACGGAAATTAGAGAGAAGAGCGTTCTTCGTCCCTTTCCTGGAACTCGAACGGAAGCCCATGATTGCCCGGTTGATTCCCTCCGATGGCGGTTCGCCGATCCCCCTCTCCCGCGACGTGACAGTCGTGGGGCGCGACAAGGAGATTTGCGACCTGTTCGTGAACAATCGGAGCGTCTCCAAACTGCATTGCGTGCTGGTGAAAAGCGACGGGTTGCTGTTCGTGCGGGATCTGGGGAGCACGAACGGGACCAAGGTCAACGGGCAGAAGATCACCCGCGGGGCGCTCCTGCCCGGGGATCAGTTGGCGTTTGCCTCCGCGAAGTTCAAGATCTTCCTTGGGCCGGGAGAAGAAGAGCCGGAAGGGGGAGCCAAGACGAGGCGGCGGTCGAGAATTCGCTCGAAGAAAGTGGAACGACGAGACCGCGCTACAGCGGACAAAGAGACGGCTTTATCGATTCCGGAAGAGAAGCTGGAAGAAGAAAGGAAAGCGACAGTGACGTCCGGCTGTTGACCGACGACGAGTTGGACGATTGAGCGGATCGTGTTCAGGCCGCGCGACGAATTTCTTCCGGAGCGAGCTGAGAGCTTTGTTGTCGGGCGTGAAACTCGGCGTAGCGTTGCCGGAGTTTGCGACGGCGGCCGATTCTCTGGATGGCGTCCAGAAACCCGGGGCAGATCGAGCGGCACCAGTAGACCAATTTCGCCAGCCAAGTGACGACGACAAGGCGTTTATCCCGTTGAACCGCCCGGAAGGTGAGTTCGGCGATGTGAGCCGGAGTGGTACTGGTCCACCGGGGGGGCGACGGGATTTTGCCGTGATCGGAACCGCTTTCCCCGTGTTGATAAATCGCAGTTCGAACCGGCCCGGGACAGACGGCCGTGACTCCCAAGCCGCGACGGCCAAATTCGCCGCGAAGTGCTTCGCTGAAACCGACGAGTCCGAATTTACTGGTACTGTAGGCGGTCAGACGACTGCTGGCGGCCAGACCACAGATGCTGCACATGTTGACGACGTGCGCCTCGGGATACTCGAACATGCGCGGCAGCAGCAATAAGGTCAACCGGATGGGAGCATGGAGATTGACTCCCAGCAGACGGTCCCATTGTTCGAGAGGCATCTTCATGACCGGGCCGTACCAGGCGATGCCTGCGTTGTTGATCAAAATGTGGGGGGGACCGAACTGGTGGAGAACATCCGCGGCCAGTCGCTCCACCGCATCGGTCCGGCTTAGATCGCAATGAAAGGTCTCGACGCGGCAGCCCTGCTCACGTAGTTCCTGGGCGACCTGATTCAGGGAAGCCTCGTTCTGATCGACGAGGAGCAAGTGACACTCGGCCCGCGCGAAGCGCACAGCGAGTTCTTTTCCTATTCCTGAAGCGGCCCCGGTAATCAAGACCTTGTGGCCCGGCTCGACGCGCATGACTCCCCCCCTCCTCTGCCTCGTTATGGTGCTGGTCGCACCGCATTGCGGCGTGAAGGATAGCTGCGAGGGAAATCCTGTCAATAAGACTGTGAATGGCGTAGAAAAAGTAAGAAACAAAGTCGGATCGAGAGATTCCGGAAAAGAGTTGACGGCCCAATTTTGGGCGGGTAGGCTGGGATTTAATAAACTTTCTTAAAAAAGTCTCTCTTAACCATTTTTGCGATGAATCCTGCGGATCGGAGCAGAGCGATGGGTGTTCTTTCGGACTTGAGGCGGGGTGGAGGAAGTTTCCCCCGTCGAGGCTGCCAAAACTGGCCTGCCTGGTTGTGTGTCCTGGGGTTGTGGTCATGCCTCACATTGCATGGGGCTGAGATCGATTTCGAGCGGGATGTCGCGCCGATTCTGATTACCCGCTGCCTGGAGTGTCACAAGGACGGGAATCCATCGGGGGGTTTGAATCTTTCCCGCTTGGAAGGTCTCAAAAAAGGGGGGGATAACGGTCCCGCGCTCAGTGCGGAGAGTCCCGCCAAGAGCTACCTGTTGGAACGTGTCGCCGAAGGGGAGATGCCTCCTCCCAAGCACGAGAAGTCACAAAAGCTCCCGGAGAAAGAAATCGGGGTGCTGCGCGCCTGGATTGAAAAAGGCTCAGCATGGCCCGCAGGCCGGGTGCTGGATCTGTATGAACGAACCACGTCCGTGCGGGGTGGCCGCGACTGGTGGTCACTGAAGCCGGTCGAGCGGCCGGAAGTTCCCAAGCTGGAAGGATCCTCGGCTGTCAATCCGATTGATGCCTTCGTTCGTTCTCAGCTCGCCGCGAAAAAAATGGAACCGGCCCCGCAGGCCGATCGGGCAACGTTGATTCGCCGTTTGTATTTCGACTTGCTCGGCTTTCCTCCGTCCACAGAGCAAGTCGAAAAGTTCGTGAATGATCCCGATCCGAAGGCCTATGACACGCTCGTCACGGAATTGTTGAACTCTCCCCATTTCGGAGAGCGGTGGGGGCGGCACTGGCTAGATGTCGTTCGCTATGCGGACTCGTGCGGCTATGAACGGGATCAGGAAATTCCGTATGCCTGGTACTACCGGGACTGGGTTGTCAAAGCGATCAACAAGGATAAGCCTTACAACGAATTCGTGATTGAGCAACTCGCGGGGGATGAACTTCCCAAGCGGACTGAGCAGACGGTGGTTGGAACGGGGTTCCTGCGTCTGGGGACCTGGAACGATGAGCCGAACGATCCTGAAGATTACAAGTACGAACGCCTGGAAGACATGGTGCACACGACGGCCACGGCATTCCTGGGGATGACAGTCAAGTGCGCCCGCTGTCACGACCACAAGTTTGACCCGATTCCGCAGACGGATTATTACCGGATCGCGGCGGCGTTCTGGCCCGGCTCAATCGAACCGCGCGATCGGAAGTATCTCGGCGGGCCGACCGTGAAAGAACTGGGTTTCGATGTGCTGGGGTGGACGGACTTGTCGCGTGAGCCGAAGCCGTTTCACCTGTTGAAGAAGGGAGATCACAAGCATCCCGGTGAAGTGGTGGAGGCGGGACCGCTGACGATGGTTCCCGCGCTGTATCATCCGTTTGATGCTCCCGCCAAGGAGGCGCGCACCACGCAGCGTAGGCTGCAACTCGCGAATTGGGTGGCTGACCCGAAAAATCCTCTCACCGCGCGGGTGTTTGTGAATCGCCTGTGGCAGAAACATTTCGGGCTGGGACTGGTACGGACTCCGGACAACTTTGGATACACCGGTCAGCTTCCGACTCATCCGGAACTGCTCGACTGGCTGGCGGACGATTTCGTGAAAGAAGGTTGGAAGGCGAAGAGGATTCACCGCCTCATCGTCACGTCGGCAACCTATCAGCAAAGTTCGCTGCACCCCCGGCAGGAAGAATATGCCAAGATCGACCCGGATAACCGGCTATGGTGGCGGTTCGAGCGGCGGCGTCTGGATGCGGAATCTCTGCGGGACGCGATGTTGACGGTTAGCGGTGAAATTGACCTGACGGTCGGCGGGAAAAGTTTCAAGCCGGAGATCAGTGCGGAAGCTTTGGAAGGACTTTCCAAGAAGTCGGCCGCCTGGACCCCCTCTCCTCCCGGGGAACAGAAGCGGCGCAGCCTGTATCAATATGTGCAGCGGAGCCTATTGTCGCCGATGATGACGACGTTTGATTTTTGCGATACGACGCTGCCGTGCGGAATGCGAGACGTGACAACAGTTGCGCCGCAAGCGTTGGCATTGATGAATGGAGAGTTTTCACGAAAACAAAGCCAGATCGTGGCGGAACGGGTCAAGAAACTGGCTCCGCAGGGAAATCCGGAAGCCGAAGCGCAGATGGCGTGGCGGGTGATTTTGAATCGTCCCCCGAGAGCCGAAGAACTGGCTCTTGCGCTGAAGCATCTGGAGCATCAGGAGGCGCGGTTCAAATCCTCGTCTGGGGGAGAAGCCCCAACCCTGGCGGATGCCAAAATTCCTCCGGGGGCAGTGCTGCACTTGCGGACCGATCGGGGGTTGGAGACGGATGCTTCCAATAGGGTGGTTTCCTGGGAGGATCAATCCGGCCAGAAGCATCACGCGAGCCCGGCCTCTGTGGATCGGAGTCCCACCGTGGTCCCCGCGGATGGGGGACGACATCTCGTTCGTTTTGACGCGGCGCAGAAACAATTCCTGTCATTGGCGGGACAAGTGTTGACGTCTCAGCAGTTTTCGATCCTCGCAGTCGTCAGCGACCAGGGTTCGTCGGGCATGCGGGAGATCATTTCGAACTGGAACTCGGAAGCAAACAACTCCACAACATCAGTGTTTCTCGGAGTTTCGTCCGGCAATCTGCTGCGATTCAGCGATGATTTTTCCGCGATCGATCCGGTGAGTAAATCCGAGCTCTTCGTCATGGGAGGGACCGCCTTCCCGACGGATGTCCAGGTCTTCCACGGCGAAAAGGTCGCGGGACGGAAGCTCGCGGCGATCGCGACCCGCAATGTCTCCACGCCATATGTCCTGGGACGTCAGGGGAGCATGGATGGAGAGTACTGGCACGGCGACCTGGCGGAGATCATCGTGTACGACCGCGCCTTGCGGGACGATGAACGGCGCCAGATGACGAAGGTGATGGGCTTGCGGCATGGAATCAGCACTGCCGAAAAGAAATTGTCCCCGCACGATCAGGCGTTGACTTCGTTGTGTCACGTGCTGCTGAACAGCAATGAGTTCATTTTTGTAGATTGAGAATTCCGATTCCGACGAGTCCTTAGATCGGGTTGAGCTGCCATGAATCGAAAACAACTGTTTCCCTGCCATCAGACACGGCGGGAATTCCTGTGGGAAATGGGAGGCGGGTTCGCAGGGACGGCATTGGCCGGCCTGCTGGCGCAAGATGGATTTTTCACGCGTCGCGGGATGGCGGCGGAATCGAGTTCCAATCCATTAGCACCGCATGCGGGGCATTTTCGCGGGACGGCGAAGAGCGTGATCTTCCTGTTCATGAATGGCGGGCCGAGCCAGGTGGATACGTTCGACCCCAAACCGGAATTGCAAAAGCACGCCGGAAAGCCGTTGCCTCCCGATAAGAAATTCATCAACTCCGGGGGGCGGAAGATGGGGTTTCTGACTCCGGCGTTCCGAAAGTTCGAGCCGGGAGGTCAATCCGGTCTGCCGGTGTCGGATTACTTTCCGAATGTGCGCAAGCATGCGGACAAACTGGCGATCGTGCGATCCTGTCACACCGACAGTCACGCGCATGGATCTGCCCTGGTGGCCATGAATACCGGAAAGACCTTTATCGGCCGCCCTTCCCTGGGAAGCTGGTCCGTCTTCGGGTTGGGTACCGAAAACCAGAATCTGCCCGGGTACGTGGTGATGCTGGATCGTCGCGGCGGTCCGATCAGCGGACAGCCGAACTGGTCGAGCGGCTTCATGCCTGCAAGTTTTCAAGGTACGATGTTCCGCCCGGTCGGAAGTCCGATTCTCGACTTGTCTCCTTCGGAAGATCTGGCCGGAGCCGCGCAACGGGAGCAACTCGATTTGTTGGGTGAGTTGAATCGACAACATCTGGCAGCGCGTCAGGGAGGGGAGGATCTCGCCGCGCGACTGGCCTCGTTTGAACTCGCCTATCGAATGCAGTCGGAAGCTCCGGAAGCGGTGGACCTTTCCAAGGAGACTCAGGAAACACTGGATCTTTACGGTGTGGGGAAACAGCCGACGGATGAATTTGGAAGAAATTGCCTCGTGGCTCGCCGGTTGGTGGAGCGGGGAGTCCGATTTATCCAGTTGTATTCCGGCGGCGGACACCTGGATGACACGTGGGATGCGCACACGGACGTCGAAGCCAATCACGGCCAGCATGCCTCGGAAGTGGACTTGCCGATTGCGGGACTGCTTACGGATCTGGAACGTCGCGGGCTGTTGAAGGATACGCTGGTGGTCTGGGGCGGAGAATTCGGCCGCATGCCCTTCAGCGAAGGAGAAGGAGCGAAAGGGCGAAATCACAATCCGTATGGTTTCTCCATGTGGATGGCGGGAGGAGGCATGAAGGGGGGGATCGCCTATGGTGAAACCGATGAGTTCGGTTTCGAAGCGGTCAAGAATAAGGCCCACCTGAATGACATTCACGCGACCATCCTGCACGCGTTGGGATTGAATCACGAATTGCTGACCTATTTCCACGAAGGTCGCCAACAACGTCTGACGGACGTGGCAGGACGAGTCATCCGAGAAATCCTGGCTTGAGGAACTGATGTCATCCATCATTCAGCCCCGGTTACTGCGACGCATGACAGTTCGCCGCGTGCTCGATCTGCTGCGCGAGAATGGACCGAGTTCCCGGGCGGAATTAACGCGTTGCTCGGGGATCAGTGCACCGACGGTCTCGAAAGCGGTGACCAGTCTTCTGGAACAGGGATTGGTGGAAGAAAGCCCTGCGCCGCAGGGGAGTCTGGGGCGTCCGGGAACGATGTTGCGCCTGGCCCGGGATCGCGCCCAGGTGCTGGGAATCGTGCTCGACAAAGATCAATGCACTTTGACCGCTGCGGGACTGGACGGAGAGATTCGCCCCGGGGAAACGGTCTTCGTTTCGACTCCGGAGAATTACGACGAACTGATCGACCGGCTGGTCAAAGAGGTACAGAATTTCACCTCCCGATCCCGCGTGCGGACGCTCGGAATCGGGATGAGTATTCCGGGGCTGATCAACCGTCGCGAGCGGCGTGCGGTCCTGTCGCCCAATCTGCACGTCACGGATGGACAGCGACCGGATGAAGACCTGTCACGCCGATTGAAAATCGACTGCGTGATGTACCAGGAGACGCAGGTGCTGTGTCTCGCGGAGCGGTTCTATCATGCCTCGGAAGCGGTCGATGACTTCGCGATGCTGGAAATCAGCACCGGACTTGGTCTCGGGGTCTTCACGGGAGGCCGGCTGCTGGAGGGACACAGCGGGTTGGCGGGAGAACTGGGGCATATCACGGTCGTTCCGGATGGACGTCCCTGCGGTTGCGGAAACCGGGGGTGCCTGGAGACAGTGGCAACAGACTCCGCGCTGGTGCAGCGGGTCTCGGAGCGGCTGAAACAAAAGGTCGACCTGCAGGGAGTCCAGAAACTTCTGGAAGAAAACGACGAACTGACTTCCCGCGATCTGGCGACCGTCAGTGAATACGTCTCAATCGCGATGTCCGCGGCGATCAACCTGTTCAACCCCGCGACTCTGTTCGTGCATGGGCGTTTGTTTGATGTCCAGCCGGGAGTATTTGAACGGGTGTGCGAACTGGCACGGAAACGATCGCTGGGACCGTCGGCGGCGGATTGCGACATTCGCCGGACCCGGGGGAGCAAGGGGGAAGGGGCGATTGCGGCGGCCATTCAACTGGTATTAAGTGCGCACGGCCCGGTGTTCGAGCAGTAGTAGGGAGTCTTTTCAGCCTCAAAGAACACCCACGCCCCATCTGACGGGTATCAGACGGGGCATGGTGGAGGGAGAATCACGGACTTTCAGAAAGACGCGTCATGCGTCGGAGACTCCAGAATTCAGGGTCGTCGAATTAGTACAGCGGGCCCATAATGCGAGCGGCGGCGTAGTACATGTTGGCTTTCGCACGGCAGAGGGCGGGATGCCGAGAGTCGTTGCAGGCGCAGTGCATGTTGGCACGGAACTGGCGGTCGCAGTCTTTGCGGCATCCACCGCAAGCGAGGCAGTCATCGTGTGCCTGGCAGGCGGGGCGGAAATCCGCACCGTATCCGAACTGACCGATCAGGCGGTTTCCTCCCCAGGAGTTGCCGGGGCCGCAGGGACGCCACATGGGGCAGCCGGCCTGGGCAAACGTGGAGAAGCAGACCAGCAAGACGCACGCAGCCAAAAGTGAGCTCAAGCGCATGGGAAACCTCCGTTTTTCGAAATAGCGCGGTCAGGTGTTTTGAGAATCAGACGGGTTCCTCGCGCAGGAGACCCGGTGAGAGTTCATTCCTTGAAGTGAGGCTGTGAATCAGCGCCTCAATGTTTTACTGATCGGAACAGCTTCACGGAAATCTTGGGAAAAGAATCCGCACCCTTCCCAGACGGCAGACGCGGAATAACCGGACCGCGCCCCGCGGGTGTTGCTGCTCGACTAACTCTCTTGCGGAGGCGAGGGGCGGTTTTGAACCAGCGGGGATTCCTCGGCAAGTCTGTGGATGAAGTCCTCATCCATGCCGGCCGCGCGACGCGGTTCCGCATGGAAGTTCTTGCCGCGCGCTTTCCCCGCCCGAAGAGGCCAGTGCAGATGGCTGATAAAGGCCTCCCAGTCCGATTGTCCGGCGGACTTGAATTGCCTGAGCCAATGCAGGCCGAAGCGGACGTGCTCGATTTCGTCCTTGTGGATGGCGCGTAAAATGGAGGCCCCTTTGGGATCTCCCACGTCGAGAAACACCTTTTCGAATTCGAGCGTGTGGTCGAGATTCCCCCCTTCAAAGACCAAGGGAAGTCCCGCGAGGTAATCCAGTTCCGACTGGAACACCTGGGCCTTCTGCCAGAAGTAATCATTCACGGGGAGGTCGCCGAATGTCAGGCCGAGCGCGGCGGCCCGCTCGGCGTGCATGCGAGTGTGACGTTGCTCATCGGACATGACGGAGACCATCCCGCGGCGGAATTCGGTGGGGGCATCCGGAAAAGCGAGGAGAGTCCACGCCATGATTTCCAGGGCCTGCAGCTCATGGTTGGCCATGATGTGATGCGCGATGGCTCGTTTGGCGGGGTCGTGGAAAACGCCAAAAGGGGGCATGGGGGGCGCTTCGCGTCGCAAGGCGAACTGCAGGTTCGCCGGACGGGCAGGTTTGGAGACGCGTTCCGCGGGCCCTCGTTGCGTGTCGGTCACGGGAGCCGAGATGGTCCGGAGCTTCTCCTCGAGATCGGGAGAATTGAGAATTCGAATTGCAAATTCGCGAATTTCCATAGGTCGAACGCGCAAATTCAAGGCGGAGAAAAGTTAACGATTTGCCCGGAAATCGCCGGGGTTGTTGCACGAGGTCGAATAGCCAGTATGATAAAAATTTCCTGCCTGAAAAGTCCCCCCTGATCGCCCGACCCTGCGGTCCCCCGGGATCAGTGTCCTGACACTGCCGGTGAGGTTCGGCGAGATATTGAAACAGACATCCTGATAAGCGAGGAGAGTTGGTATGCGCGCGGTGAAGTCATTCTGCCTGTCGGCCGGTCTGTTGTGGTTGCTGTCGGTCGCGGCGTTCGCGCAACAAAAAGCCCCGGCCCCGGAATGGATCTGGGTGGATGCAGGGAATCCGGCCCAGGAAGCCGCGGCGGGGCAAGCCTGGTTTCGGACGGAGGTCCGTGCCCACGGCCCCTCAACCGGGCAGATCCGGGTGGCCTGCGATGACGCATTTGTCCTGTGGGTGAATGGTCAGCGGGTCGGCGAGGGGGATGCCAGCAAGAGCTACCGCTTTAACCTGAATGGCATTGTGGAGCGGGGGATCAACGTCATCGCGATTGAAGCCACGAACAAATCCGGTCGCGCCGGGCTGTATGTGGATGGGGTCATCCGCAGCCAGGATGGGGACCGCATTCCTTTTGTGTCCAATGCCCAGTGGAAAGTGACGACGGAGAAACCGTCGAAGGAATGGTTACAGGCCCGCTTTGAAGGGAAAGGTTGGTCAGCGGCAAAGTCCCTGGGACAACATGCCGGTTCTCCGTGGGCCGCGATGACGGTGACTGACACCGCGGAGGACCGCTTTGACGTCCCCGCCGGGTTCCAGGTGCAAAAACTGGCCGGACCGGACTTGTGCGGATCTGCTATCGCGATCACTTGGGGAAATCGCGGACGGTTGCTGGTCTCGCGTGAGCGGGGCGGGATTTATGCCCTCTCGGACGAGAACGGAGACGGCGTCTACGACAAGTCGGTGGAATACACGAGTGCCGTGGTCAACTGCCAGGGGTTGTGCGTCGTGGGGGACGATCTCTACGCGGTGGGGATGACCCCCGAGCCTGGAAAAGTGGCGGGATTGTATCGCCTCCCCGATAAGAATCACGATGACAAGGCGGACAGTGTCGAACTGCTGGCCGCCTGCAAGGGAGGGATCGGAGAACACGGTCCGCACGACGTGGTCTTCGGCCCGGATGGGTGGCTGTATCACAATCTCGGCAATCACGCCTGGGTGACACAGACGCCGCAACCCACAACGGCAGGACGGGATTATGAGGAAGGCTATCTGCTCGAACCCAAATTCGAAGATGCGAATGGCCACGCGTCAGGGATCAAGGCGCCGGGTGGCACGATCTGGCGTTTCACTCCGGACGGCAAGCAGTGGTGGCTGGAAACAAACGGTTTCCGAAATGAGTACGACGTCGCCTTCAATTCGCGGGGGGATCTGTTCTCCTTTGACAGCGACATGGAGTGGGATGTCGGACTGCCGTGGTATCGCCCGGTGCGGATTTATCACTGTATTCCCGGGGCGGAATTCGGTTGGCGGAGCGGTGCGGCCAAGCAGCCTGCGTACAACTTCGACCTGCTTCCGCCGACGATCGACGTGGGACGCGGTTCGCCGACGGGGGTGGTCTTCTATGAACACAATCAGTTCCCGAAGAAGTATCAGGGGACGATGCTGAATTGCGACTGGTCGATGGGCCGGATCATTGTGGCGAAATTCGAACCGGACGGGGCGAGCTACAAGGGGAGCTTTGAGACGCTGGTCTCCGGGAATCCGTTGAACGTCTCGGATATCGAAGTGGATCTGGACGGGACGGTGGTCTTTTCGACAGGGGGACGTCGAACGGAAGGGGGTATCTATCGCGTGAAATACGTGGGTGAGGGAGCGACCGCGGATGTTCCCGCCATGAAAACTATCGAGGACGCCTTGCACTTGCCGCAGATCCATGCCGGTTGGGCGCGGGATGTGATTACCCAGATCAAGGCCGCCCATGCTGAGGCATGGGAGAACACGTTGCAGGAAAAGGTGCAGCAGGGCACGCCCGCAGAAAAAGTCCGGGCGTTGACGCTGCTGTCGCAGTTCGGCCCCAAGCCGGGGTTGGAATTGCTCGCGGCGGCTGCGGACGATGCGGACCCACAAGTCCGCCAGTTCGCCGTCTGGTTATTGGGATCGCATTCCGCACCCGAAGTCAGTCCGATCCTGAGCAAGAAACTGCAGGATCAGGATGCCGTCGTTCAGCGGCGAGCGTGCGAAGCGTTTGTCCGGAGCGGACTGGAAGCCCCACTTACCGGGCTGTTGCCGTTACTGGGGAGTTCGGATCGCTGGATGCGATTCGCGGCCCGTCTGGCTCTCGAACGCGTCCCCTCCGAGAAGTGGGAGAAACTGTTCACCGCGGATGAAAATGTGGATGTCCGTTTGCAAGCGCTGTTGGCGCTGCATCGGCTTGGGAAGAAGGCGGCTCCTCCTGAAGCGGTCCAGCAGCAGGTCATCCAGTTGCTGAACCAGCCCACGCTCAATTCTGACGCCAATGTCGATCGACGGATGAAACTCGATGCCATCCGGTTGCTGGAGCTTTCCTTGCTCACCGGTGTGCGAGATCCCGCTTTGACGGATCTGGGGAAGAAATTGCTCGCGCAATTCCAGGCATTGGGAGGGGAAAAACCAGCCTCCCGGGATGAGGTGGTCGATGCGATCCTTCGGGAATCTGCCCGCGTGCTGGCGGTGTTGCAGGTCGAAGGGGCTGCACCCGTCCTGGTCAAAGCGATGACGGTGCAAACGGATCTGGCCACGGGACTGCATTATGCCCTATGCCTCCGCTATCTGAAAACCGGTTGGGATTTCACTCTCAAGCGAGAGCTGCTCGACTGGTACGAAACAACTCGTGAATGGGAAGGTGGAAACAGCCTGCAGGGATACGTGCGAAACATCGTCGCCGGCAGCGCGGAGCGGTTCACTCCGGACGACCGGAAGACATTGTTGACCTCGTGGCAGTCGCGCCCGTTCGCGACCCGGATGTTGCTGGGGATCAGTACGCCGGACAATGTGAAGGACTTCGACCAGGTCGTGGACAAGTTGCTCAAGGACGTGGAAAGCATGCCTGGGCACGCTCAACTCCAGGAATTGGTGTCGTTGACCATTGAAGCGCTCGGCAAGAGCCGGTCGGAAGCGGCCCAGAAAACGTTGCGGAAGCTGTTCGATCAGTACCCGGATCGTCGCGAGCAGATCGTGCGGATCATGTCCGCGCATGCGACGGAAGACAACTGGCCGTATTTCGTCAAGGCGCTCCAGTTCGGTGACGGAACGACGTTGCAGCAAAGCCTGAAGGCGTTGGGTGAAATCTCGCTGCAGCCGAAGACGCCCGACGAATTCCGCTCCGCAATTTTTGCAGCGTTAAAGCTCGGAAACGCCGGTGGTATGTTAGCGATTGATGTCCTGCAGAAATGGACCGGCGTGGAGCATCATTGCGACAAGGATCTGGCGAAGGCGACGGTCTTCTATCAGGGGTGGTTCACGGGGAAATTCCCCCAGGCTCCGTTCCCCGCACTTCCCAAGATTGACGTTGAGAAGACGAAGTATTCCTTCGAGCAGCTTGTGAACCTGGTGGAGAAAGGTTCGCAGGGGATCAACGGAGACGTCGCCCGCGGACGGGCTGTGTTTGCGAAAGCGAACTGCATCAAATGCCACCGGTTTAACAACGAAGGGGAAGGAATTGGTCCGGATCTGACAACGGTTCGCCGTCGTTTCCAGAAGCGGGAGATTATCGAATCGGTGTTGAATCCTTCGCAGGTCATCTCCGACCAGTACAAGTCGTTGACGATTGCCACGACGGATGGCCTGGTGTACTCCGGAATGCCGGTGCCAGATACCGGGGTCAAAAATGCGGTGGTTCTGCTGCTGTCCGATGCGACGCGGGTCACGATTCCGAAGAACAAGATCGAAGATCAACAACCTGCCAAGATCTCGGTCATGCCGGAGGGACTGCTGAAGGAACTGAGCCTGCAGGACGTGGCAGACCTGTTCGCGTTCCTGGAGACCAGTCGCACCAATGCGGAACCTGGTCAACGGGCCTCGGCGAAGTAATCCACGTTACGTCATCAATAGAGACGGATCCGATTGATGGTCACGAACATCACGCCTCAGTATTCCAAGGCCGAGGAAGAATACCGCCGCGCGCAATCGACGGCGGAAAAAATTGCATGCCTGGAAAAGATGCTCGTGCTGCTTCCGAAGCATAAAGCGTCGGAAAAGCTGCAGGCGGATCTGAAGACCCGGTTGCGGCTGACTCGCGAGGAACTGGACAAGGAGAAGCGGACTGCCAAGAAGGTCGGGAAGAGTTATGAGATCCCGCGTCAGGGGGCGGGGCAGGTAGTCATTCTCGGAGGCCCGAACGCGGGCAAAAGCCGGATCGTCAAGGAGTTGACGAATGCGGAGCCGGACGTGGCCCCCTACCCGTTCACCACGCGGGAGCCGTTGCCCGGGATGATGGCCTGGGAAGATACGTCCGTGCAGTTGATCGACACTCCGCCGATCACCGACACGCATTTCGAGAGCTACCTGATCAACATCCTGCGGGGGGCGGATCTGGTCCTCCTCGCGTTTGACGGAAGTTCCGACGATGCCCCGGAGCAGACTCTGCAGGCGATCCAGCAGATTCACGAGCGGCACACGAAGCTGAGCGACCACACCGGATTCGATCCCGAGGACATGGGTGTGGTCCATTTGCGCACGCTGCTGCTCGTCACGCGGGGAAACGCTCCCGGAGTGGAGGATCGGCTGGCGTTCTTCCAGGAGATGTTTCCCCATTCTTACGAAGTCATCCGGGTCGAACTGGATGATGTCGAAGAAGTCACGAAACTCCGCAACCGGATCTACCGGGAACTGGGGGTCATTCGGGTGTACTCAAAAAGTCCGGGAAAACCGGCCGATTACCGCGATCCTTACATTCTTCCGGAAGGAGGAACCGTGGAGGATCTGGCGGGGAAAATCCACAAGGATCTCGCGGAGAAGGTGAAGTGTGCTAAAATCTGGGGAACCTCCGCGCGCGACGGTCAGACGGTCAGCAAGGATCATGTCCTGGCGGATCGCGACCTCGTGGAGATTCACACATAACATCCCGATTGCCGGTCTTCGACGGAAAAGTTCATGTCCCGCCACGGCAGCAGCCTGCGATCGCTGACCAGTTTGCTGGTCTTCAGCCTCACGGCAAGTTTTGCCTGGAGCGATCACTGGAAGTTCCGCAACGAGCAGGGAGAAGTCGAGGAGTTGGATGCTCGGCTGGTCTGCTCAGACCGGGGTGTGCACGTGCTGGAACTTCCCAGCGGGACGTATCGACTGATTCCCCAACCCCTGGTTGAGAGCCGCGAAGCGAAGGATGGCCCTGCTCCACTGACGGCGGAGCAACTGGCCGCCGAGATGGCCAAGGACTACCCCGCGGAGTTGATCCGGAAGAAGGCCACGAAGACCTATGCCGTCGTCGTGGTCCTGGGACACAAGCTCCCTAAAACAGGTGAGGCGCGGGTACAGACGGTGCTGAGCAAAGCCGCGACGTTCATGGGGAATTCCGAGGCGGTGTTCGGGAATTTCTGCAAACAGGCCAAACTCGAGGCGCAACCCTCGCGGCTTCCGTTGGGGATGCTGATTTTCGAGACGGATGCCGATTTCGAGAAATATGCGGCTCGCATCACGAAAGGGACGAAACTAAGAACCCGACAGATCTCGGGGTTTTACTCGGGTCTGACGAACCTGCTGGCGCTGAGATTGAGCGAATGCAACACGTTTGAAGTTCCGGCCCATGAGGCGATCCATCAGCAGACGTATAACCGGGGATTGTTCCACCGGCTCGCTCCGGTGCCGCACTGGTTTGACGAGGGGCTGGCGACGGGATTCGAGACGGTCAGCGGTAAGATTAACAGCAGCCCTTTCAAGATCAGCACGCGGTATGCCCTGCAGGCTTTGGACGATCAACAGGAGGATCTGGGGTGGACCAAACTGATGCAGGATGACTCCGTGTTCGGCGGCGGAGGCCTGATCGGGAAAGCCTACGGCCAGGCGTGGGGATTGCATTGGCTGTTACTGACGAAACACAAATCCGGATACAGCCGGTACGTCAAGTTGCTGACGGAGAAAACGCCGCTCAGGAGGACAGTCCCGAGAAACGGGTGAAGGAGTTTGAAGAAGCGATCGGGAAAGAGATCGGGGCCTTGGAAAAGGAGTTCATTCCGACGCTGAATGCTCTCTACGATCGGCGGAAGAAGCCCGACGTAGAGGGGAGCAATCAGCCGGGGCAGTTGGTGATCAACGATGGTCTGGCGGACGTGGAGATGTTCGCGGTTCAGGAGTCCGCGGGAGGAAATCAACTGCGGGTCAAGGGACGATTGAAGAACTCGTCTCCCATTCGGGCAATGACCTATCACGTCATGGTGCAGACGGACGCGGGAACCTATGCCGACTGGCTGGTAACCAACGCGCCGATTAATAAAATCATCATGCTCGAATCACAGATCGTGCAGAAGAAAATGCAGAATGCCCCTTCCAACCGCGACTCCCGGACATTCAAGGTCAGGGTGCAATCGGTCGTTCCCGGAACCGACGAAGAAGAAAGCTGGCAAAAAGGAAAGGTTCCCATTCCGAGCTATGAATAGCGAGTCAGGAAATCCGGAATGGTGACAAATAAGGTCCTGTGGATCACTCTCGATGCCACGCCGCTCTCGTTGTGGGGCTGTTACGGCAACCTGCAGGGCTGGACGCCGTTCCTAGATGCGCTGGCGGCGAACGGTGTGTTGTTCGATGAATATTATTTCACTGGGCTTCGAGGAGAGGAATCGGCCAAGCGACCGAGATGGGCTGAATGCATGCGCCGTTGTGGAGGGGTGGCGGATTTCATCTCGGCGGAATCTGCAAACAAAGTTTCCAGAACGGATCGGACGTTCTGGGGTGATCTGGAACGGCGGCTGGGAGATGCGATCCGGTCAACCGGCGAGAGTGACCGGCCGGGTTTGATCGCGTGCCAACTTCCGGAACTGAGCGGTGAATGTTCCGAGGTGGATGATGAGGATTCCGAGCCGGAGAGTCCTCCGCCGCGCGGTTTTCCGTACGAATTATTGTCTGAAGACGAGCGAACGGGAGTGATTCAGGATCTGGTGTTCCTGGATGAGTGGTTGGGGAAGATTCATGGTTCGTGGGATGAGGCCACGGACGAAGGTACGAACTCCTGGTTTATCGTGACCGCGGCTCGCGGGCAGAGTTTTCCCTTCGTGGAGGATACGGAGCATCCCGGTCCACCGGAACTCGCGAGGCATGTGCCGTTGCTGATTTGCAACGGATCAGGGAAACCGGCGGGAGAACGAGTTCGGGGATTAACCTGTGGGCTGGAACTGGAAAGCGCGATGATGGGATTGCACGCCGGGGAAGAAGCCGGAGCGGACGAATGGCGGAAATTCCTGCGGGGTGAAATCCCGGCCGAGAAGAAATCACTGGTGTGGCGCGATCCTCACGGAGATCCGGTACTGCGAACTCCCGAGGGGATGCTCGTGGAAGGGGAATCGCGGCAGGTCTTTCATCTGCCGGAAGACCGATGGGGGTTGCAAGACGTCTCCCACAGCGAGGAGGAGCTGACGGAACGCTTGCAGGGAGAATTGCGGAAAAAACTCGCAGGGGAGGAGACGGGGACGTAATGCCTCTGGAGGAATGGAAAGGGTGATAAAAACAGAGAATCCGGGTCGCCCACTGTTTAAGGAATGGTTAAGATGGAAAAAGGAGTCTGAAGCCGGACGAATGCGGGAGAAAACGAGATTGTTACCCCGCTTCGTTCGAGTCCCTGTCACAAGGGATATCGGCCGAGCGAAATCTTCAATCTCGTGATGGAATACGATGACAGAATCGATACAGAATTCGCAGGAACAGGCAGCCCGTGCCATTGAGAAATTGCAGCGGGCCTACAGCGAAATCCGACGGCAGATGGGGCAGGTGATCGTCGGTCAGGATGAGGTGCTGGATCAACTCCTGATTGCGTTGTTCAGCCGCGGTCATTGCATCCTCGAAGGGGTGCCGGGACTGGCGAAGACACTGATGATCAGCACCCTCTCCCGGTGTCTGTCGATGACTTTCAGCCGGATTCAGTTCACCCCCGACCTGATGCCGGCGGATATTACCGGGACGGAAGTGCTGGAAGAGAACCGCTCGACCGGCCGGCGGGAGTTCCGCTTCCTGGAAGGTCCCCTGTTTTACAACGTGGTCCTGGCGGATGAAATCAACCGGACCCCTCCCAAGACCCAGGCGGCTCTGCTGGAAGCAATGCAGGAACGGCAGGTCAGCGTGGGGCGAGTACGGCACCAGTTAACCGATCCGTTTTTTGTGCTGGCGACCCAGAACCCGATTGAGCAGGAAGGGACCTATGCCCTGCCCGAGGCGCAGCAGGATCGGTTCATGTTCAAGGTGTTCGTGAAATATCCCTCCTTCAAGGAAGAATTCCAGATCGCGAAGCAGACCACGTCGACACAGCACTTCGAAATCACTCCCGTCCTGAACGGAGAGGAGATCATCGAATTGCAGCGGCTGGTCAAGGAAGTTCCGGCAAGTGACCACGTGATTGAATACACATTGGCATTGGTCCGCCAGACCCGATTGACCGAACCCGGCGCGCCGGATTTCGCGAAGGAGTGGCTCAGTTGGGGGGCGGGCCCGCGTGCGGTGCAGTATTTGCTGCTGGGGAGCAAGGCCCGGGCGCTGCTGAAGGGACGCAGCCATGTCTCCACGGAGGACGTCGCCGCACTTGCGGCGCCGGTTCTGCGGCATCGCATCGTCACAAACTTTTCCGCGGAAAGCGAAGGCATTACTCCCGATCATGTGATTGAGAGGCTGATCCGGGAAACTCCCGCCAAGGAAGGGGAACTGACCCGTGACCCGAGATTCCAAAAGATTTTTGCCGCCTGAGGCGGTCGCGCGAATCTCTCGTCTGGATCTCAAGGCCCGGGAGATTGTCGAAGGCTTCCTTTCCGGCATGCACCGCAGCCCTTATTTCGGGCAGTCCGTCGAATTCGTGCAGCATCGGGAATACACCGTCGGGGACGATCCGCGCCGCATCGACTGGAAAGCCTGGTCCAAGACCGACAAGTACTACATCAAGCAGTACGAAGAAGACACCAATCTCCGGACAACCCTGCTGCTCGACGCGAGCGAATCGATGGCGTACGGCAGCGGCGAGGTGAGCAAGTTTGAATACGGCTGCACGATCGCGATGTGCCTGGCGTACCTGTTGCTCAAGCAGCAGGATTCGGTGGGGATGGTCACCTTCGACCAGGAGATTCGGAAGACGGTCCCATTCAGCAGTCGGCGGAATCATCTGCTGAACCTGCTGGCGGCCCTCGATACGGAACTGCCCACGAAAAAATCCGATTTGCTCCCGCTCCTGTCCCGGATTGCGAACGATCAGAAGCAGCGAGGCATGATCGTCGTTATTTCCGATCTGTTTGCGGATCGGGCGGGGTTATTCAAGGGATTGAAATTGCTACGGCATCGCGGGCATGACGTGCTGGTTATGCACATCCTGGATGACGCGGAACTGGACTTTCCGTTTTCGGGGTCAACCCGGTTTGAAGGACTGGAAGACGCGGGGCAACTGCTGTGCGATCCCCGGGCGCTCCGCGAGGGATATCTGCAGGCGATGCAAAGTTTTCTTTCCGAGGTCCGGAAACAGTGCGCGGGGCACCTGGTGGACTACCAGGTAATTCGAACCAGTGAGAACCCGGACGCGGTGCTGGCGTATTTCCTCAATCATCGATTGGGTTTGAAGTCATCGGGGCGTCGTTGAGTGGATGTTGTATTGAGGTCGAGAGATTCTGACGATCAACGGATTCTAACGAGGAGATTTGCAGTCTGAAATGGGCTGGTTGTCGCAGTTTTTTATCAATCCCCTGATGGTGGCCGCGGGGGCGGGTTTGCTCGCCTTGCCGGTGTTGATCCATCTGATCAACCGCTGGCGTTATCGCCGCGTCCGTTGGGGGGCGATGGAATTCCTGCTGCAAAGCAAGAAGCAGAATCAGCGGAAGCTGCTCCTGGAGCAGTTACTGCTGTTGCTGTTGCGGACGGTGGCGGTGGCGGCGATTGTTGCCTTGCTGGCCCGCCCGTTTGTCGATCCGGGCCAGTTGCAGATCCTGCGCGGGGAGCGAAGCCATCACCTGGTTCTGCTGGACGATAGCCTGTCGATGCAGGATCGGGTCGAGCAGGGAGATGCGTTTGGGGAAGGAGTCAAAATCCTGCGGCGATTGGCCCAGGAAGGGGCGCGCCAGCCTGGGACACAGGCGTTGACGGTGCTGCTCCTCTCACGGCCGGATCAGCCGTTGTTCACTCAGGCGGCGCTGGATCCGCCGTTTCTCCCGGAACTGGAAGGCCGGCTGGAGAAACTGAAATGTACGCATCAGGCGGGAGAATTCCTGCCCGGTTTGCAGGCGGCACTCGATCACTTGCGACAGCCTGCCGCCTCCAAGACGCTTCACTTGGTCTCGGATTTCCGCGCGCGGGATTGGGATCGGAGCGGAATTTACCAGGCCGTGATGCAGAGTTTTTCCCAGCAGCACGTGACGGTAAACCTGCTGCGGGCCACCCCCGCACGGCATGAGAATCTCGCCGTGACCGAACTGAGTGGGGATCTGCACGTGGCAGCGGTGAATGTCCCGTTGCGAATTTCCACCACGATTCGGAACTTTGGAGAACAACCGGCGTCCAATATTCGGCTGGCCGTCATTCAGGACGGGGTCAAGCTCCCCTTGAGCGTGGTAATCGAGGAGCTGAATCCTTCGGAGGAGATCTCCCGGGAGTTCGACGTGCTGTTCACGACTTCGGGAACGCACCGCTTGGAAGTGGAACTCGGTCCGGATGCTTTTCCGGGGGACAATTCCCGGTTTCTGTCGCTGGATCTGCCGACGGCTTTGCCGGTGCTGATGATCTCCGGCAATGTCGCGGACGGAGCGGCACAATTCCTGGCGGATGCACTCGCCCCGGCAAAGGGATTGACCGGATTCGCACCGGTCATTGAAACACCAGAGTATCTGCGGCGTCAGCCGCTCGAAAAATTTGCTTCGATCTTCATGGTCAATGTTCCCGATCTCCCCGCGGATGGATTGAGACTGTTGCAGGAGTACGTCCAGAACGGTGGCGGGCTGTGCTGGTACGTCGGGGATCTGATCAAGCCGGATTTCTATCAGCAGAAACTGTATGCGGATGGGAAAGGACTTTTTCCCGTGAAGCTGGGGCCGATTGCCGAGTTGAAAGTCGATGAGAGCAATCCGGCACCGGATCTCTCCCTGTCGAATCACCCGCTGTTCCGTTTCTTTCAAGGGGAGGAGAATCCCTTTGTGGCGGACGTGGCGGTGAAGCGCTATTTCACGGTTGAGGACGAGGCGAAACTGCCGACGCAGACGCAGGTAATCGGGCGGTTGCGCAACAAGGCTCCTTTATTTATAGAGAAGTCCTTTGGTAAGGGGAAAGTTCTGGCCTGCCTGACGACGGCGGGGGACGCGTGGACCAACTGGCCCCAGAACCCAAGCTATGTGCTGACGCAGTTGGAATTGCAGAAGTATCTGGACCGGAATCAACCCGCTTCGGAGCCGCATGTGACAGGGGAAGAGATCCAGATTTCGCTCGATCCCGCACTGTACCGCAACCAGGTGGAAGTGCGAACGCCTGATCCGCGCAACGTGACGCGCTTGAATGTAACGCCCAAGGCTGAGCTCAAAGCGGAGAAGACCGAGCCCAAAACAGAAATGCAAGCCGCAGCGGCAGCCTTGTTGCAGGAGAAATTTGCGGAGACGGATCTCCC
This sequence comes from Planctomycetales bacterium, assembly GCA_046349635.1. GTDB lineage: Bacteria > Planctomycetota > Planctomycetia > Planctomycetales > Planctomycetaceae > JAXMBX01. Next base: position 23,797 of record JAXMBX010000011.1, read on the forward strand.
CGGAATCTATACCGTGGTTCGTTTCCGCCAGGATGAGACTTCGGAGGCGCAACTGTTGACGTTTAATGTCCCTGCCACCGAAAGCGAAACGTCATTGGCGAGTTCCGAGCAGTTGCGCTCCGCGCTGGGGCTGCCGGGTGTCCGCATTCATCCGTTTGGAGAATTAGCATTGGGGCAGGGAAAATTCTCTGGGCAGGAAGTGCGTGATCTGCTGCTCCTGATTCTGGCTGGGGTTCTGATCGGCGAACAATTATTGGCCTGGAAAACCAGCTATCACCTTCCGATTCGGGAGGTGGCGGCATGAACGGCTTCCTGAATCTTCCCGCCCAAAGTTCGACTGGAACGCAACGCCTCGCGTGGGAACTGGGGCGCGAAAACTGGTGGATGTGGGGTATCGGTGGCCTGGTTTTACTGGGACTGTGTGCCTGGATCTATCGCCGGGATACTCGAGAACTGTCCCCGTTCTGGAAAATCTGGCTCACAGGCCTGCGGATTGCGGTCTGGGTGGGACTGTTTCTGATTTTCCTCGATCCGCAGGAACGGACGGAAACGGAAGTGACGCGCCCGTCACGGGTCGCGCTATTGGTGGACACATCAGCCTCCATGGGATTTCCGGAGGAGACCGCGGTTCTCTCCGAACAGGGGACGACGAACGGGCGGAGTCGTACGGAAGCGGTGATCTCCTTGCTCGCCAAGTCCCCGTTGTTGGAAGAATTGCGAAAAACGCACGACGTCGAAATTCATACCTTCGACCAGCACGTGAAGACCAGGGGACACTTGCCGCAACTGGTGAAAAAGGCGGGACCGAGCGGCGATGAGGAGACGATCGCGGCAGGATCAACGGCACCCGACTGGAAGACCTGGCTGACCCCCGCGGGTTTGGAAACGCGTCTCGGGGAAAGCATGGTTCAACTCATCCGGGATACTGGCGGTGAAACGCTCTCCGGAATCGTTGTTCTCAGCGATGGGGCCAATAACGCGGGGATTGAGATTCCCTCCGCCCATGAAGCGGCTTTGGCATCCAATCTGCGTGTCATTACCGTGGGAGTGGGGAGCACCAAGAAGCCGATCAACCTGCAGGTGCAAAATGTCCAGGCCCCGACGCATGCTCACTTGCACGATCATTTCGGGATCAATGCCTTCATCTCGGCGCAGGGACTGGCCGGGAAGCAGGTGCAGGTGGAACTCCTGGGTAAAGACGAAAGTTCTGCCGCTGCTCCGGTGGTTCTGCAGCAGAAGTCGGCGGATATCCTGGAGGATGGAGTTCCAGTGACGGTGAATTTCGATGTTCTGCCGGAAACTCCGGGGCGAAGGATGTTTAACATTCGCGTCCGCCCGCCCGCCGGTGTGCAGGAGTTCACGACCGAGGATAACGAAAAGCCTCTCCCGCCGATTGAGATGGTCGAGCGGAAGACGAAAGTGCTGATGGTCGCCGGCGGCCCGATGCGGGATTATCAGTTTGTCCGCAACCTGTTGCACCGCGATCGCTCGATTGAACTGAACGTCTGGCTGCAGTCGGGCGATCCTCTCATCAGCCAGGAATCGTCCAAAGTCCTGCAGGAGATCCCCAAGACCCGGGAGGAACTGTTTCAATACGACGTGATCCTCGCCTTTGATCCGAACTGGAACAAGATTCCACCTGCGACTCAGCAGTTGATTTCAGAATGGCTCTTCCAGCAGGCGGGGGGCATGATCCTGGTGGCGGGCCAGGTCTTCACGCCGACTCTTGCCTCGCCGCGCGATGATCTCAAGACGGTGCTCGCGTGGTATCCCGTGAAGTTGCCGGGACTGTATGACGCGGATCTGGTGGGTTCCGATTTTGCGCAACCGTGGCCGGTCGAATTCACCCGTGAAGGGCAGGAAACCGACTTCCTGAAACTGATCGACACGAAAGGGACGACGTCGGTCGATGTCTGGAAACAGTTTGCGGGGATCTTCCGGTGCTTCCCCAGCGAAGGGGCGAAGCCGGGGGCGTCGGTGTTTGCGTTTCATTCCGATCCCCGCAGCCGAACTGAAAAAGGGAAACCGATCCTGCTGGCGACCCAGTTTTTCGGCGCGGGGCGAGTGCTGTACCTGGGGAGCGCGGAAATCTGGCGACTCCGCGCCCTCGATGAGAATTTTTACGACCGCTTCTGGGTGAACATGCTCCGCGAGGTGGGACAGGGAAGGTTGTTGCGCGGGACCAATCGGGGATTGCTGCTGCTGGAAAAGGGAACCTACCCCCTGGGAAGTTCCATTCCGATTCGCGCTCGCCTGCTCGACCCGCAGTATCGTCCTGTCGTGGCGGACAAACAATCGTTGGAGATCATGGACCCGCGCGGGCGGCTCATCCAGCCTCCGATTGAACTGGTGAAGAATCCTCTGCAGCCGGGAGAATATCAGGGCGCGTTTAACGCATCGCTGCCGGGACGCTATCGGCTGAAGATGGCAGTGCCACAAGCGGTCGAGGAAGTGATGGGCTACCTGCAAGTGCAACTTCCCGATTTCGAATACCTCCATCCCGAGCAGGATGAGCGGGGATTGAAACAACTGGCGACCGCGGAAAATGGCGGCCTTTACCTGCCGATCAAGGAAGCGGCAGCAAAGCTGCCGGGCCTGTTGCCGGATCGGAGCCAGACGAAAACGCAATTTGATATTCCCCGCCCGTTGTGGGATCGGATGTGGGTGATGTATTTGCTGGTCGGATTGTTGTCGCTGGAATGGCTCAGCCGGAAACTCCTCAAACTCAGTTAAGCGGATTTGTTTTTGAAGATTGGCTTCCCGAAGTTTTGCCCGATGAATTCCCAAGATCCCAAATTTCGAGCCGTGATCGATCTGCTGGAGCAGTTACAGCAGGGGGTGCGGCGGTACGTCCTGGGGATGGGGCTGGCGATTCTGGTGGCGACGCTGTGCCTGCTCTTCTGGGTGAACCTGGCGTGTGACTGGGGTTATTACCTGGTGGAACGGGCGGATCTTCCGCGAGGAGTGCGGATCGTTCTGTTCATGGGAGCAGTTCTGATCCTGACGGGGGTGGGACTGAAGTGGATTTTGTTTCGAGCCTGGCAGACATTCACTCCGCGCGGGCTGGCGCTGGTGCTGGAACGGAAGTTCCCGCAATTGGAGACGCGGCTGGTGACGGTGGTCGATCTGGCCGACGCCCCTGAGACTCAAAGTGGCCTGAGCGGGGGGATGTACGAGCAGACATTGAGCCAGTTGCAGGGGACGCTTAAGGAGATCTCCTGGTGGGACGTGTTCGACAGGCGGCCTTTGATGCGGAGCCTGACGGTTGCGTTGTTGCTCCTCGGTTCCGTGGCGAGCTTTGCCTGGGGCGCACCGCAGACGTTCCAGTTGTGGGTGAAGCGAAATGTGAGACTGCTGGATGTTCCCTGGCCCCGGCACACGAGTTACAAGGTGCTGGCGGTCATGGAGCCGAATCAGCGTGTGGTGCCGTTCAAGCAGGGAATCCATCTGCATCCGCGCGGGGCGGATTTGACGTTGCGCGTGGACGTGGACGAAGGGAGTGAGATCCCCGCCCAGATGCAGATTCGGCATCAATCCTTGCCGGCAGGCGCGAGGCAGCGGGCGTATCTGACACGGCAAGGGTCGCAGCAGTTTCAATACACGCTCACCGGAGTGATTGAAGATCTGGAGTTCCGCCTGTGGGCGGGGGATGCCGAGCGCCGTCCCTTCCGGGTCGTTGTGGTTGATCCCCCGCGTCTCGATCACGTGTTTCTCGACAGCCTGTATCCCGCGTACACGCGATTGAATCGTCGCGACGAAGCGGGAAATCTGGTGCGCGATCGGAAGCCCGTACAGGGAATGCAGGTTTCGCTGCCGGTCGGGACCGATTTTCTCCTGCAGGCGGAAGCCAACAAACCGTTGCGCCGCGTGCGGATGCAAACGCAGGTGTTCGATCTGGAAATCACTCCCGAGCAGGTGACGCTCACCCGGTTCGAGTCCCAGGGGGGACGCGTCGCAGGGGGAGTGTTCCAAATCCCTTCGGGCTCCCAATGGCTGTCGGCGGATGGGAAGCGTTTCCAGATTCCGGCGAGCGTGGAGGTTCCGAATCATCCCCGGGAGCTGATCAAGAATGGTCGCGTGAACCTGCCGTTGCCTCTTCCGACTGATGCCCCGGTCCGGATTTTCCTGGAGGATCAGGATGAGATTGTGACTGCGGAGCCGGTACGGATAAACCTGCAAGGAATCGAGGACCACCCGCCAAGGGTCGCGACGCAGTTGCGCGGCATCGGAACGTCTGTGACTCGCAAGGCGATGATTCCGATCGTGGGACAGGTGACGGACGATTATGGAGTGGAGCAGGCGATGTTCGAATTGAAAATCGAACCGCAGACGCAGGCCCAGGAGCGGCCGTTGCTCACCACGCCGAATGGGGAGCGGGAATTCACGCTACAGCGTTTGCCGGCGGAGAAGTTTGAGCGGTTCGAGTTGTTGCCTCTGGAGTTGAAGATCGGGCAGAAATTCACGCTGGGGATTGTCGCGCGGGATGGGGACACCCTGACCGGGCCGCATCGGGTGCAGGGAGAGAAATACAGCTTCCAGATCGTCTCGGAGGAGGAATTATTGTCGCAGTTACACGCCCGGGAGTTGAACCTGCGACAGCGTTTTGAACAGATCCTGAGTGAAATCAAATTGGCACGGCAGGATCTGGATGGGCAACGGGAGGCCCAGCAGAACGAATCCTCCGCCAAAACAAAGCCTGCGGATGAGTCTGAAGGAAGCCCGTTGCGGAGCGTGATTGAGAGGACGCTGTTGGGGATCCGGAAGAACCACAATGAATCCTCAGCCGTGGAGCAATCGTTCCGGGAAATCCGGGAGGAAATGCTGAATAACGTGGTCCAGACCACGCAAAGTCTGGAAAGAATCGACGAAAAGCTGCTGAAACCTCTGCACACCCTCAATACCGACGATTACAATAAAATAGACCAGTCGTTGGGCGGGATTCGGTTGCTGCTGGACGACCAGAAAAGTCCTCTTGGGGCTTTGGCTGACGTTGTGGCAGAATGCGACCAGTTGATCTCCCGAATGGAGTCGATTCTGAAGGAGATGCAACGGCTGGAATCGTTCGGCGAACTGGTGGAGATGCTGAAATCCATCAAGCAGCAGCAGGAAGATCTCCGCAAGATGACCGACACGGAACGGAAGCGCAAGGCCATCAGAGGTCTGGAATGACGGGAACGGGACGAACAACGCGACGCAGCGGCGGCAGCCGTCACCATCGGCCGTGGTGGGATGGGCGATGGTGGGCCGGATGTGTGGTCTGTTGTTCCTGGCTGACGCTTCTCGCCCAGGCCCCCCCCACGCCGCCCCGCGAGAAGCCCGCCGGAGAGCCTGTCCCCCCCTCGCTAGCCCAATCGCAGGAAGAGATTCAACTGCGGTTTCGCCGATTTGAGACGAGCCTGCTGAACATGGCGCAGTATCTGCGCCAGAATGAGCCGGAACGGGCTGCGTTGCTCGAGCGGGTGATGGGGAAGAGTAATGAGGGACGGTTTTCCCAGCAGATGGAGAAAGTGATCGAGGTCCTGAAAAAGGACCAGCTGGGGGAGGCACTGGAACGGGAAGAGTCCCTGGTGGAGGGGCTGCAGGCGCTGCTCGATCTGTTGAACAGCGAGGACCGGGCCAAGGAACTGGCCGAAGAAAAGGCCCGCATCGAGGCGTATCTCAAGGACGTGCAAAAACTGTTGGGGGATCAGCGGGACGTCCGTGCAGGAACGGAACGGGGAGAGAATTCGCAGCAACTGGCACCCCGTCAGGACCGATTGGCCAAGCGAACGCAAGAACTGGAGCAGCGGATCGCGCGTGATTCCGATGCCCTGAAAAAGAAGCAACAGGGGTCGCGTCCCGATTCGCCGGGGAAGAAAGAGACGCCGGACAAGAAAAACGGCTCACCCGATTCCAAGGATTCAAAATCCGATCCCGAAGCCGCTCCAATGCCCAAGGACCAACAACCTCCGGAGGGACAGCAGGGTGAGTCAAAGCCCGGTGATTCAAAGTCGGGTGAACAGGGTAAACCCCAACCCGGCAAACCGGAGCAAGGCCAACCCGAACAGGGAAAACAAGGCCAGTCACGGCAGGCTCCTCCGGAAAAAGGTCGCCAGGAATTGGAGCGTGCCCGCCAGGAGATGCAGCGAGCGCTCGACAACCTGAAGAAACAACAGGGGAAAGAAGCATCCGAACGGCAAGATGCGGCGATCCAGGAACTGGAACGTGCCAAGCAGCAGTTGGAAAAGATTCTCAAGCAGATGCGCGAGGAGGAGAAGGATCGCTACCTGGCGCGGCTGGAAGAACGGCTGCAGCAGATGTTGATCGCGCAAACGGGGATCTATGGAGACACGTTGAAGATTCACAAGGTACCGGAAAAAGAGCGGACAGGGCTGCACCGGAATAACGCGGTCCGTCTGGGGAGGCAGGAAAAGGAACAGGTGATCGAATCGGAGAAAATCCTGCGGTTGTTCAGCGAAGAGGGATCGGCTGTGGCGTTTAATGAGGCGGTTCTCCTGATGCGGAACGACCAGCAAACCGTGGCCGGGCGACTGGATCAGGCGGAAGTGGGGGATCTGACTCAGTCCATCGAAAAAGACATCCTCGCGACACTCAAGGAGATGATCGGGGCGTTGCAGAAAGAGATGGAAAACCGCCGTCAGCAGAAGGCGCAACAGTCGAATCAACAGCAACCGCAGAATTCCGCCGAGCAGGATGCGCTCGTGGAAAAGATCGCGGAACTGAAGATGCTGCAGCGGCTGCAGGTACGGGTGAATAACCGGACGCGGGAACTGGAAAAGCTGACCTCGGGGGACAGCCCCCCGGATCCGGCACTCCGGGAACAGTTGCGCAAACTGGCCCAGGGACAGGCTCGGATCCAACAGGCGGCGTATGACCTGGCGATTGGACGGAATGATCAATAGAACTTCGAAACCCATTGCGATGATCATCGGCCTGCTCTTGCTGACAGGCAGGTTATGGGGAGCGACCGGAGAGGCTCCCGTTGCGCTCGCTCCTTCCGATTACACCACCATCCGGGGGAAGGTGCTGGCCTGGGCCAACGGCGGCAAGCCGGTCCCGGGAGTTAATCGTGAGCAGGTGCTGGCCGAACGCTGGCCTGAGACGGCGGCTCAATCAGGGGCAGATGTCTGGTGGGATCAGGCGCTGCAGACGTTTGCCGCGCTGAATCCCGACGTGAAAAAGTTTATGGACACATTGCAACGGGGTTCCGGAACCTTATCCACGGCCCAGACGGAAATTCTGTTTCAGAAGGAGCAGGGGAATTTCTTCGCGGCCAATCTGCGATTGCATTACGTCCGCTGGCTAACCCAACGGGGTGATTGCGAAGCGGGAATGGAAGTGCTGCAGCAGGTGGATCCGAGTGAGGTGATCTCACCGGCGGCGTACCTGTTCTACAAGGCAACCTGCGAGAAGCAGTTGCTCAAACAGAAGGAAGGGCTGAAGACGCTGGAGGCGCTGTTGGCACTCTCCCCGGCGAACACGCCGCAGCGGTATCTGCAATCCGCGCGATTGATGAAAGTCGAACTGGAACGGATCAAGCCGAACTCCCTGGAAGAGATTTCCTGGATGATGAACGACGTCGAGCGGCGGCTGAAGCTGACGCAAACCGGCAAGAAAACGCAGTTGCTGGAAGAGCAGATCGTCAAGAATCTGGACAAGTTGATCAAGCAGATGGAGGATCAGCAGAACAGTTCCAGCCAGGCCTCCAGCGCGGGGGGACAGGCAAAACCAGGGGCGCAGACGCCGGCTGCGGAAAGCCGGCTCAAGGGGAGCATTGCCCCGGGGGACGTGGACAGCCGCAAACTGGCTCCGGGAGATTCGTGGGGAAACCTGAGCGAGAAAGAACGGACGCGTTAAGAACCTGATTTCCCGGGATTTTCCCGCCCATTACCGACAGGCGATCGAGGAATATTTCCGCAAGCTGGCGACGCGGGACGAAAACCATCCCTGAACGAGGACGAGCATGAGTTTCTGGTCCGGTGTTGTTGCAGTTGGCTTTGCTGGCTCCCCTGGAAGGAGAATGGGAGACGCTGCAGGGTGAGAAGATCCGGGGCACGCTGGTGGAATTGAATCAGAATGAAGCGGTCCTCAAGGGGGATCAGAAGGAACGGAAGCTTCCCCTGACTGAAATTCTGCAGTTCTCAACGGCAATCTCGAAGCCCAGGCAACCCCGGGACCCGCGCGAGGGATCAGCCGAACTGGTGGATGGGAGCCGGTTCGGATTTCTGGACGTCACGGGGGAAGATCAGGGGAACAGCCTGGTGTTCAAGACTCCGCGGCTGGGGACTCTGAAACTGGATACGAAACTGGTCCGCAGCCTGCGGATTGGTCCTGTGGAAGGTGAACTGGGAGCCGCCTGGAATCAACTGGCTGAGAAGCGCAGCCGGGATGATCGGCTGGTCGTGAGGAAGGAGAAGGTGCTGGACTTCTTGACTGGTGTCATTGGCGAACTGGACCCCAAGAGTTTGAAATTCCTGCTGGAGAATGAAGAGATCAACGTCAAACGGGAACGGATCTATGGCTTGCTGTATGCCCGCCCAGAGGGACCGGTGACACGCGGCATTCAGCTCGATGTTGCGGGGATGGACCAGTTCAAGAATATCGCCCATATTTCCGGAGACGCGAAAGAACTGAAGCTGGAACTTTCGAGCGGCACAAACGTCACGCTCGCTCCGGAAATTGTCAGCCGATTGGATTTCAGCGCTGGAAAGTTGCAGTACCTCTCTGAAATGACTCCCAAAGACGTGCAGTACCAGCCGTTTTTTGACGTGATTCAGCAGTTCACGAAGGACCGGAATCTGGATGGGGGCCGATCCGTTTGGACGGCAAGACCTACGCGCGGGATCTGCCTGCATTCGAAGACCATTCTGAAATACGAACTGCCGGACGGTTTTCGGCGGTTCCGGCCGTGGCCGGGATCGATCAATCTTTGAGGCTGGGAGACGTGCTGTTGATCATCCGGGGAGACGAGAAGGAACTGTTTCGGGGACGGATCCAGCGGAAGGAGAGTCCCAAGCCGCTCGACCTGGAGATTACCGGCATTCGGGAACTGGAGATCACGGTGGATTTTGGTGAGCCGAACGATCCAACCCGGGACGATGTAGGGGATCATCTGGATCTGGCTGATGCCCGGGTGATCAAATGAAGTTATTGGCCCGAGTGCAGATTCCACTGGTTATCGTCGGCCTGATTCTGTCCGGCTGGCTGACCACAGAACGGCTCTCCGCCGCGGAGGGGCCGTCGCCGGTGGTCCTGAAGGCGGAACAGGATCGGATCGCAGTGATGGAGCGGGTGGCTCCCAGTGTCGTTGCTGTTTTTGGCGCGGAATCGGCGGGGGGAGGTTCCGGAGTCCTGATCAGCCGGGATGGTTTTGTCATTACGAACTTTCACGTAGTTCAGGGAGCGGGGCCATTTTTGCGTTGCGGACTGAATGACGGCGTGTTGTATGACGCGGTCCTGACGGGGATCGATCCGACGGGGGACGTCGCGGTCATCAAGATGCTGGGACGTGAGGATTTTCCGTTTGCCGTCCAGGGGAACAGCGATGATCTCCGGGTGGGGGACTGGGTATTCGCGATGGGGAATCCCTTCCTTCTTGCGGCGGATTATCATCCCACCGTGACGTATGGAATCGTCAGCGGATTACGGAGGTATCAGTACCCATCGAACACGATTCTCGAATACACCGACTGCATCCAGACCGATGCCTCGATCAATCCGGGGAATTCGGGGGGGCCGTTATTCAATATGCGTGGGGAACTGGTCGGAATCAACGGCCGGGCCTCATTTGAAAAACGGGGACGGGTGAATTCGGGGCGGCGTATGCAATTTCCATCAATCAGATCAAGAAGTTTCTGGACCCATTGTGAGCGGGGCGGATTGTGGATCACGCGACGCTCGGGGCGACCGTCACGGTCAACTCCCAGGGAGTGGTCGTCGTCTCGGAGATTCAGCAGAATACCGACGTGTATCAACAGGGTTTACGGCTGGATGACGAGATTGTCTCCTTCGGGGGCGACCCATCGGGAGCGTTAACCAGTTCAAGAATATCCTGGGGATCTATCCGCAGGGCGTGAAAGTTCCGCTGGTCTATCGCCGGGAGGGGAAGAAACACGAGATCGCCGTTCGCTTGCGAAACCTGCACGAGCGCTCCGAACTGGTCAGCTTTCTGCAGGAGGAGACGCCTCAACCTCGTCAGAAGCCTGCCGAGCCTAAGAAAAAGAAGAACCCGGGAAAAACGAAAAGCCGGTCCCGGCCGATCCCAAACAGAAGCCTGCTATTCCGGGGAAAGTGAAAGTGCCACCCGCCGCAAAGCTTCCTGAACGTTGGAAGCATCTTTACACGGCGCGCAACGGGTATGCGAATTATCGCTTCAATCAGGAGCGCCGCGATGAATGCCTGGCAGGGCTGCGGAATCTTGGTTCCGTTGCCCAATGGAAAGGCTTGTGGCAGATCACGGGAGAGACAGACCAGAAGCTCCACTTTGAATTCAAGCTGGGGAGTACCGGTGCCGGGCTGATTCTGGGGAAGGACCAGTTTTACCAAAGTTTCCTTGATGGGGACGAATGGAAGGATGAACCGCCGGGAAGTGGGGCTTTGCTGGGGGCGTTCCGCCATCTGCAACTGTTGCTGATGGAGGGGAGCGAGAAATTCACGGAGTCCTGCTACTGGGGCAGCGAAGAGTGGGGTGATACTCCCGCGTTGTGTGACGTGGTCCGTTGCGACCTGGCATCGACGGTCTCCTATTGGTATTTCCGTCGCCCGGATCGGGCCTGGACCGGCATGCGGTTCCATCTGACGGAGGACGCTGCGCCGTGTGAAATCACGTGTGAAGCGCCGGGGATGTTTGGAAATCGCCGCTTTCCCGCGGAGATGAACGTGCGTGGTCCAAATCCGTATCAGTTGCGTCTGGTCGTGAAGTCCGTGACGGTCGGTGAGAAGGCTGCGACACCTCCCACGGAGGATCGTCCCGATTCAGGGAAGGAACGCAAAGGAGACAACGTCCCCAGTGATTAAGTCACTCTCGAATAACCGGCAGCATTTTCGGGCGTTGTTCGCGCTGACGGCGATGGTCTGCCTCGCGTTGATGTATCCCCCTTCCTGCGCGCGCAGGAATCAATCATCGGCGGAGTCCAGCAGAAGATCGTGAAGATCTTCGGGGCCGGTGGTCTATCGCGACTGAAGTCGCATGGGACCGGCTTTCTGGTTTCTACCCAGGGGCATATCGCGACCTGGTACAACCACGTGCTGGATACTCCCAAGGTTGACGTGGTTCTGTGGGACGGACGCAGATTTGAAGGGGAGTTGGCGGGACTCGATGCGCGGCATGAAACGCTGTTGAAAATCCCGGCGGAGAATCTCCCGTATTTCGACGTGCAGAGTGAAAGTTTTTCAGCGTCCCCTGGAACGCGGATTCTCGCCTTCAGCAATATGTTCAAGGTGGCCTTGGGGGATGAGCAGGTCTCGGTAGTGCATGGAGTCATTGCGGCCCGGGCACCGTTGAGATTGCGGGGAGGAGCGACGCAAATTTCGTCCGAGGGGCCGGTGTACATTCTCGATGCGATCACAAACAACTCGGGGGCGGCGGGAGGCGTGGTGACGAATGTTCGCGGCAACCTGCTGGGGGTGATCGGCAAGGAGCTTCGAAATGGGGAGACCAACACGTGGGTGAACTACGCGGTCCCGATTGAAACGTGGAAACGGCCGCTGCGTCAATTGATGTCCGGCGAGACGACCGCATTGTCCCAGAATCCGACCGATCTGGGGAACGATTCGCCGGGGATTCGGCTCGCCTCCCGGGATCTGGGACTGATCATGATCCCGGACGTGGTGGTCCGAACGCCTCCGTATGTGGATGAAATTACGCCTGGATCCATCGCGGCGCGGGGCGGATTGCGGCCCGACGATCTCATCGTGTTTGCGAATGATCAACTCGTTCCCTCAGTCAAGGAATGGGAGCGACTGTTGCAGAAGCCGAACCCTGCGGGGCGATTGCGCCTGGTGGTACGGCGGGGAGAACAGTTGTTGAACGCGGAACTTTCCCTTCCGCGACGGTGAGCATGACGACGAATGAGGCGACTCTTTTCTGCCGGAGCGACCATGAAGACGGGTATTCTGTGTTTGACGCGGTTCTCGATTCTCCTGCTGGGGCTGATGGTCGGCGGAAGTGAGAATCGTGCCGCTGGAGCGGATGAACCGCTCGATCTGGCGGAAGAGCGGGCGTATCAGCAGGCGGCTGGAGCCGTGGCCCCTTCCGTCGTGCGGGTGGAAACGGTGGGGGGGCTTGACCGCGTGGACAAGGCGATCACTGGAACTGCTGCAACCACGGGGCTTGTCGTGGGAGCAGACGGGTGGATCATCACCAGCAGCTTCAATTTTTCCGGCCAGCCATCTTCAATTCTGGTGTCTTTGCCCGATGGGAAGAAACTTGCGGCCAAGGTCGCCGCGTCAGATCGCCAAAAAATGCTGACACTCCTCAAAGTGGACGCGAAAGATCTGCCCGTTCCCACGGCAGCTCCTGAAAAGACCTGGAGGGTAGGACAAACCGCGATCGCGCTGGGAGCGACGTATGATTCCAGTCCGGCGATTTCAGTCGGGATTGTGAGCGCATTGAATCGGATCTGGGGGAAGGCTGTGCAGACGGATGCGAAAATCTCCCCGGTCAATTACGGGGGACCGCTGGTGGACCTGCAGGGGAGAGTGCTGGGGGTACTGGTTCCACTGTCTCCCAACGGAAGCGAGATCATGGCGGGAAGCGAGTGGTACGATTCGGGGATTGGCTTTTGTGTTCCTCTCGCCCAGATCCAGCCGACCCTGCCCCGTTTGCAAAAGGGAGAAAATCTGGTCCCCGGACGCGCGGGAATCACTCTGAATATCAAGCTGCTGGATCAGGCAGTGGTCGATCGAGTGGATCTGGGATCACCGGCCCGGAAAGCCGGCTTAAAGACGGGGGACAAGATCATCGCGATTGACGGACAAAAGGTGGCGCGCGAAGCGCAGATCCGGCAGATTTTCGGACGGAAATACGCCGGGGACACGCTCAAGGTGACTTACGAGCGGGACCAGAAACAGCATGAAACCGAATTGACGCTCGTTGCAGAATTCCCTCCCTTCCGGGCTCCATTTCTGGGCCTGCTACTGCAAAGGTCGGTGGTTCCCGATCCCAAGTTGGGGCTGGAGATTTTTGATGTTCTCCCGGATAGTCCCGCGGCGAAAGCGGGAATCAAAGCGGGAGACCGATTAATGTCCATCGATGGCCGGGAGTACGACCAACCGAGATTTGTCCGCGAATATCTGATCTTCAAGCAGCCGACGGAACCGGTAAAGGTCGTCACTTCGCGGGGAGGAAAGACTGAAACGCGCGAGATTGTTCTGGGAGATGCGCATGCCATGGCCATTTATCATCCTGCCGTCCGGAAAAGGCCGGCATTGCCTCCCAAGGACCAGGATCCGATGGCGAAGTCGGGCCTGATCCACGCGCATTCGGAAGAGGACAAACGGGATTACTGGGCCTATCTTCCCGCCGGATTAACTGAAGCGGAGGATCCGTCGCTGGTAGTCTGGCTGCATCCCCGTGGAAAACCTATGGAAAAAGAACTAGTGGAGGCCTGGAAGCAACCATGCGAGGAACGGCGGATTATTCTGGTGGCTCCCCTGCTGGAGAAAGATCGAGAATGGGGGCCGCAGGATCTGGAGTTCGTTTCAGAGTTGATCCAGACAATTCTGCTGGAGACCGTTCCGGTCAATCGCTCGCGGATTTCTTTTCATGGAGAGGGATCAGGAGCTGCCATGGCGATGCTCATGGCAGAAAGATTTCCGGAATTGGCGCAGGGGATCTGCCTCATTAATCCGAATCGGCGGAGCGCGATTCTTCCGCACGATCCGGAACGACCGTACCAGTTCCTGTTGATTGGAACCGAAGGGAAAACCGATGACCCCTGCACGAAGCTGGAGAAACAACTGCGGGAGATGATGTATCCCGTCATTCGGCGTAACATGCCATCCTCGAGCGAGTATCCGTCGGGAGAATTAATCAAGGAAATCGTGGCTTGGGTGGATACCCTGGATCGGATATAGTCTCCTCACATTTTCACCCACGGCGATACGTGGGATTTTCGGGGAAATTTGAGGATCGACAGCAGCGATGAAGGAAGTCTGGGAAGCCATTCTGCTCGGGGTTGTGCAGGGGATCACGGAATTTTTGCCGATTAGTTCGGATGGCCATCTCGCGGTCGCGCAGGCCTTGATGAACGGGAACGCCCCATCCGGTCCCGATGCGGAACCCCTGGAAATGATCATGGTCCTGCATCTCGGGACGTTGTTCTCCATTCTCCTGTTGTATCGCAAGCAGATCTGGGAACTGCGGAACAACCTGCGGCTGTGTGCTTTGATCATCCTGGCGACGATTCCCGTTGCGGTGATCGGCCTGTCGTTCAAGGATTTTTTCGACAGGATGTTCAAGATCCCGATGGTGGCTGGAATTGGATTCCTGGTCACCGCGTTTTTCCTGTGGCTTTCCGAATGGAAAAAACCGGGGATGACGGAGTTGAACCAGATTTCCATCAGGCAGGCACTCTGGATCGGTCTCTGTCAGACATTGGCCCCCTTCCCCGGCATCTCCCGCTCGGGATCCACGATTTCCGGGGCGTTGATCGCCGGGCTGGAACGAAACACCTGCACGACATTCTCCTTTCTGTTGGCCATTCCCGCGATCGGAGGAGCATGTGCCGTGGTCCTGAAGAATCTCTTTAAACAGGGGACCACCGATAAGAATTATCTGGCATTGGGACTGGGGGGGCTGACTGCGTTTGTGGTGGGTTGCCTGGCGATTCAAGTGCTGATCCGGATCGTCAATGGAGGCAAGTTGTACTGGTTCCGGAATTATTGCTTGGTGCTGGGGATCGCGGTGATCGTGTGGCAGTTCATCAGCCCGACAACTCTAAACCAGTCTGCTCCCGCCCCGCCAGCCGCGCAGAAAACGATCGACTCGGCGGCATCGTGATGTGCGGGGGTCAGACTTCCTGCAGTTGATAGTCGGGCGTTTCTTCCGCCGGGGGCGGTGGTGTTGCGCCAGAGAATGCGTGCAGCCCTGCCAGCAGTGCGAAGAAAAGGGCAAACCAGGTTGGGGTCAGGAATATCGCCCAACCACATGCACACAACAACCAACCCCAGGCGGGGGAGCGTTCCGGACCGGAACTCCACGACCATCGAGCGATCCACGAAGTGAAATTTCGCCCGAGGATCAGGATGAGGAGCGTGAGTGGCACGAGCAACCAGGCGTGATCGATCTGCCAGAGCTGAAATTGGTCACTGCCTCCGGCCAATTCAAACGCCAGCACGGATTCGGGCGTCAAATCTCGCAGACCCGCCAGGATTTCGGGGATGTCCCGTTCCTTTGATCTGGAAGTTTTCGCCAGTTCATCGATTTCGAGTTCGTGAGTCGTCCGTTTGAGGTCCGCGTACCGGGTTTGGAGACTTCCCGTGGGGGCCTTGACCAGTCCGCTGTCAACGAGTCCCTGGAGATCATCGAGCTCCTTACGTAGCGTAATGCCGAGGGAGCGTTCCTCGCGTCCGTGCCGGCTCAACATTTCCTTCAGGGTTTCCAATCGGGAAAGAGTCCACGTCCACCACCGGGTATTGAGGCGCCGAGTGGTTTCTAACTGCAGCGTGGAAGCGGACCGCATCAGGACGAGATGCCTGGTCTTGGGAACGTAACTCAAGAGCCGGGGGATGAGCAGCCGGAGATTCAACCGCCGGGACCAGTTGCGGGGGGATTCCTCCGCCCAATCGATCGAAATCACGGCCGTTGATTGCGAGCGTTCAAAATCGATGGAGGAGCGTCCCTCCTTCTGATGAACCGCATGCACGAGTCCGTTGACCTCCACGTGTTCCAGACGCACGCCCTTTGGAAGGGAAAATTCCAGGGGAGACAATGGGGAGGCCGAAATGAGGATCTGCGTACGGCCGTGCAGAGTATTTCCGGAATCGATCCACACCAGGTCTTCCACCCAGGAAATGGGAGCCTGCGAGACGGTCGTGGAGTGTCCTTTGAGCGGAAGCGTCCATGGTCCGGATGTCCCCTCAAATACGCGAGATTGGGAGATCAGCACGGCAGGGGCGAGTCGCTGCAGTTCCGGAAGTTGTCGGGCTTCGCGCAGCCCTGTGGCGCCCTCGGCGTTTCTGTCCAGCAGTTCCGGCGGATTCACGAGCAGGTATGAAGTATGCGTCAGAACCTGCAACGGAACCACGGAGGGGACATTCCAGAGAGATTCGCGGGGAATGGGAATATCCGCGGTCACGGACGCCTGAAACAGATCGCGCGTGGGCGATTTCAGCAAGAACGTCACCAGGCTTGAGCCATCCGGTTGTTTTTTCTGCAGGACCCGGGCGTCCCGGGCTTCCACTTGGAACTGGGGAAGGCTGTCCGGAACGCTCAATTCGAATTGCGTACCAACTCCCTCTTGAACGCGGTATTGGAGTTGAATTCCGAATTTCCAGTTCGACTCGCGCTGTTCGATAGTCGTCAGCGTCAGACAGGAGAGCTTGGGAACGTTTTTCTGGAGTCTGAGACGAAGCCGTCGTTTCTCGGAAGCGACTTCATAGGTACCGAGAACCAACTGACCCTGCGTCAGGGAATTGTCTTCAGGGGAATTGGCGAGACGGCGGAATCCGTCACTCAGGACGACTTCCGCGGAGATTTCCGGAAGCATGGCCAGTTGCCATTCTTCCCGGCCCGGAATGGAGTTCAGCAGTTTGATTTCGGGCCAGTCGAAGTCTCCGGGGATTTTGAGCGGAAAGCGCCCCTCGACGCGGATTTTTTGCCGCCCGATGGTTCGTTCGCGCAGATAGAGCGAAACCCGATTCCCCGTTCTCGTCCAATACAGCAGGCGATTGGCGTCGTCGCCGACAACGGAAATCTGCTGGATCTGGATTTGTGAATCCACGTCCAGATGGTGCTGATAGGCCGGAGCCAGCGCTCCAATTTCGATGTCCGCTTCCCAGACCACATTGGCCCGGAGCGGGGTGATCGTTCCCTGGTACTTGAGAGCTTCGATCTTGCGGGTCGTGGTCTGCTGGCGGAGGAAGAATTTCAAAGGGACAGCATCCAGAATACGGAACGCCGCCTGGGGCCTGGCCGTTTCCTTTCCCCAGGCCTCCAGAAACGAATCAATGGTGATCGGGATGGAATGTTCGCCGACATCACTGGACGCTTCGAAGAGATATTCCGGGGAGGCACGCAGCGCCACCTGATGGGCGAAAAGACGGATCTCCGGATTCTGCTGAGCATCCAGCAGCCGAATAGGGGGAAGGGAACATTCTTCCCCCGATTCTCCGGTTGGAATGGCGAACAGTAGTTCCAGTGTGACATTGTTCTTTTGAGGCTGGATGAATTCGACCAGGATACGGTTGTCACCATTCTCAGATCCCGTTTCGCGATATTGAGAGACGACTGTCCCTTTTAGCTCGCGCAAAATGGCCTGAGCGGGAATGAGCAAAGTGAGATGTTCCAGTTCTCCCTCGGTCGGTTGGACTTCCAGGCGATAGCGAACGGTCGTCAACAGCGGAGAAACGTCCGCCAGTCCATAAGCGGTCAGTTCCGCGCGTCCCGGCGGGGTCACGGGAAGGGGAGTTTCGAGCCAGCGAATCTGAAAGGAGGTCGTGGGGCCCAGTTGCACCTGGCGCCGAATGCCACCCTCGGAGAGAGTTGTCGGTCCCCGCGCCCCCACGATTTCACAACGTGCCGGAGAGTTGGAAAATTCTAACGCCAAGCGAGAGTCCGCGACCTCCGGAGTCTGGACCTCACAGGTATGCAGGCTCTCTTGTTGTGTAAACCGGGGGACGCAGTTCAGCTCCAGGGTTCTGCGGATATATCCCGCGTCGGGTGAACTGGGAGAGTTGCCAGCCTTGGGGGCCGGGGAATTTGTTGACGAAGCATCGCTCTTCTGCTTCTCTCCCGCAGGTTCCTGGGGTGACTCCGAGGTCATCCAGAGATAGATTCCTTTTCCTTGCGGAAGGGAGTAGATCTCTGCAGGCTGCCCATTGACCCGGCACGGATTCTTGGCGAGGAAACCGATTCCAGATAACGGGAGCGAGACCTTGATGGGAACCGACTGCCGGGGGAGATCGATTTCATACGTCACAGCCAGAATTCCCTGATCCGCGGCCAGCGGGCCGTTGCCGGGGCTTGTGGGAATCTTGAGGGCGTATTTTGCCGAATGAATGAAATATTGAGGTTCGACGGAAGGGGCAACGGATTGCTGCTCGATCCATTTCTGCCATTCCGGGGAAAGGTAGACAATCGGTTTTTGACCCAGCGGCTTCCCGGACTCGTCGGCAGGGATCATGACCTTCCAGAGAGGTGCTTTCTGGTCCGCAGAAGCAGTTTTGGAAGTCGCCTGGGGACCATTGGGCGGAGGAGCAGGAGGAGTCTGGGCCGAGGTGGAACAGGTACAGGTCAAAACCATCATGAGAATGGTCAGACCGATCTGGCTTTGAGACTGCAGGTGGGTACTGGGAAGGGGGCCAGTCGGCAAGGCCTTGCGCAAGTTGGATCTCCAGGCTGGGGGAAGCCACCACAGGGGAGCCAGCGACGAAATCAGGCTTCCGGTGAGTACGGACCACATGACAAATGACCAGCCATGCGGGAGCCAGAACGCGGTGAGGAAGCCGATCCACAGGAACCGCAGCAGCCAGAAATTGCGAACTTTCTCCGCCACGGTCAACCGCAGCACGAGCCAGAATAACAGGCTTCCGAGGAGAGATTGCCAGGCGAGCAATGTGAGACGATGCCGATCCCACAGTTGGATTTGAACTTTCTCCGGCAGCGAAACGGTCATGCTTTGCCAGAGAGTATCTCCTGGGCGCTCAATGCCGGAGGGAGGGCTCTCTTCGGAGGCGAGCGTCACGTCGCGCTTCAATGCAGATTGCGAAGGCCACAATTGATTCCAGACGCTTCCGGGATTGCGGTCCGGGGTTCCCAGTTCGCGAGGCCATTTCTGAATCGCGAGTCCATCGCTCAGATAAAGGTTCCATTCCGTCCGCGACACGGGGAGTGCCGTCCTGGGAATGAAGATGGTTCGATCCTGAGCCGGACTCGCCGGAGAGGCATAAGTGATCTGCACGGTGCGGCCGCGGAGTCGATCCATTCCCGCCAGGCTGAAGCCGTCGTCGTCACGTGTGTAGTCATTCCGCTTGCCGTCCACCAGCACATCCAGAATCTGGACCTCTGTGGGAAGTTGCCAGCGAAATGTGGCGAGAGGAATGTCAGTCGGGAAGAGATAGCGGGCCTGAAACACATCAGGAGAGGATGAGGGGAGCCCCATCCGGATGGAAAAATCGAGAACGGCGGAGAGTAATGCGTCGCTGCGGAGGCGGAAGTCATCCGCTCGATAGCTGAGCTGGTCTTCCAGTTTCCGATATTTCCAGCTCACCTCGCGCATCTGCCGTTCCGGACCGGAGTTCGCCTGATCTGTTCCCCCTTCGACGAGGTCTCCGCCCGTGGGTTCGAAACGGAGCTCCGATTGCCGTGGAAGTTGCAGGCGAACTTCACCTTCGAAGGTTTCCGATTGCGGCAGGAAAATCTGAGTCATGCGTCCCTGGGCAGTCTGTGGCCGGGATCGGGAACCCCGAATCACAAACGGGCCGTTCTGGGGAATCGAAAGACGGAGTTCCCACAATTCTCCGCTCGGTTTGACTTCCCAGGCCCCGTGACGGCTGGCGGGAAGCCGGGTGGCATCCAGGGAGACTTCACCGGCGGGTTCCAGCTTCCAGGAAGGAGACCCGCCGCTTTCCGTCAGATAGACCAGGACTTTGTCGACTCGGCTATTGCGCGGATGGACCGTGATGCTGAAATCTTCGTGGATCTGATCGTCACTCCAGCGCGCATCGACAAGGCCCTGCGAAGCGAGGAGAGTTTCCGTCGAGCGGAGGGACAGGTCTCCCTTGGGGGAAGGGGCATTCAGACGCAGGAGCAGTTGCCTGTTGTCCTTGATCCGTGTCTGCTGGCTCCAGAAGGGATTGGCCGCCCAGGGGGCGGGAATCTGGCTACTCTCCAGAACTTCGAAAGACGTATCCGGTTCGAGGATCACGCGAAGCTGCGGATCGCTGGTCAACAGGAGCAGCATGGAGAGATCATCGACCAGGTAAGGCTCCAGGTAGGGAAGCGGGAAGGCCTTGTCGATCGCGGAAACGGGGCGGCGCATCTGCAACAGGAAGCGCTGCGGAGCACCCGGTCTCAGGGGATCCTGCAGATTAATCCGCAGTTGCTGGCCCGCGCCGCTGTTCAGGGACTGCAGTTCCCATGCAACCGCTTCGGGAATTCCACGTCGATGCACGGAGTGAACATCAATGATTTCCCAGCCGGGCTGAATCTTGATCGGAAGCGAATACTCGATTCCCGAAGAGGCCTCCCATTCGACTTCGTAGTCTGCCAGCCATGCCTCTCTCTCGATGCGGACATAACCGCTCACGCGTGCGACGGCTTTGAGGGGAGGATTTCCAATGTTCACCGTCAGGCTGGCATCGGCGCGTGTCGCTCGGTACACGAACAACACCTCCTCGGCGGGATCGGTGGCAGTCTGTCGGCAATGGACGGAGGTAATATTCTTGATCTCCAGAGGAGACTGAGGTTGCAGCCGGAAGAGATTCTCTTCTTCCAGACCCCCTTTCATCCTCAGGACCGGCAGCCGCCAATCCTGGCTGAGCCGAACCGGAGAATGCATCAACACTTGCAGAGGTCGAGTGAGGCTGGCCATCGGCTCGGGCAGATCGATTTCCAGGATGCGGTCGTTCTCCACATCCTTCGTTTTCCAGTTGAGCGGCAGATCCCCCCCGTAGTTCACGGAAACGACTTGCAGATCCCGATCCATCAGCAGAAGCAGCGAAGCCAGGTTTCCCCGGGCGACATTCAGCTTGAAGGAAGTCCGCATGCGGAGCCCTTCCGGTCCGATCAGGTACAAGTTGTCCTGCTGGTAGCTGAATTGAGCGGGAAGAGCGGAACCGTCGTCCGTCGGTGATACCGTCAATTCGCAATGCTGCTTATTGCCGAGCAGGATTTGCCACTGGATTTCGGTGTCGGATTTTTGAGAGGTGACAATGCTTTGCGGGTCGGCAACTTGAATTTTCCAACCCTGAGGAGTTCGCAGGTTGAGCGTGGTCACCTGGGCGGAGGGAAACTGCAGATCGAAGAGATAGTTTCTTCCCTCCCGCTTACCGACGGATTCCCATTCACCCTGCAGATCGCCAGTCTGGCGATCGACCAGCACACAGAGGCCGAGGTTGCCGGGGGAAGTTCCGCACAATGCAGGCCGATCATGCCAGGTCACGTTATGCAGAGCGATATTCAGCGGGGACAGGGAAAAAGACGAAACACTCGTTCCGGAACGCTGAATTTTCCAGAGAGCGGTCCCGGAGCGGAGTTCCCCCTCCGCAAACGTGGCAGTATATTCCGCGTGCTTCACCGAACAGGGCGTCTGGGCAGCGACGTTTCGAAGATTTTTTCTCACCCATTGCTCAAACTCTTCCAATGGGACCGGAATCCAGTCGGCAGTCAGCTGTTTCTGCAGCAGATCCGGGGGGAGAAGCCAGGTCTGAAAGGGAGGGATTTCGTTCCCGTATCCAGGGGGCGACCCTTTCGGAGCGTCCGCGGCGAGGACTACCAACGGGGAAGTGCACGCCGCAATCGTGACCAGAATTGAGAAGAGAAGGCGCCTCATCACGGACTCCCGAGTTCATTCACGGAAGCACGTTGTGCGCGAATTGCCGTCGATCCCTGAGGACTGACCCCCGGCTCGAGCTGCAACGATGAAACGACGGGAGGGGATGATTCCCGAGGTTGCCTCTGGAATGGCCTGGGAAGAAGGATCGACTTCCCGCGGAAATGCTGGATGACCGCGGAGAGCAGCGCCAGCAGAAACCCAAAGACGACCGGCTGAAGCAGGAGCAGAATCGGTTCCGTGTACCACAGGCTGAAAACGGCGAGCAGGAAACTGACCGTCCAGAACAGGAGCACGTGCCTCAGGAGCGGGACGTAAACCAGCAACATTGTAAACAGTAATCCTCTCCCTGCCCCCAGCAGCACGAGCAGGTGACGGCGCAGGGTTGGAACTTCCAGACTGGAGTCGGCACCATAGCGGCTGAAGCGGTAGACGTTCCAACTGGGATATTCGGAACTCGCGGCGGGAGCGTCACGCAGATCCATCCAGCGCGCCAGTTCCTCTGACGTTTGCAGGCTGCGGCGCGACCAGAGGAGGTTGTGCAGTGTCCAGCGATAGAAAGGCGTCATTCCCGGAGGGCAGGACCAGAGATATGCGTCTGGAGGCAATGCCACCTCGCAGATCATCTCCTTGAATCGGGTTCCGACGGGAAGAATGGGGAGTTCCAGACGATACGATTGTCCCAAGACGGAACGGACCTGGGCCACTTGACGATATTCGAGCGTCAGGAGTTGATCGCGCACTTCCCCCGCGGAAGGAGGAAGATCGATATCATAACCCCCCGTTGACGAATTCCAGCGATTTGATTCCAGGCGTTTTCCATTCCAGGAGACAGCCAACAAGTCGACTTTTCCTGGGAATTCGACCCGCAGATGGTTTCCGATTCCAGTGAGCCGATAGAACGCGAGCGTGGACGCTTCCCCGTCCCGTGCGACAGCCATTCGAATCCATGACTTTTGAACGACTCCTCCGGAGATTTCGCTTCCGCGCGATCGATTGAGGGTTAATCGTGCGCTTCCTCGCTCTCCCTGCGAGACCCAGACGACTTGCCCTTCCGGAGTCGTCGTGCGAGTCCACGCCGGGTCTTGTAGCGTCGTTTCACTCCCGGCGAAGCTTGAGAGCTTCAGACGGGAGACTTCCGCCGCCTGGTCGAGCATGCGGATGAAATGCACGGTGTAAGGTTCTTGCGAGGGGATCTCAGAAGAAGAGATTTTGGCCTGGGCCCTGATTTCAAAGCGTCCCATTCGTGCGGGGTCCAGCGTCAGTCGCAACTGCTGATAGCCTTTTTCTTCCGTCCCTGTTGGAACTCCCGCGAGAGGAGTTCCTGGAAGCAGTGTGAATCTCGTCTGGTTCCCCCATTCCACGGGAACCCACAGCAGGAGTTGCGTCATCCGCTTGTAGGAGGCCTCGTAGGTCAGTACTTGATCCACGTTCAGCGTGTTGTCGGTCAATGACAGGGAAGCCAGGCTTTCAGTCCGCAGGCGAGGAGTTTGCAGGTTGATCTGCGCGCGGATGCCATCCTGGTAGTTTTCCAGCTGGTAAGCCATGCGCCGGAGTTCCGGGTATCTGGACAGGAGATCCGATTTCAGATTGGTCCGGTCGCGCGGTCGAATTGTCGTTTTTTCAGCCGGTTTGACCTGCAGGTCGAGGTTGTCCGCCAGGATCGTGATAAGGTCCGCGGTCCCTTGCCTTTGATTTGTGGCCTCAATCAGCGGAACGGTCACCTGCAATTCTTCAGGCTTCTTGATGGGGCGTTGTGCAGTGATACGGAGGTTGAATTGCCCTTCCAGCGGGTCGATGGTTTGCAGCTTGATCTGCCCGGGGGCGGATTCATCGGGGAGTAATTGGATCCGTTGTTCGGGGCTGCCGTTTCCCGTGGATTTGCGGAGCTCGGACGGATTGATTTTCCAGCCATCTTCCTTCCAGCGAGGCCATAATAACGTGAGTTGATCAATGGCTCCCCGGGAGACCTGGACAGACGCGTTCATTTCGAGATCCAGACGGTCCCCGGCAAAGTGCATGACATACTGCGGGGATTCCACGGCGACGTAAGGCTCCAGCTTGCGCAAATCAAGTGCCAGTCGAAACGGTTGCGTGGAAAAGCGGAACACCGCCGCGATATTCGAAGGGTCATTCTGGCCGGGAATCGAGGGGTTCGACATCCGTTCCAGTGCGGCCAGGCTCTCGCGCTCAACATTCCGGTCCTGGTCATCATTTTTCTGAATGCGATAGGCACCCAGCACGCGCACGGAAATCACGCCGGTTTGAAAGCGGGCCTGGTCGATGCTGAAGCCCTGCAATGCCACCTGTTCGACGTTCGGGGGGATTTCTCTCCGGACCGTCCATTTGAGTTCAGTGAAATCCCCCGTGGTGACGGGTTCTTTCAGGAGCACGGTGACAAGGCTGTTATCCCGGGACTCGATCCGGTGTTCTTTGTAGCGGGTTCCCTCGATCTTCAGGATCTCCATACCCGGTGGGAATGTCACGTGGAGTTCAGAGAATGTTCCTTGCAAGGCCTCCACCCGCTGATTGACTTCCATGAGCAGCGTTCGCCCATCGATGATGACATTCATCCCAGACCGGACCGTCAGCAACGTGGCGGCGGAAAGTTGCTCCTGCAGCGGTTGCCAACTGAGATCGAGGCGGGATCCGAGGCCGGTCAGTTGAATGAACGACGTCCCTTCGGGCCCCGGTGAGACTTCGAGAGGTATGCGTTCGTCCGTTGTCGTCGCTCGGACGCGAGCGAAGGGAACTTTCAGTTTTAATTCGCTGATCGGGCAATCGGGCAGCGTCAGCTGCAGCCTTCGCGTCGGGACGTCCTTGCGGATCTTCTGGATCAGTGAGAGTCGGAGGACGTGGTCCCCCTTTTCACTGAAGGACCAGACTTGTCCCTGGTCGAGGTTGGTCTCTTTCAGTTCCAGATCCCCCGGACCTTCCTCATGTTGAAAATCCTGCAGGGTCGCTTCCTGGAACTTCAGCGGAATCAAGACGGGACCAGATGCTTTGGTGATCTTCAGGCGAATGCGCGCCGTCAAATGGGCGAGGTCACCCTTCACATCCCCGTCCAGGCTTAATCGGGACAGGCTCCATTCGTTCGTAGCCGCTTTTGTCGCCGTCTGATCGCGGCGAAACTTCAGGTAATCTTCAAGAGTTGGTCCCAGCGGTACCGCGATATATTCGCCCTTATCATTGCGCAGAAATAAGACCCTGTCTGCGAACGGCGGTGGCGCGGGAAGGGCTGGAATTCCGTTTTGAGAAGTCCCTTTCGACGCGGGCTTATTTCCATTCTCCGAGGGAGGCTCGGTGACGGCCTGGGGGGGACTGGCCGGAGGAGGTGCCTGCGCGCAGAGAATTCGTTCCGACTGGAAGACCAGCAGGTTCACGACTACCAGACAGACCATTTCAAAACGAAACCGGCTGATCAACGTGCTTCCTTGAGAGAACTCCCGGACGAATGTGATCCTGCCCGCGGCAGTGGACATGCGATTTCAGTGATTCGCTCGATATTTCTGGCAGAGAGCTATTCGTAACATCCCTGTGGAAAAGGATTTCGGGTCGCTCGTGCGAGTCGGTGCGGAATCTGTTTACGGACCGTTCGCGGGGCGCCAAATCCAACGCCTAATTATACCCCAGAATGGGTGAAACACTACGGTTTACGGGGCCTGGGAGTCCTGCAAAAAATATTCGGTTTGACGCCGTCCGTTTAGGCCGTCGGATTCCCCGGTAAAATCGCTATATCTCTTGCAACTCATTCTGAAGTGCAAGATGCAACCTGGTTCCATTCGTGGCGAGCAGGTCGGGAATCTCCAGATCCAGCGGACGGCCGTCCATCCGAGTCACGGTCCCTCCCGCCTCCTGCACGATCAACACTCCCGCGGCCATGTCCCAGGGCTTCAAGCTTCCGGACCAGAAGCCATCTAATTTTCCCGCTGCCACATAGGCGAGATTCAGCGCAGCCGAGCCCGTTCGCTGCACGCTTTGCACCTTTCCGAGAATCTTCAGAAAACGCTGGATCGGAACACTGTTCGATGTCACACCCGGCGGAAAGCTGGCGACCAGCAGTGCCTGGGACAACGACTTGGCACCGCTGGTCTGGAGTGGAACTCCGTTTGAAAAGGCCCCTTCTCCGCGCGCGGCTGTGAACATTTCGTTGCGCGTCGGATCGAAAATCACGCCGGCCACCAGAGCGCCCTCGTGTTCGACCCCAATCGAGACGGCGTAATAAGGAAATTGATGTACGTAATTCAGGGTTCCATCCAGCGGATCGATGATCCAGCGATAAGGGTCTCCCTGGGAAGGTTGAAGCAGACCTTCCTCGCCGAGAAATCCATGGCCTGGAAACGATTCCTGAATCGTCTCATGAATGATGTGTTGTGCGGCCAGATCGGCTTCCGTCACGACATCCGCGGCGCAGGACTTTTCCTTGACGGAAAACTTCGTAGCCCAGGATTGCAGGACCTCACCCGCACGACGGGCCGCCACCTGGCCGACCGCCAGCAATTCCTCTCCGGGGATCACGTTCTACCCTTCTTTCTGGAGGCGTTCATTTCGAGGCCGTCTTGGGAGCAGGAGGTAACAGGTTCTGGACGACGGCCACCATGCTGATGATCCCCGTCTTCAGGGTTTCCGGCGCATCCGGATAATAGTTCGGGGAATGCAGCGAGGGAGGAGGTTTCCCGCCGGACTTCAACGTTTCCAGGCGATCCGCCTTGATGGACCCCAGGCGATACATACAAATGGGAATTCCCGCCACGCCGAATTCGCTGAAGTCTTCTCCTCCCATGCTTTGGTCGGAAATGACGACATGGTCTTTTCCCAGAGTCTTTTCAAAGACGGGGATCAGCTTTTCCACGAGCGCGTGATTGTTAAACAGCGCAGGAGTCCCCTCAGAGACGGTGATCGTCGGTTCCGCGGCCCGGAAACTCATCGCCACTGCTTTGGCTTTCCGCTGGATGGCTTCGAGAATGTGCTTGCGGCTCTGGTCCGAGTAACTTCGCACGGTTAACTGCAATTTGCAGTTCGCGGAGATGATGTTGTGCTTCGATCCCGCATGGATTGAACCGACCGTGACCACGGCGGGATCGATCGGATTCATTTCACGGCTGACGATGGTCTGCAGGTCCAGGATCAGGTGGGCGGCTTGTACGATCGGATCGACCGTCGTGTGGGGATAGGCCCCGTGCCCTCCTCGTCCCTGCAGGGTAATGTCCACGCTATCGACATTCGCCAGGGAATAACCCGATCGGCAGCCGACACGTCCTGCGGCAAGGGTTGAATCCACATGCAACGCGACCGCCAGATCCGGGCGTCCGAATCGGGAGAAGAGGTTGTCGTCGATCATTTTCTTGGCGCCCGATCCTCGCTCTTCCGCCGGTTGGCCGACAAACAGGATCGTCCCCTTCCAGGTATCCTTGTGTCCCGCCAGATATCGAGCGACACCGAGCAGGTTCGTCATATGAATATCATGCCCGCAGGCGTGCATCGCACCCACTTCGTTCCCCTCGGCATCTTTGACTTTGACTTGTGAGGCATAAGGTAGGCCCGTCTGTTCCGTGATCGGAAGGCGTCCAGATCGGCCCTCAGCAAGAGCGTTTTGCCGGGGCCGTTCTTCAGCATGCCGACGACTCCGAAGCCCCCCGATTTTGGATTGAACTTCGACGCCGGGGAATTTTTTCAGATGGCCTGCAAATTTCGCGGAGGTCCGTTCCTCCTGCAGCGATAACTCCGGGGTGCGATGAAAGTCCTGGTAAATCTCGATCAGCTCATTCAGGCGTTTTTCATTCAGCCAGGTGGCGGCGTCTTCCCCGGAGGCTGGGCAGAAAACCGGTCAGCGCGAGAATAAAGCACCCGCAGACGGACAAAGTACGCATCCGGTCCTCCTGAATGAGAGACGTTAGTATCCAACAGCCATTCCGTCCTTGCGGGACTCGGTGGCGCCGCGCAATGTGCCCGCGGCATGATCGATCTGAATGGCCTGGTAGCCCCCGAAGGCGTCACCCAGTTGAATCGAATGGCCCCGCGGCTTTCAGGCCCTCGATCGTGGCCTGCGGGAAGCCGTATTCCAGACCGACTTTCCCTGCACCCGCGCGGGAGATCCATTTGGAGAGGCAGAGCCGGTGTGCATCATCCGGGGATAGTCCCCTGCTTCCTGCACGTTCATTCCGAAGTCGATGATGTTGACGAGAACCTGCACCTGTCCCTGCGGCTGCATGTCTCCCCCCATGACGCCGAAACTCATCCAGGGCTTTCCGTCCTTGGTGACGAAACCGGGGATGATGGTGTGGAAGGGGCGTTTGTGGGGTTCGAAACGGTTCAAGTGGTGTCGCTCAAGGCGAAGGCACAACCCCGGTTCTGCAGGACGAAGCCCGTGTCTCCCGGAACCATGTAGGAACCGAAACCGCCGAAATTGCTCTGGATAAAAGAGCAGCAGTTGCGGTGTTCATCGACGACGGTCAGGTAAACAGTATCCCCCAAAGCGAGTTTTCGGATCGCCGGCGGGAATATTGTCCAAGGCGTGTTCCATGGAAATCATCGCCCGTCGTTTGTCGGCGTAGGGTTTGGAGATGATCTCCGCCGTGGGGAGTTTTCCGAAGCTTCGGATCGGCGTAAAACCGGGGCGCGGTCCGCGTACGCGAGTTTCTTGGCTTCGATCAGGACGTGCAGATAATCGACCGAACCGGGACCCATGTTCTTAATGTCAAACCCTTCGAGGATGTTCAGCATCTGCAGGACCATCCCCCCTTGTCCGTTGGGAGGCATCTGCCAAATGTCGTAGCCCCGATAGTTGGTCGTGATCGGATCGACCCAATCGGCGGAGGTGTCGTCGAAATCTCTCTGGGAGAAGTAGCCTCCCATTTTCTCGCTGTACTGCACAATCTGCCGGGCGATGTCCCCCTTGTAGTAGGCATCCCGGCCTCCCTCAGCGATCAGGCTGTAACTTCGTCCGAGGCGAGGATTCTTGAAGAGTTCTCCTTCGCGGGGAGCTTTTCCGTTTTGGAGGTAGGTCCCCGCCAGTTCGGGAACCTTGTCGGCTCCCGTTTCCACGCCATGCCATCCCGAGGCGATGATTTCCGTGACGGCGAAGCCTTCATTCGCGTAACGGATGGGAGCTTCGAGGATTTTGGAGAACGGGAGCTTTCCGAATCTGGCGTGCAGTTTGCCCCAGCCATCCACGCAGCCGGGAGTAGACCAGGAGAGTGGACCGTGTGAGGGGATGGAAGTGATCCCTTTTTCCTTGAAGATCTGGCGATTGAGATTGTACGGGCTACGGCCGCTGGCGTTCAGACCATAGAGCTTGGAGGTTTTGGCGTCCCAATACAGGACGAACAGATCCCCGCCGATCCCACAGCTCATCGGTTCGGTCAGGCCGAGTGCGGCATTGGTCGCAATGGCGGCATCTGCCGCAGTTCCCCCCGCCTGCAGCACTTCCAGGCCAATCTGGGCCGCGAGCGGTTGACTGGCGGCCACCATCCCCTTGGCTCCGACGGCCACGGAGCGGCTTTGGTGGGGTTTTCCTTCGGGGCGGTTGTAGGGGAGTTCCGCGTGGAGCATGGGGGTGACAATTCCCAGGAGAGCGCACGCTAAAAAAGCAATATTTGGGGCGATCCAGCCGACGGGGTGAGTGTTGCGCAGGATGCGGGGCATAGGGTCTCCTCGGAAATCGTTCGTGCAGCGACAAGCCCCTTCTGTTCACAGGTCCAATCCGGCATGCAGTTTGTCGAATTTACGCAGGGTTTGCAAATCGCGTCTGAATGCACGTCCAGCACGCCGTCCCCACTGGCGGATTCTGCCGAATTGATCCCGTTTTGGGCGCTCAAAATTCCATCGCAAGGTTTTTCCGTATCGCGGCATGGCATCTGCTTTTCCGGAGATCAGTCACGATCCAACGGAATGGCCCGATGGGGGTTGTCCCTGTTTGCGATCAGTCCCATAATGAAGGAGATAAGCGGGTCATCACTTCTCGAACCCCTCTGGTTTTCCATGAATTTGCTGGCCGCACCCCACAAGGTGCAACCCTCTGAGATCATCTGGAGCATGACGACCACCGTCCTGGTGCTGGTGGTTCTCATCGTGGTGGCATGGCTCGCTCAGAAATGGTTCCGGAATCGAATGGGGGAAGAAGGTTCGGAAGTGGACTATCAGGAGATGTTGGCCGAATATCGGGAGCTGAAGCGTCAGGGAAAGATTTCGGAGGAGGAGTTCAAGAAGATCAAGCGGCAGATTTCGGCACTTGATCCCAACCTGAATACTCTGATACCGTCCCGAAAGTCAAACTCTGACGAACAAGCGGGTTCCGAGTCCTCGTGAAACTGGTCGGATCACGCAGGTTGGCCGGGAAACCGTTAAGTGGGACATATTTCGCATCGTTGGAAAGTGTTTTACAACCGGACTCTGAGCCGATTTAGATTGCGATCTCACTGCGAGGATGCAGTCTCGTCGATTCGCCTTCCGGGTCGGAATGATCACATAGATATTCAACTTGTCGTTATTCCGGCACCTCCCCAGATCAGACTGAGCGATTTTACAGCATTGAAGGAACGCTGAATGCCCACCGGTAAAGACTTTACTCCCGGGAATCGTGGATCGACCGGAAAGAAAAACGCCAATTGCTCGTTCTGCCGCAAGAGTTACCGCGAAGTCGGTCCGCTGGTGGAAGGTCCCAGCGACGTCTACATCTGCGGTGAATGCATCGAGCTCTGCCAGTCCATCCTGGACCAGGAACGCCGCCGTCGCGGAACCCCGAAGCAACTCTTCAACAAGGTTCCGTCGCCGCGCGAGATCGTCAAGAACCTCGACCAGTACGTCATTGGTCAATCGGAGACCAAGAAGATCCTGGCGGTCGCGGTCCACAACCACTACAAGCGGTTGATGGCCTCCGCCGACACCGAGAGCGACGTCGAAATCGAAAAGTCCAACATCATGTTCATCGGGCCGACCGGTTGCGGCAAGACGTTGCTCGCCAAGACCCTGGCTCGGGCGTTGCAGGTCCCCTTTGCGATCGGTGACGCCACCACCCTCACCGAAGCGGGCTATGTCGGTGAAGACGTCGAGAACCTGCTCCTGAAACTGCTCCACGCCGCGGACTTCGACATTGAAGCGGCCCAGCGGGGGATCCTGTTCATCGACGAAATCGACAAGATCGGCAAGACGAGCCAGAACGTCTCAATCACCCGCGATGTCTCCGGCGAAGGGGTCCAGCAGGCCCTGCTGAAAATGCTGGAAGGGACCGTTGCGAACGTCCCGCCGCAGGGTGGCCGGAAGCATCCCGAACAGCAATACATCCAGATGGACACGACAAACATCCTGTTCATCTGCGGGGGAACGTTCGTCGGCCTGGAGAACATCATCGCCAAGCGGCAAGGGCGAAAGATGATCGGCTTCGGCCATGATTCGAAAGCAGATGACAAGAAGGGGCCGAGTCTGCTCAAGGATGTCTGTACCGATGACATCATCGAATTCGGCCTGATTCCCGAACTGGTTGGCCGTTTGCCGGTGATCAGTGGCCTTGCCCCGTTGGAAGAATCCGACCTGGTGCGCGTACTGACCGAGCCGAAGAACTCGCTCGTTCGCCAGTACCAGAAGTTCTTCGAGATGGAAGATGCCCAGTTGGAATTCCATCCAGATGCATTGCGGGAAATCGCCCGCATTGCCAAGGAACGGGA
This sequence comes from Planctomycetales bacterium, assembly GCA_046349635.1. Classification (GTDB taxonomy): domain Bacteria; phylum Planctomycetota; class Planctomycetia; order Planctomycetales; family Planctomycetaceae; genus JAXMBX01. Next base: position 55,172 of record JAXMBX010000011.1, read on the forward strand.
CACCGGGGCACGCGGCCTGCGGAGCGTGATTGAGCATGCAATGTTCGACATCATGTTCACGCTGCCTGAACAGGAACCGGGGAAGAAGTATGTTGTTACTCCCGAAGTGATCCGGGGTGAATCGCAACTCTTCCCGCAGGATGGGTCCGCCGCCGCCTGAGATCCGCCGATCTCTCCTCGTAAATATTGAAAACGCCCCGTTTCTCTCGAAGCGGGGCGTTTTTCATTGCATGTTGCCAAAAAGCAACACCCCCTTAAAAAAAGATATTCTGGGGTGCAGAGTATTTCCCGATCAGACCACTCGATCCGCACCCCAATTCGAGGATTCCGGGGCCAATCGCCGTGACGCCGTTTGGCGAAGCCCGGTTTCGGGCCTATGTTCCCCCTGTAGCCTGGCGCCCAAAAAGCGCTTTGGTCCGGTCTTCGTTTCCCGTCCTCCCGTCTCTGATTCGGCTATGAATTACAACAGTGGCATCTTCTGGGCTCTGTTCCTGGTGGTGATGATTCCTTATTGGTTTCTTTCCCACAAAGGACAAAATCGCCTGCTGCTCGTCGTCAGTTACATCTTCTACGGGTTCTGGGATTACCGGTTCCTGTTCCTGATCCTGTTCTCCACGTACATCGATTTCATCGGCGGGCTGGGTGTCGCGGGGGTTCGCTATCCCTGGCGGAAGATGATCCCCCTGACTGCTTTCGTCTGTCTCTCTTCCCTGCTTCTCTGCACCGGCATTCGTTACGACCTGCTGTGGGAATATCTGCGGACATCCGACTTTGGTCACGTCGATGCAGCTTTTCGTTCGGTCCAGGATCATCTGGCGATTCCTGCAGTTGTGACACTCGTCGGGATCGGTTATGTGCTGCTGCAACCTTGGCTGTTTTCCCGTTCGGAGAATTTTCGCCGCAAGGGCTATCTGATCATCAGTCTGGCGGCCAACCTGGGAATCCTGGGTTATTTCAAATACTGCGATTTCTTCATCGTGAGCTTCCGGGACACGATGCAGATCCTGGGACTTGGGACGTGGAGCCTGAACACGCTCGGTATCCTGCTCCCCGCCGGGATCTCGTTCTACACCTTCCAGTCGATGAGCTACTGCATCGATATCTATCGCCGTGAAGCGGACCCGACGGACGACTTCATGGATTTTGCGTTGTTCGTCTGCTTCTTCCCGCATCTCGTGGCGGGGCCGATCATGCGAGCGCATACGCTGCTGCCGCAGGTCGTTCAACCCCGGAGGATTGCCCGCAAGGATTGGGAAGAAGGGTTGTATCTGGTCCTCGTGGGGATGTTCAAAAAGATCGTGATCGCCGACAACCTGGCGCCGATCGCGAACCACGTGTTTTACAATTTTGCCAATGGCAACCCGGATCACCTGACTGGAGCGGACGCCCTCATCGGCGTGTATGCCTTTGCGTTACAGATTTATGGAGACTTCTCCGGCTATTCGAGCGTCGCTCGCGGGATTTCCAAATGGCTCGGATTTGAACTCGCGATCAACTTCAATCTCCCGTATCTCGCGGTCAGCCCCAGTGATTTCTGGAAACGGTGGCATATCAGCCTTTCCAGTTGGCTGCGGGATTACCTCTACATTCCCCTCGGAGGAAATCGCGGCGGTACCAGCGAGCATGTATCGCAATCTGATGATCACGATGCTCCTGGGGGGGCTGTGGCACGGGGCCAGTTGGACCTTTGTCGCCTGGGGTCTGTATCACGGCGCGAATTCTCTGTCTATTCCGCATCCTCGGAATTAAAGACCCGCAACCGGGACACACGTTCCAATCGCGGCTGTATTACCTCTTCCGCGTCGTGGTGATGTTCCATCTCACCTGTCTCGGCTGGCTCCTGTTCCGGGCGGATTCCTTTCAGGCGGTTCTGGCGATGTGCCAGGCGATGTTACTGCGACTTTGTTCCTTCCGCCCGTTTGCTCGCTCCGCTCGCCTTGATGGCGTTTTACTGTGCTCCGCTCTTCCTGCTCGAAGGTGCTCTGGATGGTGAAGAGCGGATTGATCGTCTGACAGCCAGTGCCGGCTATCGCCGTGGCCTGGCTTATGCGTATGTACTGATCCTGATGCTGGTCTTCCCCGCTCCCCAGGCGGCGGAATTCATCTACTTCCAGTTCTAATGCCACCCCGGTCTTCACTGGCCTGAGAATACCATGAGTGCTTCATTAATCCTTGCTCCTCCTTCGCAACCGGCAACAAAAGCGGTCAGCCGGAAGCATTCCCGCCAGATTCCGGGTTTCGTCTGGGCGGTTGTGACATTACTGGCGGTCTTTGCCGTGTTGGAATTGGTGACTCGCTACGTCCTGGTTCCCGCTTCGAAAGACTTTTCGCGGTTCGCGACTTACAGCCGCAAGGCGGATCGACTGCTGGCCGGCCCGGGATTACACGTGGCTTTCTTCGGCAACTCCACGACTCAATTCGGTGTCGATACCGCGCGGATGCAGCAGCATCTGCAATCGAAGGGCGTCGAGCCGGGAGGTTGCGAGATGTTCGTGGCCGACGCGTCGAAGATCAATACGTGGTACTACATCTGCAACCGGTTCTTCTGGTCGCAGCAACGCAATCCTGATCTGTACGTAGTGAACTTCTACGAGAATAACCTCGCGGATGGGAACCCGATCGAAATTGGTCGCGTGGCTCAGTATTTCACACGTTTTTCGGACTGGCCAGAGATTCTGAAGTACGACCTGCCGAAGATGAGTGACCGAATCGAGTTCGTCGCCTCTTCATTCTGGATGACGCTGGCCGCGAAGGATCGGATTAAGCAGCGGGTGTTGAAGACATTGATCCCGGATTACGAGGACTACACGGCGGAAATCAACAAGACGGAATTCAAAAAGGCCGCGACTGCCAAGGCGAATGCTCCTGCGCGAACGCACGAAGCCCTGAAGCGCTTCCTGAAACGGGCTCAGGATTCGGGTGCAAAATTCTGCTTCGTGGCCTTCCCCACCCGGAATTGCTCCGAGGGGAAACCGTATGATCTGAACCCGGAAACGCTCCGGTTGATTCGCGAGGCCGGATTTACGTTCCATGACCTGCGTAACGTGCCGGGGCTCAAGCCTGAGATGTACCGGGACGCCCTGCACCTGATCGACAACGGGCGGGAACTTTATACACAGGAATTGGCGAAGCAACTCGCACCCCTGCTGAGTGGCGATCACTTGTCGAGCAAGTAATTAGAGCGCGGCCCCGCACTGGTCGCAGAACTTGGCCTGCTCATCATTCAGAGCTTTGCAGGCACGGCAACGGACCTTGACGACTTCCGCTGGCACTGACGCCGTTGGGCTCTGATTCGATGCCGAGTCGAGCCATTTTTCCGCCTTCCTGGCCAGGCCGATTTCCTGCAGGGAGTCGTCTGCCATGCCTCCCGCCATCTGGTTCCAGGGTTTGAGGTCTTCCCGCGCCTGCTCGGGATCGAGTGTCAGGCCGGAACCGGCGACTCCCCGCCGGGCGATATTCATCATGGCTCCGCCGGCAATCAGGAGCACAATTCCACCGACACCCCGAAACGCGAAGCCAGCCATCATCCCGCCCGGGTCGGAAGGGAAGCCTTGTCCGATGGTCATCGGCATGATCACGAAGTTCGAGAGGAACAACAGCAGACCGATGACGGAGGCCACCTGTCCTGCGAGGTAGAGATTCTTGCGTTCCGGCGAGATCGGATTCCGCGAAGGCATCAGATATCTCCAGTTTCAGAGGAGGACGACGATCGAGGAGGACACCATTCAGCATAACGCTACGGGCGGAAGATCGGATCAGCCCAAAACCAGTGAGGGTTAAAAAAGCCCGGCTTTTGTAGCTTGCCGGGTTTCAGAGCGGTAAACTTGACCGATCTTCCTGGAACGAAAGTCCTCTCCCGGAGCCACCATGCGCTACTTCTGCAGTTTTCTGGCCGGTCTCATTCTCGCTTTGGCCCCTCTCTCGTCTCAAGCGGCTCTACTGGATATTGCGGACGCGGTGATTGTGACCCGCCCCGGGGAACTCCCTCCTGCCGAAGCAGTTGCCTCGAAGGTGCTGCAGGAGGAAATTGCGAAGCGGACCGGCATCAAACTGCCCATCACCGAACTTTGGCCCGAGGGACCCAAGACGGTCATTGCGTTAGCGGTCAAGGCTTCCGCGCCGGAATGGAAAGCGAAAATGCCGGGTTCGGTCTTGGAGAGCCCTTCCCTGGGGAAACCGGAAGGGTTTTCCATTCAGGTGGTCCCGGCTACGGATGACCAGCCGACGCAAGTTTTCATAACGGGGGCTGATCCACGAGGCCTGCTGTTCGGCGTCGGAAAGCTGCTGTTGAATCTGGAGTGGAACAGAAATCTGCTGAGTATCGATTCGAATTTCCACTCCGAACTGTCTCCGAATGTTCCGTTGCGCGGCCATCAGCTGGGTTACCGGGCTCGGGCCAACAGTTGGGATGCGTGGACCCCGGCCCAGTTCGATCAATACATCCGCGAAATTGTCCTCTTCGGCGGCAACGCGATCGAGAACATCCCCTTCGAAGATTCCGACAAATCTCCCCACATGAAGGTGACTCGTGAGGAGATGAACGCGGAGATGTCGAAAATCTGCGCGAAATACGATGTCGAGTACTGGGTCTGGATCCCGGTCCAGTTCCCCCTCCCAGACACGGCAAAAGAGGATGAATTCCTCGCGAGCCAGGCAGCGTTTTACAAGTCCTGCCCCCGGCTGGATGCAGTGTTTGTGCCGGGGGGAGATCCCGGAGACAACGAAGCCAGGAACCTGATGCCGTTCATGAAGAGGATGGGGGAACTGCTGATGAAGCACCACCCCCAGGCCCGCTTGTGGATTTCGCTGCAGGGCTTTCGCAAGCCGAGCGTGGATGATTTTTTTACGTATGTCGACGAGCACAAGCCGAACTGGCTGGGGGGAGCCGTCTTTGGTCCCAGCAGCCCGCCGCTCGACACGACCCGCCAAAGGCTTCCCAAGCAGTACAAGGTCCGCTGGTATCCGGATATCACTCACATTGTCCGTTGCCAGTATCCCATTCCGTGGCTCGACCCGGCGTGGGGTCTGACCATTGGGCGGGAGCCGGTCAATCCCCGCCCTGTTGATTACACCGACATCTATCGGGATGGAGCCCGATTCACCGATGGCTTCCTGACCTACTCTGATGGAATCCACGATGACTTCAACAAGAATCTGTGGACGCAACTTGGCTGGGATCCGAATCGCGACCCCCGCGAGATCGCGATGGAATACGCCCGGTTCTTTTTCCGTTCCGATCTGGCGGAAAAGGGGGCGGACGCCCTCTTCGGCTTGGAGACAAACCTGCGCGGCGGGCTGGCGAACAACAGCTCCATCGACGGCACGTTTCGCCTGTGGCAGGAACTGGAAACCGCGATGGGAAATCCCGCGCAAAGCTGGCGGTTCGAAATGCACCTCTTTCGGGCTTACTACGACGTCTACACCCGCCATAGGATGATTTATGAAACGGATCTTGAGAAGCGCGCCCTCACAGCACTTTCCCAGGCACCCAAGATCGGCGTGAAACCCGCGTTGGATCAGGCTCGCGCCATTCTGAACAAAGCCACGACGCACCACGTCCATCAGGAACGGCTCGACAAGCTCTATGCTTTCGCGGATTCGCTGTTCCAGAGTGTCGGTTACCAGACACTGATGCAGAAATATCAGGCCAGCGGTTCGGAACGGGGAGTGATGATGGAATTCGTCAACTACCCGTTGAACAGTCGTTGGTGGCTGGAGGATCAATTCGACGTGATCGAAAAGATGGTGGTCGATCCGAAACAGCAGGCTGCCAGGGTGCAGGAGCAGCTCGCGAAGATCGACGAAATCGTCAACTGGGAGAATCCTCCCGCGGGGAGCTTCCACGAAGTCATCGGCCACATCTCCAAGTCTCCCAAGCATTCACAAGATCCTGATGGGGGGATGCGATGCAACTCTACTACCAGATCCCCATGCCGGATCAGCCGCTGGATGGGAGAGCAGCCGCCGTGGCATTCGCTATGCCTGGCACACGTATCTGAACTATCCCAACCCGATGGTCTACACCGGCCTCGATCCCGATTCGCGTTACACGATCCGCCTGATGGGACAACGGGAATCGCCGTTGAAGGTCGACGGAAAGCGGGTCAAGCTGATCCGCAAGGGAGAGAAGTACGATGAGGTGATGGACCAGGAATTCGAAGTTCCCGCCGAAGCCGTGAAAGACGGCAAGATCGAATTGTCCTGGGACGTGCTGGATGAAAAGCACCTGAACTGGCGGCAACATCACTATGTCTGCGAATTGTGGCTCCTGAAACATCCCAAAGATTCCAAGTGAGGACGGTTGGAAGATGTCCGAACCGATTGTCTATTTGCGTGGTGAGTTCATGCCCGCGTCCCAGGCGGGGCTGGCGATCTTTGATGCCGGAGTGGTCCTGGGAGCGACCGTGACCGAGATGACCCGGACGTTCGGGCATAAGCTGTTTCGGCTGCAGGATCACCTGGGACGATTATCCCGGGCGCTCCGTTATGTCCGTTTTGAGACCGGGCTGGATCTGCCGAAGTGGACAGAGATTTCGGAAAAGATTCTGCAGCATAATAAGCAGTTCATCGGTCCTGACGATGAACTGGGGATGATTCACTTCGTCACGGCGGGCGAATACAAAACTTACGCCGGAATGGCGGGCCGGCAGGCGAATTCAACGCCGACTGTGTGCGTGCATACGTTTCCGCTCCCCTTTGAGTTGTGGGCGGAAAAGTTCGAAAAGGGGCAGCATCTGATCACCCCTTCGATCCGACACGTTCCACCGCAATGCTACGACCCGAAGATGAAATACCGCAGCCGGATGCATTATTACCTGGGGGATAAGGAAGCCCAGGTGGCCGATCCGAATGCGTCCGCCTTGCTGCTCGATCTGGATGGGAACGTCACTGAAACCAGCGGCGCAAATTTCCTGATCGTGGAGAACGGCAGTATCGTGGCCCCGACGTTGCGCAACACGCTCCCCGGAATCAGCCGCGCGACGGTGCGGGAACTGGCGGGCGAATTGGGGATTCCGTTTGTCGAACGGGACTTCCAGGTTTACAACGTGATCAATGCTGAGGAGGCGTTCACCAGCTCCACGCCTTACTGCCTGCTCCCCGTGACGAAAATCAACGGCTTGGCCATCGGCTCAGGCCGGCCCGGGCCGATCACGAAGAAACTGCTCGATGCCTGGGGCCAGAAGGTGGGTGTGGACATCCGTAAGCAGATGCTCGAAGGAGCGATGCGTCGAGCGGCTCAGAATCCGGCCTGATCTGCTGTCTAAAGAATGTCTGCGCGAATACCCATAGATGAAATAAAAAAGAGACCGCAGGCGAGGAAGTTCCGTGCGGTCTCTCTTTTGAAGGGCCGTCTCTCAAAGAGACAGCCGGTAATCCTCAGACTTCTTCGTCAGATGTCTTCTGGACTTTCTTCTTCTGTTTGGGCTGAACCTTGGGCTGCTCCTTCTTGGGAACAACGGGGGCCTTCTGGATCGCTTCCTGGTGGGCGTCCGTACTCCAGAGCTCCTGCAGGGACTGTTCGACCGGGGCCTGGCGGAACGTGGAACTGGCGGTCCAGGCACCGCAGCAGCTGCGGCCGGGCACGTGATAGCTCTGATCCAGGCTGCGGACAGCCGAGGCGACGTCCTTCAGCTCGCCATTCAGGGACTCGGAGACCTGGTTCAGCCCCACGGTGGCTCCCAAGACGCCGACTGTCCCGAGAAGGACGAGTTCGGAGGTGATTACCGCTCCGGACTCATCCTTCCATAAGTCACTCAAAATACTGTGTTTAAGATTCATGCTGCACCTTTTCCTCGCCTTGAAACGGATTCGGCCGGAAGACGTTTTCACAAGCCGATGTTCATGATCGTATACATTGTGATAACTCTACGCAATATTTCTATTTTATCTGTTTTAACAATTTGTCAGGTTTTTTGGGCGAAGCGTTTCAATCTCTGGACGATCTAAGAAAGGACCGCGACACGGTTGCAAGCCTGATTTTGACGGACGTGGTACTCCGCCTGGAGTGAGGTTGTGCCCGGGGCTCCATTCGGTGCGATGGAAAATCGGGGCTGTTATGATGTGGTCGTTCAGAAGGCACACAACGTGCGGGAGCATTCTCTCGGGAAATTTCAGCCCACATGGGCTCAAACAGTGGGCGCTGACAGAACGAGGAAGGGACCTGAGGGAAAACTGTGACTCGCGGGACGTTGCTCATCATTCAGGGGATTGACCAGGGAACCCGTTTCGAACTGGAGGAACGAGGGGCAGGGATCGGTCGTGGACCGTTGAATGAAATCTGCCTGCGGGATACGGAAGCCTCCCGGATGCACGCCAAGCTCGAATACCGGGATGGTATGTATGTCCTCACGGACCTCTCCAGTTCCAATGGGACCTATGTGAACGGTCAGGCGGTCCGCTCGCTGGATTTGGGCAATGGGGACCAGATTCAGATCGGCCGTACCATTCTGCTCTTCAAGCAGGAGTCCCGGCTGTTGCGGGCCGAGGAAATCGGCGCACAGGTCCGGCTGCTGTCTCAACAGGACACCGAAGACCGGTCTCAAATTGTCGGCAACGCCAAGCCGGCAGAGTCCCAGATGGTCGCGCTGACGGCGGGAGCCGATCAACCCGCGGGAGTGGCCCAGGTTCTGCTGAATCTGCAGTTGCTGTATCAGATTACGGAAGAGACGGCCCGCCCCGCGACTTCATTGGATGCCATGCTGCAGAATGTCCTGAATCTGATTCTACAGGCGATGGGAGCCGACCGCGGTTGCATGCTCTTGCGCAATCCGCAGGGAGGGGACCTTGTCCCCCGCATTCTCAGCCCGCAGCGGATGACCAGCGAAGATCCGATGCCCGTTTCCCGGAGCATTGTGGAGTACGTGATCAAGTCCGGCCAGGGGGTGCGGACCGCCGATGCGCGGAGCGATACCAGGTTTGAAACGGGTCAGAGCATCCTGCAGGCAGGAATTCGGGAGGCGATGTGCGTCCCGATTCAGGGGCATTACGACCTGCTGGGGGTGATCTACCTCGACATCACGACCCCCGCCGCGACGGTCTTGCGCGAAGGAACCGTACGGCACCGGTTCCACGATGAAATGCTGAAATTACTGGTGGCGATCGGTCGCCAGACCGCGTTGGCCGTCGAAAATCAGCATTATCAGCAGGCGCTCGTGAAGGCGGAACGTCTGGGGGCGATGGGGCAGACCATCGCGATCCTCAGTCACCACATTAAGAACATCCTCCAGGGGGTTCGGGGTGGGAGCTATCTCATCGAGATGGGACTGGAAGGGCACAACGAAGAGATTGTCCGCAAGGGGTGGGGAATCGTCGAGAAAAACCAGAACCGGATTTACCATCTCGTCATGGATATGCTGACATTCAGCAAGGAACGTCAGCCCGCCTACGAATTCAAGCAACTCAATGACGTCGTGCAGGACGTCGTTGAGCTGATGCAGGCCCGCGCGGCGGAAGGAGAAGTCCAGCTCCAAGTCCATCTGGATCCCGATTTGCCGCTGTCGATGTTTGATCCGGAGGGGATCCATCGGGCAGTTTTGAACGTCCTTACGAACGCTCTCGACGCGGTGGAGGGAATTCCGCAGGCAACAGTTCGCGTGGAGACGGGATTTGATGCTCCCCAGCAGCGGCTGTTCGTCAGGGTGCATGACAATGGGCCGGGGATTCCTCCGGATGTCGCAGCCCGGATCTTCAATATTTTCGAATCGACCAAAGGGGCACGCGGCACCGGCCTCGGTCTGCCGGTCTCGCAAAAAATCATTCGCGAACATGGGGGGGACATTCATGTTTCCTGCCCGCCGGGGGCGGGAACGTTGTTCCTGTTGGAATGGCCCAAGGTCGATGAGGAACCTCATGCGGTCGAATCCCCTACGCAGGCATAAACTCGCGTTCAAAAGTCAAAGGTTCGTATGAATTCACGGGGAACGACGGAACAGGGTTCGGAGGATGCGTCTTCGCAGCAGGAACGCTTGTTGTCGGAATGCCGCAGCATTCTGGAGGCGTGGGCAGAATTAGAACAGTCCCGCCGCAGCCTGAGCGCAAGACTGTTTGCGGCGGGAGAGAATCAGGAACAGATCCAGGATCTGCTTGATCAGGTCGAGCGCCGCTCAGAGCAGCTTCTCTTCGCCACCCGCGAACTCCTGGCTCGTAGCGGAATGAAATGATTCGTGGCCGTTCTGCCTATCAGAATCCCGGAGATTTCTGGGGCTTGACGGGTGCCGATTTCGCGGGAGTGCGAGGCGTCATGGGGGTGGAGTCAGAGGTCCCACTGTCCGGAGCCTCGGTAGCCAGCATTTTCAGATCCGCGCCAATGGGGAGTCTCCCGACTCCCCAACTGGCCGCCGGCGCCTGCGGTTTCAGTTGGTATTGGCTGGGTCTGATCCGCAGCCCTTTCGTACCGGCAGTTTCAAGGAACTGAATGTCCCCCGGTTTGGAAAGCGCGGATTGCACGGACCCTGCTCCCCATTGTTTTTGCCACTCGTCCACGGTCTTCAGGGTGGCTTCTTTCACCGGCCAACCGGAGAGATATGTCGACAGCTCCGAGGCATAACCGCAATGCGTTTCTCTCCAGCTCATGCGCGGCAGGGAGTTGGACTCGGAGTTCGCCATCAGAACGGGTAATAATGGCTTCTGCGGATCCACGAGAGTCGGCAGATAAAGACAAGAGTCAGCAAAGACGAACAGCGATTTTCCTTGCCCCGAGATCGGCCAGTTCGTGCGATAAAATGCTCCACCGGCAGCGAGCGTTGTTCGTTCGATATCCAGGCAACCCGGTTCGATCTTTCCCGATCGCCCGGACCCCTGCAGGAGAAATACGTCGTCCCGGCTGACGAGCAGTGAGTTGCGCACAATCAGGCTGCGTCGATTCAGCGTGGCATCGACCAACACCCCCCCACCCATGATCGTGCAGCCTGAGATCAGGCTTTGGGTCTCTTTCGGGGGAGGAGAGCCGGCCCACTTGATCCAGCCTTTGAGAGGGGATTCTCGCGTCAACGGGGTTTCAAACTGCGTTCCCTTGAGGGCAAAAGATCCCTGATCGACCTTGAGGAACCAGTCGGGATGCTGTCGATCACTCAAGCTGACCGTGAATTTTCCGCCGATGATTTCCACGAACCCGTTCTCCACGCTGATGAAAGCCTGATCGGCGTTGGAAGACCGTTCCCGGAAGTCCAACGAACGGGGAGACAGGATGAGCGGGGCCTCTCCTCCCTCTTCGAAAATCAGCCTTAATTTGCGATTCTTGATCGCCAATGGGCTGGAGGTTCTCAAGCCGCTGCCGGAAATCTTGAACGTCGTTCCATCGGGCCAGTCGCGCTCGGTCAGCTTGCGTCCCGCGTCGGCCCGGTTCGCGTCGATGCTGACCGGTTCCCCGGTCACGGGAAGATTCGCCTCCCAGGTTGGGCGGCGCGCGTATTCAGCCAGATGTTGCCAATCGGAGGGGGGACGCGACGGGAATACGCCGACATTGCAACCCTGGCCGGTCTCCTTGGAGAATTGGGCGAGCGTCTCCCGCCCCCAGACATTCACCGGTTGCAGCGGGCTGAAAGCATCCGGGGCGGATGGCCAGTTTCCCGACACAATTTCCTCGTCAGTGGCGGACTGCTTCCACAGCTTCTTCCATTCCTCGGGAGATTGTGTGCTGAGGGTATCCTCTGGAAGCATTTTCAGCAGGCTCTTCCAGCCAGAGATTGTGCTCTTCTTGACCGCCCAGTAAACACCCAGCAACGGGCCGGAGGTTTCGTCACTGCCCAGGGACTTGGGCCAGTTTTCTGCCGTGAGCAGCGCACTCCTCTCGGATGCGGGAGAGCTCAGAATCGAGTTCTGCAGAGAAATTCCGACGGGTGTCGAAGCGCCATTTTCCGGCGCGATGAGGTGAAACCCGTTTCCGCGCGATGACAGGGTCGATTCCAGAATGCGCACGGAAAGCGCCTGCTCTCTGGTTCCCGCTTTCCCCACGATGCGCAACGCATCCCCATCAGAGAGAGTGACGAGACACTCTCGCACCACAACCTCCGCATGAGGACTTCCCAGTTCCAGCCCGGACAGGTTTTCTCCCCGGATCATCAGGCGCTGAGCCAACAGGAAACCATGTTGGGCACCGGCACTTTCCCGTTTGGGGATTCCCTGGTAGCGGACCGCTGAAATCGTTTTGGAAGCCCCCCCCAGCAGATTGATGGAAGAATCGATCAGGTAGAAATCGGAGTCATGTGCCGAAAGAAAGGCCGTCAGGCTGGTCTCTTTCAAAGCGGCCCCCTGTACGACCAGATCGAGCCCCTGCACCTGGAAGAGGCCATTGGTGAACGTCAACAAGGCGTTGTTGTTGTCTCGTTCTGCGGGAAGAAACTGGAGAAGTGGCCGCGTTCCCGCGGCACCCCGCAGCACGACATACTTCTGTGAGATTTCAGCAGGACGAACGGGGAATGGACCCTCCCCCGCGATTTCCACGATTCCCCCTTCCGCCGGAAGCGCATTGAGCGCGGCGTTTACGGTGGGGAATCGGTATTCCGACGATGCCCCCGGTCCGACGGAATGAATACGCATCCCCGTGGTCGGCAATGTTTTGTTGATCCATTCAGGAACGGACTCCATCTGCGCCAGGAGAGGTTGCCCCGGGGCGACCGGCGCCGCTTTGACAGGTGCCGGCGTGGCGTTAGGCGTCTCCGTCGTCATCGGCGTCTGGGGAGTCTTGCCGGGATCAGGTTTTTCTGCAGGTTTGGCGGCCGCTGCCGTTTTCGTTTCGGGGGGCTTGGCGACAGGAACCGGGGCCCGAGGAGCGACGTGTTCCGCATTTCTGCCTTCCAGGGGATTACTCTGGTCTCGTCCTGCCGCCGGGAAGAAGTATTGTTGGACTTTCGGCCAGGCCGCGGTAACACCCAGATAGGCAATGCCGGCGACGACCACAAACGCGACTCCCATCATGAGTCGCCAGGTCATTCCCTGCGCGTCTTCAGATTCCCGCTCATGACGGGAGAGAACCCGTTGGGATGTCGATTTTACAGTCCCCAGGCCGGGGACTGGATTCGGTCGGGAAGTCTTCTCAATTTTCCCCTGTGGACCGGTTTTGGCAACATGGTTCTGTGCCCCCTGTGATCGGCCTCCGCGTTCGACGACCGGGCGATCGTCCACTTCCGGTGACGGAAGTTTTGCCCCTTTATTGCTTGGGGTTTCCGCTTCAATTTCGGCAAACAGTTTCTGTCCGACTCCTTCCAGGAGCAAGTTCGGATTCTGAAGATCGTCCAGCAACTTGTCGGGAGTTTGATACCGATCATCGGGATTCTTGGCCATCATCCGCTGAACAACCGCCACGATCGGCTCGGGAACATCGGGATTCAAGTGTCGCGGGTCCGGGATGGGCCCATACGCATGGGCGCGCAATTTGTTCGTCAGGCTCCCTTCCGGGTACGGGGGTTCACCCGCCAGCATCTGATACCAGGTGCAACCCAGTGAATAGATATCGCTCCGCGTGTCTGCCGATTTGCTGTCGCGCGCCTGCTCGGGCGACATGTAATCAATTGTCCCCACGGTTGTTCCCGCCCGCGTGATTCCGCTTTCGGGACTGTCGTCCATGGTTCGCGCCAGACCCATGTCGGTCAGTTTGACGGTCCCATCCCGCTTGATCAGCAGGTTGGCCGGCTTGATATCCCGGTGGACGATGGAGATGGCATTGGCATGCGCCAAGGCCCGGGTAACCTGTTTGACGATATCCAGCGAGCGGCGAATCGGTATCCTTTTACGGACGTCGAGGAGCTTCTGGACGTCCGTCCCCTCGATGTACTCCATCGCCATGTAGGAGTACCCCTGCACGTCTCCCGTGTCGTAAATGGAAACGATATTTTCATGGCGGAGCTGGGCGACCTTCTCCGCCTCTGAGCGAAAGCGTTTGACCAGAATCGGGTTCAAGGCCTTGTCGGGGGGGAGGATCTTCAGCGCGACCTGACGTTTCAAACGCAGATCCATCGCCAGATAGACGACCCCCATTCCACCCGAGCCGATCTTCCGCTGGATCTGATAGGGGCCGAGAACCTGTTGGGGCAACAGCTCCCCGTCGGCTCTTCCTCCGTGAACGGTTTCGCTATCAGAACTGCTCATCAAACGTGATCCATCGAAGTTGTGACAGAGGCAGCCATGATTGCGCTCCGGAGTTCGCTCGCGCGATTCCGTCCTACCCGGTGCTGAACTCGTCGAAAAAAGACCGTCACTTGAAGCCCCGTTGGAACGGATGTCCCAAGGGCTCTTCCGAAAGGGAGCTGGTACTCCCTGATCTGCAACTTGCTGGACCCGCGCAAACCTGTACTCTCAAATAGTATAGCTCTTCCCGTACAGCCTCGTCAAAATGGGCCGATAAAAGTCTTACGGAAACGCGAAGAATGGCCCGGGGCTGTTCTAATGGGGTAGGAACAGGGCCAGTTTTCGTCAGGCTCCCTGCGGCCAGTCCAGCCGACAGAGTGTGGTCGAACCCTGGGCACAAAACAGCCCCGTCGCGAACGGTTCACACGCCAGCCACGTAATGGGGGCGGCTCCGCGCCCTGTCCAGAGAACTTCTCCCATCTCAGACAGCCAGATCAGTTTTCCCTCCTGGGTCGCGACAGCCAGCCGCGTCGCCTCGTGAGAGCAGGCAACTTTCACCACCGTCCCTGATAGTTGATAGGTTCCTTCGTTCTCCCCTGCCTCATCAAATTTCTGCAACCCCAGGGCATAGCTGGCAACGAACAGGGATTCCCCTTTTCCATCAGCGGCACAATCCCCGATGCTTCCGAAGGTATTGATCTGCCAGACTTGCTTGCCTCGCATATCAAACCGGGCGATTAGTCCGCTGTCGGAAATTCCAATCAATTCCGGCTTGAGGGTCAAAAACTGAAGTTTGGTCAGCGGACGCAATGTGTCGATGTGAAGAACGGGCTGACGCGGACCGTCAAAAACGAGTATCGACCCGCTGCTTGTACTGACCGCGATGTACTCTCCGTAAGGATCGATGGCGAGCGCAACGGTCGTGTCGGGAAGCTGGAGCGTCTCCCGGACTGCCAGGGAAGAGTTGATCCAGCTCAGGTGATTTTCCCCGAACAGCCCCACCCCCCGCGTTCCATCATCGCTCCATGCGATCGCACGGGGGGCTTCACTCAGCTTCTGGACCGCATCGACCTCGCCGGCGGGGCTAAAACGCCACAAGTGGCCGCTTTTGTCCGTGCAAAAGACCTGACCGCTTTCGCGTGCGTACGCGAAAGCGGTCAGGGGAACGTTCGATTCATGAGTCCAGCCGACCGTGGGGGGATTTCCCGCAGACGTCTTGAAACTCTGTTCGGAAGAACTCATTCGCTATCGGAGAACTTTTCTTGTTGAAGAGCGATCTTCCCTTTCTGCAACAGTTCGACGGCTTTTTGCAGATCGGTATCTTCCGCCAGATTGACTTCCGTGGCTTTCCGGAAGAATCCTCGCTCTTTTTTTGGTTCGGGAAGTTCGATGTCCGGTGTGACTCCAATCTTAGCGAGGTTATGGCCATTAGGCGAATAAAACTTGGCGGTCGTCAGCCGCAGTCCCGAGGAAGTCGTGTCCAGATCGAGGATCGTCTGCACGGACCATTTTCCATAGGTCTTCCGCCCGATGATCGTTCCCCGGTGGTGGTCCCGGATGCAACCCGCGACAATTTCGCTGGCACTGGCACTGTCACCGTCGGTAATCAGGACCAGGGGCATATTCAATGTCCCTGCCTGGTGGGCGTTGAAACTGTGATTCTGATTCACGATCCGGCCGCGGGTGGAAACCATCACCCCATTCGCGATAAACCGGTCGAGCACTTCAACCGCCGCGTCCAGCAGTCCGCCCGGATTGCCCCGGACGTCCCACACCAGGGCACGCATTCCCTGGCTTTGGAGCTTCGCGAGGGCGGCATCAAATTCGGCGCCGGTATTCGATTGAAATCCGGTCAATTGCAGATATCCGATCCCGTTTTCGCTGTCGATCATGCGGGCGATGGGGACGCTCTTCACTTCCACCGGGCGACGCGTAAAGGTCGCGGTCCGCAGGTTCCCGGTTTCTCCCATGATCTCAAGCGTCACCTGGGATCCTTCACGGCCCTGCAGCAAGCCGGCAGTCGCGTCCGTATTCAAATTGCGACAATCCTTACCCGCGACTTTCACGATATGTTCCCCGGCCAGAAGTCCCCCTTGTTCCGCGGGACTGTTGGGAAGCACGTGCATCAACAGCATTCCCTTCCCGGCTTCGGCCTTCATCTCAATGCCGAGCCCAATGAACTGGCCCTGGATGTTGTTGTGCAAATCCTTCAGCCGTCCCGAAGTCAGGAAGCAACTGTAATCGTCCAGCGCATTGCACCCGCCGAACACATATTCCATGACCGTTGCGCCCGGGGAAAGCTTGAGTTGCTCCTCGGCCAGGCCCGCGACTTCGCGGACTGTATTGACGGCCGCTTGGCGATCCGCGATCGGCTTGTTCCAGTATTTCTCCCGCAACAATTTGCGGAACGGCTGAATCTCGCTGGAAGGAGTATTCGGGAGGTTATGGTCGATGAACTTCTGGTCCGCCAATGCGAGGTAGAAGCTCTCCGTGCCGTGCGCGACAAATGAGGTCGAACTCATCGGATCGACGTAGTTGTTCTGGATCTTCGACAGGACTTCGTTGAACGTCTGGGTCGCCTCGTCCAGGCTCAGCGTTCGCAGCGACCGCTGGAAGCTCAGGTCGGAGTAGCGTCGCTCGATGGAGAAGTGGATCTTCGAGCGTCGCAGGCCATATTCCAGATCGGTCGTCTGGTATTGCTTGAGCGCCTTTTCATAGTGCTCAATCGCCTGGGGCCACTTGAGAGAGCGTTCGAAATCAACACCCTGGGAAAGGGCCTGCACGGCATCGGCACTCGCCTCCAGTTTCCCGGAGGGTTCCGCGATGCTTGTGCGGAACGAGCAACACGCGGCCAGGATGACAAGCAGGGAGCACAGGACTCGCCGAGCGGACAATTCAACCCGCATACAATTTCCTCATGGTTGGGAAGCGGGTCGCCTGCGCATCTCAGATTTCCTCACGCCACACAGTCGTCGAAGTTAGTCGAATCAGCAGAACGGGCGCGAAGCAACAACCGCATCAAGTTTTTCCGTCAGCCGGCGAATTCGTGCTTAAGTTTCGCACGTGCTCGCCGACTCTCATGGAATATAGGCCACGTTCCGGGGGTGGTCAAACAGCCACACGTCGGTGACTTGAGCCCAATCCATCCTATGTGAAAAATTGACGCAAATCCCGTTTCGATCAGGAAATCTGGCGGGGAGTTTTCTGAAGAAATCGATAGATGGAAACGGACGCAAACTCTGTCACGTGGAGAGACTGTTCCACAGTGTTTTGAACCGGCTGACGAAGTCTGGAAAGATAGTCCGGGGGTCTTCGATCTCCGGGTGCCAGGCCTTCTCCCATTCCAGGCAGTACCAACCCCGGTATCCGCACGACCGGAGTGCCGTGAGGCAATTTCGAGCGGGGAAGTCTCCACTACCAAAGGAGACGTACCCGGCATCCCGGTGGCCGCTCATTAACGCCCGAGCGGCCTCCCCAGCGGCCAGTTCAGCATCTGACTTCGGGTTCCGTTCTGCCGAGTTTACGGAATCCTTCCAATGCGTATGCACGATCCAAGGGGCAAGATTTGACACCGTCTCCTCCGGTGCTTCTCCTTCGAACTTCCAGGGGTGGTGCGTATCCCACAGTACGCCCACAGCGGGGTGATCCGTTTTCTGCATTAATAAGGCGACCGTTCCCGACTGCAGAAAGTCTCCATGCGTCTCCAGCAGGATCTTGATTCCTGCCTGCGCGGCAACCTCCCCCACGTCGCGTAAGCGGTCTGCAATCCTGTTCAGAGTATCACTACGGGCCGCGTGGTCTGTCGCGGGTGGCAGAACGTCCCCAAAGACCCTCACAAAATCTCCCCCCAGCTCCGCACACATCTCGACGTATCGACGTGCGGTTTCCACTTGAAGCTGCGCCGCCGAATCCTCCGGATCATGAAAGTGGACCGAAGAGGCTAGCCCGCACAGCGCAAGTCCCGCATCTGCCAGTTCCCGACGGCGTGCGGGCCACTGGACGGGACTCAGTTCCGGAAGGAAGCAAGCAGGTTGGTCTCCCCGTGCACCATCCGGACTTCGACCCCCTGAAAGCCGTACTCCGTTCCTCTGGTCAGGACTTCGTCCCAAGTCCATTCAGGGCAGCCCCAACGTGGAAAAGGCCAACTGCGGCAGGTCCGGAGGGGCTTTAGAATTCATCGCCGTCAATCTCTGGCGGTTCCACACTGGTTTCAAACGAACTGGTCGACCGCTGCCAATACTGACGGTCCCCCGTAATGACTTTCTGCCGCAGCGCGCAATTCAGGCAGTATTTCTCCGCCCCCTTCTGGACGTAAATCTCCCCATTCACGAGCAGGTGAAAGAAGTCCTGCCCGGGATTTGCAGTGAAACAATATTCGTTTTCCCAGCTCCGCTTGATCTGGGCCGTCCAGCCTTCGTGATCCGGAAAATAGAGGCGATGATCGGCCTCAGCCCCTTTTTTTTCTTGCGGAGATTCCGCGGAATCGGCGCTCATGTCCTTACCCTTCTCCCTGCAATTCAGGCAGAGGAACCCGCAATTCCTCGGCCAGTTTCTGCAAAGGCTGCCAATTCCCGGCATCCAGGAAGATCCCCTGGGCCTGCTTCTGTTTCACCACCCGCCGTTCCGGATCTCCCGGTAATGTGACCTGCTGAACTCCATCAATCAGCGGCACGCTTCGGACATACTGTTCCAGGCCGGAGACCTCCTTGAGGAGGTGTTCCGTTCCCGCGAACATGTCCGGATTGATGACGACAAAAAACGCACAATTCCCGAACGGAGCTGGGGGATTGGGATACGAGCAGGGCCCTCCGGACAATCCGCCGCAGAGCATTTCAATCATGAACGCCAGGCCGAACCCCTTGTACGCCTGATCACCCCCCATTGGGAGGATGGTTCCGGGAGGATCTCCGTAAAGTGTATTGGGGTCGAGGGTCGGTTTTCCCTCGGAGTCCAGGAGCCAGCCGGCGGGGACTTTTTCCCCGGCGATCTTTTTGACCCGGACTTTTCCTTCCGCAGTGGCACTTGTTCCAAAATCGAGGATAAAAGGACCCTCGACCCCTCCCGGGACACCGATACAGAGCGGATTGGTCCCCAGCCGCGGGCGTTTTCCGCCAACGGGAGAAACCCTCTGCCCCGCCCCGTGGGTATTGGCACAAATCATCGAGATGCGACCTGCGGCGGCGGCGGTCTCCGCATACTCTCCCAGCCGCCCGATATGGGCCGCCTGTCGGAGTGTTCCGCAGACGATGCCGGCCGTCGCGGACTTCTCGATCAGCCGACGCATCAGCTCCTGAGTGACCACCTGCCCCAGTCCCCAGCCTCCATCTCCAACTAGGCTGGAAGGGCTTTCCTGAACCACTTGCAGCCTGGCCTCCGGATGGACGCGACCGTCTTTGACCCAGCTGAGGTAGGAGGGGACACGCATGACCCCGTGGGAGTCATATCCCCGCAGGTTCGATGCAACCAGACTTTCTGCCACAATGTGCGCATGTGCTGTAGACACACCCCCTGCGACGAACAGGGCCTCAACAAACCTGGCTAAGCGATCGGCGGGAATCGTGGGCACGAGAAGATCTCCCAATGAGCGTTCCAAACTGAACTGGTTCCGCTTCATTCTGCAACGCCGTCTCCGTCCCCGCAACGGTTTTGACGGTTGCAACGTTCATCCTTTGCGCAAATTGGATCGCCGAAGGATCCAACTCTGCAGGAAAAATTGATGAATTCCGGATGAACACCTTGGATTGGTTCGTCAGATCCTGCGGATCAGTTTACCTCCCTTGCTCTCTCGTAACAGTCCGCACATCTTTCGACGATAACTGTCAGGCTTTGTTCTTGGTTATTCAAATCTTTCCGATCTCACAACTGAAACTGCAAATGATGCATTCGCTTGAAGAGATCCGCACCATGGATGATCTGCGGTCCTATATACACCACGCTCTCTGCGAGCGTGAAAACCTGCTCAGTGATCAATTTGGCATGACGGAAACCCGGCTCTCTCGCGGAGGCGAGGAATGCGGGCGTCAGTTCTCGGTCAAGGGGCCGCGCAGCGTGAAGCTCGCCGCCATCTGGACCCTGGAACAGAATGAGATTTACTTCTACGGTGCCGGCGGGGAACGGTACCAGAAGATCCGCCTGCCGCATCGGATTGAACGGACGCCCGTCTGCGTTTGACCGGCGTCTCCGGTTTCGGCTCAGGCGTCGAAATAGCCGCAGTCGCGGAGGCTTTCGAGGCTCTCGGTCAGGCGGTGTTGATGTTCGACGATCGGGATCTGCTCATCCCGCTTGAGACCATCCACGCTGACGACGAACGGGCCCTTGAAGTTCACTTCCTTCATCAACTGCAGGACCCGCAGGAAATCGACCGCTCCGCCGTATCCCAGCGCGGGAAAGTACCATTGGCTTTGCTCGCCCATGGAGTCTTTCAGGCGGACGAGCTTGACCAGGCTGGCGACCTTGCTCAACGCCACTTCCACAATCGGCTCGGGATTGTAAAACAGCAGATTTCCGGTGTCGAACGCCAGCCGCACCTGCTGATGCTTGACGTCTTCGATTGTCTTCTGCATGACCCGGTGGTTCGCACACAGGCCGGGGAGCGTGTCGCAGCAATAAGTCATGTGCTTTTTGCCGCAATAGTCCCCGATCTCGCGGAGCGCGGCGATGACCTGGGAACGTTCCTTGTCATCGTGGGCTTCCCCTGCGGAACCCACCACCAGGTTGACTCCCAACTGGTGGGCCAGATCCAGCTTCTTCTTCAGCATCTCCTTATTGGCGGGGATCGCGGGATTGCCGCTGTTCACATTGCAGGCGACGACCTTGATCCCGTGCCTGTCCAGCAGGGCCTGCACCGCCTTGACGTCCGCCTGCTCGGAGAGATTCGTCAGCAGAGGCTGCTCGCCGTAGTTCATCTTCACGCCATGCGTGCTGATGGGCAACTCGATCGCGTCCAGCCCCGTCTCTTTAAGATGTTCAATCGCTCCGCGCGGACCAAATCGACCGAATGAGTTTGTATGGCAGGCTACCTGGACGCGCATGGATATTTCGAATTTCTCTGCGTTCGGGGGGCGGGAAAACCAAAACGCATATCCTACCCCCCCGCCCCTCCATTGACAAATCAGAAGACCGCGATTCGACCGGTTTTTCCCCCCTCTTTGTTTCGAACACGCCCGTGTGTTGCAAGGGCGGAATATTCTGTCAAGAATTATTGACGGCGGGCGATGCTTTCCTGTTCCGGAGGGCGAGGATAGCCATTAGGGAACGCGGGAATCGCCACGCATGCCGAGTTTTTGCGACTGTTTCTTGGTGACTAAGGGAAACGTAATACTTCGCGAAACTCAATCGTTGCAAGGGAGGAGGGTGAATCATGGAGGATTACAACACCTGGCTGGAATTGGCCCTGGAACAGCACCAGGCCGGAAACTGGGATCTTGCCGAACCCCTGTATCGCAAGGTTCTCCTCTGTCAGCCCAGGCATCTTGATGCGCGGTATCTGCTCGGCACTCTCCTGCTGCAGAAAGGGGACGCCGCCGGTTGCGTGACCGAACTCGAACCCCTGGCACATCTCAAGGAGAACATCCCCGACCTGCATAATAATCTGGGGATTGCCTATCACCACCTGCACCGGGAAGAGGAAGCTCTCCGTGCCTTTCAGAAGGCGATTCACCTCCGCCCCAGCTTTCAGCAGGCCTATTTCAATCTGGCGGCTTTGTTTGAAGAACTCGGAGAACTATCCGCCGCGGAGCGCTGCTATCGGGAGTCCTGCGAACTCGATCCGCAGGATGCCCAGGGACTGTTCAACCTGGGCCACGTCCTCAAACTCCAGGAACGCTGGGATGATGCCGAAGACACCTATCGTCGGCTCGCGGAAATTACCCCTCACAATCTCGACGCGCTCGTCAACCTCGGGTACACGCAGGTCCGCCAGGAACGGCTCGATGAGGCCATCGAAACCTATCACCGCATCCTGTTACTGGAACCCGGGTATGCGGAGATCCATAACAACCTCAGCTATGTTTTTGAACGGCAAGGGCACTTGCAGGATGCTATCGAAAGTGCCCTGAAGGCCATCGAACTCAAGCCGGAGTTCCCGGAAGGTTACAACAACCTCGGGACGGCCTATCGAACCTCAGGGCAGCATGCGGAAGCCATTGAAGCCTTTGCCCGGGCCGTGAAATTGCAGCCCGATTTCGAATTGGCGCATTTCAATCTCGGCACCACGCGGCTGTTGTGCGGGGATTTCCAGCGAGGTTGGCCGGGTTACGAGCAGAGGGGTTTTCACCCGACGACAGAGCCACCCGCCGGGATTCCCCGCTGGAACGGCCGCACCTCGCTGCACGGAAAAAAACTCTGGATCGTGTGCGATCAAGGTTTTGGAGACACGTTGCAGTTCGTGCGATATCTCCCGCGGGTTCGGGATAAATTTGCGCCGGGGGATATCCTGCTGGAGACCCCCGTGCCACTTGCTTCCCTGCTGCAACGCTCCCTGAGTGATGTGACCTTTGTTCCTGAAGGAACCGTGCCGCAGGCCGACTTCTGGATTCCTTTAATGAGCGTCCTCAGCCTGCTGGAGCTGAATTTCGAGAATCTGGCGACGCCGGTTCCCTATTTGCAGGCCGACAACGCAAAAGTGGAGTTGTGGCGCAACCTCTGTCCCGAATGGGCCCGCGACAAATTCAAAGTAGGACTGGTCTGGCAGGGAAATCCCAAACAGGCCCGCGACCGGCTTCGTTCCTGCCCGTTGCAGGAATTCTTTCCCTTGCTCGAGATCGAAGGGATCGCCGTTTTCTCGTTGCAGCGAGAGCCTTTGGGGGTGGAGCAGCTCAAGGCTCTGGATCTCCCAGGCCCGATTGTCCAGATGGGGACACGATTCGCGGATTTCGATGATGCCGCCGCCGCCCTGATGGGACTGGATCTGCTGATTTCCGTGGATACGGCCATCGGCCATCTGGCGGGAGGATTGGGGTGTCCGGTTTGGACTTTGCTGGCTTCTTCGGCTGACTGGCGCTGGTTTGCCGGGCGGGAAAATTCCCCCTGGTATCCCCAGACCCGACTGTTCCGTCAACCCGCCTGGGGGGATTGGAAATCGGTCGTGAATAAGGTCTCCGAGGAGCTGAAGCCGCTCCTCAATCGGTGACATCCCCAAGGCTTACTTGGCGCCAACATCCAGGCATTGCACGCCATCATTGTCCCTGATGTAGAGCAGACCCTGGGATAAGGCGGGGATGGCACGCGTCGTCTTTTCGGACACCTGAGTCTTGGAAATGGGGTCGAATTGTTACATGTTCGGCCGGACGAGGAGCAGTTGCCCGTCATCCCGCAGAACAATCAGCTTTCCATCTGCTGCAATGAGATGTCCGACAATGAATCCCTCCTCTTTCCAATGCATCGTCTGGCTGGCGGGGTCGAAGCAGCACAGGCTGGCCGATCCTGCGTCCTGACGACCCTCGATTCCATAATAGGCACCACCTGACGGGACGCTGGTCGTGTATTGCGATGAGAGAAACTCGTCCGTCTTCCATGCCGCAGTGACATCGTCCCGCTGACATTTGAGAAACACCGCGCCGATTCCATAGCTCGCGGTCAGAAACAGTCCATCCCCCTGGATGACCGGCAACGCGGCGTTTACGGTCGGCCCCCGTTTTCCAAACGGATATTTCCACAGCAGTTTTCCATCGTGCGGTGAGAGCGCCACGGCATTCAGTCGGGTGATGAAGATCAACGCAGGCTCTCCGGAGATCGGCATCAAAACCGGCGAGGAATAGCTGGCCTGCTCTGCCAGCTTTGCCCACACCGTTTTGCCGGTCTTCAGTTCCAAAGCGACGATCCCCGCTCCCTTCCGATCTCCACCGACATTCACAAACACTTTCTGGTCGTGAATGAGAGGAGAACTCCCTGCCCCGAAATATCCCAACGGAGCCTGATACTCCTCACACAGTGGTCGACTCCAGAGTTTGTTGCCCGTCTGGAATTCCACGGCACTCATCCGACCGTCCGCCCCAAAGCAGACAATGACATTGTCCGCAATCGTGGGGACGCACAACGGGCCGTTGTTGTCGGTAATTGAGGGTTGGTAATGCTCCGGAAGGCGGGTAATCCAGATCAGCTTCCCGGTTCTCGCATCGAGAGCCTGCAGGAGATCTTCATCTCCCACGCGGTGAAACAGGATCGCCTTCCCTTCCGCGACCGCGACGCCGGAATACCCGCTCCCGGTCTTTGCGCGCCAGAGGACCTTGGGACCGGCCTCGGGCCATTTTTCGGCCAGATGTTCATCATCCGCCACGCCGTTCCGATGCGGCCCATGAATCTGTGGCCAGTCTCCCGCGGAACACGAAACGGCAGCGGCAAAACCGAAGCAGAATCCCAACAACCAGACTCGAACCCGCATCGGCGCATCCTTTCGATCAAACGAACCGGACGATCAACGGAGTGTAGCCCCCAGCGTTCCGGTGCAGGCTGTAATAACCTTCTGCTGGATCTGATCAATCTCTTCCGTCGTCAACGTCCGTTCCGGTGAACGATAGTTCAACTTGATGACGTACGATTTCTTGTCCGCCGGAATCTGTTGACCCCGGTATTGTCCGCCAAACGAGACCGATTCCAGAAGTTGGCCGGCTGTCTTCTCCACCAATGTGGACAGTTCCCCCCAACTGATGGCTTCATCCAGTACGAAATTCAAATCCCGCTCCACGCCTGGGAATGTCGCCAGGGGAGCCGAAATGGGGAAGAGATCCGCCAGTTCTTCGAGCAATGCCAGGCTGACTTCGGCGGCGGAGACACCCTCTTTCAGGTCTGCCCCCTGTCGCACTTCATCGGACAGTACCCCCATCCAGCCCCAGATCTTGCCATTGAGTTTCAGCGAGCAACCGCAACCGGGACGGAAATGAGCCGCATCACTCGGTTCGACATCCAGAGTCAACGTGTGATTGACCGCATCGGCGATGGATTCCAGGACTCCCTTCAGTTCGCCGAAGGTTTGTTCGGTCACCATGCCGATCAGGACTGGTTCGGATTCCGGCTTCTGGTCCGCTCCCAGGAATCCCCGCGCAATCTCGAACAACCGGGCGTCGAAGTGACCGTGCCGTTCGTTTTCCCGCCGGGCCGTCAACAGGCTGGGAACGAGCGTCTGGCGAAGGATGTTTTCCTTACGCCGCGAGGAATGTTCAACTTTGAGGAGAGGCTTGTCTCCCCATGGACGAATCAACTCTGCCTGCTCTTCACTCACAAAACTGAGCGTGATCGCTTCGAAGAAGCCGCTGGCCGCCAGAACCTGTTCGACTCGATCCTTCACCCGGTCACGCAATGTTTTTGCACTGACAGTCAGGGGGATCGGCACGTTCTCGGGAATGTGTTCGTATCCGTGAATGCGCGCCACCTCTTCGATCAGATCAATTTCACGGGTCAGATCCCGCCGCCACGTGGGAGGAATGTACTTGGCGCTGGTCGCGGTGGCAGTCCCCTGCTCCGTCAGTCCCAGGTCCGTCAGGATTTTCAAGGCCCGCTCACGCGGAATGGAGATCCCGAGGATTCTTTCGATCTGGGCGAACCGAATCGTGATCGGAGTTCGTGTGGGGAGAGGTTGTTTCTGCACCGCCACGGAGCCTTCCAGCAGTTCCCCCCCTGCGGTCTGCAGGATCAATTCCGCGCACCGACGGCTGGCCCAGTCCAATTGATGGCGATCCACACCCCGTTCAAACCGATAGGAAGAAGGACTGTGCAGATTGAGCTGCCGTGCTGTCTTCCGGACCGACATCGAGGCAAAGTCCGCGACTTCGATCAGCACATCTTTCGTCTCGTTGCTGATCTCCGTCTCCAATCCCCCCATCACCCCCGCAATGGCGACCGGACGCTCGGCATCGGCGATCACGCACATCTCAGGTGTCAGTTCATACTCCCGCTGATCAATCGCCATGATTTTTTCGCCCGCCTTGGCGCGGCGGACGATGATCTTCGATCCGCGCAACTTGGCGAAGTCGAAGGCATGCAGCGGTTGCCCGCATTCCATCATCACATAGTTCGTCACGTCGACAACATTATTGATCGGGCGAATGCCGAGCGTCGTCAGGCGGTTTGCCAGCCACGCGGGACTGGGGCCGATCTTCACCCCTTTCACAACGCGGGCGGTGTATTCCGGGCAGAGATCGGGACAGTCAATCTCCACCTTCGCGACGCTGCCGACGGACGTTTTGGCCGTAGCGGGGTGGGCGGGAGGAATCTGCAGGGGCTCGCCGAACAGGACGCTTACTTCCCGCGCCACCCCGATGTGCCCCAGACAATCGGGCCGGTTGCTCGTCACTTCGAGATCAATCGCGATGTCTCCGCCGACGTCCTTGAACTCTTCCAGGTTCAGGCCGGCCATCATTACCCGCTCGGTCAGGGTCTCGACCGACATCTGCAGACGAACGTATTCCTTCAACCAATTCCAACTGAGGATCATGGAAACAGTGTCTTCCGAGCAAGAGGTAACGGGTGACTGAGACGACCACGCCAAACAGCCAGACAGAAAAGTCGCGGCCTGTGTTCGTCGGATTCGCGACAGGGACATTCGCGCCCCTGAAAACCAGCGAATACTTTACAATTCCCGTGAGCGGGAGGGAATCCAAACTCCCGGCGTGAAAGGCCGTTATAGCGACGTTTTTCGCTATTCTTCGGGGTCGGCCGCGTGCGGGTGGGCGGTTTTGTAGGTGTCGCGCAACCGCTTGGTGCTGACGTGGGTATAAATCTGCGTGGTTGTCAAGCTTTTGTGCCCCAGTAGTTCCTGCACGCTCCGCAGATCCGCTCCGCCATCCAGCAAATGGGTGGCAAATGTATGCCGCAGGGTGTGGGGAGAGGTTTTCTTATCGAGCCCGGTCACTTGCAGATACTTTTCCACCATCCGTCCGATGCTGCGGGTGGTGATGCGGGTGCCGTTCTTGTTCAGGAACATCGCCTCCTTGTGCTTCGGCTTGACGTTCCCCTTTTCCTCGCGGCGTTCCAGCCACTTGCGCAGCGCGGCAGCGGCGTATTTGCCGACGGGCGCGATCCGCTCCTTTCGACCTTTACCGATCACCCGCATGATGTTGCTGTCCCGGTCCCAGTCCTTGATGTTCAGGCTGACCAGTTCCGCGACGCGCAACCCGGCGGAGTACAGGACTTCGAAAATTGCCCGGTCCCGCAAGCCGAGATATTCATTCGCCGGAGGGGCTTCCAGCAGCGACAGGATCTCGGAAGAAGAAAGGAAATGGGGCAGGTGCTGGCCGGCGCGCGGGGTCCGCAGGGCCTTGGCGGGATTGGCCGCAACAATCCCTTCCCGCTGGCAGAAACGAAAGAAGGTCCGCAGGCAGGCGAGACGGCGGGCGATCGTGGTCCGCGCGTACTGGCACTCGTGCAGGTACGCCACGTAACCCCGCAGAATCTGGACATTGAACTCCGCCGGATTCAGAACCCGTCCCTGCCGGTCGCGGCAGAACTCCAGCAGGCTCTCCAAATCCTCGTGATACGACTTTACCGTCAGGTCGGAGGCATTCCGTTCGACGCGCAGATACCGCTGGAATCGCTCGATGGCGTCGTCCATCTGGTCACCTGACATTCGTCATGGAGAGAGCGGGGAACTCCGGTGCAGAGATTCCAATTAGTGAATCGTCTCGTTCTGCCGGGTGGAATGCGGAGCGTTTTCGCGGCGGAGACGGCGCACTTTCTGGCTCAGAACCGCGGCGTCATACCAGGAGAAATTCAAATCCGGGTTCGCCGCGTAGCGTCCCAGAGTCTGCAGCAGGGTGCCGGAGCTTTGGTCATCGTACAGAAAGACAAACCGTTCGCCGTCTTTCATCAACGCCAGGACATTCACGCCCCGTTCCATCGTTGCACTACTCCCGTGGTTGACCGCTTTGTCGGAGATTTTTTCGGAGGAAATCCTGAGCGATTTCATCTCCGAACGACTTCTCGTTTCAAACCGCAAACTCAACGCCGGCTTCAAAGTTTGGTGACAGTCTGCCGGCGGTTTGAGGTTTGTGAAGAAGCAGAGTAGTTATCGGTAGCCCGCTTGCCCGTTATCGGTATTTTCGCCACTTGACCACGATTTGTGACTTAACCGCACCCCCGTGAACTGACAGCATTTCTACAATCATTAAATGACACGTAAACCGTATAAAGTCCTCACTCCGATGCAGGTAGGCTTCCCACCCTCCGCTTCGGCGATCTCCGCGCAATTCCAGGTAATCACGTAAACGATTCACGACGTCCGTATCCGCGCCGTCAAACATCCGCGTGTATGACATCAACGGTTGTGTCGGATCAAAGTTCGGCGCAGACCCTGCGGGGGGAGTCGCGCCCAGGGGAGGCGGAAGCATCGGCCCTCCGGTCGAATCTGCCGGAGGAAGTCCGAGTGCGGGGGGAGTAAAACCGGACGTTGGCGGAGGAAGTTTTCCGTCCGAATTCGGATTGGAAGACGGGTCCAGGGGCATACGCTCCGGTTTCAGGCCGGGTTCGGGTGGAGGAGGATCCATCTGACGTTTGCGACCGTACCGCATTTGCTCCTCCTCCGCTGTCAGCGGACGTCGGTCGTAGGGAGTGTCCGGTCCAAAAGGCGCGGGGGCCGCTGAACCGCTGGAGGCTGGCTTTGTTGCACCTGCTGGATCGTGGAGTTCGACAAACTCGGGCTGTAGCCCGTGTCGATCGATTGTCCCCGCACGACGTCCGGTTTTTGAGTGACTTCCGGCGGCGGAGTGCTGGAGGGCCAGCGGCAACTCGACCGCAGTTTCTTATGCAGCCCCTCCTCCATTTCGGGATTCATTTCCGGCATGGGCCATTCCTTGGGAGAATACCAATCGACCTGCATCCCGATCCGTGGCGGATAGAACGGCTGTTGAATCGGTCACCCCCGATGACGATCGCGTCCGCATCCAGGATTTCGCACAGCCGCAAGGCCTCCCGGGGATCATGCAGATTGACGCGGTATTTCAGAATGGCCGCTTCCACGATCCCCACGGGAATAACCTGAAAACCGGGCGTTTTCTGCAACTCGGCGAAATAGGCCAGCCGCGAAGCGTCGCCCGTCCACGACGGAGTTCGGTTCCTGAGTTAAATTGAAAAAGGGAGCGACGGCGATCGTGGTCATCTCAGGAATCGGGTTTTTCGCCCCGACTTTGATAACCACGCACCCAGGCAAGCAAATCAGGAAAATGAGGGAGACCAGTAGGCCCCGCATACAACGCTCCCGACAGGAACAGTGTCCAGCACTTCATTCCTATCGGCATAACCCCTACGACTCCTTCAATCGTTACGATTTAACATCGGTAACGCTGGGGGAATGCGGGGTTTCAGGGGCTTCGCTCACCCGGCCAGCGCTCCGGCTGGGGGCCTCGCACCTCGTCATATGAGGTAGGGAGCAGAACTGGGGGCAATCCCCGCTGCTCAAACATTTCCGCCAGGTAGCGGTGGCAGGTGAAGAACAGCAGTTGCTGTCCATGCTGCGCGAACTCTTCCAGCACCTCGATCGCCGCCGCGGTTCTTCCTTCGTCGAAATTGACGAAGACGTCATCCAGCACCATCGGCATCTGGATCCCCTGCCGCGACAACTGCTGGATCAATGCCAGCCGGATCGACAGGAACAGTTGCTCGCGCGTTCCGCGGCTCAGGTCTCCGACATTCCACGTTCGTTGCTGGTCATCGTCCACGTGCAGATCCCGCTCTCCCAGCGGCGTCCAGATGTTTCGATACCGCCCCTCGGTCAACCGCGACAGATACCGCGACGCATCCGCGAGGGTCAGAGGCTGACAGGTCCGTTCAAAATTGCCACGGACGCGGACCAGCATCTGGCTTCCGATTTCCTGCACCGTCCATTGTGTCAGGGCATCGCGCAACCGCGTGTCGATCTGTTCCCGTTCACGGCGGAGTTTCGCTCCTAAACGATCTTCTTCCAACGTCTGGATTTCGTGGTTCAACTCACCCAGTTTCTGCCAGGCGTGTTGCAGTTCTTCCTGCAAGTCGTTGAGTTCCTGGGAGAGAATCGAGATTCGCTCGGAATTCTTTTGAGGCTGGAACTTCAGCAGGTCCTCCTCCACGATCGCCAGGTCCGGGAAGTTGGCTCCGATCTGTTCCAGTTCTTCCTGGGCCGCCTGGCTCTGTTCCTGCAGTTCCTGGCGACGGGCATAGGCTTTCGCGCGGGCCTTGAAATCTTCGGGATTGGTGGCTCCACCGGAGACGAGGATTTTTGTCAGCCGATTCGCTCCGGTTCTCAGGCCGGGGCGGAGTTTCCGGGCATCTCGTCTCAGGTTGCGGGCCAGGCTGCGGAGTTCCCGCCGCCGTGCGTGCTGCCCGCGATACGTCGTCGTGACTTGTTCCCAGTGCTGCAGGATTTCGGGAACGTTTTCCGAGTCGAGCCGATGCTGTCTGAGTTCCTGGTTGAGATCGAGAATCTTTTGACTATGTTGTCCCGTCAGTTCCCGCAGGTGGACAATATTCCGCTGCAGTTCATCCCGTTTCTGCCAGGTGGCACGGGCTTCGGTGATCTGTTTCCAGCAATCCAACGCTTCATCGATCCGCATCTGGGTGGGGAAGCCGAGTTCCGCGAGCAGTCCCTGCCAGTTCTGCCGTGCGGTTTCACATTCCAGCCCCGCTTCTTCCAACTGGCGACGGCGATACTCCAGCCGTTTGGCCAGTTGTTGCTGCCGCTGCTGTTGCAGTTGCAGGTGTTCCAGTTCGGCGATGTAAGCGGAACCTTGCTTCAGGATTTCGGCGTCGCTTTCGCTGAGATTGCGATAGTCGGAGTCTTCCTTCAAGCCGAAGGTTCCGCGCAATCTGCGAATCCGATCGCGCAACTGGGCCAATTCATTTCGTTGGCCGTAGGCGTCATCGTCGAGCAGCCCCATCCGCTCCTGAGTCTCCCGCTCGAAGTGGGAACGGAGTGACAACGCCAGTCCGGTACTGGAAAGTCCCAGGAAGGCAAAGATCGCCCCGACCAGTCGCCCGGTGAAGATTTCGGCGGAATTCGTCCCGGCGTACCAACCGCTGATCGCTCCGACTCCCATCAAGGCAATCCCCGCCAACGCGAAGAATCCCAGGACGAAGTACACCCAGCCGGGAAGTACCAGCCGCGCTTCCAGTCGTTCCCGTTGTTCGTCGACGGTGAGCATTCGTTCTTGCAGGTTGCGCTCCCGGACGCGCAACTCACCCAGCAGTTTGAGTTCTTCCCAACCGGCCCGCCTGCAGCAGGCCTGCCTGCAGATCCTTGAGGCCCAGTTTCTTGAGCCGCGCTTCCCAGGTCTTCTGTCGTGATTCGTAGGCTCTTTCTCCGCGGTCGCAGTACGCTGGAGCGCGGCGTGACGAGCCAGAACCGACTTGTAAGAGCGCGGGAGAGATTCGCCAATCGCAGGTTGGCCGCCGGGCTGACGTCGGTCAGGTCCAGCCGTCGGGCGGACCACGCCGGTCCCATCCTTGAAAGTTTCTCGTCGAGCGTTTTGGAGATTTCCGCGCTCTCTCGCTCGTGATCGGCGATCCGTTGGTGAATCTGGTTGATCCACGGCCGCCATTCCAGGAGCCCCTGCACCGTCGCCGCTTTCGCCTGCAAAGTCCGGTCGAGCGACATCTCTCGGACTTGTGTTGTCGCTCCCTTCGACTCGTCGCGCAGTCGGTTATGTTCTGTGTGCAGATTCTTCAGTGTCTGTTCCGCTTCTTCCAGCAGTTCCAGGCCGCGTTCGGGAAATGACTCGATCCGGGGGAGCTTGCCCAGTTCGGCTCGTTGCTCACGCAATCGTTTCCACGGTCCCCAGGCCTGTTGCAGATATTGGTGTCCCCGCAGTTCTCCTTGCAGCCGTTTCTGATATTCCTCACGCTCGGCCAGTTCGGAGTTTAACTGGCTGCGGTTACGGCAGAGCTCGCGGTGCTGCTTGTGCCGTTTGTCATAATCCCGAAGCTGCTGCTGGACCCGCTCCCGATCCGCGAGGATCTGGTCGATCAGTCCGCGCGGTTCCGTCACGTGGCTGAGGGACTGCCGAGCCTTCTCGATCGTCTTGGCGGATTGAATCAGACGCTGCCCATCCGGGCCGAGTGTCAGGCCGTAGATGCGAGCCGCAATCTCCCCTTCCTGCAGGGTGTTCAGTTCCTGAAGTTCTCCCAGCCCCAACGCATAGATCTGCTCGTACAACATCTGATCGACGTTGGAGAGCCAGGATTTCAACCGCTCTTCCGGAGCACCGGCTTCCTGTGCGCCACTGATCGTCACCTGCCCCCGGCCGGGAATTCGCCCCGCCCGATGCACGCGGCACGATCGTTTGTCATGTTCGATCCCCAGAGAGCCGGACCATTCCAAAGACTGATGTGAGGAGTGACGGGACACCAAGCCTGTCGCCGGCATCCCATACAGCACACCCCGGATGAATTTCAGGAGGGTCGACTTCCCGGCTTCATTAGGGCCATAGAAGACACAGATCCCGGTCTGGGGCAATTCCAGCCGCAAGTCTCGCCACGTGGCGAACTGATCAATATTGATTTCAGTGATGCGCATGGGACTCCTCTCCCGTGCCGCACAGCAGATTCAGACCCCAGCGTCGTGCGGAGTTCCGCACCAGAGTCTCCGAAGTTCCTTCGCGCCAGCGATTCCACATCTCCGCGGGAATTCCTTTCGGGGGTGAGACCTGATCCAGAAAGGTCTCTCCTTTTTCCGCGAGGGTTTGCTGCCACAGATTCCACTGCAGCAGGAATTCGGCTCCCAGGCGCGAATTCGTGGGAACCAGGTCGTCTCCCTGCCGTGAGTCTGCCAGGCTCCAGTCGGCGATCCACAACGGTAATTCTCCAGCCAGGCTCAGTTCGTAGACCTCCTGTGTGAGTTTCCGCCGGTATTCCAGATCGTGGAGTGCGTCGAAGGTCGTGCCGTATCCCCGGACCTCGACGGTGGGGCACAGCAGGCGATCCGTGTTCACTCGTTGCAGGCGTTCCGTTTCCGCCAGCAGTTCGGTGATGATTTCGGCACGGGTCG
The DNA here is from genome assembly GCA_046349635.1 of Planctomycetales bacterium. Lineage (GTDB taxonomy): Bacteria > Planctomycetota > Planctomycetia > Planctomycetales > Planctomycetaceae > JAXMBX01. The sequence goes on from JAXMBX010000011.1 coordinate 88,182, forward strand.
ACTGGGGGCGAAGTTCCAGTGTCACGTCCTCACGCCGCAGGGGAGACGTCGGCAGCATGCGGGAAGAGATCCGTCCGGAGGAATCCACCTCGACAGACGCGCATCCCTGTGAACCGTAGTCGCGCGCCCCGATGCCGATGGTCCCACCGGGGGACTGCCACAAGCCCCCGCGAACGGATGCTTGAAATCTCGACGTCGTCGCACCGCTGGCCCAGTAGCGGACGCGGGCATGTCGCAATAGTTCCTGCATCGCTTCGGGGACATCCCCGTATTGAATCGCACGTTCGATTGGAAATTGATGAATCATCGCAATCGGGAAGGGTGCGTCGTGGCTGGCGAGTTGATCCCCCCACTCTTCCCAATAGTCCGGATCGATCCAGTTCCCTTGCTGAGATCCGCTCGCCGAAGCCAGGGGAAGAATCGTGGCCAACGGGTGATCACCCGCGGAGACCGTGCAGGCTTCTGGATCGTGTGCGGAGATGCGGGTGGTGTTTTCCGGCAGGCGCCCGTCGAGTGTGTCCCAATAATGTTCGGGGTCGAGTTCACCCGGAATGATGAACACCGGGATCTGGTGCGCGTCTAGTTTTTCCAGGCCGCGGATCAGCGCCGCTTCTCCGGACAAAGTATGGTCCGCAGCGACGAGAGTGTTGCCGGTCAGGAGCAGGAAGTCCGCCCGTTGCTCCGCGCACAAATCGACGACGCGCTCAAACGCGCGCAGCGTTCCACGATCGAGAATCTCTGCAACCGCTTCCGGCACATCGCCGAATCCCTGCAGAGTATGATCGAGGCGCAGTTGCCCCGCGTGCAGAAAACGAAACGCTTCCTGAGACATGGTCGAATCCTTCTCCCATCCCTCCCGGACTCTCCACAACCCTCCACTGGTCGCGACTTTTCGGTCCGAATAGATGCCGCAAAGTTTAGCGGAGGTTCAACTTTGGGAAAACCCCGGATTTCCAGCCTTTTCATAGTCTTTTGCCGCCTGAACTCCCCAAGACTGGCTGCGGATGGTATGAGGAGAGGAAGGAAATCTGAGAGTGCCTGACAAAATGCGGTTGGTGATCACATTGGATCTCCAAGTTTGAGGAAACCGCACTTCGCTCAGAGCCTCTTGTGATATGAAGAGCCGAAATGCCCCAAAATTCCAAGCCGGTGAATCCCCAGCGTCAAAAATGGCTGATCGGCGGGTGCGCCGCCCTCTGCCTCATCGTCGCGCTGGTGATGCAGTTCACCGCTCCTGATCAGGATGCCATCCAGGGCTCGTTTGTCCGGATCGGGCTGGTTCTGGCGGCTCTCGCCTGGGCATTCCCGAAGCCCGGGGAACAGTTTGGGTGGCAGAAATTAGCTCCGCTGATTATTGCCTTCGCGGTCCTGATGGTCCTTACGAAGAAAATGATCCTGTTCCTGGTCCCAGCGGTGATTCTGGTCGGGATCGCGCTGAAATTCACTCGTCCCAGCCAGCGTCCCCAGGTGCTGCGGAAGCTCCCCCAAATAGGGATGCCTGCCCCTAAGAAGCAGCTCGCAGGAAGGCCATCTGTCTCGCTGCGCCGTGCAGGATCAGGCTGAACTGGGGCTGAGTCTGCATCGGAATCCCGTCAGTCGTCAGTTTCGGGCCATCCGTCGTGGGAATCGCGGAACTGTCCTGCTGATACAACTGCTCGGCTTGGGAAGCCAACTGCTGAAATTCCTGACGCAGGTCCGGATTGTCCTCGAACATCGCCTCAATCAGCTGTTTGTCACTGTGACTGCCGACGACTTTCACTCCCCCGAATCCATCCCCCTGCAGGGTGATCGGCTGGCTGATATCCACTCCCTGCTGCAGCAGGGCCTGGATCAATTTCTGTTGAAACTGTTGTTTGGACTGTGTTGTCTGCTGGCGGAGTTGCTCAACGTTCGGATTCCCACCCGCTCCCGACGTGCCGCTGGTTGAGGACGTACTCGTCCCCTGCAACCCTTTGATCAGGGTGTTCAGGAAACTCTGTTTGGGAGTTTCCTGGACTTTGGGGCCGAGCGTACTGGAGGTGCTCCCCAGCGACGAAACCCCTTGCAGGCCGACAATCGACATTCCCTACCCCCCCCGGTGGTACGATCGGAGACACGATCAGACCGACAGTGGTCCGGTTGTTTCCGTTGTATCGATTATGTCGGTTTTATGGGGAATCCCCCTGCAGCCTATTCTCACAGAAATCGAATCGCGGGGGTCTGCGGGGAATTGGCAGACTTATCCGCCGTAATAGCTGCGATACCACTCCACGAATCGGGCAATGCCAGACTCAATCGGCGTGTCGGGGCGGAATCCGACATCCCGCTGCAGGTCGGAAATGTCAGCGTATGTTGCCAGGACATCCCCCGGCTGCATCGGTCGCATGATCTTCGTCGCGGTTCGTCCCAATGCCTGTTCGAGGACTTCAATCATCCTGAGCAGTTCCACCGGCTGGTTATTCCCGATGTTGTACACCCGATACGGAGCCTTGCTGGAAGCCGGATCGGGATGGTCGCTTGACCAGTCGAGATTGGGGACAGCGATGTGATCCGCCGTCTTGATGACCCCCTCCACGATGTCATCAATGTAGGTGAAGTCCCGTTTCAGTTTTCCGTGGTTGAACACCTCGATCGGCTGCCCCGCCAGAATCGCCCGTGTGAAGCTGAAGATCGCCATGTCGGGACGTCCCCAGGGACCGTACACCGTAAAGAATCGCAGTCCCGTGCAAGGGAGTCCGAACAGATGGCTGTAGGTGTGTGCCATCAGCTCGTTCGACTTCTTCGTCGCCGCGTACAGGCTGATCGGATGATCCACGTTGTCGTGGATCGAAAACGGCATCTTGCTGTTGGCCCCGTACACCGAGCTGGAGGAGGCATACGTGAGGTGCTGCACTTTATTGTGACGACAGCACTCCAGGATATTCGCGAAGCCCACCAGATTGCTCTGCACATACGCATCCGGATTCGTCAGCGAATACCGCACGCCCGCCTGTGCTCCCAGGTGAATGACAATCTGCGGTTGAACGCGGGCAAAAAGTTTTTTCAGCCCGTCGCTATCTGCAACATCCAGTTTTTCGAACGAGAAATTCGGCGACGGAGTCAACAGCTTCAGTCGGTCCTGCTTCAACTGGACTTCGTAGTAGTCGTTCAGGTTATCGAGGCCGCAGACGGTGTCCCCTCGTTCCAGCAATCGCTTTGCGACGAACGACCCGATGAATCCCGCGGCGCCTGTCACCAGATATTTTTGCCCCTGAGACTTTTGCACTGGACTGCCCTGCGATGTTGACGGACGACCTTTTTTCGAATGCTGCGGCACCCCTTAGTGACGCAGCTTTCGCGTAAAATCCCGTATTTGGCCCTGGGGATCAAGACGAGATGCAACAGGATCAAGACAACCGGGACGACCGGAGGGAAAGCGGGTGTTTTCCGCTAGGAGTTACGCCGACGGTCCCACTTTCGTGGGAATGTTCAGTTCGTCCCACCCTTGGCCTGGGCAGTCGCAAGCCCGATGAGCGATCCCGCGAGCAGGTTACGCTCGACGAAGGCCGCGACCGCTTCAATCGGCGTATAGCGGAGGATCACATAGTCTCCGGGCTGGATCAGGACTCGTTGGGAGGGATCCTTCATCGCATGATACAGGTTGATCTTGATCGGAATCTGCCCGCCGTCCGGCGTCCTTCTCAGGACAATGACCGTACTCGCGCTGACTGAAATATCCATGTTCAAGGCGGAGATTCCGCCGATGCGGTTGCCGAATCCCGCACCGTTCACGTTAGACATCTGCCGTCCGCTGGCAACCGAGACTGCCGCGAGAACGTCCATGTCATAGTCGCGCGGAAGCGTGTACTGTCCACCCCCCAGCAGCCCGCCGGTATAGAAGATTTCCGTATCGCGCGACTCGATGAACACGATATCCCCGTCATGCAGGATGATGTCTTCTTCCTTGAAGTCCAGTTCCTCATCCGGCAACAGGCGGATTGGAATGCGAATCACCTGCGTCTCCGGTGACAGATATTTCATCAGTTCCGCTTTGGACGCGGGCGGATGTTGCAGCATGGGCCATTCGGGGTGCTGCAGCAGTGCGGGATCCATTCCGGGCGGATTATTCGGAATCATGGGCGACGCGCGCAACGGATCGTCGATTGGGCCGCCCCAGATATCGGTTCCTGGAGGCAAGCCGCCCGGATAGCTGTTGAGGGAACGGTTCTCACGAGGAATGGTTCCCCCCGTCGGCAGGAGATTCTCATCCTTGAAGGCATCTGACTTCAGTGGAGCCGTCGACTCAACGGCGGGGCTGTAGCCGTATCGCTCGCGCAGCATGCGCTGTTGCGAAGATTCCGGCGATTGGGCGCGAATGATATTTGTCTGCAGCGGCGAATGTCCGAACAGGCTGCCGGTGAGGACGGGCTGAGGTTGTTGATAGGGAATCGATGGAGATGTGGGATCGACCGCACGCTTGGGTTTGGTACTGCGGAGAATGTATATCACGTTTTCCGCATCCAGGCCCGGAAGTCCGCCCGTCATCGCCAAAGCATGCAGCACGTCATTCTTCCCCGCCACGAGGTTTACGACCTGTCCCGTCCCCCGTTTCTGGAAGCCGGGATTGACCTGTCCTCCCATGCCAGTCGGAACGAATTGGATTGTCTGGGACTCCTGCCGAATCACCATCACCTGGTAGGTTCGTGCCCGTTGCAGGCTGACCATGATGTTCAGGGTCGACTTCAGAATGTCTCCCTTGTTCACGTACAACTGCCGGAGCTTGTCTTCCACTTGTGCGACTGTCAGGCCCGCGACATGGATTTTTCCCAGGATCGGAAGCGTGATCGTGCCATCTTCCCGGATGGGGACCGGGTAGCCGAGCGAGGGGGGAACTTCCAGTTGCTGTGGGAAGTAAGCTGGGGGAACATCCACCGCGCGACGTGGGAATGTGTTCTCGATGTAAATGCCCAGGGTGTCGCCGCTGTCCACCAGGTATTCATTCTTCGGCTGCTGGCGCAACTGCGACAAATCGATCGTCTCTTTGCCCCCCCGTGAAGGCCCTTTTTGATCCTCGGACAGAGCCTGGACGGGGACACCCTTGAACGGATGGAACGCAGCACACCCCGGCAAGCAGAACAACCAGCCCATTACGATGAGCAGAACCCAACGCGGCGCCGAGAAGGCGTCACGTTGAATCGGCATCCGGCGATGGTCTGTCGAGAGAACCTGCATAAGGGATGATAAAGCCAAAGAGCGAAGGAGAGACTACAGGGAAGTCGAAAGGCTTTGAATCGATGTCAACGCCGAGGTCGCGAGGTTATCGTGTTTCAGTTTCAGGATCGGAGAATTCGGCCTGGACCGGATGAACGTGGGCCGGGTCCGGATTCTCTTCCGGATTGGTGGCCGTGAGCGACGCGGGCAATGTCCCCGGCGTTGTCGGAGCGGATTGCACGAACATATGATTGGCGGAGTATGCGGTGGACATCTGCACCGGTTGGTTCCACAGGCCCGGTTGATAACGGGGCAACGGGTAAACGGTCAGTTTTTCCGGTTGTCCCTGCTCATTACGAATGGTGGCTTGCTGCGCAACCGGCCCATAAGCCGAGGAGTGCAGCGCGACCTGGGATTCCTGCAGATCCGCTTCACGGACTCCCCTCAGGGAGGCCAGTCGCGAGTGAACGCCAGGTTGATCCCATCGGCGGTTGAGCGATCGTTTGTAAAGCGCGACGGCTTCCGAACCCCGTCCTTCGTCCTGATAGACCTGTGCGAGATGCGACGTGGCAACGTGGCTCTTGGGATTCGCGACCAGTGCCTGTTGCAATGCCTGTTCTGCACCGGCGATGTCCCCCGTTTCCCGGCGGAACCAGGCGAGTTCGACGTTGGCTTTATCGGAATAAGGTTGTGTGTCCGCCCAGCCTTGCAGCAGTTGACCCGCTTCCTGGTCCCGACCGTTCGTGCGCATCAGCAAGGCAAGATTGTGATAGGAAGGCTGGTGCGTGGGATCGATCGCAATCGCCTGGCGGTAGTATTGTTCGGCGGTCTGCAGGTCGCCGTCCCGATTCGCGGCGGCGGCATAATTGTGATAGTAGTCCGCCTTGTCCGGACTGTTGGCGATGGCCCGCTCGAATTCTTCGCGGGCCGCTTCGTAATGACCCGCCCGATAGTGCAGCATTCCGGCGCGATTGTTCACATAACTGGTGCTCGTATTGCAGCCACAGTGGGAAGTCACAACCAGCGCCGCGGCGAACAAGCCACAACGGAACGAATTCAGGGAGTCAACCACGGCCATGGCGGACCTCTTCGTGTGTCGATGCGAAATTGAATTCAGAAACTGAGAGAGAGGATTACAGAGGACTGACTCAGACCATGAGAGAACTGAGAAGTCCACGAACTTTTGACGTGGCGGCGGAAATGCCTCACGGCAAACGTTCAATTCGCTGAAAATGTGCTGGGGAGTTGTTTGAGAGACTGAAAAGTCGCGGGGACAATAGCGGCAGAAGGGTTTTGCAGCAAGGTCAGTTTCGAACCTGTGAAACCCTTCAGTGGACCAGTTGTAACAGGGGGATGCCACTCCTAACGTGTTACGCAGTAAAGAGTTTTTGGGGGCACATCGATGCCGGGCGAAATCTGAAAACCGAGGTTGGTCGCTGCGCAATCAGCTTCAAAGGAGCAAATTCCCGGAGATTTATTTTCGAGACATTTCGCAAGCGTCCAACAACTCACGCCTAGGGAGCGAATCTGCGCTCAAAGCCTTCTGGGACCACGAAACAAAATGATTTCCCGCAGACGCATTATCTGGTGGCGAACCCCAAAACCTCCCGTTAGCATGTCGCTTATTCCGGTTTGCAATTCCTGCTTCAAGTCTGTCGAAGCCCAGCAGTCACGCTCAGGTTATCGATTCAATTACTGCGTACGTTCTCTACGGAATAGGGATCCCCATGCATTCTTTCGGACGGAAGTTGATTGCCGCACGGTCTTCCTTTTCGGCTCAGTCCTCCTGGAACTGGATTTCCTTCCCCCGCAAGCGGTTGCTGCGGGGAGATGCCCACTTGCAGGTCGCTCTCTGTGGCGCTCTGGAACAACTGGAACTGCGCGAACTCCTAAGTGCGACCACCGTCGATCCCGATCCCTCTCAGATCGCTCCCGACTCCATCGTATTGACCGCCCTCGATAACTACATCGCCAAGCCGGATGCGTCGTATACGTATAGTCTCAACAGCACCCTGACCGGGACCGGGTATAAAGACTACATTATCGACATGACCTCTCAGACCTGGCGGACGGCGGCTGAGGTGGATCATCCAGTCTGGAAGCACTGGGTCCAGATCATCGTCCCGGACATTGTGACCTCCAATACCGCGATTCTGAATATCATCGGCGGGTCGATCACCTCCCCTCCTCCGACCACGCCCAACGCGACGGCCTTGCAAACAGCCCTCACGACGGGGGCGATTGCAGTCCTGCTGCCGATGGTCCCCAATGAACCGCTGACGTTTGCCGGGGAAACCACGGGCCGCAGTGAAGATGAGATTATCGCCTACACTTATGACAAGTACCTGACGACTGGCGATCCCGAATGGCCCGCCTTGCTCCCGATGGTGAAAAGTGCCGTCCGGGCAATGGATACCACCCAGACGTTTGTCGCCAGTCAAAGTGGAGGTGCGCTGCACGTGGACGATTTCGTCGTTTCCGGGGCCTCCAAACGAGGCTGGACGACCTGGCTGACCCCCGCCGTCGATCCCCGCGTCAAAGCGATCGTCCCCGTTGTGTTCGACGTCCTGAACATGGGGCTGCAAATGCCCCACCACAAGGATACCTACTTCGGCGTCACGCAATACGTCACCGGCGGCTACTCCGATGCGATCGAAGACTACACCAACCTCAACATCTTCGACCGCCTCGACACGCCGGAAGGGCACGCGCTGCAGCAGATTATCGATCCCTACAATTATCTGGACCGCCAGGCCTACAACATTCCGAAGTACTCCGTGAACGGCGCCGACGATGAGTTCTTCGTCTCCGACTCCTCCCTGTACTACTTCCAGGATCTGCCGGGGACCAAATATCTCCGCTACGTCCCCAACGCCTCCCACAAGCTGAATCAGGACGCCACCGACAAGATCATCAACTTCGAAAAGGTCCTGCTGGATGGCGGACACCTCCCGGAGTTCTCCTGGCAGGTGAAGGACTTCGGCACCACGATTGATCTCACCACGATTGACGCCCCCGCGTCCGTCAAACTCTGGCAGGCGACGAACACCACCAACCGGGACTTCCGTCTGGGATTGGATACAAGCCCCACCTGGACCAGTACCGATCTGAGCGACCAGGGAGGTGGGCATTACTCCGCCCACGTCAATCCTCCCTCAACCGGTGCGACCGCCTTCATGATCGAGATGACCTACATCGTGAATGGCCTGCCGCTGGTCTTTACCACCTCCATCAGCACGATCCCTCGTTTCATCCCCACCATCGAAGTCTCCGCACCGGGGGGAACCTACAAGGGAGACTCTTATCCCGCCACCGCCGCGGCCAAAGGGGTGAACGGACAAACGGTGCAAGGGGACTTTACATACACCTACTACGTGGGAAACACCCCCACCGGCCAGGGGACCACCACACCACCGGTCAATGCCGGCACTTATACGGTCGTCGCTTCGTTCAAGAGCACAAACGTCACCTACCAGAATACCACCAGCGCCCCCAAGACCTTCACGATCGCCAGGGCGCAGAATGTCCCCGTCTGGGTCGGCAGTTTCCGCAGCCAGGCGTGGTATCTGGACGGAAACGGCAGTCAGGAGTGGGACTCGGGAGACCCCTCGTTCCGGTTCGGCAATGCGACCGACATCCCGCTCGTCGGCGACTGGAATGGCAACGGAAAGTCCGAGATCGGCGTCTTCCGGGCAGGAAACTGGTATCTCGATACCAGCGGGGACCACAAATGGGGGACAGGAGATACCTCCTTCCGGTTTGGAGTGGCGGGCGATATTCCCATCCTCGGGGACTGGAACGGCGACGGCAAAACCGATGTCGGCGTGTTCCGCAACGGCGTGTTTTATCTCGACGCCAACGGCAACCGGAAGTGGGATGCCGGGGATGTCTCGTTCAAGTTCGGCAATCCGACCGATAAGCCGATCACGGGAGACTGGAACGGCGACGGCAAAACTGATGTCGGAACATTCCGCAGCGGCGTGTTCTATCTCGATGCCAACGGCAACCGCAAATGGGGGACGGGGGACACCTCCTTCAAGTTCGGCAACTCGACCGACAGGCCCGTCACGGGGGACTGGAACGCAGACGGCAAAACCGACGTCGGCGTAGTCCGCGGCTGTCGCTGGTACCTCGATGTGAACGGCAACCACAAGTGGGACACCACGCCGGGAACCGATGCCTTCTTCAAGTTTGGAAACACCACGGACATTCCGATCGTCGGCCAGTGGACCGTCCCCCCTGTCCCGGCGAGCCATCAGTGACGACCGCTGCAGATCAAAGTGCCGCGGCGTTGAACAGAACTCATCGCAGGATTCTGCACTTCGAACAGTTCCGCGTTGAGGTCTCCGTTCGCAACTGGCGGCAACACCAAATCCGCCGGCAACCGGAGGCAAGTACAGCGGAAACTCCTTCTGGGAAGGCGAAGGACCACCGGCCGCAAATACAAGAATCACGCGTCAGGAAAATCGGACGACCTCGATCTGGCGCACCCTAGACCGTCTCTTCAGCGGGGGCGTTTCGCTGCTGAACTGACGCAGCTCTTCCGGTCTGAATCGCTGTTATTTCTCAACGCGACACGAATCCGGTCTTTCTTTGCCTGGCTATGAAGACCCGCGCTTGGGGCACTGAGTCCTCGCGACTCCGCAGTAACTTTGTGCGACTGCAAAAGAACAGAGTTCACACAAGGTCTCCGGTCTCTTCTTCCTGCTAAAAAACCGAATGCTCGTTCACGATACAAGGCAGAAAACAAAAAGACCCAGGCAAATCTAAGTGGCTTGTAAAGTGGAGGCGGGGGGAATTGAACCCCCGTCCTGTGAGGCCTTGAACTGAACCTCTACGTGTGTAGAACGTGTTTTAATCTCGCGGCGTGAACCTCCACGTCCAAAATTTCACGCCGCCAGTCCACAACTTTGTCTCGCTCCGGGCGTAGCGGTCAGTGACCCGGAGCCAGCCTGAAATTTAGCCGACTTTTGGACTCCTCAGGCAGGGATTCCGCAGTCGGGGATGCCTTAATTAGGCAGCCAAAGCGAATTGCCGATTGTTATTGGCAGTTATTTTTTGATCAGCTTTTTACGTGGCCAACTGATCAACCACGACACGCCATCCAATCCAACAGCGATCCAGTCGAAACCAATCGCCCCCGGATGAACTTCTGACAACCAACATCCGAGCTTATAAAACTCAGACCTGTGAACAATCGGTTTCGTACGAAACAGTCTCTGTAAAAACTGCTTCTACGAAAAATCTGCCCGGCAGCGGACGGGGTGAATTGCTTCACTCCGTTGTTGCCGGGCATGCCGCACAGTGGGGTGAGTTTGCACTCACCTTACTTCCATTGTATCGACGCTCAAGTGTCGGTCAATTCCCTCAAAACGGGGGGAACCGGTCATTTCACTGGGAAACCTGACTGAAATGCGCCCACAAAATGCGGTTGGGGAAGACGTTGGATCTCCTCCGTCGTCGAAACCATACTTCGTCCAGAGCATTTTGCGAAAACAGAGACTACTTCCCCCCCGACCGGGCATCCGGCGCGGTCACTGGGACGTAGTCGTGGTCCCGCTTGGACAGCACCTTGGCGGAGATGATCTTGTCCATCTTGTCCTGCGGGACTGGTTCTCCCACCGCGAAGGATGAGGCCACGTCCATTCCCTTCACCACGCGACCGAAGCAGGTATGGACCAGGTTCAGGTGTGCCGTGGGGACATACGTGAGGAAGAACTGCGACCCGCCGGTGTCCCGGCCGGCGTGCGCCATGCTCAGGCTCCCGCGGTAATGCCAGCGGGCGTCCTTGCGAACACACTCGCACTTGATGGTATACCCGGGGCCGCCACCGCCGTCGTTCTTCGGGTTGTCGTCGAGAGTGTTGGGATCACCTCCCTGGGCCATGAAGGTCGGAATGACGCGGTGGAACCCGACGCCGTCATACTTCCCTTTTTCCACCAGGCTGATGAAGTTCGCGACGGTGTTTGGGGCCTGGTTCTCGAACAGTTCGATCTCAATATCCCCCTTCGTCGTCTTCAGCAGGACGTGCGGATTCTGTTTCTCCTTGGGAGCTTCCGCTTCCTGCTTGCGCAACCCCTGCTCTTTCTGCCACTGGGGAAGATATTCCTGGGCCTGCGTCAGGAACGGAACGCCGATCCGCTCGAACAGTTCGCGACCATCGGCGGTCGTGTCCTTCTCCGCCTTCTTCAGGACTTCAATTGCCTTTTCAAACTGATTCGTGTTGAACAGCGCGGCGCCGGTCAGGTTGGTGATCAAGGGGGTCGTCCGGCCGGCCGCGATCAGCTTCTGGCCGAAGGATGCCACCTCCTCGTAGCGATGCCGGCCGTGAAAGTTCATCTGCAGGTATTCTTCAATGATCGCCTTGGATTTTTCATCCTCCGGGTCCTTGATGAACTGCGGATATTTGGCCTTCGCCAGAGTGGGGAGCATTTGCTCCATCCGGGTCATCGAGCCCTTCTGGAACTCGGTGACCAATTTCGCGTATTCCTCCTGGATTTCGGTCTTCCGCTTGGCAGTCGCCTTGTCGAATTCCGCCTCCAGGAGCTGGATCTTCTTGGAGATCTTGTTCCGCCGGTCAATCAGTTGATCCCATTCTTTTTCCAAAGCGGCGACAGTCTCCGTGCTGGAGCCTTTCGTCGGGGCTTTTTCTTCATCATCGGCGTGCGCGATCGGGCCGGCGCAAACCATCCCCAGGCCCATCACTGCCACACACACCCGCACGAACTTCCGCATCTGCATAGTTGACTCCTCGCCACGATTTCATCCGCTGCCGACTTCATCCGCTGACATCGCGAACCAAAAATTGTATCCGCCGAGGTTGAGAAACAAAAGGGGCCGCACGGCCCGCGAATCCCTTGCACTCGCCCGAATTCGGTACAGGAATAGTACGTCAAAGTGGGTAAGGTTCGTTGGGCGGGCGGCTGTCAGGGGGCTGCCGATTTCACGTTAAATTCAGCCCACACCAGCGGATGATCGGATGCCCCCTCATCAATCAGCCCGGCGGAGACGGAGGAGATCCCCCGCGACAGGATCCAGTCAATTCGATTCGGCAGATCCTCTTTGGCCTGGGAGGAGATGCAATCCTGCACCGCTCCGGAATCGATCGCCTGTCGCAGGATGGGGTCATGCCGGGGAGTATTCAGGTCTCCCATCAGAATGGCAGGCTGTTCCAGCGACCTAAAGAAATCGAGGACACCGCGCAACTGCATCTCCCGGTCTTTGTCCCGATCGAGATGCGTCACCACCACGTGCAGTTTTCCTTGAGGGAGCGGAATCCGAAACAGAATCAGATTCCGGTACCCCGCCGCTTTCTTGTTTTCCAGCGGAATTCGTTGCCAGTAGTCGACCGGCAGATGGCTGACCGCCGCCGAGCCGAAATGTTCTCCTCGCCAGCACCATTCCGTCGGAGCAAACAGCCAGTTGGATTGCAGCTCGCGCCCGAGCAGTTCCGCCTGTCCCGGAGTGTTGCCGGTGCCGGGGTCATGCACTTCGTTCAGGCCCGCGAAATGAATCCCCTGCAGATTATGTGCGATCCGCCCGAGATCCTTCCGTCCATCCCGTCCCCGTCCGCCGTGAATGTTGTAATTGGCGAGCCGAATCCGCGCTGGAAACGGTTGCGCAACGGGGAAACTTCCCTCCAGCTTTGTTCCGAATTCAGGCCCCGCGGGGAGCTCCGCCAGAAAGCCCCAGACCATGGCACAAACTGCCGCCGCGAGAACCCCCGCAATGATGATCGATTGAATGATCGACAGACGTCTCCGACGCGGACGGGGGATATCGACGCGCAAGCGCGTTCCTCCAGTCCGTTGCGACTGGAGAAGACGATCCTTGTCCGTCAGCCTGTCTGCCATGACACCACGCCGTTAATAAAGAATAACCGCGAAGGACTCTCCTTCGTTCCGCTGTCATACCGCGATTGGTGCCGCAAGGAAAGATCAGAACGGAGGACGGGGCGAGAGGCGGGGTTTCGGCGATTTTGCGGCGCTGCGTCAACCACCCATATCGGAGGAGACGATCAGCACGACATCGGATGCGTCGAGCGGTGTTGCCGGATCGGAGACAAATTGCCGTCCGTTAAGATTCGACAAATAACCCGCCTGCAGCTTTCCCCGGTCTAAAACCGGCCCTTCGAGGGTCGGAAGCTGCTTTCCCACAGCCAGGAGGACCGCTCCCAAAGTCACTTCCGTGGCGATATCGACAGCTTCGACCCCGCTCAGATGTCTGGGAATTCCATACAGTTCGACGCGCATCGCGAGACTTCCCCAAACCAGATCAGGAATTTCCGAGCAGGGATTTCAGCGACGAAAGGCCGATCTCCTCCCGGCTGGAAAACGGTTCGCCGAATTTCTTCCCGATCGACCAGCCCCAGTAGCGGGCCCGGTCCCGAATATCATCCAGCGCGGTGGGCGGCTCCTTTGATCGCCCCGTGATGAACTGGCTTTCATAGCATCGGACCGCCTGCATCTTGGCGTCAATCACCCCACTGATATCCAGCACGAACGCAGGCCGGGGATGAATCCGCAGATGGATGCTGAAGTAATACAAAATCTGCGGCGGCCAATAAGGCTCCCCCTGCATGTCGGTCTTCGACAGCTTCGACCAGAAGCGGGCCGCCTCCGCCAGTTCGGTCGCCTGCACGTGATCCGGGTGCGCATCTTCCCAATATGGGACCACCAGAATCCGGGGGCGCGTCAGGCGAAAAACTTC
>JAXMBX010000012.1:0-100934 GCA_046349635.1 Planctomycetales bacterium
TTTCGGGCACGGCAAGAGTCAGCAGATATTCGTGAATTTCTCTCCCTTGAAACCGGGAGACGAACGCCAGGGGTTGTGGGCAGAAGATCCCCATGCGGTGGAATTGCATCGCGGCCTTCCAGGCACAATGCAGGCGGGACCAGCCGAGATATCGCAGCAGCAGTACCCAGGGATCGCGAATGACACGGACCTTGAGGAAGCAATCACAGTGGCCAGATGATTGCGGCAACCGGAGTTTCAGCACGGAACCATGGGCGGATTGTTTGACCGCTTCCAAGGCGTAAGCGAAGAGTTCCGCAGGATCGCGAGCGAGCTGCTGCTGGATGGTTTCATCGAGAGAGGTACGGACAAGACCCCGCGTTGACTGTCCACGGACCGGGAGAATGTCGTCCGCGAACGAGGGGGATGCGATGCGCGGAGGTTCCACCACAGTTGGAATCAACGAAGAGGGGCGCGCTGAAGTCCGGGATGGGGCTTCCGTCGAATTACTCACGGGTCGATTTCTCCCGTGAGGCTCGAGGTGCGGAACGCTTATCCGGTTTGACTCCCCGTTGCAGGTTCTGGAGGAAGTCGTCGACGATACCTTCCTCCGCCGATTCAAGGACGACGTTGCCGTAACCGGCCGCGGTCAGATTGCGGGCGAGTGAGGGGTGTTTTTTCCAGGTCGCGAGATCCCAATGGCGGACGTCGGCGAAGAGATCGTTGAGCGAGGGCTGCACCTTCTTGACGAGCAGGATCTTCTCATCAGTGCGGACTAGATGGTACTGGTAGGTGAGGAAGACCGAGGTTCCTCCCAGCACGAGGCCGAGGACAAATCCATATAACCGGCGCATCGACGTTTCCCCCCTCCCTGGCGGAACAGCGAACGGTGCTCAGAATGCGAGCATGTGACGGCGTCGTGCCATCCTGTGCAGTGACCGAAAGTGCAGAATAGTCCCAAAAACGACTGATTCTGGCAAGGGGGATCTTGGAAGGAATGGCAAAGCGGAGAATTGCAGGAGATTCTTATCCCGTGAGGGTTTAAGAACTCTTTTGACAGCGCCCGCAGTGCCCTTTGAGCAGAACTTCGGTCAGTTCGCCGATCGAAGATTTTTTCGACCCGGGAATGGGGGTGATATTGATTGTCACATCTGAAAGACAGGTGACTTCGCCGCAGTCCAGGCAGAGAAAATGGGGGTGTTCGTTATCGTGGTGGTGCCCCGGACGGCGAAGCTCGAACCGCCAGACATGGTCCCCATGTTCCGCCCGGTTCACGAGGCCCGCTTCGCTGAGGTCCATCAGATTGCGGTAGACGGTGGCCTTGTCGAAGCCCAATGGGGCCAAGGCAGTCGCCAGATCCGCGTGCGAAAGGGGGCTGGTGGCGGTCTCCAGGTTTTGCAAAACCGCGACCCGGGCGGACGTGCTGCGCAGACCCGCCTTCCGGATACGATCCCTAAGTTCTGCGATGTTCGAGAGTTCGGGCTTGTCCATGGCGGGCCAAAAGCAGATGCCTGAGCAAAACGAGCGACTTTATTCAGTGTACCGGTCCGTGAAGAGTCCGGCCAGTTGATTTCAATAGAAATTGTAACTGCAATTCGCAGTCAGTGTCGTTCGGGAAGGCCAAGTTGCGTGCGTGCCTTTTGGAACGCGGTCCAGGCGGCGGGTTCCTGCTTCAGGAATTTCAACAACTGGCTAGAAGTGCAGGTGAGTTTTTCCGCGGCGGTTTTGGGATCCCAGGTCGTCGCCTGCAGGACATCCAGAGCTTCTGCCAGCAGGCTGGGGAAGTCGGCGTGTTCGTGGCTGACGACGATCTTCCCGTGCGGGCAACGGGTTCGCCAGAATGGGCTGGGGATCAATTCGGGGGGGCGCTCCCGACGGACTTCCACGGCGAGGCGCATGCGGAGACGCTGCAACGCGACGGATTGATTTTCGGGAAGTGAGCGACGTTCCCCGGCTTCCGCTTTGACGCCGGTGGAACGATGGGTCAGCACCACGCAGGTTTCCACCTTGTTGCGGTGCTGACCCCCTGGTCCGGAGCGGCGGGTCCGCTGCAGGTCACATTCTCGCAGCAGTTCGTCCGCCGAAAGATCGGCAGGATGACTGGTACGGGGATTTACCACCCCTTCCCTTTCGTGGTGAGGCGAATGCGAACGATATACATGTCGGCACAGATGTAAAGGGTGGAGCCGTCATCCCCCCAGCCACAGTTGGCGGTCGCCTCGCCGGTTTCGAAGACGCCCAGGAGCGTTCCATCCGGATCGAACACGAGGACTCCCCCCGGACCGGTGGCGAAGATATTTCCGCTGGCATCCACCTTCAGGCCGTCGGGAAGCCCCTTCTTGTATTTCTTCTGTTCGTTGGTGGAGTCGTAGAAGACCCGGTCCTTGCCGAGCGTGCCATCTTCCAGAACTTCAAACGCACGCCAGATGGGAGCGGCGGGGTCGGACTGCGCAACGTACAGGGTCTTTTCATCGGGAGAAAAGCCGATCCCGTTGGGGCGGGTCATGATTTTCGTCAGCAGGGTGATCGCACGGGTGCTGGCCGAGGTGGTGGCGGTTCCCTGTTCTTTATCAATGGTGATCGGTTGCGCGGAGAGGCGATAGACGCCGCAGAAATCGAGTTCACGGCGGGGATCGTCGGCCCCCTTGGGAAGGCCATAGGGAGGGTCGGTGAAGTAGAGGTCACCGTTGGATTTGAAGACGCCATCGTTGGGGCTGTTCAGGCGTTTTCCCATGAAGTTGTCGACGAGAGTCCGCTTTCCACCCTCCTTGGTAAGAACCGAGACACGGCGGTCACCGTGCTCACAGGCGACGAGTTGGCCCTGCGGATCGAGGAGCAGGCCATTGCAGCCGGGTTCGAGTCCATAGTCGGTCACGCCGGTGTAACCGGAGGGTTTCATGAAGACACTGATCCCCTTCCCTTCCTGCCACTTCATGATCGAGTTGCGGGGAATATCGGAGAAGAGAAGATAGCCACCGTCCTTAATCCAGACGGGCCCTTCCGACCACTCAAAGCCTTCCGCCAGCTTTTCCATCTGGGCATTGGGGGGGACGAGTTTATCGAGGCGGGGATCGAGGCGGAGAATGTTACCGAATTTTTCGGGGGTCATGGGTTTCTCAGCGAAGAGAGGCACGGAGGTCAGGAAGAGGAAGGCAATCGAGACAGACAGCGTGACAGTACGAGACATGGCGTAATCCTTTGCGAGAGCGATGATGCAGGGCCTGTGAGGGGGGACGCCGTGCGGACCTGTCTTAGGGAGGAAGTCGGATCAAGACATCCACCCGAGACGTTCCCAGAGAGGGAGTTGTTTAGAAATCAAAGTGTCCCATCAGGCTAACGCGGGGAATACCGGGCTGCAATCGGTGGCGCAGAAACGATTCTGCGGGTTTTCCCAAGAGAAGCAGGGACTTGAGGAAGCGTCGTTTCCCATGGGAAAAGCCTCGCTGGACAATCCCTGGAGGGGGGGGCACAATGGATGGTCTCTGTTTTTCCAGGTTTTTTGATCGCGCAAAAAGGCCCGTCGCTGTGCAACCGACTCAGGATCTCTATATCCGAGGGACTGTCCCTCTGATCTCCCCCGTGGCGTTGAAGGCCAAGGTTCCGATGACGGAGGGAGCCAACCAGACCGTCGTCGCGGGACGGGCGGGCGTGTGTGACATTCTGGCGGGGAAGGATCCGCGGTTTCTCGTCGTGGTCGGCCCCTGCTCTATTCACGACGAAAAATCGGCGCTGGAATATGCCGAACGGATGGTCAAACTGGCGGAACAGGTCCAGGAAACCCAGTTGATCATCATGCGGGTGTATTTCGAAAAACCCCGCACGACAGTGGGCTGGAAGGGTTTGATTAATGACCCGAACCTGGATGGGACGTTTGACATCGCCTCCGGGTTGTTGCGAGCGCGCCAGCTGCTGTTGAAGATCAATGAAATGGGGTTGCCGGCGGCGACCGAAATGCTCGAGCCGATTACCCCGCAATACACGGCGGATCTGGTGAGCTGGGCCTCCATCGGCGCCCGGACCACCGAATCGCAGACGCATCGCCAGATGGCAAGCGGACTGTCGATGCCGGTGGGCTACAAAAACGCGACGGACGGAAACCTCGAGATCGCCATGCACGCGATGCAGGCGGCGGGGCATCCGCACAGCTTCCTGGGGATCGACATGCAGGGTCAGACCTGCATCGTCCAGACGCGCGGGAATCCGTGGGGGCATCTGATTCTGCGGGGCGGTCGCTCCGGCCCGAACTACGATTCGGGGAGCGTCAAGGCGGCCTCGGAAGCGCTGGCGGCCGCGGGTCTGCGTCCGGCGGTCATGGTCGATTGCAGCCATGCCAATTCCGACAAGGATTTCCAGAAACAGGCCCGGGCCTGGGAAGATGCGGTCCAGCAGCGGGCCGCGGGGAACCGCAACCTGATCGGCCTGATGCTGGAGAGCCACTTGTTCGAAGGGAGCCAGAAGCTGACCGAGGATCCCTCCAAGCTGAAGTATGGAGTTTCGATTACGGACGGTTGTATCGGCTGGGAAAAGACCGAGGAGCTGATTCTGTCGGCGCATCGGATGCTGTCGAAATCCATCTCCGTTCCGGCCGGTTCCCGCTAAAAAATCTTCATGGCGAGAAAATCTTCGCTGCGAGAATCTTCGCTGCCCTTCAACACTCAGGAGTGCGCCTCGTGGAGAGCATCAAGGTCGAGGACTATCTCAAGGCGATTTACAAGGCCTGCTCCACTTCGGAGGCGGGGACCGCAGGGACCGGTGAAATCGCAGAGATCCTGTCCGTCACGCCGGGGAGCGTGACAACGATGCTGCAGCGGCTTGCGGATGCCGGGCTGGTGAAATATCAGGCGCATCGCGGCGCCAAGCTCAGCACCGCGGGAAAGAAACTGGCGCTGGGGGTCCTGCGGCGGCATCGGCTGATTGAACTGTTCCTCGTGAAAACCTTGGGGCTGGCGTGGGATGAGATTCACGCCGAGGCGGAAAACATCGAACACTCCGTCTCAGAACGGCTGATCGATCGCATCGACGCCTATCTCGGTTTTCCCGATCGTGACCCGCATGGAGATCCAATCCCAAACCCCGACGGAAGCCTGCGGACGACCGTGGGAGAACCGCTCTCGGAGTGCGGACCCGGGACGGCGTTTGTGCTGGAACAGGTGCTCGATCAGTCTCCCGAATTCCTGCGGTATCTCACCGACGGCGGCCTGCAGATCGGCAGCACGGGAGCGGTGGAAGAAAACCATCATTCCGCGGGGGTGATCACGGTCCGGGCGCAGGATCGCCGGATGAGCCTGAGCCGGGAGATGGCGAGAAAACTATTGATCCGCCGAACCTAATGAAGACCGCGGGATTATTCCGAAAAGATCCGGGCCGACTCCGGTCCAAATGAGACCGACAGGGATTGCCCGGGACGGATCTGTTTCTGCTCGGCGACCGCACGGCTGATCGTCGCATGGATCGCGATGTCCCCCTGTAGCAAGAGCTTCCATCCCTGCTCCGCCGGTTCCATCGCAACAAGTTGCAGTGTGAGGGCATTCGGAATCGTCGCCTCACCCGGCGTATCAACGATTAAATCGTGGGAGCGAATCCCCCAGAATCGGGCCTGAGCAGAAGGGGTGACGACTTCTGTCAGGAAGTCAGAGCCGTCGGTCAGTGGAAAGACTTGCCAGCCGAGGATGCGGGCTACTTCCGCGGTATTGGGCCGATCGAAGACTTGTTCGATCTCCCCGAATTGGGCGACTTTTCCCTGATGGAGAACGCCGATGCGATCCCCCAGGGTCCGCGCTTCATTGCGGTGATGCGTGACCATGATCGTCGGGATGCGGTACTCCGCCAGTTGCTCCTTCAGGTGTCCCTGGAGTTCTTCGCGGGCAAGTTCATCGAGTGCGGAAAGTGGCTCATCAAGGAGCAGAATGCGGGGGCGAATGGCGAGCGCCCGCGCGAGCGCGGTCCGTTGCTGCTGGCCGCCGGAGATATGACGCGGGAGGCGATTCGCGAACGGCAGGAGCTCCCACCTGGAGAGCAACTCGTCGACGCGCTGAGCACGTGCGGAAGGTGACAGGGAGCGAAGGCCGAAAGCGACATTTTCCGCCACGGTCAGATGCGGAAAAAGGGCCTTTTCCTGGAACAGATAGCCGATGCCACGCTGTTGCGGAGTCTTGCCAATCCCTTTCTCTGAAGAGAACCAGCATTCGTCTCCGAAGTGGATTTCTCCCGTGTCGGGAGTTTCCAGACCGGCGAGCGCGCGGAGGATTGTGGTTTTGCCTTCTCCTGAACGCCCAAAGAGAACCGTGAGGGAGAACTTGTCTGTTTCCCCCTGCAGGTCCGCTTCGATGCAGGTCTGTGGCGAGAAGGATTTTTGAAAACGGGCAGTCCAGAGAGAAGTCATGGGAGGGGGGGCTTTCTCTGGAGCCAGTGCGTTGCGCACAGCACAACGAAGGAAACCGCCAACAGGCAGAAGGCCGTCCGTCCGGCGGAGGCATAGTCGAGGGCATGGACGTCGTCATAGATCGTGATCGAAAGAGTGCGGGTCACCCCCGGGATGTTCCCACCCACCATCAGGACGATGCCGAATTCTCCCAGAGTGTGCGCAAACGTGAGGATCAGTCCGGCGAGAATTCCCGGCCAGGCGAGTGGGACAATAACTCGCCGGAAGGTTTCGAAACGGGAGACCCCCAGGCACCAACTGGCTTCGCACAGACGGCGATCAACCGCCTGAAAGGCCGCCAGGAACGGACGAATGCTGTGCGGAATGTTGTAGATGACGGACGCGAGGAGAATGCCATTGAAGGTGAACGGGATCGTGGAACCGGTCACTCGTTCAATCCAACCTCCGAATGCGCCCCGCGGACTGGTGAACTGCAGGATGTAAAACCCCAGGACACTGGCTGGAAGGACGAGAGGCAGGGAAAGCACCGCTTCCAGCAGGAATTTGCCGCGCCACTGGGTTTGCGAAAGCCAGTAGGCGACGGGAAGCCCGACGACCAGCAGGATCAGCGTCGTGCAGGCAGCAAGCTTGATCGATAACCACCAGGCGAGCGGCTCCAAGGCTTACTTCTCCGGCGGGGTCAGGCCATTCTTCGCGAGGATTTCCCGTCCCTTGTCGCTCAGGATGAGGGTGCGGAAATGCTCCGCGGCGGTGGTGTCCTCGCAATGGCTGAGGATGACCCCCGCCTGAACGATGGGGGGATAGAGTTCCTGCGGTACTTTCCAGGTTTTCCCTTTGTCTTTCAGGGACGTGGAGACGATCAGAGTCTGCGCGAGCAATCCGGCCTCCGCTCCCCCCTTCTCGATGAACACTCCCGCTTGCGAGATGTTCTCCGCCATGAGCAGTTTCTTGTCGATCTTTTCGTAGACTTTGGCGGATTTCAGGGCCGCCTCGGCCGCACGGCCATAGGGGGCAAACTTGGGATTCGCAATCGCGATCCTGGCAATCGAGTCATGCGTCAGAATTCCCAGCCCGTCCTTCTCCACGTACAAAGTGGCGTCCTTGGGAAACCAGAGAACCAGAGTTCCCTTCGCGTAGACAAACTCCTCCTTGGAATGAGTCAGTTTTTCGTCGATCAGCTTCTTGGGCAAGTCGCGGTCAGCGGAGAGGAAAATGTCGTAAGGAGCCTTCTCCTTGATCTGCGAGTAAAGAGTTCCCGAGGCGGCAAAAGTCAGTCGCAACTCATAATCGGGATAAGTCAGTTGGAATTCCGACTGCAACTCCGGGAGTGCAAATTTCAGATCGCTGGCGGCGGCCACGGTCAGAACTTTTTTTGCGGGTCCCTGCGGCGGAGCAATCGCCACTGTTTTTGAAGAATTCTCCGGCTTGGCTTCACCGGCAGCGGGTTTCTTTTCCGTTTTCGCAGAATCGCAGCCAGCCGTTGCAAGGAGACAGAGAATCCCCAGGAGGATTGGAAACCGGAGGGAAAGAGAAGTCGAACGGAGGACGAGTGGCATATGTCTATTTCCGCAAAGCACATTGAGACGTCAAATTCTGGAAGTTTCCATGCTACCAGCGCCCGCGACGCGAGGCACTTCTGAATCGTGAAAATCGAGTGTGTTCGCAGGACAAATCGCGTATGATTCTGCGAAATTCCCTCTTCGAATCAGGAGTCGCAGCATGGCGTCCAACAGCGGAAAGATCATTATTCTCACCGGGGCAACGCGAGGGCTGGGGGCGTCCCTGATTGAGCCGTTTGTGAAAGCCGGGCATACGGTGATCGGTTGTGGTCGGTCCGGGGATGCGATTAGAGCGCTGCAGAAAAAGTATTCCCGGCCCCACGATTTTCAGGCAGTGGATGTTTCCAGTGAACACGAAGTCATGGGCTGGGGAGAGCGAGTACTCCAGGAATTCGGTCCTCCCGACCTCCTGATTAATAACGCGGCGGTCATCAATCAGAATGCGCCGTTGTGGAAAGTCTCCGCGCAGGAGTTCGACAGCGTCATCGACGTGAACGTGAAAGGGATTGCGCACGTGGTCCGCTGCTTTGTCCCGGCGATGGTCGCGAAAAAATCAGGCGTCATTGTGAATCTCAGCTCAGGCTGGGGGCGGAGTACGTCTCCTGAAGTGGCGCCGTATTGTGCCAGCAAATGGGCAGTCGAAGGGTTGACCCTCGCGCTGGCCCAGGAACTTCCGGAAGGAATGGCGGCCATTCCGCTCAATCCCGGGATCATCAACACCGAGATGTTGCAGAGTTGCTTCGGCGAGGGGGCGGGACGGTTTCCGGACGCGGAAGAATGGAGCACCCGCGCGGCCCCGTTCCTGCTGAGCTTTGGCCCTAAGCACAACGGAAAACAGTTGACCGTTCCGGGTGAAGAATAGGCCGTCAACTTCGAACGAGGAGTTCGATCACCTTGAGGTTCCCTTCAGGAAACCGCCAGCGATGGAGTTCGTTGCGCGGAATCCAGAAGTAGGGGCCATGCCGTTCTCGCAACTCCAGCGGGTTCTCCACGCGACAAAGCCAGAAGTGGAGATCGACACTGCCGTAATCGTAGTGGTGCAGTTCCCGAAGAAGGCATTCGACGGGGACAACCGACAGGCCGGATTCTTCCAGGCATTCCCGCCAGCCGCAGGCGTCCGAAGTCTCCCCCGCTCGCATTTGCCGCCGGGAATTCCGCAAACCCGGCGAGTGGGACGTTCTCACCGCACGCCGACGAGAACCTGGCCGTCATGCTCGACGATTGCGACGCCGATCGTTCTGGCGGTCCGTTCGCTCATCGTTCCCATTAAATCCGTGGGGCGACTACCCCTGAATGTCCGCGGGGGGGGCACCCATGATGTGGTAGCCGGAGTCCACGTGGAGATTTTCCCCGGTGACGCCGCTCGCCAGATCGCTGAGCAGATAAGCACCCGATTTGCCGACATCTTCCATCGTGACGTTGCGGCGGAGCGGGGCCATCTTCGTGTAGAGGTTCATCATGCTGTCGATTTCACCGACGGCGGAGGAGCTGAGGGTCTTGAGCGGACCGGCGCTGAGGCCGTTGACGCGGAACCCTTCGGGACCGAGCTCGTTGGCGAGGTATTCGATGCAGCTTTCGAGGGCGGATTTGCAGAGGCCCATGACGTTGTAGCCGGGGATGACTTTTTCGCCACCCAGATACGTGAGGGCGAGGATGCTCCCGCCGGGAGCGAGGATGTTCTTGGCGCGGTGCGTGATCGCCATCAGGCTGAACACGCTGATGTCCATCGACAGCAAAAAGCCGGCCCGGCTGGCGGCGTGCACGGGGCCTTTCAGATCTTCCATGGGGGCGTACGCAATGGAGTGCAGCACGAAATCAACCTGGCCGAAGTGCTCTTTCGCCGCGGCGAAGACCTTGTCCAAGTCTTCATCCTTCTGCACGTCACAGGGGAGGATCAGTTTCGCACCAAGAGGCTCGACGAGCTTGCGGACCCGGCCTTCCATGCGGGGACGGGCAGGATCCTTATCCGGAAGATGGGTAAAGCCCATCTCAGCTCCTTCTTCGTGGAGCTTCTGGGTGATCCCCCACGCGATGGAGTGATCGTTGGCGATCCCGAAAATCAGTCCCTTTTTGCCGGTAAACAGACCCATGTTCATCCTCCTGCGACAGTGAAGCAATTTTTGGTAAGATACTGTGTCGGAACTGGACCATCAAGGAGAGGCAATTCGCAGGGGTAAGGAAGTAAAACAAGGATGTGCGGCCGGTTTACCTTAACTCAGAATCCCAACGGTTTTTGCCGCGAATGGAATCTGCCTCAAATTCTGGACTGGAAACCGCGATATAACGTCTCGCCGGGGCAGTTTGTCCAGGTCCATTACTTTGATCCCGGTTCGAAACAGGTAACACACCAGGATATGTTCTGGGGGCTGCCGAACAGCATGCACCCCGGCAGCGAGGCGCATCGGCACATCAATGCCCGCATTGAAACCGCCGCCGAGAAACCGACGTTTCGGAATGCGATCCGGGAACGGCGCTGCATCATTCTGGGGGACGGGTTTTATGAGTGGGGGCACGTCTCCGGGCGGGTCAAGCAGCCCTTTCATGTGACGAGCGGGTTAAGGGCGCTGTTCGCCTTCTCGGGGATCTGGGAATGGGATCCGAGTCCGACTCACCTGGAGCGGCGGGCTTTTGCAATCCTGACGCGGGACGCCAATTCAACGTTGGCATCGATTCATCCCCGGATGCCCGTCCTGGTGCGACCGGAGAAAATTGAAGACTGGCTCGATCCGAACCTGCGCGATCCATCCCAAATTCAGGCAATGACGGATGCATTCACGGCCGAAGAGGTGCGCCTGATTCCCGTGGGAACACAGGTGAACAACGCCCGCTACGACGCCGAGGATTGCATGACTCCGCAACGGGCGCAGAAGACTTTGTTCTAATCTTCCCGCGTGACGGTCGACCGCGCGGAATCCTCAGACACATTGGGGACTGCAGATATCCATCATCACCCAGCGGTCGATATCCCGCAGGAGCTTCTGCGGCAGATCTCCCTTCTGGGGTGCGGGGTAGTTGCGGGCACACAACCGCATGCCGACCGTGTGCAGCATCCGCTGGAGGCGGCGCTGTTCCAGACGCTCGGTGGGGTTGGTGCTGGCGAGCATCACCCGTTTCCCCTTGAGGTCGCGGAAGCGGCGGACCAGGTGCGGGATCTGAGGGAAACCGACATCACAGGCAATCACGCCCGCAAACCAGTCGGGGCGGGCGAAACCGGCCTGCAGTGCCGCCATGGCACCCCAACCCTGCCCCACGAGATAAATTCGTTCCGAGTGGACGTGGTGAGTGCGGCGGAAGCGCGTAATTTCGTTTCGAACCCACTGTTCCAGACCGTATTGCTCGCTGGACAACTGGGCGGCGAATTCATCCTTGTCCTCCACCTTGCCCAGGTGCGAGGTGAGGTCGAGACCCAGGCCGACATAGTTGCGGTCGCTGATGTGGCCCATCGTCCGGGCGAAGGACTGAGCGGTCCGCGGGCCGTTTTGCAGCCAGACCAGCAAAGGATAGGCGTACTTGGGTTCGTAGGAATCGGGGACGTAAATCGCCGACTCTTCAGTGTCCGTCGTGGCAGGCGGGACGACCGCGGGCAACGAGTCCGTGGCGTTTAGAAAAGGAGTCTGAACGGCGCACACCGGTCCATCCATGCGGAAGTGGCGCTTGGTTTCGGAGGTGGATTGACCGCCGAGAAATTCTGTGGAAAAACGAGGTTTCATTGGAACGCTGCCTCTTTCTGATCTGCCTGGTTGGCAGTGCGGAGCACAGGAGCAGCCTCGTCATTGGGGCTGGCTCCCACGAATGTCGGCTCGTCTCCTTGAGCCGCCACAACTTCCGAAAATGGAAAATACTTTCCGGGGCATTCCGTGGAACGAATGTCCCGATGTCCGATGATATTCTTTGAGGGGACGTGGTATGTATTGGCCAGGTTCTTGACCAGCTTCTTGACCGCGATCATCTGCTTGCTCGTGGGGGGAGTTTTTTCAAAATTTCCCACCAGGACGACCCCAATTCCCTTCTGATTATATTCCGGGTCCGAAGCGCCGGCATGGGCTCCCTGCAGTTGTTGCACCCAGCGAAAGGTCGGTTCAATCTCGCCATCGGGCATGCCGTTGCCGTTGCCGATGACGAAGTGGTAGCCGATTCCCAGCCAGGACTTCCCTTTACTGTCCTTCCGGGCGAGGTGCGCCTGATGAATGCTGTCCACGCTCCCTTTCTCTGCCGCCGTGTGGTGCAGAACGATGTACTTCCACTCCCGTTCAGGGGCGTTCGGCTTCCAGGGATTTACACCTGAGGCCGGGATGCTCAACGTCGGAGGCAGATTCGAGAGCGAGGGGGCGGTTGGGGTCACCGCGGCAGGCCGCGAAGTGACGTGCGAATTGGGAGCGGGAGGAAGAGGCATGGACTGCACACACCCCAGCATCCAACCGGTCGAAAAGATCCCGGTCCCGATCCAGCACAGGGTTCTGTACGCAGAAAACACAGTCAATCACCCCCAACAGCCGGGCACAGCTCCGAAGATCGCTCTTCAAACTTGTCCGGCAAAATCCATCCCTGCCGCAACTCTTTCCAGATCACTCAGCTTGTGTGAAGTTCCAGAAATCCGGGCTGGGAGCGTGGAATTTACTGGGGGTGGAAAATCCTGTCAATTCCGGTCGAACGTAACTGCTTTCAGATGCAGGATCTCCGATCAGAACAGGTGGTAATTTGTTCCGGTTGGTGAAATTGGGCGTTCAAAAAATCCCCCCGAAAAATCGCCCAGCTTTCTATCGTTCGCTAATCGTCACCATGGCGCTTTTTTGAGCGTTTTCAAGGTAAATTACCCCATGTGATTACAGAGGGCCGCATCCGTTGCCGACAGGGACTCTTCCCTCCCCGGATTTCCGGTCAGTTGCCGTGGGGAATCCCACACGCTACAACGGGTTGCAGTCAGGCGTGAGGACTACTCTCCGCTTGGATTTATGAACAATCCCTATCCCGTTTGCGTGTGCGGTGCGAAGGCCGACGAGCAAGCGGGCTCATTTTCGCTGGATCAAAAAAGGAAGTTCGTATGGTCAGCCCGATTCGAGTCGCCGTGACCGGTGCCGCCGGTCAGATTGGATACGCAATGTTGTTCCGCCTGGCGTCAGGCGAAGTATTCGGCCCGAATCAGCCGGTGATCCTGCACCTGGTGGAAGTTCCCCCGATCATGGCGGCGCTCGACGGTGTCCACATGGAACTGGACGACTGTGCGTTCCCCACGCTGCACGGTGTGGTGAAGGCGGACAGCGACCATTTGGAAGTGGGCTTTAAGGACTGCAATTTCGTGATCTGCGTGGGAAGCGTCCCCCGTAAGGCAGGCATGGAGCGTGCGGATCTGATCCGGATCAACGGCCCGATCTTCACGAACACCGGAAAAGCGATTAACAACGTCGCCGCGAGCGATGTCCGGGTGGTCGTGGTCGGAAACCCGTGCAACACGAACTGCCTGATCGCGATGAAGAATGCACCGAATGTTCCCAAGGATCGCTGGTACGCGATGACCAAGCTGGATGAGAACCGGGCGGTCTCGCAGTTGGCCCAGAAAGCGGGACAACCGATTGCCGCGGTGAGCAACGTCGCGATCTGGGGGAACCACAGTGCGACGCAGTTCCCGGATTTTTATCACGCGAAGATCAATGGACAGCCCGCCACATCGGTCATCAAGGATGAGAACTGGTTGAAGACTGACTTCATCACGACGGTGCAGCAGCGAGGTGCGGCGGTCATCAAGGCCCGGGGAGCTTCGAGCGCGGCGTCCGCCGCGAATGCCGCGCTGGATACGGTCAAGGCGGTCATCCGTCCGACTCCCGCCGGAAATTTCTTCAGTGCAGCCATCTGCAGCGACGGCAGCTACGGTGTCGAAGCCGGTTTGATCAGCAGCTTCCCGCTCACCTCCGACGGCAAGACCTGGAAGATCGTGCAGGGGTTGGAGATCGACCCCTTTGCGAAGGAAAAGATCGACCTGACGGTCAACGAATTGAAGACCGAACGGGACACGGTGGCCGATCTGCTGCCCAAGTAAGCCGTGATGAATGTCGAGAACGCTGTGCGAACACAGCGTTCTCATTCACTTTGAGACGACATCCGTGCCGGAATGACTATGACACACGACACGTGGCGAACGCAGCCGGTCGGAGTGTTGGTGAGTGGCGGCGCGGATAGTGCCATCCTGACGGCGGACCTGGCGAACGATTCTCCCGCGGTCTATCCGCTCTATGTCCGGTTTGGCTTGATCTGGGAAGCGGAGGAAGAAGCGGCGCTGCGGCGGTTTCTTGCCAAACTGACGTTCCCTGCTCTCAAGCCTTTGACGGTGTTTCAGTGTCCGATTCGGGAAGTCTATGGAGAACATTGGAGCACTTCCGGAGAGAGAACACCGGATGCGGAAACACCGGACGAGGCGGTGTATCTCCCCGGCAGGAATCTGCTGTTAACCAGCCAGGCTGCCATTTGGTGCCATCTGCACGGAGTCCCCACGCTGGCCTGGGGAACGCTGCGGGGAAATCCGTTCGCGGATGCGGGGGATCCTTTTTTTGAATCGCTGGAGAAAACGGTCCATCTGGCTTTGGGGGGAGATCTGAAGCTGGTCCGGCCATTTTCGGGAATGAACAAGACTCAGGTGCTCCTCAAGGGGCAGCACCTGCCGCTGGAGGAAACAATGTCCTGTATCCGTCCGACTCCGGAAGGGATGCACTGCGGCGCGTGCAATAAATGCGCGGAACGCCGCAAGGGATTTCGGGACGCGGGAATTCCAGATCGGACTCAATATGCCCGGGAAGGAGACACGAATCTCCGCTCTCCGGGGGCGCCTGATTTCCCGCAGACGGAGGGGATCAACTCGTGAGCAGCGACCGTTCCGAAACCGACATTCTGCGGCACTACGATCGCAATTTCGTTTGGCATCCGTTCACGCCGATGCTGGAGTACTGCCGGGAAGAGATTCCGATCATTGCCGAGGCGGAAGGCTTCCACCTGATCGACACGGAGGGGCGGGCCTATATCGATGGGACATCCTCGCTGTGGTGCAACGTGCACGGGCACCGAGTTGCGGAAATCGACGATGCGATAGCGGCGCAAGTGGATCGCGTCTCACACAGCACGTTGCTGGGGCTCGCGAATGCCCCTTCGGTTGAGTTGGCGCATCAACTCGTGGCACGCGTGCCGGCGGGTCTGTCGCGGGTCTTTTATTCGGACAGCGGGGCCACGGCGGTCGAAGTCGCACTGAAGATCGCGTTTCAATTCCATCGTCAGAAGCCCCGGCCGGAGTCGCGAGATCTGTTTGTCAGTCTGTCCGGTGCATATCACGGCGACACGCTGGGGGCGGTGAGTGTCGGCGGCGTGGATCTGTTTCACAGTGTCTATGAGTCCCTGCTCTTTCCGACTTTGAAGGTCCCCTCCCCCGTCACCTATCGCGTGCCCCCGGGATATGATGCGGACTCGTATCTGCAGTTTTGCGTGGACGAACTGGACCGGACATTGCGCGAGAACCAGGAACGGATTGCGGCGTTCATCATCGAGCCTCTGGTCCAGGGAGCATCGGGGATGCTGGTGCACCCCCCCGGCTATTTGCGTCGGGTGCGGGAATTGACGTATCAGTACGACATTCCGCTGATCGCGGACGAAGTGGCGGTGGGCTTTGGCCGAACGGGGACGATGTTCGCCTGCGAGCAGGAAGACGTGGCTCCGGACATCCTCTGCCTGGCGAAAGGGTTGACGGGGGGGTATTTGCCGCTGGCGGCCACACTCTGTTCCGAGGAGATTTACAGCGCATTCCTGGCGCCTCCCGAACAATACAAGACGTTTTTTCACGGTCACACGTTCACGGGGAATCCGCTGGGATGTGCCGCGGCGCTCGCTTCGCTCCGCTTATTCGAACGGAATGACATCCTGGGAAATGTCCAGCGAAATGGCGCGTGGCTGCAGGAGCGGCTGGATGACTGGCGGAGGTATCCTCAGGTCGGTGACATCCGTCAATGTGGCGTGATGGTGGGGATTGAACTCGTCAGCGACAACGAAAGCCAGGCGCGGTTTCCGACGGCGTGGCGGGTGGGGCATCGGATCACGAAGGCCGCTCGAAAACGAGGGCTGATCACACGGCCGCTGGGGGATATTCTCGTGATCATGCCGGCCCCTGCGATGCCGCAACGCGTGCTGTCGGAACTCGTCGACATTCTGGAGGAATCGATGCTCGACGTGCTGCAGCATCTGCCCCCGGACGAGGATTAGGTCAGCACTCAATCAGCCGATGTGAATTGCCCGCTACTGACCGGAGGGCTTGCTGTGCTTCTCGCGTGGCGTGCGAATGTTATCGCGCGATCCGGATGGTTTGTGAGCTTGGCTCTTGCCACCCCCGGCGAGCAAGTTCCAGAAGAAGGGGCGCAGGAACCGCGCGAAGCAGTGCCGACAGCGATAGGGAGTGCAAAGCCCTATGATCGCCAGGTACTCAAAAAAGAAATGCGGATTAGCGTGTTGCACCTTCGGAGCGCGACACACCGGACATCGGACGGCGAGGTCGTGTTTGGATTCTGACACGGGGGGTCTCAGTCTGCCTTGGCCCAGAGCTACTGATGACAAAAGGGACACATTTTTTAAGAGATCTTGATGATCAGCGATCTCCATAAGGGAAAATTGATTCGTCGAAAGCCGGAAAAAAGTTGCAGGAAATTCAACGCACTATCTTCTGCAGCTTGCCATGACTTTCAGCTCAGCAACTTCCAACCGGCTCGTCCCTGACATGTCGGAAATCCTTTGCACTTAAGATTATCCATGCGAAACATTACGGCAATCAATGGCAGTTTGAGCAGAAAAGTAAAGATTTCGTAAAGAAAAAGACCAATTCGC
Source organism: Planctomycetales bacterium (assembly GCA_046349635.1). Lineage (GTDB taxonomy): Bacteria > Planctomycetota > Planctomycetia > Planctomycetales > Planctomycetaceae > JAXMBX01. Next base: position 16,771 of record JAXMBX010000012.1, read on the forward strand.
TCCTGTTTCGTGGAGCGAACTGGTCTTGATTATCGAGGAGTTTCGACCGCGAATTTCGAAATGGTTCAGGTCGAGATTCGCGGTGGAGTGTTTTCGGGTGGACCTAAAACACGTCGAGAATGAACGCGTGCCCCTTGTGGTACGGACGCGGCGAAGGATATTCGTTGTGCCACGCCTGGTTGTAAACCGGAATCTGGCGATTCTGCGGATACCGGTAGTACATGTTGTCGTAACTCTGGAGCGGCTGGAAGTTTTCGGGATAGTAAACGTATGGGTAGTAGTAGAAGCGGTTCCAGTCGTTGGGCTGTCCCTTGCCTCCCTGAGCATTGGCGGATGTCCCAAACCACCCGGTCGCGATCACGACCAAGAGTGCGATACCCCATCCCACGGTTTTGCGAGACATGTCCTTACTCCTTTAATCCCAATACGTTCTGTGATGGGTGTGGTTGTGTTTTGCCGGTTCGCGGGGAATGAAAGAGCCTCCGCGGACTGGATGTTAGATCGGCTGGCGATTCCGCGTTACAACAGGAATAATCGCCACAGCCGTTACGAGCCGTAATCTCAAGCCGGAATAGATTCCCAAGTCCCCCCAGAATCAGGTTTTTCCCCGTGAAACCCCGCCGTTCAGTCTCCCGTGTCCTGGTCCTGTTCCTCATTGCGGGGGGGCTTTTCTCCTCACTCCGGGGTGAGGATCCGGATGCTGAAAAACGGCTGAGAGAGCATGTTTCTTTCCTGGCGAGCCCGGATTTGAGAGGGCGGGGGATGCTGGCGGACCGCCGGAAAGCGGCCGATTACCTGGAACAGGAATACCGGAAACTGGGACTACAGCCCCTGTTTCCAGGGAGCTATCAGCAGGAGATTCCACTCCCCGCCAAAGCGGGAGAACCGACCATGAACATGGGGGTGAATGTCGGAGCACTCTTGCCAGGGGGCGATCCGAAACTGAAAGACGAGTGGATCATTCTGAGCGCTCACTACGACCATCTCACTCCCGGCTCCAGCAATTATTATCCCGGGGCGGATGACAATGCTTCCGGGGTGGCGATGGTACTGGAGGTGGCGCGCGCTCTCAAACTCTCTGGCAAGGGCTTCAAACGCAGCATTGCCTTCGTGAATTTTGACCTGGAGGAATCCCTGCTGTGGGGTTCACGTTGGTTTGTGGCCCATCCGCCACTGCCACTGGAGGAACTCAAGCTGTTCATGACGGCGGACTTGCTCGGTCGCAATGTGGGGGATCTGCCGTTGCGGATGCTGTTCGTGATGGGGAGTGAACACGGAACGGGTTTGGAGCAATACCTGCCTGCCGTCGCTGAGGGTTCCCAACTGCAAATCGGCAGACTGGGAATCGACATCGTAGGAACGCGGAGTGACTACGGAACATTTCGGGACAAGGAGATTCCGTTCCTGTTTTTCTCAACAGGACAACACCCCGATTACCATACGCCGCGCGACCGACCCGAGCGGCTGCTCTATGACAAGCTGAAAGAAATTTGCCTCTTTATTGAAGGGGTTGTCCGGAGGGCCGCGGATGACGCCGAAACTCCCCACTGGATTGCCAAGCCGGCCCCCTCCCGGGAAGAACTCAAGACGATTCAACAGATCACTGCGGTCTTGCTGGACCCCAAGACCGAAAAGAAGCTGACCGATCGACAAAGACTCTTCGTAGCCCAGTTCGACGCGCAATTGAGAGAATTGTTGAAGCGGGAAAGTTACACCAAAGAGGAACACGCCAAAGTGGTCCGCTCGACGCAATGGTTGATGGTCATGCTGTTTTGAATTCCGTTTGAAGGATTGAGGACATGAATTGGATTGTGTTGCCGCGAGACAGCGGGGATACTGAAGCCCTTCCCTCTCGTACTCAATCCCTAGGCGCACTACCTTTCGCGAGTCGAAATGCAAAATCCGGGGTCACCATCGAATGAACAGCGCGTGGCCGATTATTGGTCGCAGTCGCAGCACGACTACACGGACGTCGAAAAGAATTTTTATTGCTTTCCCCCGATGAGATCGCGGCATTGCCGGTTGATCTTCGGCGAAGCGGACGCCAGCCGGCCGGACTGGTGTGAATACTGGACGGTCGAGAAGATTCTGAAGCCTTATCTGCCGTTTCAAAAGTGTCTGAGCATCTGCTGCGGGTTCGGAGAGATCGAACGCCGGCTGGCACGAATGAAAGTGGCCGCGCGGATCGTGGGGACGGATATCGCCCCTGGAGCCGTCGCAGAAGCGGAAAAACGAGGATTGGCGGAGGGGTTCACGAATCTGGAGTATTTCGTCGCGGACTTGAATCAGACATCCCTGCCGCTGGAGGAGTATGACCTGATCTGGGCCAATGGAGCGCTGCACCATATCGAACACCTGGAGCGGGTCATTCCGATGCTCTGGGGAGCCCTGAAGCCGGGGGGAATTCTGATCTCCAATGAGTATGTCGGGCCGAATTACTACCAGGCGGGGCCCCGTCAGCAGGAGATTATCAATGCGGTACGGCACCTCATTCCCGATGATTTGAGGTCGGTCAAAGCATCGTCAGAAACGCCTCCGTGGACGAATCGCACCCTGCAGCGGTTGGGAATTCTGCCGGAAGCAGAAGCGGACACCATGGTCTACGGAAAAATCTGGGAGATGCGGACGAAAGAGGAATGGATCAATTCGGATCCCTCAGAAGGGGTGAATGCGAGTCAGATCATTCCCGTCCTGCGGCGTACGTTTGCAGAGATGGATGTACGCCATTTCAACGGTTCAATTCTGATGCATGCACTGGATCATCAGTTTTACAACACGTTCGACAATTCCAATCCGCGACATCAAAAGCTGCTGGAGATGTTAGTCCAGATTGAGGCGTCCCTGATCGCGGCGGGAGAATTGCAATCGGACAACGCGCATCTGATTTGCCGCAAATAAGTGCTGAAAACCAGCACGGTGCGCATGGCTTTTTGCAAAGGTCTGTTTGGGTGACCTGCGGCGGATTGCTGAAGTGCAGGCGGAGGTTGAGGCATCGCCGCAGCCCGATGAAGGACGTGTCGCTTCGATCGCCGCCAGATTCAGAGTTGAATCGACGGAAAGTCAACGGTTCGTTCACGGCCACGAGCTCGCGCAACGAGAGCGCCCAGAATAAAACTTCAGCGACTGACAGCCCGAAACTCAGGCCGTGGCGTTGATGTCGAAGCCCTTGCGATAATTGCGAGTCAGCATGGCGTTGGCATCAGCGTCGCCGGCGAACTTTTCCGCGGTCGGGTCGAGCGTCAACTTGCGCCCCAACTGGACCTTTGTATTGGCGAGATCCAGGTGCACGTCATCCTTCAGATGGTGTTCCATCCGGGAGAAGGTTTCCCGCAGGTCGCCATCAGTCCCCAGTTGGCCGCTGACTTCTGAGAAGGCCACAGGCTTTCCGAGGCGATAGGAAATATTCGCCAGGTGGCACAGGGCGCTGGAGTAGTGCCCCTCCATGATGTCGGCGTGCAGTTCTTCCCGTTTGCGGCTTCTGACCGCGCTCACGAAGTTGCCGAAGTGGTCGCCGTTGTGAGCTCCCTGAAGGGTATCGAAACGGGGAAGCGGAGCCTCTTTATCAGAATCTTTGGGGAAATACTTATCCAGGTAGATGGTCCCGGCTTCCAGGTGGAAGATGTTCCCGACCCCTTGCCCGTGGAAATTGTCCGTCGGACGTCCTCGGACTTCGAAGATCAGCTTGGTGTCACCGAAGTCCATGATGGAAATCTGGGTGTTCGCAGTCTGCCCCTGATCCTCATAGCCGAAGCGGCCTCCCAGGCTGAGGACACTCGTGGGGAGAGTTGCGTTGGGGATCGCCCAGCGGGCAATGTCCATCTGGTGGACCCCCTGGTTGCCGATGTCACCGTTTCCGGTTTCCCAGAACCAGTGCCAGTTGTAGTGGACGAGGTTTCCGTGATAGGCCTGTTCGGCAGCCGGGCCGAGCCAGAGATTGAAGTCAACTTCGGGGGGAGGGGCTTGACGTTCCTTGAAGCCGATGCTTTCCCGCTGCTTGTAGCAGAGACCGCGTGACACGAGCAGTTTTCCGAGTTGTCCGGACTTGATCACCTGCATGACGTTGGCCAGCCTGGCGGAACTGCGGTTCTGTGTGCCGTGTTGCACGATCCGATTGTTTTTGCGAGCCGCTTCCAGCGCGACACGCCCCTCGTGAAGGTTGTGGCTGCAAGGCTTTTCGACGTAGACGTCCTTGCCGGCGTTGCAGGCCCAGACGGTCATCAACGCGTGCCAGTGGTTGGGAGTGGCGATGGAAACCGCATCAACATTCTTATCGTCCAGGGCGCGGCGAATATCCTGCACGCACTTGGGGGCAACTCCGGTGGCATCCTCGACGGCGTCGCTCTGAGATTTATACGTGCGGGTATCCGGGTCCACGAGATAGACGATCTGGGCATCGGGATTTTTGTTATAGGATCCGACGTGTGATTTTCCCCGACCGTGAATGCCCGCGACGGCGATCCGGACCTTTTCGTTGGCTCCCAGGATTCGTCCCGTCGATTTCGTGCCGCCGATCGCGAAGGTGGTCCCCGCGGCGAGCCAGGCGGATTGCTTCAGAAACCGACGCCGAGAAATATTCTGCCGAGAGGGTTTGTTAGTCATCGGAAGGCCTTGGGAGGTAGGGTTGAAAAAGTGCGGGGAATGAGCCTTTTATCGTCCCTTCCGAGCCGCGATTTGGCAAGAGATTTTCACTGGCCGGAATCGGATTCGGTGGCTTCTTCCTCGGTGACGTCCGCGATCGGAAGCGGTTCCTTGACGAATTTGTACCCCACGCCGCGCATCGAGAGAAAATGCCGGGGGTGCGTCGGATCGACCTCGAAGTACCGTCGCAAGCGGACAATGAAATTGTCGACCGTGCGGGTGCTCGGTGAGGAATCCAGCCCCCACACCCGGTCCAGAAGTTGATTGCGGGTCAGGACGATCCCTTCATGGGTCACGAAGCATTTTAAAAGTTCGAGTTCGAGAGGAGTGAGGATTTTCTCCTGCCCCCGGATATTGACTTCATGCTTCGTGAAGTTGACCTTGATCCCTTCAAATTCGTAGGTGTCCTGCTGGTCGACGCGACGTGCTCGTCCCTGCCGGGCGAGGAGATTGCGGACACGGCTGAGGAGTTCCGAAAGTTCGAACGGCTTCATCAGGTATTGATCCGCTCCCAGATCGAAACCTCGTGTCCTGTCCTCGGAAAGTGTCCGGGCACTGAGGATTAATACGGGGATCTGAATGTCGGATTTGCGCAGCCATTCAAGGAGCGCATAACCGCTCATTCCGGGGAGCATCAGGTCGAGGATCACGAGATCGAACGCGTCCCTGTTTTCGTTGAACAGCAACATGGCTGCGGGGCCATCCCCGACCAGGGTGACATCGTATCCTTCGGCGCGGCAGTTGAACTGCAGGCCGATCCCGATGTGCTTTTCGTCCTCAACGATCAGAATCCTGGGGTTCATGGCCGGGGTTGTGCCTCCGCCGGATCAACGACTGCCGGAGTGGAGTTGAGCGAGCCGGGAAGCTCGACTTCAAACGTCGCTCCCTTGAGGATGCCGCGGCCGTGTACGTGGATCCGTCCTTTCAATTTCTTGACGAGAGATTTGACCAGATAGAGTCCCAGGCCGGTCCCTGTTGTGGTCCGCTCCAGTTCCAGTCCTCCCCGCTCAAAACGCTGGAAGATCTTGCGACGGAGTTCGAAGCCCACCCCCTGCCCGTTGTCGGCGATCCGAACGAGGACGGTCCCCGGGCTACGAAATTCGGCCACGACTTCGATTTTCGCGGGCGTTCCGGCGTACTTGGCGGCATTGTCCAGCAGGTTGCTGAAAATCATCTCCAGGTCGCGCAGATTTCCGATGCAGACCAGATCTGAAGAGGAGAGCTTGATCTGTTCCGGCTCGAGCTGATAGCGACGCTGGATTGCCCCGATGATCGATTGCAGCAAGGGAGTCAGAGGGACATCTTCCACCGGTTCATCTCGCTGGCCGTGATCGAGCTTGGCTGTGGCGAGCAGATGGTCGATCAGGGAATCCAGTCGCTCGATGTCTGCCATCATGAAGTGATGAAACTCGCGACGCTGCTCCTCCCCCACGTCGCGCAGTTCCATCGTCTGCAGGTAAAGTTTGATCGAGGCGATGGGAGACTTGAGCTCGTGCGAGACGCTGTCGATAAAATTTGCCTGCCGCCGCGTCAGCCGGATCTCTTTCAGGGTAAGGATGAAATACAGAATGACGCCGATGAGAATCAGTACGAAGAAGACCGTTCCGATCGTGAGCAATCCCCACTGCCCATGCATCGCCTGTCCGACGATCCAGAAGACCGACAGGGCGATGATCAGAACCAGGAGGACCACTCCCAGGAGAATGGGCCATTTCAGGGAAGAGCGACGAATCATTCCGTACTATTTCGGCGGGTTGAAACCGAGTATTAAACCGTCCGTAAAGCTATACTCATGGTACACCAAACAGGGTTGCATTCAAATTGCCGGAATCACCGGGTTGTACGTTAACGATGCCTTTCCGCTTCTTACAGAAATCGCATGGCCGTCGTCTTGCCTGGTTCCATTCTGGTTTCCCGGGAGTCCTGTTTGCGCTCTTGGGCGCGGCGGCAGTTCCGGCGGAATCCGTCGCTGGCGAGCCATTGCCATATGCCTCCCGGCCGATCGATTACTTCTCGAAAGAGATCGATCATCCCGTTTCCCGGATCGTGAATGCGGACGGCACCCCCACTGCGCCGCTCAGTGCGCGCGGAAAGTCGGGCTATTTAGTCGACCTGCTCTCATCGCTGAAGATTCCACCCGAGTCGCAGTTACTCGTCTATTCAAAGACTTCGGTGAATGTAAAGCTGGTCTCCCCGCGCAAACCTCGGGCGATTTATTTCAATGACGACACTTATGTCGCCTGGATTCCTGAGTCGTCGAGCGTGGAAATTACGGCGATAGATCCGCGTAAGGGGGCGGTCTTTCTGACATTGAATCAGGCCCCCGCTCCCGCTCAATTTCAGAGGCAGGAGAGTTGTCTGGCGTGTCATGTGGGAAAAGGAACGCAGGGAATTCCCGGTTTGTTGATGAAATCGGTGACGGCAGACACGTCGGGCAATCCAGTAACTTCGATCCGTGACGTGGATCGCATGACGCCGTGGAAAGATCTGGCTGGAGGATGGTATCTCTCCGGAGTGCCACGGGGTTTTGATCATGCGGGAATCATGCTGGATGCAACCAGGAACGATGTCCTGGAACAGGACTACTATCCTCTACGTGGGAGTGACGTGGTTGCGTTTGCGGTCTTGAAGCATCAACTGGAGGTACAAAACCTCCTGATCCGTTTGCGGTATGAGCACGTCCTGGGGAAACCCATGGACTCAATGCAACCGCTGTTAAAGTCTCTGTTCTTCCAGGCAGACCCGGGGCTGCCGGCCCCGTTGTCTTCCTCTCCATTTGCGAAGAAGTTCTCCGAACGGGGGATGAAGGCCCGAACAGGAGGATCATTGCGGACTTTGAATCTGGAAACCCGGCTCTTCGAACACCGCTTGAGTTATCTGATTGACAGCCGAATCGTGAAGGCCTATCCCCCCGAGCTGCGCCGAATACTCTATGGTCGCGTGGCGGCGGGAGTGACGGATAAAGCACCGGAGATTGCCGGGCATCTCTCACCGGAAGAACGACAAAAGATCGAACAAATCCTGCGCGAGACTCAACCGGAGATTTTTGCAGCCACGCCTTAATGGTTCAGGCAGTGGCTCCCAGAACGTTCTGGTCACGGTTGACGAGGGATTCAAACGCCTGCCAGACTTTTTCGGAGGACAGATCCTCCATGCAGCACATGAACTCCTGGCCGTGGTTGGGACATTTCTTGAAGTAGCTGGCCGCGCAGGGAACATCGGTTGCAACCAGGGCATGGTGCGCTCCCGGAGGTCCGGAGCGTACGGGACTGGTGCAGGTAAAGACCCCGATGACCTGCTTGCCGAGTCCAGCCGCGAGGTGCATGGGGCCGGAGTCATTGGTCAGCATCCAGCGAATTTCGTGGGTCAGCGCACAAAGCTGCTTGATCGTTGTTCCGCCGGCGAGATTGAGGACCTGGGCTCCGGGATGCAGGCGATGAATGATTTTCTCCAGTTCTTCGCAGCGTTTCCGTTCTCCGGATCCGCCGAGAAGCAGGACGGAACATTCCCATTGACGGACGGCCCGGGTGCAGACGACGGCGAAGCTCTCCACCGGCCACAATTTCGTGACCCAGCGCGCGCCGGGGTGGACCGCGAGGATCGGCCTTTTCAACTCGGCGAGTTGTTCACGGGCCCATTGCCGGTCCTCGTCCGGAATGTTGATGATCGTTTCAGGAGTTAAGTCACCGAGGCCGAGCGCTTCCGCGACGCGCCAATTCCGCGCGAATGCCGGGACGGATTTATCGGTGTCGGGCAAAGTGATGTTGCAAGCGAGGTGCGCCCCTTCGCGCGCGGTTTCCAGCCCCACGCGCAGCGGGGCCGCGGTGGTCATGGTCATGAAGCCGCTGCGCAGGAGGCCCTGCAGGTCGAACACCAGGTCAAAGTTTCCCTTGCGCAGCTTGCGCAACAGGGATCGCCAGTCTTTCAGGTTTCCCCGCCGCTCGAAGGGGATCAATTCGTCCAGGTCCGGATGTCCTTCCAGAATCCCCGTCAACTCACGATTGATGACCCATGTGATCTTGGCATTCGGGAATCGCCGGCGAAGAACGGGGAGCAACGTAAGACATTGCACCACATCCCCAAAGGCGCTCGGTTTGATGACGCAGATGTTTTCTGCGGTGCAGGTTTGCAGGTCGTCCGCCGTGACTTTTTTTGCCATGTTCCTTCATCAACTCCGTGCTGAAGAGAACCGGCCTGCCGTTGGTAGAGGCCGGAATTCGGCCCATATCATAGCCGGAGTGGGTTTGTCGGAACAACTACCACTGGGGAGCCATTCCAAACAGCCGGCGGAGCAAACCAATCTGTCCGGCATGAAGCATTTCATGCCGACCTGTCCACATCAGGCATTCTCCCCGGGTCTTGGCCAGTGGATGCTCGCCATAAGGGGGAAGATCCCAATCCGCATCAGGAAAATTGGGGACTTCCCGCAGGACGTGCTGATGAACACGGTCATAGACCTGCCGGATCTCGGAAGGGCTGGGATAAAGGGAAGAGTCAACCTGGGGGATTGAGTCCTTGCCGAAGAGCGTGATGTATTCGGGAGGGACAATGGCTTCGTCACCCGGTTGCGGCCCGCGGGTTCGCAGCAGCGCCAGCCGAAACTGGGCCATTGTAATATGGCCGACCTGCCAGCCGATGTGGGTCGCGCAACCTGGAGGCATGACGTACCAGTCCGCCTCGGGGATGGAATCGATCAGGCGGCGGGAATAATCGCGGCAGAAGATAATGTGCTGGAGGGCGAGGTCCACTCGGCTCATGGTCGATTACCTTTCAACTAACGCAGTACAGTTCAGAACGATGAAGATTTCGTGTGTTTGATCCAGCCTGATCCGGAGGGGTTCAGGATTGTTTTCGGCCCGGAAACTTCCGTATGATAAACAAGTCTGCATCTGTGAGAGTGGGGCCAACGCCCGCAGGTTCAGGTTTGTTCGCACTCTTTCATGTGGATTCGATGAATGCGTCGCTATCTCCCCGCGCGATCCTCTCCCCACCCCCCGCCTCAGACTTTGGACAGCAGGTTTTTCACTCTTTTGAGTATCCCGTCAGCGTGGCTCTTTTAAATCCGCCACGGTTCGCCAGGGAAAACCGGTTCAACAAGGATCGTCATGGCACTTTTGGAAATACGCAGTGGATCTGGAGAGCGGACTCTCCAGCAGTTGTCAGAAAAATTTCCGGTCACGGTCGGCCGTCATCTTTCCAACGACATCGTCGTGGATGAGGATGGCGTTGCCACGATGCACTGCCGCATCTCGTGGGGAAAATCAAAATATCAGATCACGGCGGCGAATTCCGCCGGGGTTGTGGTCAATGGCGTGCTGACGGCGCAGGCGGACCTCAAGGAAGGGGACGTTGTCCGGGTCGGGAGCAGCCAGATTCGCTTCAGCGAGTCGAATTCTCCCGAAGACCTGGAAGAGGACATTCCTCTCAAGGCGCACGACGAGAAGGAATCCCGCGTGCCGGCCTGGGAGACCCCCTCTCGAAAGCAGGCGGATGAGCGGCCGGTCGGAACCAAAAGTCCGGTGGAGAATCGGACCGCGACCGAACGGCGTGGGAAAAAGGGGCACGAGGACGAGCCTCCTCCCCTGCAAGACTCGCTGGCGGAGCTCTTTTCAGATGCCTCGTCGGATGACGATGGAGGTTTTCTGCCGAGCGGTTCGAGTTACGCGGACGACGATGATGGCGCGGAGAGCCATCAGGGGGGATCTGGCCGTGCGGGTACAGATTCATTGGCAGAGATCTTGGGAGACACCCCCTTCGAAGCCAGGGAGGAGGCGAAAACCAAGGGACCGCCGGTCATCAATACCCCGCGCGATTTGTTCACCCCTCGCAAGTTGCGCCCGCAAGATCGCGATGCCGCCCGTTCCCCCCTGGTCCTGTTTCTGGGAGGCGGCACGCTCGTCCTGCTCCTGGCGGCGGGAACCCTGTGGTTTCTGATCAACCGTGAGGGAGCCGCGCAGATGTACGGCAAGGCCCTCGCGGAATACGATCAGAAGCGCTATACCTCCTCAATTGAACGCTTCGAAGAGTTTTTGAAGAGTTATCCGCGGCATGGCATGTCCAAGACAGCCCGGAGTTATATCGGTCTGGCACGGATTGAGCAGACTCTGGTCGGGGCGGCTCCGGATTGGAAACGGGGATTGGAGCAACTCGATCAATACATCCGCGCGGAACGGCAGAAACCGAGTTTTCCCGATTGGCAGACCCGGGTCCGCGAAATCGCGGAGCATATCGCGTTTGGAAGTCTTGAGACGGCAGTCGCGGCACACGACATCAGTCAACTGGACCTGTCCGGCTCGGCGGCAAAAGTCCTCGAATTAAACAGCCCCCTCGACACTCCTCCGACGGAGAAGTTGCGGAAGATTCACGACGCCACGCTCGCCGCGGAAGCGGAGATTCGGAAGTATCAGGTCATTACCAAGGCGTATGCGGATATCGATGCCGCGGTGAAGGAGAGTCAAACCCAGCAGGGATTGCAACTTCATCGCAAGCTTCTGGATCAATATGCGGATGCGGAACAGCTCCCGGAGTTGAAAGACCGCTTGAAGCAGGTGCTGGCGGCGGAGCAAAAACTCATCGTGAGGTCGGAGCCCGGTCAGCCCGCCAAAACGGAAGAACGTCCCGGTCATCTGGCCAGTATCCGTGTGGCCCGGCAGACGCGTGCCCGGGCCGATTTGAAGGCCTCCGGGATCAATGCGTTTGCGATGGCCGAGGGAACCTGTCTCGCTATCGATAGTGGAAGCGGAGCGATCCAGTGGGACCGTCAGTTGGGAATTCAAGTCCCCTTTGCGCCCGTTCCTGTCTCCATCGACGTCGCGGCACTGCTGGCATTCGACACGCGGCATCAGGATCTGCTCATGCTGCGGCAGAAGGATGGCAAGTTGCTCTGGCGCCAACCCCTGGGCGAAGATATCCTGGGGCCGCCCCTCGTGCATGCCGGGAATGTATTCGTCGCGACGAATGCTGGGCATTTGCACCAGATGGACCTGGCCTCCGGAAAATTGCTGGCGACCCTTAAGTTTCCCCAGGCCATCATTGGCCCGCCGGTCTTGACGGCCCATGACGAACGCCTGGTCGTGGTCGGGCGCGAGCGGGTGATTTACGTGCTGAATTACCGCCCCCTGGAAGGTGTCGGAGTGATCTACACCCAACATCGCAGCGGTTCCATCCAGGCTCCTCCCACGAAGATGGGAAGCTATGTCCTGATCGCCGAAGTGGACCGCAAGGACAGTACGAAGTTGAGTGTCTGGGATTTCGGGCGGGATCTGCCTCAGGTGGCTGCTGCCGTGGATCGCGTCCCCGGGCTGGTCCGGGATACGCCGCTGCTCCGCGGAAAACTGTTGTGCGTCCCCTCCTCGGGGCAACAGGTGACCGTCTTTTCTGTTTCCGATGAGCCGGGTTCTCCTCCCCTCAAGCGGGTCGCAGGGTACCAGGTGCCGCGCGGAGGACAAGGTGCGATTTACCTGGCCGCGGGCCCCGAAGACGAATTGTGGATGGCGGGCCAATCCGTGCGCCGACTGCGTCTGACGCGGGACAGTATCGTGCCGGATGAGCGGGCGGTCGCGTTGGGAATTGCCACGCAACCTTTGCGCGTCATTGATCAGGATCTGATTGCCGTCGGATATGTGGGGAGCGACAGCCGTGCCACGGCTGTTATTGCGGCAGACCGGCGGCAGATGCTCGGGTTGTGGCAAACCGTCTCGGCAATGGCCCCCCGCTGGGTTGCTCCCGACGCGAACAGCACTTCGAAGTTTCACCTGCTGACCGATACGGGAGACATGTTCGAGGTAGCGGCCCCCGAGAACTCAAAGGGAGGATTCGCCCCGGCGAGACTGTTGACATCCTTGCCCGGCGAAAGCGCGCGAACCGGCCTGAAGGTCTGCCCCGTCGGTACGAAAAGGATCTTTCTGGCGGGGGCTCGGCCTAAGCCTCACTGGTGGCTCGTGGATCAGGATGGAGTGCAGATTTCCGAAGGAGATCTGGCCGCTCCCCTGGAGGCGTCCCCCTGTGCCTTTGCAACAGGGGTACTGCTTCCCATGCCGGGACGTCTCGCGTTCCTGGATCTGCAGAATCCGGATCGCCATGTGGAGGAATTCCTGAGTCCCGTCGAGGAGCAGCAGAAACCCCCGGCATGGACCTCGATCGCTGCCATCAGTTCGACTGAGGCGCTTGCGATCACCAAAACGGGGCGATTGTCCCGCTTTCAACTGCGCAGTGATCCCCAGCCTCATTTGTTCGAGGTGACACATCTGGATTTGAAGTCCCCCGTCGAATTTCCCCCGTTGGTGTCGGAGCAGCGAGCTCTTGTTCCCACCGGCAAACAGTTGCAATGGAGGCAGGTGGAAACCTGGGAGGCGGAACAGACGGCCGAACTCTCCGGAGAAATCTCCGCGGCGCCGTGGAGTGTCGGCGGGCAAGTCTTCGTGGAACTGGAGGAACGCACGCTGTCGGTTTTGGACGGAACCACGTTGAAAGCCATCGCGGAACACAAGTTGGACAGCCCGGTCGCCGGAACTCCGGTGGCTTGGAACGGAGCGACGATTGTTCCCCTGCAATCGGGGCGCGTGTTGAAAATCTCCGCCGATGGGAAGGCCACAGTCCACGAAGTTGACCGCAATCTGGCGGGAGATCCGCTGGTGCTCGGGAAAAGCCTGCTCTTGCCGGCCGTGGATGGCAGTTGGTTGAGCCTCGACGCCCTGCCGGAGGTGAAATCGCCATGAAAATGACGTTGCAGCGGATGGGATGGCGGGCGCTCGCCTGTCTGGCATTGGTTGCGGTGGCGTCCTGGGGCGTTTCGCAAGAAGGGCCTCCGAAGAAATCAGCCCCTGCCAGGAAAGAACAAAAAACTCCCGCGAAATCGGAAGAAAAGAAATCAGAAGAGAAGTCGGAAGCCACGGATGCGGCATCGGCTCCGGACAGTCCCGAAGGCAAATCGGAAGGGAAAAGTGAGGGAGCGACGAATCCCAACGCTCTGCTTGCGCAGCAGGCCCAGCTTCCCAAACTGGAAGAGATGAAACTTCCCTCGGCCGCGAACTTGTTGAAAGGGCCGGATGTTGATTGGGTCGTCCTGACGACGGACCGTGTGCTGGTGGTCGAACCGGTTCGTCCTCGACCTGGAACCTTGAAGTTTCTCGAGGAGGAGCACATTCGCCTGCACAAGCTTCCGCTTCCCAAGAAGACGGAAGATCCGCAAGGGTATGCCGATCTGTTCCGAAAGCGGGCAGAGGCCAGGCTGTTACCCGTTTCTTTGGTTGAGGGTGACGAACGGGACTTCTTCATCCACATGAAATTCATCAAGGAAATCGTCTACTGCGAAGACTTGATGCTCCGCAGGGCGGATCAACTCCTCGATGACCGCAAACCCGGAGAAGCCTACGAACTCCTCGAGGCGGTCACAACCCGCAACAAGGATTGGCCGGGACTCGATGCTCGTCAGCAGCGGTTGCTCTTCGTCGAGGCAGAGTTGCGTCGGAAAGAGGGGCGGCTGGAAGACGCATTGGCTTATCTGGAGCAATTACATAAGCGGGTGCCAAAGTTTATCGGGCTGGTGGATCTATTGTCGGAAGTCTGTGAATCCCTGATCAATGATGCGATCAAAGAACAGGATTTCCGCCGCGCGCGATTCTTTCTGGAGCGTTTCAGCAAGCTGGAACCCAGCCATCCGTTCGTAGTCGCCACTCAGAAGAGCTTCGCCCAGCAGGGGGCCAAGCTGCTGCAGCAGGCTTTAGAGGCAGACCAGCAGCAACGCTCCGGGGAAGCCATTCGATTTGCGGAACTGGCGAACCGCATCTGGCCCCAGACCCCGAATCTGGTGCACGAATCGACGCGGCTGCAACAGCAGCATCAGTTGATCCGGGTTGGGGTGCTGCAGTTTCCGGAATTTGACGATGCGGTCTACGTCGCCGATTCCCCCGGCGTGCAGCGCATTCGGCCTTTGATGCAGGTCCGCCTGTTCAGCGAAGAGGGGATCGACGGAGTGACGCTCCGTTATCGTTCCCGGATTTTCGAAGAGTGGGAGCCGACGGACCTGGGGCACTCGCTGACGTTTCGTGTGAAGTCGTATCGCAATTCCTGGGAGAGCCTCCCCAAGATCAATGATCTGCCGATACTGGCGCAGTTGCGCGATCGCATTAATCCCGCGCATCCCACATACGATGAACGGTTGGCGAACGCCGTGAAGGCGCTCACCTTCCAGTCCCCCTGGGAATTCTCGCTGGATTTCCGCCAGGTTCCTCTCCGCCCGGAAGCGCTCCTGTCTTTCCCCCTGCAGTTGGATCCCAAGGGGCCGCCGGTGGATCTCGTGTGCGGCAAGCAGGGATCGCGATTCACGATTGAAAAGCAGCTTGAGCGGGAGATTCGCTACGTGCGGTTCAAACCGGAACCGCAATCGGCCGACAAGCACGTCGCCGAGATCGTCGAGATCCTGTACGACAGTCCTCAGAAAGCGGTGCAGGGATTACTGCGCGGTGAAATTCTGATGCTATTATCCGCTCAGCCGCGCGATCTGGCGTTGTTGGCGGAGCGGGCCGATGTCTTGCTGCGTCCCCTGAAACTGCCGGTGAGCCACGTGCTGCAGTTTCACCCCAGGTCGGTGATTACTCCGAACCGGGCATTGCGGCGGGCGCTCGCGCTGTCGATTGACCGGCAAGCCATTCTGGACAAGTTCATTCTGGGAGAAGCCGGCGCCAAGTACGGACGGACGACGACCGCCCCCTTTCCGAGCAGCCACCCGGGTTACAATTCCCAGTTAACGTCCCAGGAGCGGGATCTGCGTCTGGCATTGACGCTGGTTGTGGCCGCCAAGAAGGACGCGGGCGGAGAAATTCCGGAATTGAGACTGGCCTGTCCTCCCGATCCGAACATGCAGGCCGCCGTTCAGGAAATGCTGCGGCAATGGAAAGAGACCGGGCTGAAAGTCACGCTCGTTCCCTGGCAGAAAACGACAGTCGCCTCGCTGACCGCCGAGAAACCGGAGTGGGATATCATGCTGCGGCAGGAGCGGATGTACGATCCACTCGTGCAACTCTGGCCGTACCTGATCCTCGATCGTCGGGCACGGATGGAACCGCTGGTCGCCGTTCCCAACTGGTTGCGTCAGAAAGTGCTGGAGATGGATCTTGCCGTGGACGATGAAACCGCATTGCAGAAGTTGCGCGACCTCCACGAACATCTCTGGGCCGAGACTTACCTGATTCCGCTGTGGGAACTGGAAGAGTTTATCGTGCATCGGAAAAACCTGCGCGAACTGCCGGAAGTTCCGATGGCGATCTATCAGAACGTTGAGCGTTGGCGTGCGATTTCCTCCTTTGCACAGGAGGGATTATGATCCGTTTTTCAGCCGCATCTCTGGGCTGCCTGTTTCTGGGGTTGAGCCTGTGGGGGGCTGATCCGGTCGCTCCGGATGCTAAGACACAGCCTCAGGCCAAACCCGCTGAAAAGCCGGCCAATCGCCCCCCTGCTCCTTCGAGTGAAGTCACAAAGCCGAGTGAAGTCACAAAGGATGCCCCAGCCGACAAACCGGCGTCGGAGAATGCCGAACCGGCAAAGACCCCGGACACGGCCGAGAAAAAAGATTCCCCCCCTCCCGAAAAACCGATCCCACCGGAGCTCCGTCCCTATCGCGTCCTGGTGCGCCTGATGGTGAAAGGGGACTCGCGAATCAGCTCTGAGCGTTCCGTCAGGGAATTCGGAGACGAGATTCACGAGGCCCTGAAACGGTTGTGGGGGGAGTGCTGGCAAATCACTACGGTCCTGGAAACGAAAATTCAGCCGTTCGAACTGGATGCCCTGGAGTCGGTCTCTCCGGAATGGCTGCTGAAAAACTCTCCGCCCGAACCGTACGACAAGCAGTTCCTCGTGCTCATTGCGCCACAGGGGGGCTTGTGGCAGGTCGCCGCACGGGAATGGGATGTTGCCTCTCAGCGATTGACGCCGGTTACCGTCCGGGATTCTCTCGAACTCCGCGACCTGCAGGATGCTTCCGCCCGCCTGATGAGCGAGCTGTTCCACCCGCTGCTCGTGATCGAAGACGTCGATAAGACGACGATTTATATCCGTCCGCGCGGGGGAGTTTTTCCGCCCGCCGACCCGGACCTTAAACTCTTCGAGCCGAAATCTTACTGGTTGCCGTTCTATCACACGAAATTCACAACGGACGAAGGGACGACCAGGGAACAGGCGCAGATGATTCCCTGGACCTACCTGCAACTGGAATCTTTCCCGAATCCGAAGCATAGGGAGGGAACCTGCAAATTGATCACGGGACTTCGGAATCCCGTCGCCCCCTCCCGCGGTCCTCTTTCGGAATCACTGGCGATTGCCGTCGATCCTCCCGGCACTTCCACCCGCGTGACCTTGTTGTCGCGGGATCAGTACAAGCGCCCCCTCGCGGGAATGGAAGTGGACTTGTTGCCGGACGAGAAAACGGTCTCGCGCACATTCCTGACGGACCGGGCGGGATCGATCTCCCTGAAATTCGACCCCAAAAATCCCTTGATCTGGTTCCGGGCCCGGAGCGGAACCCAGCGTCTGGCGCAACTCCCGCTCTTGCCGGGGGCCGTGGACCAGGTTTCGCTGGAACTCCCCCGCGATGACATTCGGCTGGAGACCGAAGCGAAACTGGCATTGATCCAGGCGCAACTGATGGAGACCGTCGCCAAGCGATCCGTGCTGATGGCCCGCATCAAGCGGGTCTCCAACCAGTCGGATTGGAAAACCGTCGATCAAATGCTGAAGGAACTTCAGGCCCTCCCCAAGGCGGAGACCGTGATCCCTGAACTGGTGGCCATTCGGGCGACCGCGATCACCACCGCGCAGAAGCAGAAGGACAAGATCGCCGCCAGGCGAATCGAAAAAATGTGCGACGAGACGCGGGAACTGGTGGATCATTACCTGCAGGATGATAAAGTGAAGCAAATGATCGAGGAACTCGACCAGCTTCGAAAAATCACCAAGCAGGAAGAGAAGCTGACCGATGAGATTCCCGGCGTGAAGAAAGCTCCCTGATTCCCCTCTCTCAGACAAAATGCTCTGGACGAAATGCGGTTGTCTGAAAACCGCGAATCGTACGTAACCGCCAACCGCATTTTGTGCGATGTCTGAACTTCCCTTCTGTTTTAGATGACACCTTTCTGTTTCGGACGATCATGGAACTCTCCCCTTCCCAGCAGCGCATGACGGTCCTGGCTGCGGTGGCTGCCTGGTTGGGAGCGGGAATCCAGATGGCGCTCGTTCCGATCACCGCGCAACCGGCCATGGTCTCTTTGCATGGGGCCGATGCGTTGTCAAAAACGGATTTGGCCCAATGGTTCGCCTGGCAAACCGCGATATTCCTCTTCGGCGGGGCGTGCGGAGGGATTTTTTTCGGCTGGCTCGGTGACAAGATCGGGCGGACTCGAACTCTCGCGATGACGATTCTGGTTTATTCGGGGGCCTCGCTCCTGGCGGCAAAAATCGCCGACGACCGGCAGTTATTGGCGATCCGCTTTCTGATCGGCTTCGGGATGGGGAACCTGGCCGTGTGCGGTGGCACTCTTGTCCGAAGCCTGGCCGGAGTCTTCCCGCCCCATGCTGGCAGGGCGCCATGGGGACCGCGGCCAATGTCGGCATCTTCTTCGTCGGAATGCTCGGACGGGCTTACCCGATCACGGCTGCGAACTGGCGAAATGCCATGCTCGTGGGCGGCATTCCCGTGCTGCTCAGTTTTTCGTGGCGACCTTGATTCCGGAATCTCCCCGCTGGTTGGCGCGCACGAGAACCCAGCGGTCCCAGTTCTCCCTTCGCCGCACTCTTCGACCTCCTCTTCTCAGTCGGACAATTCTCGGCATCCTCCTGGGAACCATTCCGTTGTTGGGAGCCTGGTCCGCGGGAAAGTGGCTGATCCCCTGGGCGGAGAGTGTCGATGTGACGGGTGGACTGAAGGGAGCGACCCAGGCGGTCTGGGCGTTCGGAGCCGTGTTGGGGAGCCGCACTGGGAGGCTGGTTGGCGAACCGCTGTGGCCGCAGGCTGACCTACTTTGTAATCAGTGCAGGATCGCTGGCGTTGAACTTCGGCCTGTTCTGGTTGTTGACCCCTCGCATCCCGCGTTTCTGCCGGTGGCGTTTCTGCTGGGGTTTGTCGCCACGATCTACTTCGGCTGGTTGCCGCTGTATCTCCCGGAACTCTTCCCGACCAAGGTCCGGGCGACTGGCTCGGGGATCAGCTACAACGTGGGACGCTTTGCTTCGGCGGCGGGAGTCTTCGCCGCCGGGGGTTTGATGGCCACGTTTCACGGTGACTATGCCCAGGTGGGAATGATCACCTCGCTGATTTATGCGCTGGGGATGGTGGTGATCTGTTTTGCTCCGGATATTCGTGCCCTGCAGGATTGAGGTGTGTACGTGACGACATCTCGGCCCCCTGTGGGCATGATCGGACTGGGACTGATGGGAGCCGCGCTGTCGGAGCGGCTGCTGCAGGCGGGTTATCCCGTGCTGGGATACGATCTCGACCCCGAACGCCGGTTGCTTCTGAAAACTCTGGGAGGAAACTCCTGTGAGAGTGCCGCCGAGGTCTTCCAAACAGCGGAACGCTGCGTCTTATCGCTGCCGAATTCGGAGGTGGTTGCTGCATTATTGCAGGACGTCGGCCGAAACTTCGTTCCGGGCAGTTGATTCTCGATACCACCACCGGCAATCCGCTGCACACGTCGGAACTAGGAAAGCGACTGGCGGCCCGGAATATTGCGTTTGTGGATCCGACGATCTCCGGTTCGAGCGAGCAGACTCGGGCCGGGAGAGGTGATCGTCATGCTGGGGGGGAGCGGCGAAGGGGTGGAGCGGGCGCGAGACCTGCTCGATTGTTTTGCCAAAACCAGTTTTCATCTGGGACCGTGGGGCGCAGGGGCGCAGATGAAATTGATCTCGAACCTGGTTCTGGGGCTGAATCGGGCGGCACTGGCGGAAGGGCTCTCCCTGGCGCGAAACGTCGGATTGGATCTGCAGCAGACCCTGGAGGTCCTGAAAGCGGGGATGTCATATTCCCGGATCATGGAGACCAAGGGGGAGAAAATGCGGCTGCGGGATTACACACCGCAGGCCAAGCTGGCCCAGCATCTCAAGGATGTGGAATTGATCCGGGCCGAGGGGACGCGACTGGGGATGCCTCTTCCCTTTTCAGGCCTGCATGCGGAAATCCTGTCCTCACTCGTGGCCCAGGGATTGGGAGATCTGGACAATTCCGCCATTCAGGAATTCTTTCATCCTGAGGACTCTCGCGAACAAAAGAGCCTTGAAGAAAAACCGGAGTAGCTGGGAGGCGGTGCGCGACGTACCATAAGAAGGTCTGCGAGGGGGGTGTGTCGCAGGAGTGACCACCAATCACCGTGCCTGGGGGCCTTATGGTCAAAACGCAGTTGATTGTTCTGCTGGTGTGTTTTTCATTGGGAGCGATGGCTTCGTCGCTCCCGGCGGCGGAACCAACCCCTGCTCCGGACGTGAAGCAGACCGCCTCGTCCGACAAGTCCGTCGCGGAGATCACGGAACTCGCGAAAAAGTCGGTCGTGGTCATTACCGTCGCGGGGCGCGACGGTCAACGACACGGGATTGGCTCAGGGTTCGTCATCGGAGCAGACGGCTTGATTGCCACGAACCTGCACGTGATTGGTGAGGCCCGGCCGATCGATGTCCAGTTTTCGGATGGGCAGACCGCGAAAGTCACCTCCATTCACGCCTCGGACCGGCATGCCGACCTGGCGATCCTGAAAGTAGATGCCAAGGATTTAGCTCCCTTGCCGCTGGGGGATGCGGAAAAACTGAAACAGGGGGAAGATGTCCTGGCTTTGGGGAATCCGCTGGGATTGAAATTGAGCGTCGTCACCGGGGTCGTCTCCGCGCTCCGTGAAGTCGAGGGGCGCTCGATGATTCAGATCGCCATGCCCATCGAACAGGGGAACAGTGGCGGCCCGCTGCTCGACCGCCAGGGACGGGTGCAGGGAATTATCACGCTCAAATCGTTGAGATCCCCCAACCTCGGCTTCGCGGTGACTGTCAACCAGCTTCGTCCGCTGATGGAGCATCCGAATTCGATCACGATGCAGCGCTGGCTGACGATTGGCATGCTCGACCCCAAAAATTGGAAGACCGTCTTTGGCTCCCACTGGTGGCAACGGGCGGGCCGCCTCCGCGTGGACGGGACGGGGGACGGTTTTGGCGGACGCTCTCTCTGTCTATCCACCCAGAAACCGGAGAAGCTCCCCGTCGAAGTCGCGGCCTTCGTCAAACTGGATCAGGAATCCGGCGCGGCGGGACTCGCGTTTCATGCCGACGGGGAACGGCACTTCGGCTTCTACCCGAGTGCGGGCAAGATCCGGCTGACCCGCTTTGACGGTCCCGACGTCCTGCAGTGGCACGTCCTGCAGGAAATCTCCACCCCCCACTACGTCCCCGGGGAATGGAATTACCTCAAGGTTCGCCTCGAGGAAGGGCGGATTGTCGGATACGTGAATAACCAGCAGGTGGTCGATTACAAGGATTCCACCTACAGCGCCGGGATGGTCGGGCTGGCCAAGTTCCGGGACACCGTGGCGGAATTCAAATCATTCCAGGTGGCCGCGTCGATTTCACCCCGTATGGAAAATACGAAGCTCCAGACGGAACTCAATGAACTGAAGCAGGATCGACGGACACCAAAGGCAAGTTCCCCCTCGCATCCGCGGCGCTCGCGAATCCCGAAGGGATCCAGTTATTGCGGAAACAGGCGCGAGAGATGGGAGAGGTGGCAATATCGTTTCATGACGCTGCCGGCTAACTGCATGAACGCTGGGTGTCCGGGCGGAACTCAAGAACCTCCCTCGACAAGAAACAGTGACGGGTGACTCTTCACTCTCGGAAGGGGCATTGCTCATTGCAAAGCTGGATAACGAAGATGTTGATGTCCCCGGATACCTGCAGGAGATTCAGAGCATGGGGCGGCAAATCAAGGAGATAGTGCCGGCTGACGCGACGGAAGAGAAGAAACGGGAGATCTTGCATCGGTACCTGTTTTCAGAACTCGGATTTCACGGCAGCCGCAGCGATTACTACAACCGCTCGAACAGCTACCTCAACGAGGTCATCGACGATCGGGAAGGACTGCCGATCACGCTGGCGGTGTTGTATCTCGACCTGGCGCGGCGCTGCGGAATGAAAGTGGAAGGGGTCGGGCTGCCGGGGCATTTCATGGTGGAGCAGACGCTGCCGGACGGGAAGAAAGCCTATATTGACGTGTTCGACAAGGGGGAAGTGCTGACCCGGGAGCAGATTGAAAAACAGATCGCCGCCACGATCGGCGAACCCCCCCGCGAGGAGCATTTCCGACCTTATACCGTCCGGCAGACTCTGGTGCGCATGCTCAATAATCTATTTGGGGCGGCCCAGGACAAGGAGGAAAACCACGCCATGCTCCGCTATGCGGAAACGCTGGTCACGGTCGATCCGGAAGGGCCGGACCATCGCATCAAACGGGCGATCCTGCGTTTCCAGGCCCGGATTATCAGGGGCACCGGAAGATGTGACCTGGGTGCAGGACAAGAAACCCGAGGGTGTGGACCAGGAACGAGTCTTAACCGCGGAGCCTGATCGAACGGAGCATGCGGTCCAAAGACCAATAAGCGAATCCCATGAAACTCACGAGTTACGACCTGCATCGCGTGCATCTGGCTCCTCCCCGCCTGATCGGGGATTCCCAGGCCTGCTCGGCACCATCGGGTGACCGTTCTGGAATTGCACACCGACCGGGATTTTCCGGTGTCGGTTTCGATCTGCAGCAGGGAACGCCGACTCCTCCGCTGGCCCATCTGAAAAAACAGTTTGAAGCTGGTGCGTGGAAGACGTTGAAGGAGGGAACTCCCTGGGGCCTCGCGCTGAAACTGACCCGCCCGCGCGGGGGAAACGTCGGCGGAGGTTATCTCACGTTGCCGGTCGAAACTGCGTTGTGGGACTTGTTGGCCAAAGAGCAGCAAGTGCCGCTGTATCGTTTGCTGGGGGGGACAAATCCCCGTGTTCCAGCCTATGGAAGCACACTCGACTTCCACCTGACCGATGAGGACTTCCGAAAGCGACTCCATGAATTCAAGGAAATGGGATTTCGCGCCGTGAAAACCAAGGTGGGGCATCCGAGCCTTGAGTGGGATCTCCGGCGTCTACAGATCGTTCACGAGATCTTCGGGAAGGACGTCACCCTGATGGTGGATGCCAATGAAGCGTGGTCCCCCAAGGAAGCGCTCGCGCGGATCCATGCCTATCGGGAGGCGGGCATCCGACTCTTCTGGCTCGAAGATCCGATCGACCGGAACGATTTCACCGGACTGCGGCGGCTCTGTGAGGAGGCGGGCGACACCCGGATCAACACGGGGGAATATCTCGGCTTCAGCGGCAAACGCCAGCTTCTGGAACAGCACGCCGTGGACGTGCTGAACATCCACGGCTCGATTTCCATGTCCCGTGCGGCGGCGCATCTGGCCGGGGACTATGGAATTCCCGTGTCGCTCGGAAATACCCTGCTGGAAATCGGTGTGCATCTGGCGGCCAGCCTCCCGGAATGCCTGTTCCTGGAGTATTCCGACTTAAGCTGGAACCGATTGGCGGAGAATCCGGTCGAATTCAAGGAGGGGTATGCCATCGCCCCGGATCGACCGGGGCACGGCCTCACGTTGAATCTCGCTGTGCTTGCGGATTGCTCCAGAGCCGATTGATCCGCAGCGCTTCCGTCAATTCACTGACGAGTGAGACCGGACGTGGTTCATGTCCGTTGGAGGAGGCATGCCGCGACCACATCTGCTTGGCACGTCCGACCCAGGTCCGATCCAGTTGAAACAAGGCCATGGAACGGGCCTGCAGTAGGTATTTCTTCCCACCCATCTCATTCATGCGGCGATGCTCCAGAAACGCCGTGTCGAGTAGCAGGCTCCAGTGCGAATGCTCATCCGTCGCATACAGAGTGAAGGGCAATTCACGATGGTGGGCGTTCAACAGTAGCAGCAGAGTTTTTCCCACAATCTGGCGACCCCGCTCATCGACTTCCTGGAGCATCTCCCCGTCCAGTCGCACCCCCAGGCAGCGGACATAGCCGGCATGCCAGTCGGCGTCGGTCATTTCCTGCCCTTCCGGCGTCAGCCAGAGGATGTCCTTGACGTTCGCGCCTCGAATCTGGCGTCCCTGGAAGAAGTGTCGCCGCTGCAGAACGGGATGGTCCCGCCAGACATGGCTCAGGCGGCACACGAACCGGAACAGGCGGCGCTGCTCGTCTGTCAGGTCCCAGTTCAGCCAGTTGATTTCATTGTCCTGGCAGTAGGCGTTGTTGTTGCCGCGCTGCGTGTGGCCGAGTTCATCGCCGCTGCGGATCATCGGCACACCCTGCGACAGGAACAGCGTGGCGAGGAAGTTCCGCCGCTGCTGTTCCCGCAGGAATTGGATCGTGGGGCTGGTGGTCGCCCCTTCCACGCCGCAATTCCAGCTCAGGTTGTGCGATTCCCCGTCCTGGTTTCGTTCGCCGTTGGCTTCATTGTGCTTGTGGTTGTAACTGACGAGATCCGTCAATGAAAAACCGTCGTGGCAGGTGACGAAGTTGATGCTGGCATAGGGGCCGTCCGCTGTGTTCGTACAGATCACTGCTGCCGCAGAGCCGGGTCGCAAACTCGGAAACGGCGTGTCCATCCCCTTTCCAGAAACGCCGAACTGAATCGCGATATTTTCCGTTCCACTCGGTCCACAAGACCGGGAAGTTACCGACCTGGTAACCCCCTTCGCCGAGGTCCCAGGGCTCGGCAATCAGCTTCACCTGGGAAAGGATGGGATCCTGGTGGATGATGTCGAAGAAGGCCCCGAGTTTATCGACCGCATGAAGTTCGCGCGCCAGGGCGCTTGCCAGGTCGAACCGGAACCCGTCAACGTGCATTTCCAGCACCCAGTAGCGAAGGCTGTCCATGATCAACTGCAGGACGCGGGGGCACAGCATATTGAGCGTGTTGCCGCACCCCGTGTAGTCCATGTAGTACCGCTTGTCATTGTCCACGAGGCGGTAATAGGAGCTGTTGTCGAGACCGCGCAGTGATAACGTCGGTCCGTGCTGGTTCCCTTCGGCAGTGTGGTTGTAAACCACGTCGAGGATGACTTCGATCCCCGCCTCATGCAGCCGACGGACCATCTTCTTGAATTCGAGGACTGACCCCTGCGGATCCTGCACGGAGGAATAACTGATTTCCGGAGCGAAATAAGAGAGCGTATTGTAGCCCCAGTAATTCGAGAGCCCTTTTTCCACCAAATGCCGGTCGTCGGTGTGATAGTGGACCGGCATCAGTTCCACGGCGGTGACGCCCATTTTCAGCAAGTGGCGAATGGCCGCATCGGACATCAGGCCGGCATAGGTGCCCCGGGCTTGCGGGGAGATTCCCGGATGCAGTTTGGAGAACCCCTTGACGTGCATCTCGTAGATGACCGTCTTGTGCCACGGGGTCCGCAACGGGCGATCCCCTCCCCAATGGAAATGCGGATCGATCACGGCGGCCAGGGGGGCGGCTTCCGCACTGTCCTGGGTATCGAAGGAGAGGTCGACCTCCGGGTCGCCGATCTTGTAACCGAACAGGGAGTCCGCCCAACGGATTTCTCGCCCGATCGCCTTGGCATACGGATCGAGGAGCAGCTTGTGGGGATTGAAGCGAAACCCGTGGCGCGGGTCGTACGGGCCGTGCGCCCGAAAGCCGTAGAGCTGCCCCGGCCGGACGTCCGGAAAATACCCGTGCCAGACCAGGTCTGTATGTTCGGGGAGCGTGATCCGATGCCGTTCCTGTGGATCGTTCGGAGAGTCAAACAGACAGAGATCGATCTGCGTGGCGTGTTCGGAATAAACGGCGAAATTCGTTCCCCGTCCGTCCCAGGCTGCTCCCAACGGATACGGCCTCCCAGGCCAAACCCTCATGCATTCCTCCTGGTGTCACTCGTTCGCTCGCTGGTACCAGACTACCGGATTAGGAGGCCGGGGAAAAGCAATTCCCCAGGTTCCTGCACCGATTCTCCCACGTGAGAATGCGGATCTTCGTAAAGACAGAAGAATCGCGAATTTACCCCCTCTTCACAATCGGTTGAGGTACGCGCGCCGTGACCGTCGGACTATAATCTGGCGTGCATGGAATGGCGTCCACGTTACGCAGGAACATCGAAGGAGCAGAATCTTGGAACTCCCCCGCAACCCGACTCGATCCGTCCGCATCGGCAAGATCACGATTGGGGCCGGACACCCGATTGCCGTGCAAAGCATGACGGCCACCCATACGCAGGATGTGGTCGCGACGGTGGGGCAAGTCCGGGCTTTGGAAGCGGCGGGAGCGGGAGTCGTCCGGATCGCCGTGGATAGCTCCAAGGATGCGGAGGCACTCGCCGAGATCCGAAAACTGACCACCGCCAACCTGTCGGTCGACCTGCAGGAAAACTATCGCCTCGTAACGCAGGTGGCCCCCCATGTGGACAAGGTCCGCTACAATCCCGGGCACCTGTACCACCACGAGCGGGAAAAGCCCTGGCAGGACAAGGTGAAGCTGCTTGTGGACACCTGTGCGGAAAACGATTGCGCCATCCGGATCGGCGTGAACTGCGGTTCTGTCGATCCCGCTATGGTGGAAAAATTCGGCGAAGAGGATTCCATCTCTCCCATGCTGGCGAGCGCGTGGGAACATTGCGAATTGCTCGACAAGCTTGGTTTCGACCGCTATGTCGTCTCCCTCAAGGATTCCGACCCGCAGAAAGTGATTGAGGTCAACCGCCGGTTCGCGGAGGAACGCAGCGACGTCCCGATTCACCTCGGTGTCACCGAGGCGGGCCTGCCGCCGGATGGCATCATCAAGACCCGCATTGCGTTTGAACAACTGCTCAGCCGAGGGATCGGTGATACCCTGCGTGTCTCCCTGACGGTTCCCAACTCCCGCAAGCCGGAGGAGATCGACGCGGGTCGCAAGATTCTGGAGGATCTTGCGGCGGGGCGTGTCCGGAGCTTTGTGGACTATGGCTTGAGCACGCTGAATATCATCAGTTGCCCCAGTTGCTCGCGGGTTGAAAATGAAGCGTTCATCGAACTGGCGCAACAGGTCAAGGAGATGACGGAATACGCGAAGGAATATGCCCTCACGATTGCCGTCATGGGTTGCCGCGTGAACGGTCCCGGCGAAACGGACGATGCGGATTTGGGACTGTGGTGCGGCCCCAACTTCGTAAATCTCAAGCGGGGGCGCTGGAATTGGGAGCGTTTCCGTATGATCAGATTCTGGGGCGTCTGAAGCAGGAACTCGATCAGTTGATCACCCAGAAGAACCTGCAGCCGGTTGGGTGAGCGGCAGCAGCTTCTCTCTGTGAATGGGTTTAGGAATGCGGAGCGGCAAGGCATCCAGGCACGGAGGCCTCCGTAGCCTTCCAGCAGGCCATAGGCGAGCAGGACGAAGGAAATCACCCCCAGGATTTCACTGCGGGGCCAGAATTTCATCATGCCGGCCACCAGCACCCCGCCGATGATCCACAGCCCGGCATATTGCAACTGCCCCCACGCCCGCCGCTGCGAGCTTCGGCGACTCTAACCGGAGTCGCCTGTTCCTGGTGCAGGTAGGACTGGGCCGTCGCCACAAACTCCTGGGCCTCTTCCGGCCCCCAGTTCTGGTGGACCAGCATCTGCACAACGCGCCGCGGAGAATAACCGTCCTCCAGCAGGCGGACGCATTCCGTCCACAGTTGCTCATTGCGGCTTTGAGTTCCGGCATTCGACACGGTGGCGATCTTTCTTCTAAGGAATTCAAGCAGCCCGCGGAGGTTGATCGAGGCGAATCAGCTCCGTGACGTTCGTCTCGATGGTGCGGCAGTATTCATCCAGGTGGAGGTCATCGTAACCGGTCCCGAAGGGTTGTTCGATATCCTCGGCGATCAGTTCGATCCCCACCATAAAGTAACTCAACAGCAGAACGAGGGGAACCGACCAGTAGCCGTAATCCTCGACGAGACCCCAGGGGAGTGTGAAGAGATACACCCCGATGGTTTCCCGGATAAAGGTCCGATACGACCTGGCAATCGGGGTTTTCAATATCCGTTCACAGCCGCCACAGATATCCATCAATGCGGCGGCATGGCGGTCGAGAAACAGCAGTTCAAAGCCGCCGACTTTTTCCGTTTGCCGCCAGTTTTCAATCGTCTCGTAGATCGACTTTGCGACGAAGGACGGGATGTGGTGCGGATGGACGGTTGAGTCCTCGAATCCGGGGAGCGCATTCAACCGGGCCTTCCCACGCAAGTGATCCCGCAGCCCGCAGGAAAACGCAATCAACTTGACCCCGAGGAGTTGCTTTTCCGTTTCGCTCGCCTGCACGCAGGCCTGAATCTTGATCGCCAGGTTGCGCGAATCGTTGACCAGTTGCCCCCACAACTTCCGCCCCTCCCACCAGCGGTCGTAAGCGGTATTGGTCCGAAACACCAGCAGGATGCCGAGCACCATCCCCAGCAGGGTGTGCATGCTGGCGCGCAACGAGGTCAGGTGCCCGATGACGTAGCTATCGAGCAGGCAGACCCCCAGAGTATAGAACGCCAGGAGCCAGGCGACCCAGGAAACTCGTGTGAACATTGCTCTCATCTTGGTGGGGAACTATCCGGACAAAAGACCTGTGCAAAGTCAGCACAGTGTAATGCACATGCAGGATCCTTCAGAGGTCAGACCATCAGGATTTTGGGAAGGATTTCCCTCCCGAACGTGTGCGACACGCGGATTCCCGTGGAGGCATGTTTCATCGAACCTCGTTGTTCCACCAGATGCGCCCCATAAAAAAAACGTGAAGTCCCCCTTCGCCTGTAAAAACTCCTCTCCCCAGAATTGACGGTTTGCGTTAAATAGCGATCTCGCACAAGCCGGTTCAGGCGAGCGATTCCGCAGGTGGCTACAAGTCTATAATCCGCAATCGGTTACACTTCAGGAAAGCAGGGAGCCGCGATGGTCTGGGGTTGGACGGAGGCACTTTCCCCCATGGACTGGCTGTTGATCAGCGTCTTTCTGGGGACGATTGCCTGGGCGCTGTACCGCCCCCAGCGTCTCAACCGGGCTGCGACAAAACAGGAGGGTGAAGAACTCCTGCAACAAGGTTTGTCCAGCCGGGAAATCGCCACTAGGACACGGGAAGCTCATGCTGAACTCAAGCTCCACGAATGGGAGCGGCAAGTCGACGGCCGGATGCAGACCCGCCTCGCCGTTCTCGATCAGCTCATCCTGGACGCCGATCGCAAGATCGAACTGCTCCAGAAAACCCTGGCGGAACTTCGGAACGGCCCCGCTTCGCATGGGCCGGGGGAAATCGTGGTGTTTCCCGCGTCGAGCCATTTGCCCGCGGAGGCAGATTCCGGCAGGGAAAAAACTCCCCCGCACGCGGACGCCGCTTGATCAGGCGAGCAGGCTCGGAATAACCGTTCCGTCCGCCAGAGGACGGGTCGCGTCATCGGCATACGTCCCTGTTTCCGCGGGATCGATCCCCAACGCGGTCAGCATCGTCGAGGCGAGGTCCGCCAACGAGACCGGTTGATCGACAGGAGACTCACCGCGCGCGTCGCTGGAACCAATGATTTGGCCTCCCGTGACACCACCGCCGGCGATCAGGCCGGACCAGACTTCAGACCAGTGATCGCGCCCCCCTGCGTCGTTAATGCGCGGAGTTCGTCCGAACTCTCCGGCAGCGATGATCAAGGTCTGTTGCAGCAGGCCACGCGTTTGCAGGTCATCCAGCAGCGCGGACAAAGCCTGATCGAACACGGGACAGATTTCGCTGCCGTAATCGGTCACTTTCGCGGGTGACGAACTGGAATTCGCATGGCAATCCCAGGTGACATGCCCGGCCAGAGACTCGAACATGTTGACCGTCACGAAACGGGTCCCCTGCTCCACCAGGCGTGCGGAGAGGTAACAGTCCCGTCCGAAACGGCTGGAACCGTAACCGGCCTGCAGCGTGCGGGCCTGGATCTGCGAAGGATTAAGTTGGAGCCCTTGGTCCACAGTCGGATGGGGCAAACTGAATTGAGGGGCCGCAGTCCCCATCGGGCCCAGCTTGCGTGCGATGACCGTTCCCAATGTCGGCGAGGGAATGCCTTTGACCGGCAACCGTCCCGTGGTCAGCAGTTGCAAGCCGGTTTCGTGGATCGGTGCAGCATCGTGAGAGAGGGAACGAATGAGGCTGAACTTGTCCCCCCGCTGTGCCAGTCGCGGCAAGGTCTCCGAAAGAAACATTCCCGGGACAGAGGTGGCGATGGGGTGATAGGGACCGCGGATTCCCACCGGAGCTTCAGGCTTGGGATCGAAGGTCTCAAAGTGGCTGGGGCCGCCGTTCAGACAGAGAAAAATCACATGCTTCGCCGCGGTGGATTCTTTTCCTGAGGCAGCCAGACTCTCAGCGTCGCGGCGTCCCAGACCCAGGAACCCCACGCTGCTTCCGAAGCGAAGAAAATCTCGGCGCGAAACACCGCTCTCCGGCGATGTCCGCAGTTGACCCACTGAGTGCATCGGAGTAACCCACTAATGTTGTGTGCGATCAAAGAACCAACCGCGCGAGGACTTCCTCCGAAATTCCGGGGAGGACGTTCTCGCAGAACCCCGCGTTTGAAACTCCGCCCCTGGTACCCAGCCTGAAGGGAGATTGAAATCGGGGTTCGGGGCGCAGACAAGAACTGTCTGAGACCCAACCTGCAGAATACTCTATCAGTCCGGAACCGCCCTGAAAAGTATGTTCTTCGTGCGAAGTGTCGTAATTCGCAGGCTGGTAAGAGTTTGCAGCCCTTTCGCGACCGTTGTTTTTGATGCAATCGGTTCTTTTTCACGCTCGAGAACGCCCGGCCGATCCTGAAAAAGTCCCGTTGTAGGTGTCGGGAAAACTTTAAGGCGCATTCGCCTGGGCCAGCTTTGCCTGCCAGAATCGGGCGGCCGCTTCCACATGAGCGAGCACTTCCCGGCGCTGGGTTTCATCGGGGAGGAGTTTGACCAACTGGGCGGAACGCTCCTCGATCCACGTTTGAAAGAATTGCACGGAAGCCCGTGAGATCCGCGCAGCCTGATTCGGGGCATCGGCATAAAACGGTGCCGTGGACGCGAAGCGGAAGGTGCGCGGATTGTCTGCAATCCCCCGGACGAGAAACCAGCCTGCACCGTTCACGGGCAATTTGGTGGTGAAAGTCTGGTCTCGGGCATCTGTGGCGTCGAGTGTTTTGACCACCTCTCCGTTCGAGATGATTTCCACCTTGGTGATGCGGTCGAGCGAGATGACTTGGATCTTGAGATCAATCTCCTGCGGCTGCGAAACAGTGAAGACATGCCCTGGGAGTTGACCGTCGGCTTTGACCAACAGCAGTGGTCCGTTTGTCACGAACGATTTTCCCTGGCGTAGATTCTCCCACCACTGCTGATAGTCGAACTTCTCCCCACACTGCACATACACCCGGTTGTAGCCGACGGAATTGGGGAGCACGCCGCTGGCACTCCCTGCGGACGGTGGAACTCTCAGCCCGCAGTTCAACATGTGGTAATAGATTTCCTGCGTCCAGTAGCCGTTGCCGAGTGGGGGCGGCAGGCGCTTGGTGTCGCGCGGTTTTCCCCACGCTTCCGAAGGATACATCTCCGAGCGGCACATGTGGTTGTTCGCCAGGCCGATGGAATCCACCTGTCCCGTGGCAAGCCAGATGGGGACATCCCACCAGAAAGGTTTTTCGATGTCGGCCCAGGAGTGCGGGGCAATCGCTTTTGACTGCCTCAGGAACGTCGTGGCGGAGGGATATTCCCGTTCGGCCGTGGTGATTTCCAAGGGCTTGGGGAGATGGAAATAAAGAAGCGCACCCCCACCGCGTTCATCTTCCCCTCCCAGAATGTGATACCAATGCCGACCGTCAACGCTGCGCAGGGGATCGGCGGGGACTCCGTTTTTCCACAGGTTGTTTTTGTTCCACCAGGTGATCACTCCCGCAACCCGCAGATCCTCCGCCTGCATCAACAAGGGCACGTCTTCGATCTTGCGATGGACGTGCAGGTCCCCCGAGTACCAGCCTGATTGGGAGAGATCCGCAATCCTCGCAAGCGCCGCCTGAATTTTCCGGGGTTCTCCCTCCTGAAGAGTGAAATCTCCTCGGGCACGATCATGTTCCGGGCCCCGTTCGATTTCGTACCGGTATGCTCCGGGAGTAAGTTCCAGCTTCGCAGTCCCGGGGCAGACGAAATGATCCCGGTAAGAGAGTTGCCCGGGAGTTTTGACCGGTTTGCCGTCCGCCGTCAGGAGATGAATCCGGCAGGGAAGCCGTTTGCCGCCGGAGTCCCGAACGTCGAACTGAACCTCACCGCTGAATGACGTTGTCGCAATGCACGCGATCAACAGACAGGAGAGGAGGAGTGTGCGCATCGCGAGGTCTCGCCAGGGGACTGTGAAGTGAGAGAGCTCCTCAAATTACAGCGGAGACTGCGGTCCGTAACAAGAGGCTTAAGAGTTTAATGCCGCTCGTGCGGCCAGAGCCTTCGCAGCCGCTTCTTCCGGAGTCGCTCCCAGGACGTTCAGGTGACCCATTTTCCGACCGGGGCGAGCCTCCGACTTGCCGTACAGGTGGAGCTTCACGTCGGACAGGGCACACAAGGCGGCCCAGTTCGGAGTACGCGGTTCCCACAGATCCCCCAGCAGGTTTGCCATGGCGGCGGGGCGCAGGAGTTCAGTCGAGCCGAGTGGCAGACCGCAGACCGCGCGCAACTGCTGTTCGAACTGGCAGGTGACATGGGCGTCGATCGTCAGGTGGCCGGAGTTGTGGGGGCGGGGGGCCAATTCGTTCACGATCAGCTTGTGGTCGATGGTGAGAAAGAATTCGACACACAGCACGCCAACGACATCCAGCTTCTCCATGATCCCGCGGGCGATCTCGTGGGCCTGTTTGGCGACAGCGGGGGGAATCCGGGCCGGACAGATGGAGAGATCCAGGATGTGGTTCTTGTGCTGATTCTCAATGACTTCAAACGGGGCGAAGGAACCATCCAGCCCCCGGGCTGCGACGACGGAAACTTCCCGCTCGAAATTGATAAACCCTTCCAGAACCGCTTCGTCGGTTTTCAGTTTCTGCCACGCGGAAGCGGCTTCTTCGACAGCATTGATCCGGATCTGCCCCTTGCCGTCGTACCCCCAGCCTGCGGTTTTCAGGATGGCGGGAGTGCCGATCGTTTGCAGCGCGTTCTGCAGTTCTTCCGCGGAATGCACCACCGCAAACGGGGCTACCGGAAAACCATTCCCGCTCAAAAACGTTTTTTCGCGCAACCGATGCTGGGTGGTATGCAGGACGGAACCGGCCGGGCGGACGACCGTGCATTCGGCGCAGGCTTCGGCGGTCGCGGCCGGAACATTTTCAAACTCGAAGGAGACGACCTGCACCCCCCGGGCAAACTCCCGGACACGGTCGAGATCCAGATAGTCGGCGGTCACTTCCTTATCGGCCACTTGGCCGGTCGGGGTGTCGGTGTCAGGGGAATAGGTATGCACGCGGTACCCCAGGCGTCGCGCGGCGATGGCGAACATCCGCCCCAGTTGGCCGCTCCCCAGAACTCCGACCGTCCCGCCCGGAAGAATAGGTGCATTCATGACCGAGAATTTTCTTTCAATGTCTAACTTAGCAGGCCCAGCATTGAGCGCCGCCATCGACCCGCAGCACCTGACCGGAAACGTATTGGCCCAGCGGGCCACAGAAGAATTCCACCACGCGCGTCACTTCGTCCACCAGAGCGACCCGATCCAGCGTTCCTTCCGTGACGAGCTTTTCTTCCGGGACATGACGGGTTCCAAGGTAGCGTCCGGTTCGGGCATCGCCGGGAGCCAGACTGTTGACGTTAATGTTGTAAGGGCGGAGCTGTGTCGCCAGGCAGCGGGTGTATTCCACCACCGCGGCTTTGGCCGTGGAGTAGATCGAACTGTATTCGTTCCCCTTGAACGCGGCCGTGGAAGAAAGGGTCAGGATGCGTCCCGATTTGCGGGGCATCATCCGGCGGGCGGCTTGCTGGCAGATCAGGATCGTCGTCAGGACGTTGCGGTCCATCACCGTTTTGATGTCCGCCAGCGAAACCATCACGCTGTCATTCGGATTCGGCTTTCCTCCCGCCGCTCCGATATCACCTCCCGCGTTATGAATCAGGAAGTCGATCGGTCCCAGTTCCTGTTCCGTCGTCGCGACGATGCGCTCCACTTCCTCGGCAATCGTCAGGTCCGCAAGCAGGCGGATGGTTTTGACCCGGTACTGCTCGCCGATCTGCCGGGCGGTTTCGGTCAGCGTGGTTCCCTCACCATATTCGGCCGGACCATGCTCACGGGCGCCATGCACACCCACCTTGCAGCCCAGCGATGCCAGGTGCTCGGCAAAGGCCCGCCCCAGGCCCCGCCCTGCCCCGGTGACGAGAGCCGTTTTTCCTTCCAGAAGCCGTGTTTCCTGAGTCGTCATATTCTGTCCTGCGCTCGAAAAGTACCGCGAATCTTGCTGGTCCACAGCTTACGAGAGGGGGAGTCTGACTTCAACGCCGTGAAGCACCGGCGTCGGCGGGGTTAAAGCGCGGGATCGTGATGTCGCAGGACGTTGAGCGTAATCTTGGAAACGGCCTCATCGACCAGTAAGGAACTGCACCAGGTGATGGAACCCGCCGCAAACACGCTCCCTCCAGAAGCGGTCTCGTAAATCGTCATGTCCGCCCCGCCGTTCTGACCGGGGTTTTGTCCTTTGGCGAGTTTGACCACGTTGGCCGGAGAATGTTTGGAGACTTTGTCCGTCTCATGCCCGGAAGCGCCTCCCGGACAACGTTTGTGCAGACTCTGGGTTCCAAACAGATCCCCCTCCTTTAACCCGGTGTCGGCGAAGACCCAATGCCCTTCGTCAACGACCTTGAAAGGAGCCGACGTCATGATCCCTTCATAATCGAACACGACTCCCAGCAGATTCGCTTCCGACTCGACCCGTGTTGCAAACCGGCTTTCGCATTCCTGCTTTCGAATCCGGTCCCGCTCGTCCCCGTTCTGGACGACGATGGTGTGCTCATCGAGAAAGTCGACTTCGCAGTTCAGGCCATTGCCGCCGAGATACAGCAGTTTCCCGCCCCGGTCCTGAATCCAGCTCTTCAACTCGAAATACATTTTTCGGGACCAGTATTCCGGATGCGGCCCGAGGATCACCTGCTGATAGTCATCCAGTTTCAGGACACCGGACTGCAACTGCGTTTCGGCATAGACGTCGTGGGGAATTCCTTCCCGTTCGAGCCAGCCCAGGAGCCGCCATTCCGCCGGAGCAAGGTGGCAGGCAGTCCGCCCTTCGATCGGATCGGTCACCTGATCCGTTTCGGGGACGTGATTAATGATTTCCGGGCGATCAAAGGACAATGGATCGTACGTCCAGGAGCTGTAGGTATTCGCGTCCGGCCCTGAGTAACGGGGGAGATCCTGCCGACTGTTCACCGTAGGGACCGAGAGCAGGCGATCCGCATTGATGTAGTTGCTCCGTCCGCCGAAATTGTTGTAGGCGTTCCACGTAATATTCGCCAGGATTACCGCCACCTTCGCCTGCGGGCGCGCCGGCGCGACAATCCAGGGGAAGGAACTGAATAAGCCGGACGGAGTCTTGGCGTGGAAGTAATACAGGCCCGAACGGGCGGGGCCTTCCACCCTCTGGGCGTGGACGGAATTGGAATAGCCCTGCTTGTTCCACTGCACACCGGTTTGCGTGAAGTCTCCATCGGGAAGAATTTGCACAGTGGCGCGGGGGCCATGTTCATCGAACCAGCCCAGTTCCCGAACCAGTTCTTTTTGCCAGCCGTATCGCCACAACGAAAGGTGATACTGCTCCGGGGAATGGACCCGGAATTCGGCGGTCTCGCCGGACCGCACCCACTTGGGCCAGGGATAGCCCAGCAGGCGATCGCTCAACAGCCGAAAGTGGTGCGGAGTCGCTTCGTCCACCCGCATTTCAACCCGCTTCGCACCATATCCTTGTTTTGCCAGTGTGACTCGGTACAGGCCGGGAGGCACATCGGCATGAATCGCTCCCGTCGCCCGGGAACGTGCCTCCCACGAGTTCCCGTTCCGTTCGAATTCCAGCAGGACGTCCGCCAATGCGACGTAGTTTTCATCACTGACATAGCCAATCAGCATGGGAGGCGTCTCGCGGGTTCAAGGTGGAGCACAGGGTTGGCTCCAAGATACCGACTCTTGTGTCGGGGATCTTTCGAACGTGCCAGTTTGACAGCAGCGGACGGGCAATTTCCAGATTCGACAACTCTGCCAATCTGACAGAATTTGTGGCTGTTCAGAGTTGATGCAAAACTGGGGTTTTTCTTGTAACGTATTATTGTGTCAAGTGTTATGCGACGCCGGTCACTCACGGAGATGGGGGGAATGGCTTTTGCTGTAATCTGTCCCAGGCATGTTCCTGATGTCACAAAGGGCTATTCACTAGAGGGTTAGATTCGCATGGCGATCTTTCGGTGGCAGCAGAATTGGGGGCCGTTTCACGATCTGGAGCGCGAAGTCGATCGCCTGCTGGAAGGGATTCGCATCCCCTTCCATAGTCTCCGCGTCGAGCGCCAATTTCCCCCCTGCAACCTCTACGAACTGGATGAGGAATACCTGCTCGTCGCGGAAGTGGCCGGGATTCAGCCCGAGGAACTGGAACTGACGATTGCCAACGGAGTCCTCACGATTAAAGGAATCCGTTCGAAAGCGGATCCGATTCCGGAAGAACGCTATCGTCGACGCGAACGATTTCGCGGGAAATGGGAACGCTCTTTCTCGCTTCCGGAACGGGTCGAAGAAGAACGGATCGCCGCGGAATACACGGATGGGGTCTTGAAGATTCATTTGCCGAAACCTGTGGCGGTGGTGCCGCGGCAGATTCCTGTGTTTGGAGTCGCATCGGGAGGACAACTTCCCGAGGGGACGCAGCCAATGTTGCTGCCTCGTCCGATCGTTCCCGAGACTCCAATCAACCCACAGACCCCGATCATCTCGGAAAATGGGGAGGGAGCATGAACCACGAAGTGACACCTTCTGGAGCAGACAAGCTCCCTCCACCCCTCACCCAGGCGCCGCTGGAACATGCGGTCTTCACGCCTCCCATCGACATCTATGAATCGGGGGATGATCTGGTCTTGCGTGCGGATGTTCCGGGGGTCAAGCTGGAATCTGTGGACGTCCAGGTGCAGGACAACAGGCTGACCATTTTTGGGCGCGTCGGGAGTCTGATTCCTGAAAACGCCCATGTCTTGCATCAGGAGTTTGAAGTTGGGGATTACCTGCGGTCGTTTATCCTGAGCGATCAGGTGGACCATAGTCGCATCGTGGCCCGTCTGAATCAGGGCCTGCTCGAAGTCGTGCTTCCGAAAGCTCCCAAGGCACAGCCTCGCCGCATTCAGGTCAAAGAGGACTGAGCCGCTCCTCCGTCCGAAATCAATCGCTTCCCGAAATCAATCTCTACCAAGAGGAAAAAATCATGAACGAATCCTTTGGGTTTAATCCGAGTGCCACCCTGGATCGCCTCCGGCAGGAATTTGAGGGGATGCTGGACCGGATGAAGTCAAATGGGGAGAAGACGCTGGAAACACTGGGGATTCGCCCCGGTAAATATTCCGTAGCCGTGGACCTTTGGGAGACCGCGGAAGATGTCTTTGTGCGCGCGGATCTCCCCGGCCTGGATGCGACTGCCGTGGAAGTGCTGTTGTTGGGAAATATGCTGACGCTGCGTGGCAAGAGAACGAATGCAGAGGCAAACCCCTCCGACGTCGTCCATCTGAAGGAACGGCCTTACGGGGATTTCGAGCGCGTTCTGCCGTTGCCCTCCCCGGTCGATCCGGCCCAGGTAAGTGCCCAGACGACGAACGGGGTCCTGACCATTCGGCTTCCGAAGAAGGAATCCGCCAAGCCCCATCCGATCAAGATCCAGACCGGCTCTTCTCCGGCATCGCAGGCCGGAATGTAAAAACGCGGTTCAAGCGGAAGACGTTGTGAGGCGTTCAGGCTGCTTGCCGGTCGTGATCCAGTCCAGAATTAACTGGCCCGTTCCCACGCATTGCAGCGTTTCATCCCGCAGGCCCGGGAGCCACCAGGCATTTTGCACCGTGGAAAGCTGTCGCACGTCCGGCTGGAATGTCTTCGGCCGGCGGACCTCTTGTCGCATCAGTTTGACGCACTTCATCAGCGGTTCGTCCGCAAACAGATCCCGCAGCTTTGTGTCCAGATCGCGGAGCGAGTCTTCTTCGGGAGTGCGGCGCGGCTGGAGCGCCCCGACGATCATCTCCCCCGTTTTCAACTGCTGAACTTCCACGGTGTCGCTCACGGCATGCCGCAACATCGGCATGAAGGAGCGGGTCATCCCCATAAGGAGTTCCTGCCCATCGAGTGACGGTACCGGCATCGTTCCGGCCAGTTCCTGCGGGATCTGCTCCGTTGCAAACAGAATTTGTTTCGGCTCAAACTTTCCCGCGGACGTCGTGACCGATTGCAGCCGATTGCTCACAATCTCGACGCTGTCGATCTGGACGCCCGTGCGGCAACCTCCGTTTTTCGCGGCAATTCGCCTCAGGAAAGAGAGCGCGGCACGCAGCGGATGCAGCACTCCTTCACCGGGACAGAAGAGACCCGTGGAAGACGGGAACGTCAGCGCAGGTTCCATCGTCTCGACTTGCGAGGGTTCGACTTCCTGGATCGGCCAGCCTTCTGCCTGGCGGTGCTCCGCTTCCGGCAACAATGCATGGGTCAGTGGAGAGGTGGGGGTTGCGAGCAGTCCACAGACTTTCCAGTTCAGGTCGATTCCCGGGCGGACGGTCAACCGGCTCCAGGCATCGCGACAGTAGAGGAGAAAGTCGCGGTCCGACTCTTCTCCCGACAGCGCCGCGCGAATCGGCCAGATCATTCCGGCGTCCAGATCCGGAATCCCTTTCTGCAACCCCCGGGCATCGAGCAACTGGACGGAGAGCCCCTTTTCCGCGGCGAGACACCCCGTCGCCAGTCCGGCCAGGCCACATCCCACGATCAGCAAGTCCGGCCGGGAGATCAGAGGCCCGTTGATCCGGGAGGCATATTCGTCCTGCTCCTTGGTGGTGAGGGTCTCCCACCACAGAGATTCATCGCTGACAACAACCGGAGAGGACTCCGAGGGGTGGGTGTAAGAGGTGGAGTCGTCCGAAGTCTCGGGTGGGGACATGCTGCGACGTATCAATCACGAAGGAACCATCGACGTCGGCGTCACGCCTGATCAACGGTCAGCGGTCGATGGAGTCGCGGCCCGTCTTCCGACTGTTGTACCGAATGGGGCGCGTGAGGGGAATCCTGCCGCATCAACCAGGGAAGACGAGGGATCAATCTTTCCAGTCTCTGGTCGATTTCCGCCTGCATCTGGTATTTAAGAATCAGCCGGCCCAGCCACCCGGCCCATTCCCAGCGTCCCGCGTATTTCTCCGCCACTTCGTGTTCAATGTCCCGAATGGCTCGTTCCAGACGCGATTCCTGGGGATCGAAGATGCGAATTTGTGCTGATGGAGACATGAGGGTCTTCCCGAAGAGAATGAGGCGGCCGCGAATGCGGCATAGCGCCATCGTATCCGGGGAAGAACCCTTCGAAAACGGGAATGTCCTGACTTGCGCGATGTCTCCTGCCAGGGAAAAGTCGGATCATACGGTTTGTAACGATCGGAGACCTCCCTCAGGAAGTCTGCCGCGCCTGCAGCATGATTCCCACCAGCAGGTCATAAACCGTATGGCAGCCCACCGTCACCCCGAAACCCCGCCACATGAAAAGGGCCGAGAACACCAACCCTGCCAGCGCACGGAAGGAGCAGGTGAAAATCGTGAACG
This sequence comes from Planctomycetales bacterium, assembly GCA_046349635.1. Classification (GTDB taxonomy): domain Bacteria; phylum Planctomycetota; class Planctomycetia; order Planctomycetales; family Planctomycetaceae; genus JAXMBX01. The sequence goes on from JAXMBX010000012.1 coordinate 56,265, forward strand.
GGTCCGCGCCGGGGCCGATGTAATGCGCCGCGGCGAAGGCGCCACTGTTCAGAATGATCGCCGCGAACGCAGCGAAGGAAGCGGGGAGCATCAAGCCTCTGAGCACGATATACAGCACGGGCAGCAGACAGAGCCGGAACAAGACCTCTTCGTAAACGCCGGCACCGACAAACGTGACGAACTTCTCCCAGAGGAGCGTGCTATTGGCGGCCCCCACCGCCATGGTCTTGGGGATCTGATAATGTTGAAAGGCGATGTCCTGCAACTGCCCCACCACCACCAGAAAGCTGGCGAACAGCATGCTCTCAAAGGCCATCCCGCAGAAGGCGCTCGGACGAAACTGAATGCGAAAGCGACCCGCGACCTGCCAGATGATCAGGATCACCGCGACGATCCCGGGAAGCAGAAAAGGCTGATCGAGGCCGAATTCGGTCAGCCAGCCACGGAGCAGGGAATCGGCTCCGTTTTGAACGGTCATTTTCCGCTCCGTCCCCGTGTACATCATCCCCAGTTCGTACGCCAGGAACAGCGGCGTGAGGAAGAACAGGCTCATCAACGGCTGGCAGACCAGTGTCCAATAGTCTTCGGGAGCCGGAGGAGCGGGCTTGGCTTCCTTTTCCTCGGCCTCTTCTTCGCGCGGTTTTTCCTCGACCTTGGGCTTCTTGGCCTTGGGTTTTTCAGGAGGAGCTGGGGGGGCGGGCTTGGACCAGAACATCTTCGACTCCTGCATTCATCTCGGCGATCGGCAAAACCGTCACCGAATTGAGGAGCCTCCCTGCTGGGGTGAGCGCGATCCTTCGCTGGGCTATGTTTCAGTCAGTAAAAAATCGATTTCTGGACAACTGGTGGGCGGTCATGTCTGTCGGAACGGGCGGGGTGTGAGGTTGGTTACCGGCATGCGAAGGATCCAGCAGGTAGTGTCGGTCCGGTTCGGGAAAGAACGTGTTCGTCGCAGTCTGCGTGGCGAAGCCCCCCCGTTCCCGGGAGAACATGCCGATCAGATCCGCATCGAAATGGCCCGCGGAGGTTTCCTTCTGCAGAAGATCCAATGGTGTCCGGCTGGCGGGAGAATGTTCGGTTATTTGTTCCAGGCAATTTTCGTCCCGTCGCAATTCTTCCTGCCGGATCACCATGGCCAGCAGGCGCGATTCCCGGGAAAGAGCATGGCCGGCACAACCCCGAGGTGAACCGGTCCCGTCGAGCCGCTCATGATGTTGGGCGATCAGTTGCGGGATGATCGGAGGAACATCTGCCAAACCGGCGACGATGGCGGCCCCAATCGTCGGGTGTTGAAGAAAACGTTGGGATTGTGGGTTCGATAAATCCGCATGTGGGACTTCCGCCGCTTCACGATGCGCCGTTCTCAGGGCGAGCAGCCCCAGATCCTGCAGGAGGGCAGCGACCCCGAGGGGCACAATCCGGGCCTCGTTCAGCCACAGGGATTTCGCCAGCCGGACCACTGACCAGCAGGAGAGAATTCCTTGAACCGTGGATTCGGCGACCAGCGGATCCTCCCCTTGGTGAATGAGAAGGTCGCTGGAAATCCGCGCGATCGGGTAGGTCTCGAAATTCCACCCCGAGAATGGATTGTGTCGCAGAATGGACGTCACGATCTGGGCGAAGGAGTCATAGCAGAGCTGTTCGGAGGCCCCTGCCCCTTGCTTGAGAAGCACATCAGTGAGTGGGCGAAGTTCTTTTGCCTGACGGGTGACTTGTGCTTGCCACGTCAGTTGCTGCTGGACCTGCTCCAGGAAGATTTCCCCCTCTTCCAGCATCTCCTCAATCCAACTGCCGGAGACCGGTTCGGCGGTTTTGATATTTTCGGCCACGCTCAGCGCCCGGCAGATCCGTTTGGAAAACCCCCGAATCTCACCACCTGCCTGTTGCAGGATCGTAGACTGAAGGAGGCGAGGATCGCGGAGAATCTCGCCGGCGACGGAACGGAAATCGCGAAATTGAACGGCTAATGCCCGAACGTCCCCCCCCTGCCCGCAGGCGGAGGCGCCTCGACGCGGACTCTCGCGGAGATTCCGGGACGGGATCGGGTTCGGGAAGGACATCGTCAACGTCCGCTCATGAAAGCGTGGCAATAAAAAAAGAGAAGGCTCTTCGCCCGACGTTTTTTGGGTCGGTGAACCGTCCTCTGACCGGGGGCATTCCGGGGCGCAGCGCGCACCCGCCGATCCGGTCAAAACGGCTCGTGAAGATCCTTCTCCAACTCACTCGACATCGACCCGCGAGAGCATGCGGCTTGAAGAGAGTCTGCCCAGTCGTCACAACCGGCACAGGCCGATCTCCATGCGGCTCGTCTCAACCGGCGGACAAGTCGGCTGGCCCATCTTCTCGCTGGAATCCCTCCAGCAGGCGGATCTGGGCGCGTAGTGGCGTCGTTCCCGGCGGACAGACGACGCGGCGGTAGCTGCCGTCCGATTGCATCTCCCGCGCTTTGACGTTGTCGTCAAACAACGTGGGGAGCACCTGGTCGATCAGGTGCCGCTTCAGAGACGACTGCAGCACCGGGAACATCACCTCCACGCGCCGGACGAAATTACGAGGCATCCAGTCCGCACTGGAGAGGTACACGTCCGCCTCTTCACCCGTCCCGAAGACGTAGATCCGGCTGTGTTCCAGAAAGCGGTCGATGATGCTGATCACCCGGATATTCTCGGAGAGGCCGGGAATTCCCGGGCGCAGGCTGCAACTTCCCCGCACGAACAAGTCGATCTTCACTCCCGCCTGCGAAGCGTGATAAAGGGCTTCGATGACCTCCCGGTCCACGAGGGCGTTCAACTTGACGGTGATTTTGGATTCGAGCTTCTTTTCCGCTTTGTCGGCCTCCCGCCGGATCAGCTCGATAATTTTGTTTTGCAGATCTCCGGGGGCGATCACCAGCCGTTCCCATTTATGTCCCCGGGAATATCCGGTGAGCAGGTTGAACAAGGCCGAGGCATCCGCTCCATATTTCTGCCGCGAGGTGAACAGACCCAGGTCCGTGTAAAGCCGTGCGGTGGAAGCGTTGTAGTTGCCCGTACCCAGGTGCACGTAGCGGCGCAGCTTCGTCCCTTCCTGCCGAACCACCAGCGTGATCTTGGAGTGGGTCTTCAGATTCAAGAAACCATAGACGACGTGGACCCCCGCCTGTTCCATCTTTCTCGCCCAGTTGACGTTGGTGTGTTCGTCAAACCGGGCCTTGAGTTCCACGACGGCCGTGACGTTCTTCCCCGCTTCGGCAGCGTTGATCAGCGCCCGGACGATCGGGCTTTCGCTTCCCGCGCGATACAGAGTCTGCTTGATGGCGAGCACATCCGGATCGGTCGCGGCCTGGTTCAGGAATTCGATCACCGGATTGAAGGATTCATACGGGTGATGGACGAGGATGTCCCGCTTACGGATTTCCCGGAAGATGTCGCACCCTTCCTCCAGACCCACCGGACGCCGCGGGACAAACGGCTCATCACGGAGCGCGGGATACCCTTCCAGTGCGTGCCAGGCCATCAACGCGGTCAGATCCAGGGGGCCGTCGATCTCGTAGATTTCCTGGTCGAGCAATTCCAGAGGCTGACGAATCGCTTCCACCAGCGTTGCATTGGCATTGGCCGCGACTTCCAGCCGGATGGCGTCACGATGCCGCAGTGCTTTCAACCCTTCTTCGATCGCCTTGGAGAGGTCCTGCAGCACCTGGTCCCCGTCGATATCCAGATCGGCGTCGCGCGTGATGCGGATCGTGGTGAAATTGACGATGGAAGAACCGCCGAAGAGCTGGTCCAGGCGTGAGCCGACGAATTGCTCCAGAAGCACAAACTGGGCCCCGTCACCCGGAAGACGGATCAATCGAGGGAGCACGCTCGGAATCTGGACGACGGCCAGCATCCGCTTCGGGCCTCCGACGCGCGGCCCTTTCTGCTGGATCATCGCTGCCAGTGTAGATACCCCGGTGCCGCAGATGCGGGGTCGGATGGCTGGGGTCAATCGCCATCGGGGTCAGGACCGGGAATACCGTCTGGTCGAAGTATTCATCCATGAAGGCCTTCTGCTCAGAGTTCAATTCTCCCGGAGCGAGCAGGCGGATTCCTTCTTTCGCCAGGCGCGGCAGCAGATTCTTGTTCAAGGCCTGGTATTGCCGCGCCACCAGTTCGTGCGCGCGGGCATGAGTCCGGTCAAACTGTTCCTGCGGGCTCAGCCGGTCTGGAATCGCATCCTCCGCTTCGGAGGCTCCCTGAATCTGGGACCGCAGGCCCGAGACCCGCACCATCATGAATTCGTCCAGGTTGCTGCTGAAGATGCTCAGGAACTTGATCCGCTCCAGCAGCGGATTGGCTTCATCTTCCGCCTCTTCCAGCACGCGGGCGTTGAATTCCAGCCAGCTCAACTCCCGATTGACGAAGTGACAAGGTTGAATCTGGACGGCTTCGGCGTGTGGAGACATTGAGGAGATCAGTTCGGAGGAGGTCAATTCGTGCAACGATGATACGTCGTGGTGAGATGTGCAGCCGGGCTGGGCTCGCAAATCCTCTTTGAGCTCAAGTCATAAAATTAGCTGCTTCCCACTCCCGACGTCAATCTTCCCCCAGGGAGCGGCCCCGACGCCCCTGCTTCTTCTGGGAATTCTGCCGTTTTGTCTCCAGTCTGCGACGGACCGACCCACCCGTGGGCCGGGTTTTGATCCGACGTTTCGGGGGTTGAAGCACTTCTATAATCATCAACCGAAGCCGATCCAGACAATCGGCGACGTTTTTCGGTTGATCTCGAAACCTTTGTCCGACGATGAGGAGTTCCCCTCCCTCCGTCAGCCGGGATTGGAAGCGTTTCAGGAACCGCTCCCGGACCCCACTCGGGAGGGATTCATTCAAGGCAGGTTGCCATCGGAGAGTCGCCTTGGAGTTCACCTTATTGACGTTCTGCCCCCCTGGTCCGCCGCTGCGGGCGTATTCAAACCGCAGTTCTTCATCCGGGATCTGGAGGTTTGGGGGAATTTCCATGACAATCTTCAACTGCAGGCAATTCGGGAACCGGAGCAATGCGATTTTGTCGCGCCCGAGAGGACACAGAAAGACGTTGGTTAGTTCGGCTAGCGAAATAGGGCATTTTTCACAAGGTTTGACCAGACTACTTTGATGGAAAAGGGAGAGATGGACAAGCCTGTTCTTGCAGTCTTGAGGAGAGAGCAGGAAGATACAAGAGACGCGGATTATTCTCACCCGTGGGCAGCGGCGGAATTCTCGCTGAGAGCACAAAGTGATTGGCCATGCGACTAGAAATTTTTGGATTTGGATTTTCTCCCTCGGTGGGAGCGACGGAACGTGACTATCTGACGTATCGGAATATCTCGCCCGACGAGGATTCCCCGTCACTGGCCACTGTTCGTGGCGATTTCATCCTGGGGATGACCGAAGCGCACGTGGAGGAGTGGTCTGCACTCTCTGAACCCGCTCGACGCGGAATTCTGGAGCAGACGTCTCCCGATCAGATGATCGTCATTGCCAACGCCCAGACCGCCTTCCTGTGGCAGAATTATTCCCCTCTCATCTGCACGATGCTTCCTATTCTCGCCCCGCTGGTCATCTTTGGACGGAAGTTTTTTTCTCGAGAAGATTCGTTACCCCGCTCGTCTTGTGAAGTCCGACAGCAGCTGATCGCCGGGCTGTTGAAAGGCGCGCCTTGCGAGGTGGTTTACTCGGAAGAGACGGCGGTCAACGAATGGCCACGATCCCTCCCCTCATCCGAACTCGTACCCGGTCCCCCTTCGGACAGCTTTGCCGAACTTCGGAGTATTCTTTCATCCGTTGACGTCGATCAGTTGTTGCCCGGCGCACGGTCGGCCCCTGACGCGGTTGCGTTCAAAGCGGGCCTGTTCCTGCTGCACGACGATCTGCCTCACAGCCATGAGTTGTCGCAAAGCATTGAAGGAGCGGGAATTCATCGTGCCGCGGATTACTGGCATGCGATTCTGCATCGCCGCGAACCGGACTACGGGAATGCCAAGTATTGGTTCCGTGCCTTGGGAGAGCATCCGATCTTCAAGCCGCTGGGAGAATTCGCTCGTCAGGAAATTGCTCAGAGAGAACTTCAGATGAGCGATGCCGAGCAGGCACGCTTGTTTCAAGGATCCGCCGGGTGGCACCCGTTGACCTTTGTCGACCTGTGCGAACAGGCCTCTGGAAAGAACCAGGCTGATCTGAAAGAGTTCGCGGAAAGCGTCCAGCGTCGTGAGATGTGGCTGCTGCTCAAGTCCACCTGGCAGGACGCGTTGGGCGAATCCGCGGCCTGACGGGATTGTCACCCCCGAAGGACATTGACAGTCTCGGACTTCCCTTTAGAATAAAGGGGAATCAAGGCAGAATGGGGCCGCTCCTGAAAACCTGCGCCTCCGCGGGTCGGTGAGTGGATGTGGACTCGATCGACGAGTCGTTTCTGTGCAACCTCCGCAGCACGTTTCCGTGAAGACCTCCTTTCCGGCTGGGCATGAGCCGGACAACGAGAACCCTCCTCCCTGTCACCGCAAGGCTCCCCGGAGTCGGTATCAAACGGGGCGAAAATCGGAACTGTTGCGCCGGTCCTAGCGATTTTTCCTGCTCTAGTTCACAAATCCAGGCCTGTTCTGAGGTTCATTTTCCCCGGCGGAAGGGGGTACAATGGAACAGATCGGCCACGAATTCCCGCACTTCCGCGACGAGGTTATGCAATGTTTGGTGTTGGCGTTTATGAACTGTTGATCGTCCTGGCGATCGTCCTGTTGTTCTTCGGCGGTTCCAGAATCCCCAGTGTGATGCGTTCTCTGGGATCGAGCGTTTCGGAATTCAAAAAGGGGTTGAATGACCCCGGAGAAGACGAAGCCTCCAAAACCCAAGAAAAGTTGAATTAGGTCGGAAGTCCATATCTTCGAGCGGCTTGGCCGCCTTGAAGCGGCGGAATCAAGCGTGACGGAGAGAGTCGGGAGATAAAGAGATGGCCCCTTCAATTTTTGGTTTCATACCCAGCGGAATTGGCACCACCGAATTGCTGATCTTCGGAGTGATCGCCCTGTTGCTGTATGGAAGCAAGCTTCCCGAGGTCGCCCGCAGCCTGGGAAAAGGACTGGTCGAATTCAAGAAGGGAATTCGCGGCATTGAGGACGAGATTCACGGCGCTGGTTCGTCCAATTACTACCAGGGCAACTCGACCCCCTCTTCGCGGCCCATCGCCGAAGATGATCGCCTGGAGACGAACGCGCCGAAGTTTGAACCCCCCAAGTTCGAGCCGACTTCGACCGAGAATAATCAGCCGACGGCCTGAGGGTCATCGAATCCTCCGCGCATTACTGCTGCGGCTGGACATTGATCCCGGATTCGATGTCCACGATCTCCGCCGAGGGGCGTGACAGATCGACCATCAGCGGTTCTTGGGTTTCTCCCCGTCCGATATTCCCCGCGGCGTCGCGGACTTCGACTCGCAGGAAGAAGCGCGAGGGGACGTCCGGACCGACGGTCCAGGCGAAGCTCCCCTGATCTTCCAGGGCCATCGCAATCGGCTGCCATGGGCCTTGCTTGTTCATGGCGTAATACAGGAACACGGGACGCTCCGCGGGATGGTCTTCCCGCGTCCGCCAGCGGATCAGCAGATTATTCGCGGTTGATCCCTGCCCTTGTTCCACCGGAAGCAACTCCACACTGGGGGCAGCATTATCCACGAGGACGAGCATATTAGGCTTATCCCCGGGACGAGGCGGATCCGCCGCTAGCCCGACACCGCTCCGGACCACCAGCGTCAGGCCATACATCCCCGACTGGGGAACTTCGACCAGGAACGGACTGGTCCGGTCGGTGTCCTCACCATATTTCTGCCACGTCGCGCCATCGTCCTGGGTGATGTACATTTCGACGTGGCTGATCCCCGAGGGGCCCACGTCATTCAATTTGTACCCGATGTTGAATTGTCGGGAATTGATCACCCGCACGCGACGTCCAGCCGCGGAAAAGTTCTGCATTTGCGTCCCCACCGGGGAACGGCTGGCGGTTACGAAGCTGGTCATGGGACGTTGAGAATTCGTGTTGTCATTCATCGCAGGAGGAGGCAATGTCCCCTGCGGGGCCGTTTCCGGATTGGGGTTGGAAAACATTCCCTGTCCCCCGGAAAAATTCGCGATGGAATTCGAGGGTTGTGTTTCTCGCTGTACCTGCACTGCGGAGGGAAAACGATTGGTTTCCGTCATCCCGGTGGGAGGAGTTCCACCCCCCTGGGGGGTGATGTTCGTGAATTGCTGTGAGTTCTGCCCGGATGCGATGGGCTTGCTGAAATCCGGAACGGCCGGGCGGGTGTTTGGGTTAATACCGGCAGGCAGTTGGACATCGAGGCGTCGTTCCACCCGTCCCACGTTCCCCGCCAGATCCGCGATGGTGCCTCGGACCGCGACGGTCCCTCCCTGCGGAACACTCCACTCTGTCTGATCCGCGGCTTTCGGGACGACACCGATCGCTGACCAGTTGGGTGTTCCCGGTTGGACGAACTCCATGTGCAACTGAGTCGGGTCCAGGTTGCTGTCGCTGGCCATCCACTCTAATGCGACTCGACCGGGAGTGCTTTGTCGCAGATTCATTTCCAGCACGGGAGGAGTCGTATCCACAATCACGATCAACCCCGGCTCCGTCACCTGGCCACTGGGATGCATTTGGCCCTGGGCATCGACGGTCCGGACGCTGAACCAGTATTCGCCGTCCCCCGCCGCCTGATATTGAAACTTGCCCACTTCCGGAGTGACCGACTGGGCCATCTGCCAGCGTCCCCCTTTGTCATCGGAAACATACAGCCGGATTTCCTTGGCTCCGATCCGCTTCATCTCTTCCGCGTCGAAGTTATAGGGGATCCGGAATCGGGCCTTGTTGGTGTAGACCGGTTTTCCTGGGGCGGCATGAACCGCGCCGGCAAAAGCCAGAACGGCGACCACAGCCATGATTCCCGAGAACTGACGCATTGGAAACTCCTCAAGCGAGGGGGCCGGTTCGTGGCTACCTTCAATGCGTAACTCATTGACGGTAGAGAAGATCCGGCCTGAAACCCGATTCTGACAGCGATACGGGAAACCCCACGCCCGAGGCGCGTGATCCCCTGTCATCCACGGGTATCGTCTGTGAGGATGGCGGGACTTGAGAAGATTTTGCCGTCTGTAGCGGTTCTAACGGCTACTTCTGCGCCCGCGCCTGCTTGACCAGTTGCGTGTACTCCCCTGCCAGTTCCCGAATCCGGGCCATATTCCCGGTTTCAACCGCTTTCTTTTCCACCAGTTGGCTGCCGATTCCGACGGCACAGGCCCCTGCCTTCAGGAAGTCGGTGATCGTGTTCAGATCGACACCGCCGGTCGGCATCAGGCGGACCTGCGGCAACGGGCCGTGCAACGCCTTGAGATAGGCGGGGCCACCGATTTCCGCCGGGAAGATCTTGATGATGTCACCCCCCGCTTCCCAGGCGGTGAGGACTTCCGTCGGCGTGAACGCTCCCGGCATAACAAGTTTGCCGTAGCGTTTGCACAGTCGAATGACGTCAACGTTCACACAAGGCGAGACGATGTATTCCGCTCCCGCGAGCAACGCCGTCCGGGCCGTTTCCGGATCGAGGACTGTTCCCGCCCCCAGCAGGATCTTGTTCCCCAGATCCTTGCGCACGGCGGAGAGAATCTCCAGAACATTCGGCACGGTAAATGTCACTTCCAGGACATCGACTCCTCCCTCATACAGGGCCCGCGCGACATTCACCAGTTGCTCTCCGGAAGAGGCACGAATCACGGCCACAATTCCGCTGTTCAAGACGCGTTCCAGATCTTCGTGCTGACTCATGGCGGCAAGACTTTCCTTCGAATAACAACAAACGTTTAGGGATCAGCGGGATTTAAAGCCACAGTTCCGTTCGGACACCGCGCAGATCCATTTCAAATTCAATTTCCTGAACCGGCGGACGGGTGTAAAACCAGTTGATGCCATGCAAACTGGCGGAGCCGGCACGCTGGAGGATCACTTCCTCAAGACAATGGTCGATCGGGTGGACCGTATAGACATCCATTGTGGTGACCTGGCTCCATTCGCCCCCCAGTCCCAGGAGACGATTCTCCATCAGGTCCATCACGAACTTCGCTTTCGCTGCGACACCGCTGGGAGAAACGTCTCCTCGTTTGTAGATCGCTTCCGCCGCCAGGCTCCCTTCGGGTAATTCCCCTGCCCCCGCAACGACAAATGTACTTTCAGCGGAGAGCGGTGCTGGACGGGTGAACGAAAAGGCATACAAAACCTGCTCGGAAGGGGCCGCGAGCGCAGGGGCGATATTCGTCCGGGCGATGGGGTTCACTCCGTCCACGAACATCTCCCACGACTGCAGGACCGTCTCGTATTCCTTGTTGTAGGCTTTAAACCCCTCAAAGCTGTAAGGGGCGGGACAGCGGAGCGCCATGCCGCACAACGCCGCGCGGGGACGGTCCTGATCGCGGAGGAAGCGATCCACCAGGTCAAACCCGGCTTTCCATGCGACGGGCTTCCTGAGACGCACGTACACAATCTCAAATCCCGGAGAAGAGACGACGCCACAAGAGTAGGGAGCAATCCCGGGGAGAAAGTGATAACCCCCTTCGTGATGTTGAATCAATGTCATACGTGCCCGTCACTTCTCCATTTAAATGCGTCCGCAAACAGTCAGTTCTTTTTCCCGAAATACGATTGGTCTCGCTGATCGTAGGAGTCGTAGCGCAACAGTTCGTAAAGTTGCGCTCTCGTCTGCATTTGATCGAGGAACAACTGCTGCGAGCCTTCCCGCGCGAGTGTTTCCAATGCCTGTTTTGTCGCCTGCATCGCGACTCGCATGATCGTGACCGGGAACAGGATCAGACGATACCCCCACTCCTCCAGTTCCGCCACGCTCAGGAGCGGGCTTTTGCCGAACTCGGTCATGTTCGCCAGCATCGGTGCGCGCAAGTCCGTGCCGAATTGGCGAAACTCCTCCGCGGATTGGAGGGCTTCGGGAAAGATGACATCGGCTCCCGCATCGAGGTACGCTTTCGCGCGATCCACCGCGGCCGGCAGTCCTTCACTCGCACGGGCATCAGTCCGCGCGATAATCACGAAATCCGGATCTCGCCGGCTGGCAACGGCCGCTTTGATCTTGGCAACCATCTCAGTGGTCGAGACCAGTTCTTTACCGCTCAGGTGGCCGCATCGCTTGGGCAGACGCTGATCTTCCAGATGCAGCCCGGCTAACCCGGCGGACTCGAATTCGCGAACGGTTCTCTCCACGGCGAGCGCTTCGCCAAACCCCGTATCAGCGTCGGAAAAGACCGGAATGTTGACCGCCTCCGCCAGGTATTTCCCTTGTTGCGCGAATTCAGTGACCGTCAACAGTCCCACGTCCGGTGTCGCGGACAAGCTGGCCGACAACGCCGCCCCGGACTGGTACAGAGCTTTGAATCCCGCCTCTTCCGCCTGACGTGCGACCAGGGCATTAAAGACCCCTGGGACCGCGATGGCCCGGTCAGCATACGCCCCCCTGAGCCGGGCACCGGGCGAGGTTTTCGGAAGGCTATTGCCGGCAGTCATTCCAGATCCTTGTTAAATGATCCCGGCTTCATCCGGGGGGGCGGACTTGTGAGTTGGGTCGGTTTATTTCAGAATCTGGACAGGAAAAACAGGGGCTTGTTACTGGCCTTCTCTCATCATTGCATGGCGGTCGATTCGCTCGCAACAGTTCCCACAGGATGGAAAGAGTTTGATTATGTCGGAACCTTGGTACAAGGATGGTTTGCGTTTCGCCTGCACGCAATGCGGCAACTGTTGCACCGGAGCACCCGGTTACGTCTGGATGAACGAGGAAGAGGTCCAGGCGATGGCCAAATATATCAACATGCCCGTCGATGAGTTTCGCACGATCTATACTCGCAAAGCCGGAATTCGAACGACATTACGCGAGAAGTCCAACTACGATTGCGTCTTTTTCGACAGCGTCAAACGGAACTGCACCGTCTATCCCGTCCGTCCGCGTCAGTGTCGGACCTGGCCTTTCTGGGATTCCAACCTGCGATCTCCCGAGGCTTGGGAAGGGCTCAAGGAGACCTGCCCCGGGGTCGGCAAAGGGAATTTTGTGAGCCTCGAAGAGATTCAACGGCAAGCCGCCGTCATGAAGCTCTGACCGGTCCTGTCATTTTGGAAGTCGCGGCTGATGTCTGAGCTCCCTGCTGAAATCCGGGCCGAACTGCTCGACATCTATGCGCGGGCCGACGCTGCCGTTCATCAGGCCGCCCCTGTCTGCGAGCTGAGTGGCCGCTGCTGTCGATTCGAAGAGTACGGGCATCATCTTTACATCACCCGACCGGAGGCGGATCTCTTGCTGGAGCAAGGACTTCCTCCGGATGCCGTCGTGGAAGCCGGGTCCTGCCCCTTTCAGATCAACAAGCTCTGCACGGCGCGCGAACGGCGTCCCCTGGGGTGCCGCATCTTCTTTTGCGATCCCAACTATGCCCAGGCGGGCCCCCTGCTGATGGAGCAGTTCCTCAACGAGATCAAGGACTTGCATCGCAAGCATGATCTGGAATGGGACTATGACGTGCTGTTCCAATTCCTGAAGGAACGGCAGTCCCCTCAGTCCGAGGAAAAAACGGAACCCTCCTCTCGCTAGGCCCACTTCGACCTGCTCTTTCGGCTGCCAGGCGACTTTGCGGATTGTATCGATTTTGCTGAAGTTGACGGGCGTAGAGTGTCGATATTTACCCTGACGGGAGAGGTCTTGCGCAAAACGAGCGCCGGATCCTTCTCGACACAAACTGTCAGCATGCGGTGACTTAGGGAATTCGATGAGAATTGGGTGAATCGCGGCGAATTTTGACGTCGATCCACCCAAAAAAATGCCCTACCGTCAATCCTGTGTTGACTTTATGAAAATCCCGCAGTACAAGGGGTCTACGGCTCAAAAGTAATTCTCTTGACACTAAGTCCAGAGGCCTATTACATTTGAGACGTTTTGCGGCTCAACCCACAAAGGCCCGGTGGCCGACGACCCTGCTGGCGGGAGACCCACTCGTGACGAAAAAAGAAATCGTAAAAGCAATCTCCGAGGAGATCGGTCTGACCCAACTGAAGACCAAGGAGATTGTTCAGAAAACATTTGATGCGATCGTCGAAACCTTGGTGCATGACGGTCGGATTGAATTGCGAAACTTTGGAGTGTTCGAGGTCAAAAAACGGGCGGCCCGCAAGGCTCGTAACCCTCGAACCGGAACGCAGGTTTATGTTGCAGAAAAGTTTGTGGTGACGTTCAAGCCAGGGAAGGAAATGGAAGAAAAGGTGAGGCTCCTCGAAGAAGAAGCCGCACGAGCCCGTGCCAATCAGGAAGCGATTGCCACTCAAGGCTCCACGGGTTCGACGACTCCTCCCGATGCAAGTTCCAGCCACTCCTAGACTTCCCCGCCGGTCGCCGCCGCAAATGAAGTTTTGAACACGGTTTGCCTCGTTCATCTCGGGTTCTCGATGAACGAGTCGGACTGTGGGCAAGCCTCAAATAACACTTCGAACTCTCGAAACCCTTGCTCCCGCAAAGATTTCGATCTCTCTCTCGACCCTCTCAACAATTCATTGAAATGCAGGCAGGGACCAATCCCGAGCGCATGTTTTGCGCTCGGCAGGTTCGAGCCGTCTCCTTACGGATACGGCACAAGGATGTGTTTGTCGTTTTCGGAGAAAACCATGCGAAAGTTCCTGTTGAGTGTCACGTTAGCGGTCCTGACGACGGCCAATGTCGGGTGTATCCTCCCGATCTTTTCGGGACAGCCCGACATTCGAGCCAGGCAGTTGATCTTCACGTCGGAAAACTTCCGGCAGATCACTGAAATCTGGGAACGAATCTGGTTCCTGGATACTCCTGACTTTGAAACCCCGTATCGTACGCACGGCGGCGTGATTTAAGCCCGTCGCTGACGCATCGAGTCCGGGCAAAGTCCCTCTCATTCAAGACATCACATCTCCGTGACGAGTGGAGGCTCGCGCGCCTCGACTTCCTTTTGCCCCGCCTCAAGCGGACAGGGGCAAATTCGCCTGCCGTACATTGTGTGACTCCGAAAACGCAGCATCACCCCGAGCGGGCTTGTCCCGTCATCGGGGTGATGTTGTTTTTCCAGCGAGAAGGCTGCGGAGACAGACGCATTGATTGCTCCACCCCGCCGGGAGCGATAGGATGCGAAAGGGCAATCGAACCCCCTCGAATAAACTTCATGATAGTAGAACGTGACGGTAGAAGGAGTGCGGCGGAATGCGGGACGAACAGGCGGGATTAGCTGCGGAGCAATCCCCCGTCGAGATGTCGGTGGCGCTGAACCGCATCCGCTTGAGAAATCCGATTCTGGTCGCCTCCGGAACGTTCGGCTATGCCCGGGAAATGGAGGCCTTCACCGACTTCTCGAAGCTCGGCGGTATTGTCCCCAAGACCGTAACCCTGAAGCCGCGGATCGGAAACCCTCCGCCGCGGACCGTGGAGACCAGCTCCGGACTGCTGAATTCGATCGGCCTGGATAACGACGGCCTGGAAGTCTTCCTGCAGAAGCATTTGCCCTATCTCAAATCGCTCGACACCGCGATCATCGCCAATATCGCCGGGCATAATGCCCACGAATTTCTGGACATGGCCGCCCGTGTCGGTGAGTTCGAAGGGATCGCCGCCATCGAGTTGAATATCTCCTGCCCCAATGTCAGCGGCGGTGTCGATTTCGGGACCGACCCCAAATTGACCTCCCAGGTCGTCTCGGGGGTCCGCAGTGTCTGCCCCCTGCCGGTCATCGCCAAGCTCACTCCGAACGTCACGAACATCGTCGAAATCGCCCATGCCGCTGCGGAAGCCGGGGCGGATGCCGTTTCGATGGTGAACACGTTTCAGGGAATGGCTGTCAACTGGAAGACACGCCGCCCCATTCTGGGAAACGTCGTGGGAGGATTGAGCGGACCGGCCATCAAGCCGATCGCACTGCGGATGGTCTGGCAGGTGGCCCAGAAGGTGTCCGTGCCGATCATCGGCATCGGGGGGATTCAAAGCGTGGAAGACGTGCTGGAATTCCTGGTGGCGGGGGCTTCCGCCGTGCAAATCGGAACGGCGAACTTCTACAATCCTCAACTGGCCGGCCAACTGGTGGATCAACTGGCGGATCAGTTGCGAAAAGAAAAGTTGTCTTCCGTGCAACAGATCGTCGGCACCCTGCAAATCCCCGAGCGAAAAGCGTAACGCATAAATTTCCCGGCCAGCGAGATTCGAGCGAGCAGTCATGAAAGTTCTTTCAGGGATTCAACCCACCGGACGTTTCCACTGGGGAAACTACTTTGGTGCGATCCGGCAATACATCGCCCTGCAGGGGAACGAACAATCGTTTTATTTCATCGCCGACCTGCACGCCCTGACGACGGTGCACGATCCCGCGAAGCTGCAGGAATTCACCCAGGAGGCGGCCGTCGATCTGCTGGCGCTCGGACTGGATCCGGCCAAGGCGACCCTGTTCCGACAGTCGGATGTGCCGGAAGTCAATGAACTGATGTGGCTCCTGATGACTGTCACCCAGATGCATCTGCTGGAGAAATGTCACGCGTACAAGGACAAGAAAGCCAAAGGACTCGCGGCGGACGCGGGACTGTTTACGTATCCCGTGCTGATGGCGGCCGACATCCTGCTCTATGACAGTGACATCGTCCCCGTCGGGAGCGACCAGGTGCAGCACATCGAAGTGACCCGCGACATCGCGCTCCGCTTCAATTCACTGTACGGAGAGGCATTGACTCTCCCCAACGCCAAGACGCTGGACGAATCCGCCAAGGTTCCGGGGACGGATGGGGAGAAGATGTCGAAGAGTTACGGGAACACGATCGAGCTTTTCGAGCCGGAGAAAAACTTCGCAAGAAGATCATGTCGATCAAGACCGACTCCCACTCCGGTGGAAGAGCCGAAGAATCCCGACACGTGTGCCGGTCTACACCCTCTACAAACTCTTCGCCACTCCCGAGCAGCAAGCGGCCCTGGCGGCGCGGTATCGCGCGGGAGGAATGGGCTACGGCGAAGCGAAGCAGGCTTTGTTCGAAGCGGCCATGGAATACTTCGCCCCTGCGCGCGAACGACGGGCCGAATTGGAAGCGAATCCCGATCAGGTGGAACAGATTCTTCGCGAAGGGGCACAACGGGCCCGAGAAAAGGGACAGCGGGTTCTCGACCGGGTCCGTCTGGCGTGTGGGCTGAAAGCGATCCATGAATGAGACCGCCCCGCAGGACGACATCCCCCCTTCCCTCCCGGCGGAGACCCCCACGAAGAAGGTCTCCACAGTCCGTGTGATCGGCGAGATTTTCCTGGGGACGATGCTGCTGAGCGGATTCTGCTATCTCCTTCCCAGTCGAGTAAAGCTGTTCTTTCTGTATCCAATACTGGTCGGAGCGGCCGTGGGGGGGCTGAACGCCTGGCGGTCCTCACAAGCTCGATTTCCCGCCGGTTGGATGATCCCCCTGATTCTGGGACTGCTGGTCTGGGGAGGACAACTGGGGCTGCAGTATCGGGATTATGTTCAGCGCTGGCGGCAGAGTTTCGCCCGGGATCCGGCTGCGGAGTGGGATAAAGAATGGCGGCAGAAAGCCTCCGACCCTGCCAATGCTTCCGACCCGGCGGTCAAGCCGTACCGCGAGTATCTGCAGAGCGTGAACCACAAGACTCGCACTCTTGAGCTGGGGGGCTTTCTGGAATTCCGCAGCCGCCCGTTGGGACTCACACGCTCCCCCTGGCCTTGGATCATCGGGGCCGCGGAGTGGATCTTCTGCGGAATCGCGAGTGCTGTCGCAACTCAAGTCTTCCGGAGTTGGTTTCCAATTCTCGGGCAGATCAGTCGGGCCATCGTTGATGCGTTGGTCAGCGAGTTTTCAGAAAAATCATCACCCGAGGTTAGTCATGCCCCAGAATCGCCGTGAGTTTCTGCACCGGACCGGAACTGCCATCGCCGCCGGAGCCTTGATCCCCGCCTGGATGGGAGACCTCTGCTACGGGGCGGTGAACGAGACCAAGGCCAAGTCCGACCGGATGGTGGCGGGGGCGATCGGGGTCGGAGGCCAGGGAACGGGCATCATGATGAATGCCCTCAAATTCGCCGATGTCGTGGCGATCTGCGACGTCGACAGCGATCACGCGGAGAAGGCGAAGGAACGGGTTGTCAAAGAGAAAGCCGATGCCAAGCCGGAGTTGTACGGCGATTACCGCAAACTCCTCGAACGGCAGGATATCGACATCGTCACCATCGGCACCCCTGACCATTGGCACACGAAAATCGCCATTGAAGCAATGCAGGCCGGGAAAGACGTGTACTGCGAAAAGCCGCTGACTCTCACGATTGCCGAAGGGCAGCAGTTGATCAAGGTCGTCAAGGAAACGGGCAAGGTGCTGCAGGTTGGGACGCAACAGCAGGGCCAGAAAAACCTGACCTGGTTGCCGGCGTGGCGACCGTCGGAGCGGACAACTCGGCCAGATCCAGAAAGTAACGGTCAGCCTGCCTCTGTCGACGCTGGAAGGAGGCCTTCCCCCGGCATCGAAGTTCCCAAGAACCTCGATTGGAACACCCTGGCTGGGACAGGCACCGAAGGTCGACTATTGCAAGGAGCGGTCCCATTTTCTCATTCCGCTGGTGGTGAATACTCCGGCGGCATCGTCGACTGGGGCGCGCACCATTGCGACATCGCACAGTGGGCTCTCGGCATGGAGAGTTCCGGACCGGTTTCCATTGATGGGAGCGAAACGGTGATGCCTAAGATCGCCGGTGGATACAACACACCGAAAAATCCCAAAATCCATTACAAGTATGAGAATGGAGTCGACCTGGAAATTGTTTCCGGCGACGAGTTTGTATTAATCGAAGGTGATAAGGGGAGAATTCGGATCAATCGCGAACGGATTAAGGGCGCTCCGATTGAGGGGCAGGATGCGGATAAGTCTCTCATGGATCCGGTGGCTGCGCTGATGGACAAGTTGTATCGTTTCGGCAAACCGGGGAACCACATGGCGAACTTCATCGAAAGCGTGAAATCACGCTCCAAGCCGATTCCGATGTGGAGAGCCAGCATCGTTCCGTAAGCGTCTGTCACCTCGGCAATATTTCCTGCCGCTTGGGACGCAAGCTGACGTGGGATCCCGCCGCCGAGAAATTTGTCGGCGATGATGAGGCCAACAAATTTCTGAGCCGGGAGCAGCGGGAACCGTTCACGATCAACGTTTGAGCGACGTTCCCCCAACCAGTTCCTGGCGTGGGGTCTCGTGTTCCACCGTCAGCCGATTCACTACGGTATCGATCCCTTCGGTCCCCATGAGGAGCGTGCAGACATCGGGGGTTTCCGCATCCGTTTCCATCCGCCCTTCCAGGCAGACTCCATGCGGCACTCGATGGATCACCAGATTGGAGAACTTCGCGTGCGGGATCCTCAGAAGCATGTTCCGCACGACGGTTTCAACGTGATGGATCTGGTGGGAGGGATGGGAATGGTCGGTGTCGATCAGCTTTTCGCCGCATGCGGGGGCATGCGCTTCGACCTGACGTTTGTCTTCCCCGGGCAGATGAGCGTCTTTGGTTTTCCACCACATGGCTCGACTCCTTTCCAGTTCCTTAGGCCGCCTTTCCAAAGGCACCCACTTCACTGGGTGTCCACGCGAAGACGGATTCGAAACTGATCGCGGCTTCACCTCAACGGGCATGAAGGCTTATTCGCCGTATTGGCGCGCATCATGCCACCATTGTTTGCCGGTGAAGTCTCTCTCTACTTCACTTCTTCATTAAGCGCCCTCCATTGGCTCGCTTCACATCTTCCACGGTAACGCGCCGCAGCGGCCTGCCTAGTGGAATTCACCCCGTCGACGGGAAATTGGTGGTTCATCTCAGAGAGCGGTCATGGAATCCGCCAGAGAGATTGCGGAATAGTAAGCAATTCTGCGATTGAAGGCGCAGTCGACCGATCAATCAAGCCGTCGGCTTTTGAGCTGTCGGATAAACCCCCCAGCGGTTTGATCAGGACACGATCAGCCGCGAGCCTTGATCCGTTCCAGGGAGGATGCCACTTGCTGGCGGGCATCTCGAGTTTCCATGATGGTCTGGCGGAAGATCTTCGGA
Source organism: Planctomycetales bacterium (assembly GCA_046349635.1). GTDB lineage: Bacteria > Planctomycetota > Planctomycetia > Planctomycetales > Planctomycetaceae > JAXMBX01. The sequence continues at coordinate 75,374 of JAXMBX010000012.1, forward strand.
TAGGGAATCCCCTGCAGGATCGCGAGGTGTTCCCCCGATTTTCCGATGAGGTACAGATCCCCGGCCTCGTAGAACTGATGCCCCGAACTCTCGTAGATATCGATCGAGGCGATATCCGTCAGCGCGACTTGCGAGACCTTCCGATTTCCCAGCGCCGCCCAGGTCTGCACCGCGTGGTTCGTGAGGACATACCGAACCCCCAGAGCCTTCAGGTAGAAGTACAGCAGCAGGGCAACCGGGGAGGTAGGGAGCGCGAACAGCAGTTGGGAAACCTTGATTCCCCAGATCTTTGTTGGGATCGAGTCGTACAGTTTTCCCAGTTCCTTCCCCAACCCGGTGGCTGCAATCGAAGGATAAACGATGGCGACAACAGCCTCGCGAGTCGGTGAAACCCCGGCGATGGGGCTAGGTTTGGTCATGGTAGTCATCTGATGTCCGTGACGACAAAAGGAAGGAAACCGGGGATTGCGGAAGGCTTGAAGTAACGTATTTCGAGAGCAGTCTTTCCGTCCGCTCCACGATCCCAAGAAGCTAGCAGATGTCCGGTTTTCTTGCCAGCCAACCGCTCTGGGCAGCGGGATCTTTCTCACTTCAGAGAGAGTGCGCGGGTTGTAACGCAGGCGATTTCTCCGAATCCCTTAAAATCCCACATCCTTGGTTTCTTTGGGTGCAGGTCTGGCAGGTGTACCGGCCGGGCGTTTTTCGCCTGGTTCCCTTGCGGAGGGTGCTTCCCGGACAGGGGTGTCTCCCCCGGGACTCAAGCGGAGGACGCAACGCAGGCCGATTCCCCCGACCCGGTCGCTTCCGGAAGCATGCCCCCGGCACCATGCAGACCAGTCCTCCCCATTTCCACGGACCGCCTGATGCCCCGTCGGAACGGATCGACCATTAAAGACCGGATCGCGCAACAGTCCATGCCCCGCCTGCTCCGCATACGAAGTCGGGGAGTATTTATCTTTGCACCATTCCCGGGCGTTCCCCGTCAAATCGAGGATTCCAAAGGGGCTGATGTCGCTCCGAAAGGAACCGACCGGATCGAGCTGATTTCGAGCGCGCTGCTTCTCCCACACCACGCGCCCATTTCCCCACACGTATCGATATCCCTGCGGGCCGCGCGCGGCGGCTTCCCATTGAGCCTCCGAGGGGAGATCCTTACCCGCCCATTTGGCATAGAACAGGGCATCTCCATAACTGATCCCCACCGCCGGTTGACGGGGATCCGCCAGCGCATTCGACGGTTGAGGCAACGGGCGCGAGCCTTTCTGATTCGCTTCGCGCATGCGCTCATATTGGGCCACGGTGACTTCGGTGACATCCATATAGAACGCTTCGAGCGTCACGCTTTGCTCCGGACGGGCATCGTCCGGCCCGTGGTCCGTGCCCCGGTGATAAGTCCCCGCCGGGATCAGCGCCATCTCGCAGGGATCATTGACTCCATAAGTGATGCGCAGGGGGAAACCATCCGGGGACCATCCCGAATTGGGAATGGGTTGCGCATTTTTGGGGAGTGTCTTCTGGGCCACGCGAGGGCCGGGAATGAAGGACGACGACGGCGATTCCGCCCCCAGAATCTCCAGTTGAGTGCTGTCTCTGTCGGTGCGTGCCACCGCCAGAAACGGTTCTTGCAGCGGAACGTTTCCCGTGACCTTCCACTGCTCCTCTCCTTTGACCACGAAACGCTCCTCATGAATCAGGGGAGCCGCGGTATCTTTTTCCCCGGATGTCCCTTCCGCCGGATCCTTCGGTTTCTCCGCGACCGCCGTGGGATCCTGAGGTGAATTAGTTCCTGGACCCGGAGCCGGCTCGTTGTGAACCAGTGGCGGAGCAGCGGGAGCCTGAGGGGGGGAGGCTTGAACCCCGGGAGTCCTCTGAGGCGTGCTTCCCCCTCCACAACCGCTCAGAGTGATGAGTATCGCCGCGATCCACAGCACGGGAATTCTTTCCCGCAACATTCGCAGCAAGGATCGCAGCACCATTTCGGAACGCCCTTTTCATCGGGGAATCAGGAAGAGGCAATCTGGCTCTCAGCCACCTCGATGGCTTTCAGGATCCCTTTCGCCTTGTTGAGGGTCTCCTGATATTCTGAGGCAGGGACGCTATCGGCGACAATCCCGGCCCCCGCCTGGACGTATGCTTTTCCATCCTTCAGAACGAGCGTCCGGAGCGCGATACAGGTGTCCATCTGGCCGGTGAAGTCGATATATCCCACCGCTCCGGCATACGGGCCGCGGCGGTGCCGCTCCAGTTCATCGATGATTTCCATGGCCCGCACTTTCGGGGCGCCGGATACCGTTCCTGCCGGCAGACCGGCCCTGAGTGCATCCAATGCGTGCAATCCCTCCCGCAGATCCCCGGTCACGTTGGAGGTGATGTGCATGACGTGGGAGTAACGCTCGACCTGCATGACGTCGCTGAGCTGCACCGTCCCGTATCGTGCGACCCGGCCGATGTCGTTCCGCGCCAGGTCCACGAGCATGACGTGCTCGGCCCGTTCTTTCGGGTCCGCGAGTAGGTCGGCCGCCAGTTCGGCGTCCTCTGCTTCAGTCGCTCCTCGCTTCCGGGTTCCGGCCAGCGGGCGGATCGTCGTGTGCCCATCCTCAACCCGGACCATGATCTCCGGCGAACTCCCGATCAGGTCCACGTGCGGCGTCCGCAGCAGGAACATGAACGGGCTGGGATTCACAATCCGCAGCGCCCGGTAGATGTCCAGGGCGCTGACTTTGGTCTCGACAGTCAATCGCTGGCTCAACACCACCTGGAAGATGTCCCCGGCCCGGATGTATTCCTTGCATTTCTCCACCGCCTGCTCATACTCCGCCTGCGTAAAATTGGGCGTGTAACGAACCTGCGGGTCTCCCTTGAGTTGAATATCCGCCAGCGGCAGATTCACCTGCCTCGTCTGCAGGCGCTCGCAGAGGTCATCAACACGTTGGCAGGCATCTTCGTACGCCTGTTTGACATCCTGGTCCTTCACATGGGCCTGTGCAACCGCCAGAACCGTCTTGTTGATGTGATCGAAGATCACCATGTGGTCGTAAAAGGCGAACTGCAAGTCCGGCAGTTGACGGTCATCCTGGGGAGCATTGGGGAGCCGTTCCACGTACCGCACGGTGTCATAACCGGCATAGCCCACCGCACCCCCGCAAAACCGCGGCAGGCCCGGAACGTGGACACCCTTATACCGGTTCAGTTCTTTCTGCAGATCCAGCAGCGGATCTTCGGAGACCCAGCGCCGTTCCTCATTCTTCTGAACTCGATAAACCGTCCGGTCAAACGCTTTCAGTTCCAGGAATGGATTCGAACCCAGGAAGCTGTAGCGACCGATCTTTTCTCCACCGACGACGCTCTCAAACAGAAATGAGTGGGAGCCATCCTGGATTTTGCAATACGCACTGACGGGAGTCAGCGTATCGCTCACAAGCTGTCGATAAACGGGAACGACATCCCCTTCTCGGGCCAGGCGGGCAAATGTCTCGAAGTCCGGGAGGTGGGTCATTATCTCTGAGGGTCCTCTGCGAATCCTGATGGAACCTGAAAGGAGGGGGGCTTGGAGAGAGACTGGCAACTTGAATCAGAAGTTCATTCCGCGCGCTGTCTCACCTCTGACAACTGTCGAAAATCCTTCTCAAAATCAAGGCCGGAAGGAGGTGAATGTGCACCACGGACGAATTGCTGGAAATTCATGTATCCATATTATCAGCTTGCCGTTAGGACGCCTAGCCTGACGTCGTTCCCTTCCTTGACACCATACCTTCGACGGCTAGAATGGCCTTCGAGTTCGCAGGAAAATTCACTGTTATTTCAACAGGGAACAATTCCCGGACCGGCTATCGAAAAACCATGAAGTGTTATCGCTGCAGTAACCCGGCCACGTTGCACGTCACCGAGATCATTCAGGGGACCGCACACGAGTTGCACCTCTGTGAGGAATGTGCCCAGCAATACCTCAGCAACCCGGTCTCCGCCCTCGCCGCTTCCAATCCCGCCGTCGAAGTTTCCGCGGATGATGAGCAACTGGATGAGCTCGACAAGCTCGTCTGTCCGAATTGCGGAATCTCTTTCAAGGAGTTTCGCAGCCAGGGGAGGCTCGGTTGCCCGCATGACTACATCGCCTTCCAGGAAGAACTCCTCCCCTTGCTGGAAAACATTCACGGCGAAACCCAGCACTGCGGAAAGGTTCCCAAGCGGGCGCCGGACGACAGCCGCAAGCAGTACGAATTGATCAAGCTCCGTAACGATCTTCGTGTGGCCATCGCCGAGGAATCCTACGAACGAGCGGCCCAGATCCGGGACGAAATCCAGCGGCTGGAAAAGCAACTGGAATCCCCCGGAACCCCGGCCCCCTGAACCCTCTACGCTTCCAGAATCCTACACCTACCTCCTTGTCCTGAAAGCTGTCTGTGAACGTCGATCAACTGACTCAAACGAGCGGCGAATGGCTGAAGGGGACCGGCCCGGAGTCGGACATCGTCATCTCCTGCAGGATCCGGCTGGCGCGAAACGTGGCCAAATACCCGTTTCTGAGCCGGGCCGACGATATTGTCCGGGCGGACATCCTCAACCACCTGTCCGGCGCCATCGAGCATGTGCAGACCCTCTCCGGATCTCCCCTCTCCCTGATCGACGTCAATTCCCTGGAACGGCTCGACCGTCAGTTCCTCGTTGAAAGACAGTTGATCAGCCGCGAACTCGCCGAAGGCCAAGGGGCGCGCGGCGTGGAAATCAGCCGCGAGGAAAACGTCAGCCTGATGATCAACGAAGAGGACCACCTCCGCATCCAGGTGCTCCGGAGCGGGCTGGACCTCGACCGTTGCTGGGAGGAGATCTCCCATGTCGATGACAAGCTGGAAGAACGGGTGACGTTTGCCTTCAGCGAACAACTCGGCTATCTGACCGCCTGCCCCACCAACGTCGGCACCGGCATCCGCGTCAGCGTCATGTTGCACCTCCCTGCCCTGGTTCTGACCAAGGAGATCCAGAAAGTCTTCCAGGCGCTGCACAAGATCGGCCTGGCGGTCCGTGGCCTGTACGGGGAAGGAAGCCAGGCGATGGGAGATTTTTATCAAATCTCCAACCAGGTGACGCTCGGAAAAAGCGAAGAACAGATCATTCGTAACGTGAAGGACGTCATTCCGAATATCATCGCGTACGAACGCCGGGTCCGGGACGCACTCATCAAGGACAACCGCCAAAGCCTGCACGACCAGGTCTCGCGGGCCTACGGCATCCTGCGAACCGCCCAGACCATCAGCTCCGAAGAGACGATGCACCTGCTCTCCAGCCTGCGGATGGGGATTAACCTCGGATTGATCGAGAATCTCCCCATTCCCACGGTCAACGAGCTGTTCATCTACACCCAGCCCGCTCACCTGCAGAAGCTCCACAAGTCCACGCTGGAATCGGGCGAGCGGAACGTCGCCCGCGCTGCCTACCTGCGGCAGAAACTGGTCTCCAACGTGGAGCAGAACTGAAGACGCGGCCTAAGCAGACCCTCAACCGAAGAGCTGAGCGACCGGTTTTCCCCCATCCACGATCTTGATGGGGCGTCCCTGCGGGCTGATGTTTTCCTTCGTCGGCTTGACGTTCATCGATTTGCAGATCGAGCAGAACAGGTCCGGAACCGTCACCGGATCCTTATCGATACTGCTGCCGTCTTTCGACGTCGTCCCGATTACCTGACCTCCCTTGATCCCACCACCTGCCATCAGGGCGTTGAAGACCTTGGGGTAGTGGTCCCGGCCATTGCGGGGATTGATCCGCGGGTTCGGCCGAATTCTCCCATCCAGACGACGAGCGTCTTGTCCAGGCGGCCCCGTTCCTTGAGATCGGAAATCAGGGCGGCGATGGCGGGATCGACCTCACCGGCCAGTTTGCCCACCCGCCGAGAAGTTGTCGTCGTGGGTGTCCCCGGCCCCCATTGTCACTTCCACAAAAGTCACCCCGGCTTCAACCAGCCTCCGCGCCAGCAGGCATCCCTTCCCAAACTGCGTATCGCCATACTTCTGCCGGACTGCCTCGGGTTCCTCGCTGATGTCGAACGCCTTCAGCTTGGGACTGAGAATCATCTTGGAAGTCTTCTCGTACAGTTTCTGTTGAGACTCGACGAGTGCCTTGCCTCCCTCCTGGGAGAAATCTTCCTGCAGTTTTCCGAGCAAGCCCAGCCTCCGGTCGAACCGCTGGCGCGAAACCGTCAACTGGGAATTGCTGGGGAGCGTGCCCGGGTTGTAGACGACGAACGGTTCGTATTCCACCCCCAGGAAACCGGCCCCGATTGTCCGGCCGACTGAAACGATCGCGGGAAGTTCCTGCGTGATGTCCGCGAGTTCCCGGGCGATGTTGGAACCCAGGCTCGGATGTTTCACGCTCCCGGCGGGGATATAACCCGTGTGGAGTTGATAAACCGCCCGCTGGTGTTGACCTTCCTTGTTCGTCATCGAGCGGATGACCGCGATCTCCTTCATCATCTCGGCGGTCTTGTCCCACCCTTCCGCGATCTCAATGCCTGAGACCGCCGTCTTGATCGCTTTCGTCGGGCCGCCGTGCTCCGTCCCCGGCTTCGGATCAAACGTCTCCAACTGGCTGGGGGCACCCTGCATAAACAGCAGGATCATCGATTTCCCCTCTTTGCGCAGCTCTTCCGCCTGCAGGCTCATGATGTCCCGGAAGTTGACGGTCCCCGCGGCAAGCGCCCCGGCGGAAACGGCGTGCACGAAACTGCGGCGGTTCAATCCTTGACGCCCGAAGGCCAGATTCTGATGGTGGAATAGGTTCATCGCGAGACTCCAAAATGGGAGAGGTGGAGTGCAGGTCTTAGCAGGGAAATTCAATCAGCGCTTGGTCTGGAATTCGGCGGAATTCAACAGGCTCCAGTACAGATCCTCGTAGGCCTCCGTCCGGTTGTTCACGTCCTTGATGTAACCCAGCGACGTGGCCAGTTCCTTCTCGTGAGGCTCCCGGGCGAGCGTGTGCAGATACAGTTCCCGCACCGCATCGTCGTCCTTGGAAAACTCTTTCAGTATGCGCGCCAGGTGCGTTCCCTTGTTTCCATTCAAATGCTGGTTCACGGTGGAGTTGTTCATCATGAACAATGCCTGGGGAACCGTGCCGACAATTTCATCCTGCGGGGTCGAGGGGTCGAACCCGAAGAGCTGGTTGAACTGACCCCGGAAGCTGCGATTCTGATAGCGGGCCGCGGCGCCGACACCTTTAGCTCCCTTCTGTCCCCTGGGCTCGGAGGTCACCCCCAGCACCTCGATCAATGCGTCATACAGTGAGTCCGAGCGGAGGTGAGTCGGGCTGACAGCGGCGAAGATCGCCTGTTCGTCGCTCGTGGGATTCTTCTGCATCCCCCGTTGATAGGTCTGCGTCAGCGCGATCGTGCGATACACCCAGCGGATGTCGTAGTAATTGGCCGTGAATCCCTGGCTGAGGGCCTCCAGTGCCTGCGGATGTTGCGGAGTCCGATCCGGCCCCATGTCATCCACCGGCATATAGAACCCGCGCCCCAGCAGTTCCGACCAGATCCGGTTGACGAAGGCCTTCGCAAACCAGGGATTGCGCGTCGAAGTGATGTATTGCGCCAGTTTGTGACGCCGGGCTTCATCCGACAGATCGTGGCTGGCAGGCTGGTTGTCCAGGAAGAAGACCGGCTGCATTTTCGTCCCCTTCTCCTGCGGACTAGCGGGGTCCGGCATGTAATGCTCCAGCACCCGCTCCAGGCCGTTCCGGGGGAAGGGGGAAGTCCTTCAATTCCTTCAGGGAGATCATCCCGTCCTTATCTTTGTCACCCTGTTCCAGCAGTCGCTTTCCGAGCGGTCCCTTACCATTTACGGCCCCTTGCTTGTTAGCACGGGGAGTCAGCTCATCGGCGGAAAGTTTCTGGTCCCCGTTCCGATCCGCCAGTTTCATGAACTTCTCCGGTTCTGCCAGCAATTCTTTCAGTTTGCCCGGACCGCGGTTTTCCATGTCCGGGGTAAAGGAACTGATCTCAAAGCTGCGCGGCCCCTGGTCACGCTTCGGTTTCATCACGACCCGCGGGAAGAACGCCGCCAGTTGGTGGAATTGCTCCCGCTTCCAGCGATCAGTCGGGTGATCGTGGCAATTCGCGCATTGAATCTGGATCCCGAGGAAGACCCGTGACGCCTCCGCCGCAATTTCTTCCGGTTCCCCGCTGTGCATGAAGATCAAGGCGGTCGAAGGGTTCTCTTCAATGTCTCCCGTGGCAATCAGCAGGTCGGTGGCAATCGCATCCCACGGTCGCTTCGCTTCAAGCTGCTGTTCCATCCAGTCTTCAAAGTCGGTCTGCATGAGGCGGGCTCGTTGTTCGGTAGCCCGTGAGAAAAAGACCTCGCGCCAATACATGGACCAGTTGTGCGAGAATTCGGGGGACGCGAGCAGCTTGTCGACCAGCTTGGTCCGCTTGTCCGGATCACTGTCCAGGCAGAAAACCGTGACGTCGCTCGAATGGGGCAGCTTGCCCACGAGGTCCAGTGACACGCGACGGATGAACTCTTCATCGTTCGCAATCTCGGCCGGCTTCTGATTCTGCGAAGCCAGCTCCTTGAGGATGGCGGAGTCGATCTTGGCCGCGACTTCCTTCGAACTCGCCGTAATCTCTGCAGGCGATTTCAGGGGATGCGTTAATGGTGAAGAGGTCTTCGCGACCACCGTGCGGGGCTTCTCCCCATCTTCCTCCATCGACATCGACGCCCCGGGTTTTGCACCCGTCCCTTTATTCGCGGCGGCTTTGACGCGGGCGGCTTTCGCTGCTGCCGATTTCGCGGGCTTGGAGTTTTCCGCTCCGCTGAGCAGCACACCGCCGCAGCACAGCGCCGCCGTCAGGCACAGCAATTTTTGGGAGTGACACCACGAGCGACGAAGAATGGATGGGGAGAGATCCATGGGCCGATCCTCTTGGGAGATCAGGTGTGAAAACAATCCATTTTTTCAAACGAGCCGAATTGAGCGTCTGCTGCTAGTTTAAACACTCAAGGCTTACACACAGTTCCGTTTTTTCGCGGAATTCAGGTGGATTTCAGGTTCGGAAGTCTGCCTCATCGGCGGAGATCGTCCGATAGCGGTCCACTCTAACATCTTCTCCCCAGTAGTTTTCGGGCAGGCGAGCCTTCCGCTTGAGAGCTTTCCAGAACGCCTCCTTCGAGGGGAGCATTTCCCACACACTGGGGAAACGTCCCCCTCTGCCCCAGAAGCCTTGAGAGATGATCCGTCCAGGCCCGGCTGGATCTGCCGCAGCAGGTCTTCGCTGGTAAAACTGATCGGTTCAGGGGGGCCGAGCAAGAGAGGTGAATGTGGGTTTTGCGGAACTCCATCTCCAGGAGCGGGGGAAAACGAGGATCTCGAAACGCGGCCGCAAACGCATTCTCCGCGACGTCTTCCACGAGCGGGCGATCCGCGGTCAGGTTTCCCATGCAGCCCCGGAGTTCTCCCTGCACGCCCCGGAGTTCTCCCTGCATGCGCAGTGTCACGAAAGTCGCCGTCGGTTCGCGCATGACTCCCGAATATTTCTGCAGGTCGATCGCGAGCGGTTCCTGTTCTTCCAGCCCGTGGGCAATCGAACCTCGGGCGATTCGAAACAGCTCTGTCCATTCAGCGGTCGTGGGATGAGAGGTCTCAGACATCGGCCGGCGTTTCCTTTTCCATGACGAAGGCCCCATAACCGACAACCCTGTCCGGGCCGCCGGAGACCGCTCGGAATTCTTGGCTTCAGTTCAACCAGTCAGATCCGGTAGCCACGTTTCGGGCGAGCAGCATCACCACCTGAATCCCCTTCCGGCCACAGGCCGAGTCAGCGTGCAATCGATCGGCCAGGTGTTCAATCGATTCCGCCGTTTCGCGGTCAATTTCCGGCACTGAACATCATCCAGAAAATGGCTGAGGTCCGGAACTGATCACAAACAGTGTCTCCAGACCTCCCCGGCGATTTCCAGAACTTCGGCGATTTCCTTCCCCGGTCACGCGCCCCCTTCACCAGCGGAATCAATTCAAACTGGTCGAGTAGCAGTTGCAGGAACGGCAACTGGACTTCGAGGGAATGTTCCGCCACATGCGGGGCATCCTGAATCGAAATCTGTGGATACCGTTCGAGCAGTAACCGGGCCCTCTTGTCAATCGGGATCTTTCCGAGCGGGGTTTCAAACCAGTCCGCTCCGCTCATGCTCAGCCCGGTCAACGGAACCCGATGAGCAGGACCGATCAAGACCACGCGCTGAATCACGGCGTGGAACGGTTTCAACAACCGGAAAGCGTTCGCCGCGACTTCCCCGGAATAGATGTACCCCGCATGCGGCACGATCAGTGCCTTAGGCGGGACAGTCGAGGGAGTCAGCGGACCGGTCTCAAGCCAGTCGCGGATCATTTCTTCCAGTTCCCGCGATCGGGCCGGATAAAATTGCCCTGCGACAGCGGGGGGGCGAATAGTTGTCATGGTCTCCTCCCTCTGGTTCCACGATACATCTCTGATCCTGTCTAAGGTAGAGTGAAGGACAATCCTGGCAACTGAATCCCTTTTGAAGGCAGAAGAATCGATGACGGAGAGTGCGAAAGGGCTGCTGTTTTCTAAAGACCTGATGTTTATCAGTCGGATGACCGGGACTGCATCCCAACTGGGAAAACAGGTGGACGTCGCGGGACAGTGGGAAGACCTTTTGCAGCGTGCAGGGGAAGGATCCTTTGGTTGTCTGTTTCTGGATCTTTCGATTTCGGGTCTCGATCTGCCCGAGATTGTGAGCCGGATGCGCGATCTCGGGATTAAGACCGTCGCCTTTGGCGCTCATGTGCAGACCGAGCAGTTGGCCGCGGCGGAAGCAGCCGGGTGCGATGAGGTGCATCCCCGCAGCCGGTTCTCCGCCCAACTGCCGCAGATTCTGGCTCGTTGTCTCGGATGAAAAGACTTTTGCAAACCTGAAAACAGTTTGTTCTCTTTCCTGGTTTTTGATTTGGCGGAGAATACCATGCGATTCACGTCCAGAAGAATCTGGCTCAGCGGGATTCTGTTCAGCTTTGCAGCGTTCTTTGCCAATGCTGAAGAACAGATTCTCTTCGAGGATAATTTCAATCAGAAGCTTTCCGACAAGTGGCAGGTTGTGGGGTTGAAGCCGGAGGATTATCGCGTTCGAAATGGTGCTCTGGAATTGCGGGTTCAACCGGGTGCGGAGAAGAAAGATACTCCGATGCTGAAGGTCATTCTGCCATTCGATTCCGATGGAGTGACCGCTTCGGTTGAGATTTCCGTGGTCGATGAATTCACGTCAGAAGCCGAATTTGCAGGGATGGGGCTTGTCGATGAAAGCGGGCCGGAATTCACAGTTCGCAAGGCTCGAATTGACAAACGACTGTTGTTCAAGCCGGGCGAATACGAATTCCAGGGCAAGCCGGGAGAAGAAGGGGATGTCGACAAATATAGCGTGAGATATTTCCCTGCGACCAAAGATGCCGGAGCGCTCAGAATTCTTGTGAATCACGAGATGGCATTCTTTCAGGTTGGTCCCTCTGCGGAAAAGCGCTATTTGAACCTGTTTCATTCCGCGATTCGAAACAATTGCAGAGAGCGGGGCTTTTTTGCGCAGCACGCAGCAGGGAGCAGCTGGTAATGCGTGCACTGGGTAGTTCCGTGACCTTCAAAGTCACGCGCGGTGGCAGGCATCACGAGAGCATTCCTGAAGCCACGAGCAGCAGCTCCATTGCTGCACCTGCAGGTCGTGCTGCGTTGTAGTCGGAGTCTTCTCGCCGCGAACGACAGCGACAAACTCGCGCAGGTCCCGGATCTGCAGCACTGCGGCCGGCAGGTCATGCCGCGTCCAGGCCGTCGAATTCTGCTCAAAGACCTCAATCGGTTGCGTCGGCTGGTTGGCCAGGTGTCCGCTCCCTAAATTCGGAATGACACACCCTCCCGTCGTTCCAAACACTTCAAACCGGCGCATATCGGGGACGAACTCCAGCGCCGTCACTTCGACGATCCCCACAGCCCGTTCGAATTCGAACATCGCGACTCCGTTATCGATGAACTCTCCCGGCTCCGCATGATGATGTCGCTGCAGGGGAATGATTTTTCGGGCGGGGCCCAGGATGTGATACATCATGTCGATCATGTGCCCCCCCATTTCGAAGAAGATTCCCCCGGCGTACTCCCCGAGGTCTTCCACGAAACTTTCATACAATCGGAGGTCTTTGGGCATTCTGGCCCGGAAGAGGTAGATATCTCCGAACCGTTCATCCCGGGTGAGGCGGAACATCTCCTGGACAGCCGACATGTACCGGAACAGATACAGCATCTGAACGTGCAGATTCTTGGCGCGGGCTTTCGAGAGGAGAGCTTCGAAATCCGGCAGACTAACCCCGGCCGGTTTTTCCAGCAGGACCGGTAATCCGGCGTCGACAGCGAGATTCGCCCCTTCGATGTTTTCCGAGACCCTTCCCTCGACAATCACTCCGTCCAGGGGTTGGGCGAGCAATTCTTTCGCGGTGCCATAGGTCGGCAGGTCCGGGAGGAATTCACTCCAGGCCTGTTTCTGCCGGGATAAAAGTTGCGAATCCGAGTCCCAGCATCCCACCAGTTGAAATTCCTGCGGATGCAGTCCGATCTGTCGGACAATTCCCGTCGCGTGGGGGTGCCAGACCCCCAGCATCGCGAACCGGAACGGGGGCTGGGAAGTTGCAGTTTGAGCCATAGGGGGATGTCAACGAAAAGTGAGACTCTCCAACGCGGCGAACGGTTAACGCGTATGGGGAGGGGGAAGAGCCGAAAGGTCGGAGCATCGCATCGAATTTGACATTCTCTCTCGTTGCACGCTCCTGACTGCTGGCACTATGATAACCTGTTTACCTCAATTTACGGATTCACAATCGCCCGCCACGTCGCGGGATCTCATCACATTTTCATCGAACGCGAGTAGAGCATTATGTCTCAAGGGGATCTGCCTGCACAGCCGTCAGCGGACAAGAAGTTCATGCAGGTGTTACTTCGGGCCGGAATCGTTGTGGCCATTCTGGCGGGCATCGGCCTGTACGTGTACCGGGACCGGAATCAGGTGCCCCTTCGCACGGAACTGGCTCGAGGTGAGCAGGCCCTCGTCGTTAATGACCTGAAGACTGCCGACCAGGTCGCGGCCATCGCCCGTCGCCGGGCACCCAATGCGCCGGAAACCCTCGTCTACCTGGGGCAGGTCGAGATGCGGAAGGGAAAATATGATGAGGCCCTGGCCTACCTGCGGAAAGTCCCCGATGGAACACCGGATACCGTCTCCGCACGTGGTGTCGAAGCCCGGATCACCATGATCCATTCACGCGACTTCCTGAAATCGGAAAAGCTGTATCAGGAAGCCATCGCCATGGATCCCGACAATGACTACGCGCTGGAAAACTATGGTTCCCTGCTTCTCGCCACGGCCCGGGTTCCCGAGTTCCAGAAAAACGAACTGGCCCTCCTGAAATACGGTCACCCCTCGATCCAGAGACTGGTGATGATCAACATGGCGGATGTCTTGTCGACGGATGCCAAGCTGATGCAGGCCGCCCTGCAGAAATTCCCCCAGGATTACACCGCCCATGCCGCGATCGGGGACTGGATGATCCGCAGGAATAGCCTGGATGAGGCGGTCAAGTCCCTGCGCGAAGCCGTCAAATTGAATCCGGAACTCATGGACGCCCAGGCAAACCTGGGGCAGGCCCTGATGTTCAAGCGGGATGACGTGGCCTTCGTCGAGTGGAACCGCCTGCTGCCGGCCAGCGCGAATCAACATCCCAAAGTCTGGACCGTGCGCGGAGACTGGGCGCTGGCACATGGACAGACGGAGGCCGCCGCTCGCTGTTATTGGGAATCGCTCAAACTGGAAGGGGCTCAAATCAAGCCCGCGTATCTCCTCGGTAACATCCTGTTTTCCAGCCAGCAATCGGAAGGAAAGGTCCAGAAAAAAGAACTGATCACGCTGGCATTGTCGTTGCTCAAACTGGCGTACCAGTTGCACGATTATTCGACCGCCATCCGGGAACAGGCCGGCAAGTTGACGAAAGATTCCGATCTCAAGGAGTTTCAGGCGTTCGCGGGCCAGGCCCGCTCCATAGGACTCTTACTGGAGGCACTCGCCTGGCTGGAAATTGACCATTTTGCCGGTGACACGAGCAAGGAAACGGGGGAAGTCTACAAGGAAGTGAAAACGGCGCTCGGTTCCGCCCCTCTGATCAGGCTCCATCCCAGCAAGAACCCCGCCTTGCAGACCGATCTTTCCTCCTACCCGCTGCCGGACATGACGATCCCCGCCAAACAACCTCCCCAGGGAGAGGCTTCCTCCAGTTCTATCTCCTTCGAAGATCAGGCGGACACTACAGGGATCAAATTTCAGTACTTCAACGGCGGAGATCCCAAGGAGCGCGGACCGGGACGCCTCTCTGAAATGCTGGGAGGCGGAATTGCCGTGCTCGATTACGATCAGGATGGACTTCCCGACCTCTATCTCACTCAAGGCTGCGCCTGGCCCGTCGAATCCGGACAGACCCAATATCTCGATCGTCTCTATCGGAACCGAGGGGATGGTCAGTTCGAGGACGTGACCGCCCAAGCCGGACTGGTCGAAGACCGATTCAGCCAGGGAGTCAGCGCGGGGGACTTTAACAACGATGGTTTCCCCGACTTGTACGTGGCGAACATTGGACGCAACCGGCTGTTCCTTAACAATGGCGACGGAACATTCTCGGACGTCTCTGCCTCCTCCGGAACGCTTGCCGGAGATTTTTGGACGACAAGTTGCGCCATCGCCGACGTGAATGGTGATCATCTGCCGGATCTCTACTCCGCGAACTTTCTCGCGAATGACGCCTTGAAGGTGGATTGTCGCAAAGGAAAACCGGAAGAACGGGTCACGACCTGCCTGACTTCCGCCTATCGACCTGCGCAGGACCAGGTGTATCTGAACCTGGGACGTGGAAATTTCCGCGATGTCACGAAATCTCTTGAACTCGACAGTTCGGACGGGCGCGGAACGGGCCTGCTCGTCGGAGATTTGGACGGCACCGGACGCATGGCAGTCATGGTGGGGCAAGAAGCGGGGAAAAACGCCTGCTATGTGAATATCACCAAGCCCGGACAACCTCCCAAGATCACCGATCGGGCCTGGATGATGGGAATTGCCCTTTCCTCTGCCGGCTTTCCTCCTGCCCCGTTCGGAATCGCGGGGGGGGATGTCAATGACGATGGGAAATTGGACCTCATGACGACCAATCGCATCGGGCAGATGACGACCCTTTATATGAATCAGTCGGGACCCAATTTTCAGGACGCCACTCTCCCCTCTCTGTTGCGCGATCCCACGTTCCGAATGAACGGATTCGGCGCGCAACTTCTCGATGCCGATCTGGATTCGCATCTGGATCTGGTTCAGACCAATGGGGACACGACAGTTTCGACAGATCCCGAAGTGGGGTACGAACTCCCTCCGTTGGCCTTCCGAAATCTGGGTCAGGGACGGTTTCAACAACTCAAGCCGGAAGCCCTGGGGAAGTATTTCCAGGGTAAGTATCTTGGACGGAGCTTAGCCCGCATCGACTGGAATCAGGATGGCCTCGAAGATGTGGTCATCTCCCACCTCGACAAACCGGTCGCTCTGTTAACCAACACCACGAAAGAACATGGCAACTTTCTCAAGATTCAACTTCGGGGTGTCACTTCTCCCCGCGATCCGATCGGCGCGAAAGTGCAGCTCAAAATCGGCGATCGGACCGTCGTCGGGCAGTTGCTGGCCGGGGATGGTTTCCAGGCGTCCAATGAGCATGTCCTGAATTTTGGTCTCGGAAAGGCGACCCAGGCGGACGAAATCACCATCCGCTGGCCTTCCGGAAAAGAGCAGAAACTCGGGAAGGTGGACGCAAATCGTTCGATCCTGGTGGTTGAGGATAAGGAAACCCCGGTCCTGCTCTGGAAAAAGGGGTGATTTAGAGGGAGTTTTGGCGGAGATTACCGAGCTTCTAACCCCTTTTTCAGGGACGGTTTGCGACCTTTTCCTAGCATGGCAACCGTCCCACTTGGAATGATCAGCCGGATGGCGTAAAATATTTTTGACAGCGAGATATGTCGAAAATACTTAAGAGGATCCTGAACCCATTCGGTGAATAGGCCATGCCGGTGATTGAAGACCTGTATCGCGAACATATTCTGGAACACTACGAATGCCCTTATCACAAAGGCCATTTGGAGTGTCCCACGTGTGCGCACGAAGACAAAAACCCCCTGTGCGGAGACGTGATCCACCTGGAATTGCAGGTGGATGACAAGGACCGCATCAAGCAGGCCTATTTCGACGGCCAGGGATGTGCCATCAGCCAGGCGGCCGCCTCGATCCTCTGCGAGCAAATTGAGGGGAAGACGGTCGAGGAACTGCGGGACATGCAGGCCGGGGATATGTTGAAGTTGCTGCAGGTTCCGTTGACCGCCTCGCGGCAGAAGTGTGGCCTGTTGTGCTTCAAAGTCCTGAAGACGATGCTGTATGCGCAGGACGAAAAGCCCGCCCCCAAAGGTTAATTCCGCCGGACACGGGTGAACCGTCGAGTTCGAGCCCTCCCCCGATCCGAAGCGTCAGAAATTGAAGTGGTTCCGATGAAACCGCTGGAGAAATCCACCGTCCCATTTTCCGTCGAGGCGGTCCGCGAAGACTTTCCCATCCTGCATCAGGAAGTCACCGCAGGCGTTCCCCTGGTGTATCTCGATAGTGGCGCCACGGCCCAGAAGCCGAAATGCGTCATCGACCGCATCTCCTCCGTCTACGAGGAATCGTACGCCAACGTCCACCGCGGGATTCACATGCTCGGGGACCGCGTGACGGTCGCCCTCGAAGAATCCCGAGAGACCGTCCGCCAGTATCTGAATGCCAATACGCCCGAAGAGATCATCTTCACCTCCGGCACCACCGCTTCCATCAATCTGGTCGCCTATGGCTGGGGGAAGAAATTCCTCCGTCCCGGGGATGAGATCCTGCTCTCCGTGCAGGAACATCACGCGAATTTTGTCCCCTGGCAGCAGGTCGCAAGCTGGACCGGTGCCAAGCTCCGTTTCATTCCCCTCACCGCAGATGGACGCCTGGATCTGACCGCCTTCCGGGGGATGCTCAGCGACAAGACCCGCCTGCTGGCCGTCACGGCGATGTCGAATGTTCTGGGGACCGCCAACCCCATCCGGGAACTGGCCGACGCCGTGCATCAAGTCGGCGGTTTGATCCTGGTCGATGCGGCCCAGAGCATCCCCCACGGCCCCGTGGACGTTCAAAGCCCGGTCATCGATTTTCTCGCCTTTTCGGGACACAAGGTTTACGGTCCGTCCGGTATTGGTGTCCTGTATGGACGCCGCAAATTGCTGGAGGCGATGGACCCGTTTCTGTTCGGCGGAAACATGATCCGGGAAGTGTTCCTGGACCATTCCACCTGGGGGGATCTCCCTTCTAAATTCGAAGCGGGAACGCTGCCGATCGTCCCGGCCATTGCACTCGGAACGGCGTTGAACTACGTCGCCAGTCTGCCGGCGGAGGGATTGCACGCCCACGAGCACGAATTGACCCGTTATGCGCTGGAGCGTCTGCAGACGGTTCCGGGTTTGAAGGTTCTCGGGCCGGCTTTGGAGCATCGCGGCCCGATCGTGAGCTTCACCGTGGATGGGCTCCATCCGCACGACCTCGCGGAATTGCTCAATACGCGCGGCGTTGCGGTCCGCGCCGGGCACCACTGCACCATGCCTCTGCATCAGCACCTGGGGCTCACGGCGACGACACGGGCCAGCTTCGGCCTGTACAATACCAACGCGGAAGTGGATGCCCTCGTTGAGGCCATCCAGCACGCCCGCCGTGTGTTCCGGCTGGCCTGAGTCTTTCCGCGAAATGTCGCCGCATTGTCGAACTTCAGCCTGAATGGCTGTGTCGAAACGGTGTCTTTACACCAGCATTTTGGAAACAGGAAATACGAACGCACATGGGGACAGAGTCAGGATCAGTGGGGAAGAAACCCGTCATCTTCAGTCGTCGTCGGGAATGGGCGACCCGTCAGGCAATCAGCTTCCTGATGCAACAGGGGATCGAAAATCCCCAGGTCCTGTCGCTGGCCGCGGGCTTTGTCGATCCGCAGACCCTCCCCGTTGAAGAGGTCCGACAGGCGGCCGAACAGGTTCTGGTCAGGTCGGTTCCGGCGGATTGCACTGCAGTATGGCACCACCGCAGGTTCCGAGATGCTTCATGGGACCTCACCCGTCACCTGGCCCACCTGGAACACACAACTGCGGAGGATTTGAAGCTTTCCCACGAAAGCCTGGTCCTGACCACAGGCTCGCAGCAGTTGCTCTCCCTGTTGTGCGAAGTGCTCCTCGATCCGGAGGACATCGTCCTCGTCGCCGCTCCGACTTACTTTGTATTTCTGGGAACGCTGAATGGCGTCGGGGCGCGCATCATTCCGATCCCGAGCGACCAGGACGGGATGCTCGTCGATCAACTGGAAAAGACCCTGGCCCAATTAGACGCACTGGGAGAACTCCCCCGCGTCAAACTGATCTACGTCGTCAGCTACTATGAAAACCCGACGGGCATGTGTCTGGCAGCCGATCGTCGCCCGCGCGTCGTGGAACTCGCCAAGGCCTGGTCCAAAACGCATCGCATTCTGGTCCTGGAAGACGCCGCCTATCGCGAATTGCGGTATGACGGACCGGAATACCGCTCTCTCTGGAGCTACGACCAGGAGCGGGACACGGTGATCCTCGCACAGACCTTCTCCAAGAGTTTCTGCCCGGGGCTGAGGACTGGTTACGGCGTCGTCCCGCAGGATCTCGTCACTCCCCTCTCCGACCGGAAGGGGAACGAGGATTTCGGATCGGCCCACCTCTCGCAATCCCTGCTGTCGCGCGTCATGCAGGCGGGACTGTACCCGGGGCACGTGGAAAACCTGCGGGCCGCCTATCGCCGGAAACGGGAGGCGATGCTGCAGGCGATCGACGAGCACTTCGCCGAGATTCCCGGCGTCACGTGGCTCCGTCCCAATGGCGGCCTCTACGTCTGGATGACATTGCCCGAGACCGTCGAAACCGGGTTCCACAGCGAGCTGTTCCGGATTGCGACCAAGCAGGAAAAAGTGATGTACGTCCCCGGCGAGTTGTTCTACGGCGGCCCCGAGCAGACGTGGCGCAAGTCGCAGATGCGGCTCAGTTTCGGTGTGCTGGACGAGGCCGGGCTCGCTGAGGGAATTCAGCGGCTGTCGCGCGCGGTCCGTCAGGTCATCTCCTGAGTCTTCTGAATGGAATGTAATTGACTCTAGGGATTATTCCCGGAATGACGATAGTGATGAGGAGGCGAATCGCTGCCCGAGGTGGCGATCCGTACGTGCTCACACTCGGGGGTCAATTCAGGGGAGATCGTGGGATGGGCATCTGTGAGGGGTGTCATGCCGGTTGCTGCCGGTCCTTTGCCATTCCAGTGACCGGGGCCGATATCCTGCGCATCGAGCGGGATCTGGGACTGAACTTCTGGCAGTTCGGCTGCCGTTGGGCCGATCCGCAGGGGCAAATCGCCCAGAACTACGCGCCGCACTTCCACTTTGAAGATGAGCCGGAGACTCCGTTTACCATCTGCCTGATCCAGCGGGAAAGCAGCCTCTTTCCGGGGACGACCAGTTGCCAGTTCCTGCACGAGGATCCCCCGAATGAACTGCATCCGCTGGGCGTCGGAAGCTGCTCGATCTACGGTCAGCGTCCCGCCGCCTGCCGCGTCTTTCCGACGAAGTTCCACCCCTCCCAGAACCTGGTCCAGATTGGAACCGTTCCGGAGCGTGGCCGGGAACTGAGCGTGGACCCGATTTATCAACTCTGTTCCCGATCCTGGACGGTTCAGGATGTCGATCCGCTGCAGAGTGCGCAGGATCTGGTCGTCGCCAAGTTTGAGATGGATTTCTTCCATCAGATCGCGCGGCAATGGAACCAGCAGCCGCTGCCGTGGGAACTCTTTCCGGACTTCCTGCGGATGGTCTATTCCGGCCGTGTCGTGCTGGCTGCGGACGCCGCTTCCGAATCCGAAAAAGCGATCTCCGAACGCCGCGCCGCCTGATGTTCCTTGTGCATGGTACAGGTGATTTAGTTACTTAATGCCTGCACACGCTCCAATGACCTGCTGATTTTGCGTCAGGACGAAGCTCCGCGGCGGGAATGTTTCGGCCTCGTGAAATGTCTGGTAATAAGTTTTACCCACGAGGGTGCCGCTGTCATTGATGCGGACGACGGTGCAACTGGGACAGGGGATACAATCGAGGCAGTGGAAGCGCCCACCGATCCCCAACTCCCCACGATCGGCTTATCTGTGGAATTTCCGAAACGATAGACGAGGTCGCTCGCATTGTCCCATTTGTGGTTTCCATTCTGGTCGATATAGAACACCCCGCTGCGGAAAGTTCCCACATCCCATTTTCCATCACTATTCCAATCCCCTGAGGTCGGCAAGTCTGTGGTATTCCCGAAACGGAACGAAATATCCGAGACACCTTCCCATTTCCGGCTTCCATTCTGGTCCAGAAAGAATGTGCCGCTTCTGAAGGTGCCGACATCCCATTTTCCGTCTCCATTCCAGTCACCCGTGATGGGAATATCTGTGGGGTTGCCAAACAGGAAAGAAACATCTGAAGCACTCTCCCATTTACGGCTCCCATTCAGGTCCAGGTAAAATCTACCGCTTCGAAATATTCCCACATCAGTTTTTCCATCCCCATTCCAATCTCCAGTGATTGGGATGTCACTAGCAATCCCGAATACGAAGGAAACATCTGATGCGCCTTCCCACTTCCGACTTCCATTTAAATCGAGGTAAAATGTCCCGTTACGGAATGTTCCTATGTCCGTTTTCCCGTCCCCATTCCAGTCCCCCGTGATCGGAATGTCAGTGGGATTCCCAAAAATGAAGTACGCATCATTGGAGTTGCCGTTCCAGGCACCGTTGCGATTCACATCTTCGTAAACACCGCCATTGCGAAACACACCAATTGAATTTGGAATTTGTGGCTGAAACTCGAACGCTCCCATATCCACCGCTTTTCCATAGATGCGCTTGTAACCCGTACCTCTCTGGTCGGTCGCGGGAACGGAGTTGGCCGGAGGATTGAACGGTCCATCAAATTCGACGATATATCCGTAGCGATTGTGGTTGGTTTGAACCGCGTAGCCCGAATCCTGCTCGTTATTCCAAGACCAGATTGAGTCTTTGGTCCAATAATGGACGTACGGCCATAGGGGAGTTCCCTGGAAATTTGGCTCAGAGGATGCCCAGTTTGTATAGGAGACCGGCTCTCCCGTTACCCACTCGAAATTAGCGGTCTGAGTTTTCGCATAGAGGCCGATCCACGCCGACTTTGAATCTGTCGCGCCATCACCCGGCAGTCCGAAGAGACGTAATTGACTTTCGTATTGCTGCTGTAAAAACGCGTTCTCGCCCGACGAAGTCACGGTGACAAGATGCCCTTGAGACCCGGCAAATGTCGAAGCGGCTGCCGCTGCTGCCGCATCAGTCCAAGAGAAACTGTTGAGACTCGAAGACGGCATCACCAGCTGGTAGTAATGGCCATTGCCACCTGACGCGGTGGTCCACTGTCGGAGTCCATTAGGATCTGCCAAAACGTCTTTGCCAGCATTCAAGGCAGGGCTTCCCGGAAGTAATGCATGTGTTTTCGTTGGTCCGCCATTGTTGGCCAAGGGGCCTAATAACGGGTCGATCGGGACAGTATTCGTACCAATCAGGTTGCCTTGAGCGTCTGGCGTGCCGACAGCCGCGGCGACAAGCGCTGTTCCAAGATTGTTGCCAATCAGACTGGATTGGACAGACAGGCTCGTAGTGCCGGGACGAATATCAGGATGTCCGCTGACATCAGAGTTCTTGGCCACGATTGAATTGTGTGCGATCAGAACAAGCTTTGCGAATACCCCACCACCATCAATGCCAGACTGATTGTTGGCGATTGTACTGTTTTTCAGTTCAACCAGTCTATCGCCATAAATGCCTCCCCCCGACCCGACGGCTGAATTCCCTGAGACTGTACTGTCGATCAAAGTGATCGCATCCAGGGCGGCAACACCTCCTCCTCGCTGGTCCGAGGAAAGACTGGAATCAAACGGTCCTTCATATTCAACGATGTACCCGTATCGGTTGTGGTTATCCGTAACCCCGTATCCCGCGTTCGCGTCATTGTTCCAGGTCCAGCCCGAGTCCCGAGTCCAGTAATGGACATACTGCCACCGCGGATCACCAAAGAAATTTGGCTCCGTGCTGGCCCAATCCGTATAGGAAAATGATTCATTCGTGACCCACTGGAAGGCTCCTGACGGTGTTGGCGCGAACAGGCCGATCCAGGCAAATGTCGAATCCGTTGGTCCGTTTCCTGGTGGAGCAACATAAGTCAATTGATCAGAAAAAGTCTGACCAAGAAAGTCATTCTCTCCGCTTGAAGTCACCGCGACGAGATGCCCTGCGGATCCCAAGTAGGTTGCCCCTGATGCAGCTGTATTTGCGTCGGTCCACGTGAAACTGCTGAGGTATGAGTCTGGCATGACGAGCTGGTAATAGTGATCATTGCCGCCTGCAGAACTGACCCACTGTCGAATCGAATTGGGCAACGTTGTCGAATTGCCCGACACCGTGCTTTTGTTCAAAGTCAAACTGCCTGCGGTGTAAATCCCGCCCCCATCATGGACGGCGGAATTCCCGGCAACTGTACAGCTAGTCAGTTGCAGGCTTCCAGGAGAGAGTGACCGAATTCCTCCACCATCTTCTCCGAGATTAAAGGTGCGCCCATTGCGAATGTCGAGGTTTTCGAGTGTGACGTCTCCCGCTGTGCTGCTGATATCGATTACGCGAGACTTTGCCTGTGCGTCGATGATGGTGTTAGACAGAGTGGACCCACGAATCGTCACCGTCTCAGTGATCTGTAGCGCGCCTTGAGTCAGCAGTAGAGTGCCAGTCAGCCCGGGAGCAAAAACAATGATGTCCTGCCCTGCGCTTCCTGTAACTCCGTCTACAGTCGTATTGGTGTTCGCTGATTGCAGTGCCTCCCGAAGTGTCACCCCATCACCACTTCCAACAACATCATCGAGGCGAGTCACCGTAATGGTCGTCAGAAGCTGGCGAGCCTCAAGCAATTCGATGGCAGATTGTGGGCCAAGACGCGGAATAGCTTTTCGTCGTACGTCACCTCGGACCACACACCCATTTGTCCAAGGCTCCGCCAAAATGGCTTTTTGTGAAAACAGGGACATCGAATGTTCCTTGGCGATTTAAGATGCTCTGAGAGATTGCTCGGTCTAGAGCTTATCTGACTGATATGTTAGATGCAAGAAAAATGAAATCTATACCGGCGGCTCGCACCCTGCTCTCGTTAGTCTGGGGACCCATGTAGCGCATCTAAAAGCAGGAGAGATCAAAACATGTCTTCCCCAATCGAATGGACGATCATCGCGGGTAGTCACACGTTTACTCTACTCCGGCTACCTGTGTGCGCAGCACAAAAGGAGAGTCGAACTCGATCCCGATCGTTTTTTCCCAACGAGCCCGATACGGCGGATCGACCGGCTCTAAAACCACCGCGCAACCACTCCCGTTTCTATTGAGAGGGAAACCTCGTCCCTCCACTGTTCACCGGTTCGACTGATCACCTGCTCTCGCTCGAAGTGCCCATCGTGCACACATTTTTGGAATTCCTCAAAAACCTGTGCCGGTCTCTCCTGAGGATCCTCCTCCCCAGTTGCTTTCCACCTCCGCGCCGGAACACCCCCGCCTCTCACCTCCTCCCCCCCGCGCCGCGACCGGCCACATCTCTTCCCTCTCCCCTCCCTCCATCGCCTTCACCCTCGCCCCTTGTCCGGAATCAACCGAGCCTGACCAGATGGGCAACTGGTCAATGTGAGGGCGATAGTCCTTCCTGCACGGGGGATAGTCTTTCCTCGCGCCGGGTGAGGAGTAGGAAAAAAACGTCTCTCAGTCCCCTCGCCGCTCTCCTCCTCTCCCCCGCAGCGCATGGCCGCGTCACCTTCCTGCAACTTCTCGATGACCGCATCTGGAATCTCTTCCAACCCTTTCAGACACAACCCGGCCCGGCCCAAACCAACCCGCACGCCTCTTCCCTCAATCGAACCCCGCCCCTCGACTCCACCCTGTTCGAGCAGGACGTCCGCGCGTCAGACATCGACGGCATTGATCTCGCCGCAGTTCTCTCCGCAACCACCCCCCATTCTCCCCGCGATCTCCCACATCAGCCGCTGCTCGATCAACCCCGCAGCCCCCAACGCCCCTCGGCCGAACACCCCGCGCGAAAACATCCGTCCCAACGGCCACCCCGCACCCCGCATCCGAAACGACGCCACCCCCGCATTGATCGTCTGCGAAACACACTCCTCCGCTCCGCCTCAGCCGCGCACCGGTTCCTGCGTGACCCGTTCGTTTCCCTCGCTTGCCTGTGGATTCGAACCATCCTCCACCAGGTGGCGAACTGGTTGACTCGCTTCTGGACCAACTCTTCCCGCGCCTCCTCCCCCTCCGTGCCGGTCAGGTCCCCCCGCAGCCTCACGCGGAGTCCTCAGACGAAAGACAACCGAGACAACCCTGCAAATCGAGCGGAATTGTGGCGTGGCTCGGGTTAGCTGTTCCTCGACGGATTCGGGGGGATTCGGTTAAGATTCGGATTGGACCCCACAAACTGCGGTCGGTGATCACGGTGCCTCTCCGGTTTGCCGGAAACCGCCATTCGTCCAGCGCATTTTGTGAACTGGTCCAGTACAGCTTTCGTATTCTTTGTCCCTTTGCCCGCCCTGGAAACCATGCAGATCGTTCCCTATCCCCACCCCGCTTTGCGGTGGAAATCCAAACCGGTCACCGAAATCAACGATTATCTCCGCAAGACCGTGCGGGAGATGTTCGACCTCATGTATGCAGCCCGGGGCATCGGCCTGGCCGCCAACCAGGTCGCCCTCCCCTGGCGGTTTTTCATCATCAACCTGACGGGAGACCCCGAACAGAAGGACGAGGAACTGGTCTTCATCAACCCCGAGATCATCAAGCGCAAGGGGAGCGTCGAGGACGAGGAGGGGTGCCTCAGTTTTCCGAAGCTGTATGCGAATGTCCGCCGCGCGGAGGAAATCGTCGTCGAGGCGTTCGATCTGGACGGCCAGGGTTTCCAGATGACCCTGGACGAACTCGCCAGCCGGGCCATCCAGCACGAAACAGATCACCTGGACGGGATCCTGTTCACCGATAAAGTTTCGGACGGCGTGAAACGGGAACTGGAAGGGGTCATTTCGGACTTCGAAAGCCAGTTCCGCCAGAAGCAGGCCGCCGGTGAGGTTCCCACCGACGAGACGCTGACACAGGAACTCCGCCGTCTGGAATCAGGCCCGCCGCGCGAGTGACCGAATCGAATAACAAAAACAGCAGAACGTCCGTACGAACAAAAGGATTGCCGACGTGGCGTTGAAGATTGTGATGATGGGGACCGGGGACTTCGCAGTGCCGACATTTCGGGCGCTGCTCGAGAGTCCGCATCAGGTCGTGGGGTTATA
>JAXMBX010000013.1:0-97990 GCA_046349635.1 Planctomycetales bacterium
GTATGGGGAGACGTACCGGCTGGCTTACATTCGTGGGCCGGA
The DNA here is from genome assembly GCA_046349635.1 of Planctomycetales bacterium. Lineage (GTDB taxonomy): Bacteria > Planctomycetota > Planctomycetia > Planctomycetales > Planctomycetaceae > JAXMBX01. The sequence continues at coordinate 43 of JAXMBX010000013.1, forward strand.
GGGGATTATTGTGGGGCTGGCGGAGGAGCTGGGCTGAAGGGTGTCCGGGGATGTGGACGAGGGTGGATGTTTGCCTCGCGCTACCGTCGATAAAGAGTTTCAATTCAGGAGCTGGACATGCGGCCGTTGCGGTATTCGATCAATGTCACGATAGACGGGTGTGTCGATCATCGTGCGGGGACCCCTCCGGATGAAGAGTTGCATCGGCACGCGGCGGAAAATATCGCCCGGGCTGATGCGCTCCTTTTCGGCAGAGTGATATACGAGATGATGGAGGAGGCGTGGCGTGCGCCGGCGGAGACGGGAGTGAGGCCGGACTGGATGCCCGGCTGGATGGAGCCGTTCGCCCGGACAATTCACACGGCGAAGAAATATGTGGTGTCGAGTACGCTGGAGCGGGTCGACTGGAATGCGGAACTGGTGCGCGGTGATCTGGGTGAGGCGGTGCGGAAGCTCAAGCGGGAGCCGGGTCAGGGTTTATTCACGGGAGGAGTGACGCTTCCGCTGGCGTTGGCGGAGCTGGGGTTGATCGATGAGTATGAGTTCATCGTGCATCCGAGGATCGCGGGGCATGGGCCGACGTTGTTCGCGGGGTTGTCGAAGTCTGTGGACTTGGAGCTGGTGAGTCGTTCGGAGTTTGCCTCGGGGGCAGTGGTGCTGCGGTACGAGCCGCGGCGTGGCGGGGAGGGTGGGTGAGAAGAACACTGCTGAGACGTGGCCGCCTCGGCAGTGGCACCCGCCAAACGGGAAGCGATTTGGAAGCCAGAGACGATTGGACCGCCCCCCGCCCCCCGCACCCGGCCCTGCGGGCCACCCGGGGGGCAATATGCGATCCACCACGCTAGATGGTGATTCCTTTTTGGCGGCGAGTGGCGGCGGCGCTGGGCTGGTACGTCGCCACAGGGACAAATTGCCCGTCGGTGAAGTCATAGGCGAAGACTTCGCCGGTTTCAATCTTATAAACCCAGCCATGGAGATGGAGATCCCCTTTCACCAATCGCGACGCCACCGCGGGGAGAGTGCGCAGGTTTTCCAGTTGCACGAGCACGTTTTCCTCGACGGTGGCGGTGACCAGTTTGTCGCCGTCGAGGTGCGTGTAGTTGTCACGGACGATACGCCGGGTGGTTTCGGCGTGGCGGAGCCAGGATGACAATGCGGGGAGTTCGGCGACCATCTCGGGTTTCAGTAACCCCTGCATCGCCCCGCAGTGAGAGTGACCGCAGATAATGATGTCTTTGACACCGAGCGCGGAGACGGCGAATTCGATCGTCGCGGCCTCACCTCCATTGGCGGCGCCGTGCGAAGGGACGATGTTTCCCGCATTGCGGAGGATGAACAGGTCCCCCGGCTGGGAGCGGGTAAGTCTATTCGGATCGATGCGAGAATCGGAGCAGGTGATAAAGAGGGTTTCGGGATTCTGACCCTTCGACAACTGCTCAAAGAGCCCCTTCAGCGGACGGAAGTCCTCGACCTGAAATTTGTGAATGCCCTGTATCAGTTTTTGCATGAAGTTGCTTTCGGTTTCGTTTCAAGTGGACTCGTTCGTTGGAATCTCAGTTGCCGGCCCATTCCTGGCGGGTCTTGCCGATGGCATGGCGGAGTTCCTCTGAATCAGCGGTTCCTTGTTCGAGAAATTGAGTCGCTTCCAATAACCAGGCGGCGATCCCGGGCTGGCGAAGGTGATAAAAGACACGTCGTCCTTCCCGGCGTTCGGAGACCAGCCGGCTGGCCCGCAAGACCATCAGGTGCTGTGAGACCCCGGAATGGCTGATGCCGAGCGCTTGCTGGAGGGAGTTCACGTCGTGCTCTCCGTCGCGCAGCTCTTCGATGATGCGGATGCGGTGGGGATGGGCGAGAACGCCGATGAAATCAGCGAGTTCTTTGACAACGAGCGCGCGGTGCGGCATCACTCACCTCACAGTATTCTGTAGTTCAAACATTTGAATATTACAATATATGTGAAAGTTTGGCAAGGGAGGCGTGGGAATGGTTTTTCAAAACCGGATAACAGGGGGGGATTTCAGGCGGGGGGCGGTCAGGGGATGAGACATAAACCATAGCCGGGGAAGGATATGCGACTGTTGTGGGGTGCCTGGTAGCACTCCAGCCACCCAAAACAATGGCAGAAACGGTCATGTTCCAGTGAATCCATGCCCGCCCTTCTTCGAGATGCGGGCATGCCACCCGTTAAATGAATTACCGGATCCCCCTCCCTCGCCGGACTGGCCACCCGGGAATCCTCCTGTGGCGGTGCCACCCAGGTAGCCGGGAGTCCCGGCTACCTGGGCTACACACTCGGTCGTCCCGAATCAGGTCACGGCTTACGGCTACTTGCGTTCGGCGGGTGGGAAGCCGGCTTTGACCAGGGCGGGGTAGCCCGCCTTCAAAGGACGGACGTCGCGGCCGGCTTCACGGAGGATCTTCGCCGCTTCCACGCATCTCGCGCCGGAAAGGCAATGGGTGTAGATAATCGTGCCTTTCGGGGCCAGCTTGTCCAACTCACCGGGTTTCAGCCCTTCTTCGAGTTGAGACAACGGGAGCAGTTTCGCGTCCTTCAAATGTCCTTTTTTCCATTCGTTCTGTTCGCGGACGTCGAGCAGGACCGCCTTTTTCGCAGCGAGGTTCTGTTTGACGGTTTCCAGACTGTCGGTGGTGTGTTCACCCGCGAGGAGGACGATCGGCGTGATCAGGCCGAACATGAGCACCAGCGACACGAAATAATGTTTCAACATTTCAATTCTCCTTCTGAGGAATAAAAAAGTTCACTCCAGGTTTGAACTTTTGTCAGTTTGAACTTTGTCTTGGAACGGGTTCGGGATTAGAGAAACAGGTTTTTCACAATCACATAGGCGGCGACGAGGACCATCGCGACCGCGAAGATTCTTTGCAGGGTGGGGGCGGGGAGTCGACGTGCGATGCGGCTGCCGACGAACATCCCGGCGATTCCCCCCAGCGTGAACAGCAGTGCCGTCTCGATGGGAAACGTCCGTCCGAGCCACCATTGGGAGGCGAGTCCGGAGGCGCTGATGAGCGAGATCACAAACAGCGAGGTGCCAATGGCCTGTTGAATGGGCATGCTGCTGAACAGGACGAGGGCCGGGACGATGACGAATCCCCCTCCCACGCCGAAGAGTCCGGAAAGAACACCGGCGGCCACTCCGACGAGAAGTAATTGCACCGCACAGCGGGAGGTCATGACCAGTTCCCCGGATGAGGTCCGGCGGCAGGTGACCTTGTCAAGTTCGCATCCTTCGTTGCCGAGATACGATTCCGCGGCGGGAAGGGAGGTTCGAAACGAGGATTGCCACATCCGGCCCGCGACGACGAGCATCAACCCGCCGAAGAGGGTGAGGAGCGTTTGCGGGGAGAACAATCGGGAGATCTGCGTTCCGATCGGAGCGCCGACCATTCCGGCGATGGCAAAGATGAGTCCCGTGCGCAATTCGACGAGTCGGTGTCTCCAGCGATCGAGGAAACCGGCAAATGCGGTCCCTCCCACCGTCGCGAGTGAGATCGCGACGGCGGTCGGAACCGACGTCCCCACCCCGTAGACCAGCAGGGGGACGGCGAAGATCGCTCCACCTCCCCCGGTGAGTCCAAGTGACAACCCGACAAGGGTGCCAAAAAACAGAATCCAGCCCCACATGATCGATGTCTCCGGTCGCAACACGACTGGCTAGAACGTGTCGCGTTTTTGGGTCGCGTCACCAGCGATGGATTTCGCTTTTATTGGCGCGACAGACGCGGCTGAAAAACTCAATGCGTTCCAGCGACAGGGAGTTCCGAAATCGTGGGGAGTTCCATGGCCTGCCAGGCTTTCAGTCCTCCGATCAAGTCTTGAAGATCCGTTCGACCGGCGTGCAACAGAATGCTGCAGGCGAGGGCGGACCGGTAGCCCCCTTCGCAGTGGACCACGAGTGGTTCCGCGGCGGGAAGTTCCTTGTGCCGTTCCGCAAGGTGCGTCAACGGGATATTCACACTGCCGGGGATGTGTGCCGCGGACCATTCCTTTTCCGTTCGAACGTCGACGATCACGGGGGAATGGTTCGAGTCGAGTTTTGATTCCAGTTCCGCGGCTGTGATGCGGGAAACGGTTTGAACGAGTTCGGGGCGATTCGCCAGCGCCAGCATTCCCTCGGCCAGGTAGCCTGCGACATTGTCGAAACCGATCCGGCCCAGTCGCATGACGGCTTCTTCCGTCGCTTCCGGATCCGCGATGACGACAATCGGCCGGTCGTGGCTCAGCACTGACCCGCACCAGGTCGCATATTTCCCCCGGAGTCCGATGTTCAAAGCGCCGGTCAGATGTCCCGCTTCGAATTCAGCGGCGTCGCGCACGTCGACCAGTTGGGCTCCCTGGTTGGAGAGCCGCAACACATCGTCCAGACTCAGCGAGACGAGGGACCGTTTCAGGGTGTCTTCCAGATCGGGATGCTCCTGCCGGTTCTTGATCGCGTCGTAGACGAAGTAATCGGGGGCTTCGGGCTGATCGGCCGTCACCAGTTCGCGGAAACGCTCCGCGTCCAGCGGTTGGAAGGCGTAGTTGAATTTCTTCTGTTCTCCAATCGTGGAGACGGTCTCTTTGCTCAGGTTCTTGCCGCACATCGAGCCCGCCCCGTGAGCGGGGTAAACGAGCGTTTCGTCCGGCAGCGTTCTGAGCCGTTCCAGTGAGTGGTGCAACATCTCCGCCAGTTCCTCGGCGGTGACGCCGATTGAGGCGAGAAGATCGGGGCGTCCCACGTCACCAATGAAGAGGGTGTCCCCTGTCAGCACGGCATAGGGAGCATCCGGGTTTCGGGCGAGATCCGTCACGAGGATCGAAATCCCTTCCGGAGTATGGCCGGGGGTTTCGAGAATTGTGAGTCGGACATCGCCGAGCGTGATTTGTTCTCCATCGGAAGCGGCATGGAACCGGAAGTCGGCCTGGGCTCGTTTTCCCAGGACGATTTCCGCGCCGGTCCGGTTGCGGAGTTCGAGATGCCCGGCAAGAAAGTCGGCGTGAAAGTGAGTCAGGAAGACATACTTAATGGTCAGGCCCGCAGCCTCGGCATCGGCAAGATACTGGTCGATATCGCGTTGCGGATCGACGATGGCGGCCGTTTTGCTGTGTTCATCTCCAATGAGGTAGGAGGCGTGAGCGAGACACCCGAGATAGTATTGTTTGAGGATCATGATTCAGTCCTGTTCATGCTCGGTGGGATGGGGTAGGGGCACCGTTGCAGTCGGGACGAATCGTCAACTGCAGCAGGAGGGACGTTGTGATTCAGTCTTGCAGGAGGCTGTGGAAGCGGGCGTTTGAGGGGCCTGGTTCCAGGGCATGCGGGCGAGAACCATGGCCATGCCGCAGGTATCGGTGATGCCGGCGAACATCAGTCCCGCACCAACGAACGCGGAGAGGCCGATCCAATACGGATGGACGAAGAATCCCAAGGCTGCTCCGGCGACAACCAGAAAGCCAGCCGCGATGCGGACCTGGCGTTCCAGGGAGATGGTTTTCTTGCCGCGGATGACGGATTGTCCGGCGGCGATCCAGGCTTTTGTTCCCCCTTCGACATTGATGACCTGTCCGTGGCCTGCGGTGAGGAGTTTCTGGCAGGCCTGCTCCCCGCCTTCCGGACTGGCAGACGACATAGAGGGGCGTGTCGGCGGGGAAGGCCTGCAGAATGTCCGTGGGGTTGAGGCGTTCCAGCGGATAATTCCGGGCGAAGGGGATGTGTGCCTCGCCGAATTCCGCGGGGGTGCGGACGTCGATGAGGTTGAGGTCGGTCCCGGCGGATTTGAGTTGAGACAGTTCTTGCGGAGAAATTGAGGTTGTCATGTTCTGCTCCCTTTCAGTCTGGTTTGCGCGGAGAATCGCGCGAATCGATATTTAATTCCGGGGCGCACCGAAACGGGTTTCGATGCAGCCCATAATGTTTTGCAGGTGAGGTTCCTTGACCTGGTAGTAGATGGTCCGACCGTCGCGGCGGGATTCGAGGAAGCCGCAACGCTGCATGAGGCGGAGATGTTCGGAGGCCATGTGGCTGGGAATCTCGCAGGCTTCGGCCAGTTCACCGACGGAATACTGGTCGCGGAGGAGCATCTGGATGATGCGCAGGCGATGCGGGTGAGCGAGGACCCGCAGGCACTCGGCGGCCTGTTCCAAGGCTGGCATTTCGAGAAGTGGACTGGTTTTCATAGTGACCTCCTTACACTCAAATATATCGGAATGTGTCGACATGTCAATAAGTAATTCCGGAAATGGATTTCGAAGTCGACTTTCCGGATCGCCGGTCCCGGGAATCCGAGGCTTGGAATTGTGGAGAACTTATGGCCTGGGGGGAGTGTCAGATTCCGGGCTGCCTGGGGATGGGATCTCGATTCAAGAATTCAGGTTGGGCGTTTGGCTGGTCGCCGGGCTGCCGGTGGGAAAACGACGTAACTACTTGACGGAGAGGTGATATCCCGTTAATAATCAGGCTTCAAAATTGCCGATATTGCCGAAGGTGCCGTATGGTGTGACTTCAGCGGCGATGAAATTCCTTCGGAACGGGCGAAAAGAAGCGGCGAAAACGCCGGGGCAGCCTTCCTTTTCGCGATCGGTTTTCTCACTTCATTTCTCGTAACAAAAAGGATCTTGGCAATCGAACACAATCATCGAATCAATGACCAGATACGCATCTCGCCCGTCCGAGTGGTGAGCCACGATGGTGAGATGCTCGGAATCATTCCGACGGATCAGGCCATTGAAGTCGCTGCTCAAAACGGATTGGACCTGGTGGAAGTGGCGCCGGACGAGCGCCCGCCGGTGTGCCGAATCATGGATTACGGCAAGTTCAAATACGAGCAGAAGCGCAAGCAATCGAAGAGCACAAAGACGCATCAGGTTCAGATCAAGGAGATCCGTCTGCGTCCGAAGACCGGGGAACACGACGTCGACGTGAAGGTCAAGCAGGCGCGTCAGTTCCTCGCGGACAAGGACAAGGTGAAGGTGAACGTGATGTTCAAGGGTCGAGAAATGGCCCATATTGACCGTGGAAAAGAGATGATCGAAGAGGTCATCGCCAAGTTGGAGGACGTGGCCAAGGTGGAACGTTCGCCCATCATGGAAGGTAAGAAGAGCATGACGGCGGTCCTGGCCCCCAAATAAGGGGTGTGGGGGCGTAACATGCTTGAAAACAGGCGGTTTGCGCCGTTTGTCGGGATCGGCTGGTGAGCCGGGAAACGCTCCGCAGCGGGGCTGTTTTCTTTGGTCAATCTGGCTGGATTGTCAGAGGGAGATGACGCTATAATCTTCCTCTTCCCTCGCGGGCGACTTTACGATTGCCGGGGGGACTGTCCGTAGGAAATCGCCGGGTTTTCCGGTCGTAGCTATCCGGTTATTACTTACCGGACACAACTTATTTTTCATGTGGGGTCGCCTTCGAGATGAAGGGGGCCAGAGCAGAGAGGTAGGCGGCGTCATGCCCAAGCAGAAGACACATAAAGGAATCAAGAAGCGGTTCAAGTTGACGGCGAAGGGTAAGGCGAAGTATCGCAGCCCGAATCGCGGTCACATCATGAGCAGCAAGAGCCCGAAGCGGAAGCGCGATCTGCGCCGTGACGGCGTGGTGAGCGGCGCTCCGGCGAAGGTTGTCGCCGAGGGGTTGTTGCCCTGCTCGTAGTGGACGTGTGGACCTCGTGCTGAGGATCCGGCGGCCGGTTGGCCGCGTTTGAACAGACAAGATCGTGGCTGGAACTCCAGCCGTGAGCATTTCGAAAATTATTGCAGGTAGCGTGTTGCCATGAGAGTGCGAAAAGGTGCGGCTCGTCGAAAAGCCAAGAATCGTTTGTTCCGCGAAGCCCGCGGGAATGTGATGGGTCGTCACAAGCTGTACCGTTCGGTCAAGGAAACGATTGCCCGTTCCCGCCGGTACGCATGGGTTCACCGTCGCCTGAAGAAGCGTGACTTCCGCTCGCTGTGGATCATCCGGATTACCGCCGCCTGCCGCGCCCGGGAGATGAGCTATTCCGATTTCATTCACGGGATGGTGAAGTCCGGGATCACCCTGAACCGCAAGATGCTGAGCGAGATCGCGATTTACGAACCGGCGATCTTCGACGAGCTGGTCAAGCTGGCGCAGGCGCAATTGGCGGTCGCGGCCTGAGTCGATGTTTGAGTTGAACTGGAGCGTTCTCTGTCGGAGGGGTGAACCTCGGCCGCGTGAGAACGCTCTTTTTTTTGATGTCGTGCGGTACAACGTCTAAGAAACCCGTGTCACCCGTGGTGAGGGAGCAGCGGCATGGATCTGCTGGCCGAATTGCAGAGTTTTGAGACCTCCGCGTTGGAGGCGATTCGATCCGCCGTGAAGCCGGAGGAACTGGAAGCGGCGCGGATCCACTATCTGGGTGCCAAGAATGGCAAACTGAAGGACCTGCAGGCACTCCTGGGGAAGGTTCCCAAGGAGGAAAAACCTCTGTTCGGGAAACGGCTTCAACGAAGTGAAGCAGGCGGTGACTGAGGCGGCTGGATGGACGGCAGCGGGAACTCGACCGGCCGAAGAAAGTCTCCGGGGGAGTGGATACCACGCTCCCCGGCATGCATGCCCGCGGCTGGGACGTTGCACCCGTTGAGCCAGACGATCGCCGAGTTCAAGGAGATCATGGGGCGGTTCGGGTTCGGCGTGGCGGAAGGGCCGGAGATCGAAGACGAGCGGCATAACTTCGATGCGGCTGAACATTCCCGAAGATCATCCCGCCGCGATCCGCTGGATAACTTCTACCTGGCGGTCGCCCAGAAGCAGAACGCTGCCCTACAATCGGGGGGCCGGTGCTGTTGCGGAGTCAGACGTCGACGGTGCAGATCCGGGTGATGGAGCAGACTCCGCCTCCGGTGCGGATCATCTCGGTGGGGCGGGTGTATCGCCCCGATACGATCGATCAGACGCACTCCTGCATGTTCCACCAGATGGAAGGGCTGATGGTGGGGGAAGGGGTGACGATGGCACAGCTCAAGAGCGTGCTGCGGCTGTTCGCCCACGCGTACCTGGGGCACGATGTCCGGATCCGGTTTCGGCCTTCGTTCTTCCCGTTCACGGAACCCTCCGTCGAGGTGGACATGAGCTGGGGAAAAGGGGGAAGGACTGGCTGGAGATCGGCGGAGCAGGGATGGTGGACCCCAACGTCCTCAAGGCGGTCGGTTACGACCCCGAGACGGTGAGCGGGTTTGCGTTCGGGCTGGGGGTGGAACGGTTCTGCATGCGGCGGCACGAGATCCACGACATCCGCTATTTCACGAATAACGATGTTTCATTCCTGAAGCAGTTCTAGGGCCGACAAACGCCCACCCCAGGAATGAGAGTCGAGTTGAAGGGGTTCCTGTGGCTGCGCCACCCAGGTAGCCGGGGGTACCGGCAACCTGGGCGACACGCATCGGGAGGCGTTTTGGTCTTAAAAACGTCATTAAACTGGCGTTCACAGGGTTCCCGGGGGGATTATAAATCCGGCTGGACCCCTTGCTTGCGCTGCGAGGGAGGCTTCTCGGGAGGTCAGGGATGATGACTTGCAGTTCCATTCGGGTCTGGATGCTCACGGCATTCGTCGGCGCGGCGATTGCGTCGGCCGGTTGCCACATGGTCAAAGGACCGGTTCAACCGCTGGGGTGGACCTTCAACGAGCAATCAAAAGAGATCGAGAAGCTGGCCCCGATCGGAACGCCCCGTGCGGAAGTCGAGCGCCGGTTGCGGGCGGCGGGGATCATGGTGGCTCCGGGGAAGACGCAGGCGCTGGCCTATTGCGACCAGTGGAACCGCTCCGGGGCATCGCTGCCGATGAATGTGGCGTTGCAGTTCGACGCGGAAGGAAAACTGATCGGGATGCGTCCGGCGCAGGCGGAGACGGCGGTTCTTTCAAACGACAGTCTCGCGTTGGGGCCCGTTCCCGCGGGAGCCTCAAGCTCCAGTTATGCTCCCGCCGGGAAGGACGAGGAGGGGTCTAAGGATCGGCGTCGGACGCCGTTTCAGGATGCGCCAGCGCGGAGTCGCTGATGCGGGGCTGATTCAGGGAGTTGCCAGACGCCGGATGAGTTCCTGCCGCGTGAGGGGGAACATCGCGATGCGATTGTGATCCCAGGACTCGGCGGAGGACGCACCGTAAAAGAGCAGCGCCTGAGTCTGATCAGGACTGATCCAAAGGAATGGGGTCACGTGTCCGAAGGCCTCTGTGGGTTGAGAGGATTTGGGAAGCAGCAACCTGCTGGGACTCCAGTGGCGGCCATCGGTGCTGAGTGAGAAGCGGGTTCCGGCGCGGGACTCGAAGGTCAGGATGTACTGTTTTTGGGCGTCTGCCTGTTGAAGGCGGGTGACGTGAACGGCACCGGCATCCTCGCCGAAGACAGGGGTCTCCTGAATGCGCTGAAAGTTTTTGCCGTCGGTGGAAACGGCCAATCCGACGGCCCGGGAGGAATGCTTCGAAACGGGGACGTTCTGGATGGGAGAGCCGGGAGGGAAATCCTTGCGGCCATCGTACCAGAGGAGAAATCGACCGTTTTCATGGAGGACGGAAGGGCGACCGACGGAGAGGCCGTCCCAGTGATCCGGTTTCCCGGGTCGAAAGACCGTGCCGTGCAGTTCCCAGTGGAGGCCATCGGCGGAGATGGCGAGGGCGATTTCGTCGAGGACATCACGGGGGGTGTGGGTGTAGAACATGTACCAGCGGGAGCCGACGCGGAGGACGCTCGGATCGTTCACGTGATTGGCGGTTCCACGGGGGATGGCGAGCCCCTTGCGGGTCCAGTGTTCACCATCGGGGGATTCGGCGAGATAAATCTGGTCGTGGCCGTCGCGCCCCTGGGCACCGTACCACATCCGAAAGCGATGGTTGTCGGCCGGGACGTTGTCATACAGGACATCGGGAGCATAGAGATTTCCCGCGCCGTGGGGGGCCGCTTCCGCATCCCCGGAGGGAGGAAGTACGACCTTGGCGGCCGGTTCGCCGGCAGCGCAGAGAGGGACCGCCTGGCACGCGAGCAGGACCAGCAGGAGGAAAAAGTGATGCATCACGTGACGAATTCGATTTTTCCATGGCAGAACTTGCAGGCGACTTTCATGCCTGCATAGCGTTTGCCCAAGCGCAGTTCCTTCTGACAGTGGGGGCAGTCGCCGTAGTAGGCGACGGGGGCGGTCTTTTCCTGTTGGGGATCGAATTCGAATTTCCCGTTGCAGTGCTTGCAACTGACGGTTTCGCCCGCGTATTTGCGATTGATGCGAAGTTCGCGGGAACATTTCGGGCACTTGATGAAGAACCCGCGCGCTTTGAGTTCAATCATGCAGGAGAGCTCCTGGAGTTCGAAGAACGAGGGGACCTCCACGCTGTCCTCTTCCAGTTCGGGGTTGAGGAGGGCACGGCACGACATGCAATGGATCAGATTTTCGGGCATATCCTCGCCGCAGCTTGGACAGGGGCCACCGGGCCAGTTGGGCATGGTTTGACTTGTGAAAATGGGGCCTGAAAGGGAGGGATCGGCCTGCATGCGGAGCATCCGCATCCGGGCCTGGGAGCAGCCGTGGGTTGGCCCGTGCAAAACCGTTGGAAGCCGGTGCCCACAGGTTGACCCGATCCTGTCGACTTCCGAGGGCTGAACGCTGGCAGAGATGGTTGGAAACACGCATCGAGCCTGGACTGCGGCGAATGCTTGCAAACATCTCAACAGTCTCTACCTCACCAAATTCCGGAAGTCTTGTCAAAACAAAATCATACCCCGCGCGGTCTGAGACGAGTTTTGCACCCGGGAAGTTCCGGTTGGGAAATGGAAATGCCTGAAATTGAGGCTGAATCCGGAGCGGCGGGGAAAATAGAAGGTAGGAAACGCCAGGGGGATCTGACATAATTCAGGGATGCCAAGGACACTGTCAGACGGGCCTTGAAATCTTCCCGAACTTTCCTCGGAGAAGACGGTTCCGGGTGCAGTGCGACAGACGGTGCGGGCCTCCGGAGACCGTCAAATTGGCGATCAGAAATCTTAGTAGGTGGTCATAACACGCGATGACAGCGTACCTGGTTGTCCGGCAAGGGAACAAATGGCAGGACGTCTACAGGCTGACCCCCGGTCAGGTGATGACCGTGGGCCGATCTCCGACCAACCGCCTGGTCCTGCGGGATGAAGTCTGCAGCCGGAATCACTGCGAAATCTTTCAGAGCGGGGACGAGTGGGTGATCCGGGATCTCGGTAGCCGCAACGGCACCGTCGTCTCCGGTAAGGTGATCTCCGGGGATCAGCGGTTGGACTCCGGGATGGTGATCAATATCGGGGCCAGCGAACTGGCGTTCACGATGGATCTCGCCTTGCCTCTCCCGCCGCTGGGGGATGGGGAAGGGGAGTATCTCGTCAACGCGACCCAGGAACTGCTGATTCCTCCGAGCGATCACGGGACGATGGGGACCGTGACGTGCAATCCGGAGATTCTGCAGCGTCGGCGTCGGTCCCGGTACGAGGCGGAGCCGCGCGAATCTATCGGACGAGACCGGACGAGCCGGGATCTGGCGCGGCTGTATCGCCTGGCGCTGGACATGGGGAATGCGCACGACAATCGCCGTCTGGCGGAAGTGGTTCTGGAAGGGTTGATGTCGGGGACTCCGGCGGATATCGGGGCCATTCTGACTCTGCCTCCCGGAGCCGCACCGGAATCGACTGCTTCGGGACGCCTGTCGGTGGTGGCCTACAAATCGCGGAACGAAAATCCATACGACCGCGTTTCCGATTCACTGTCGCGGGTCGTGCTCAAAGAGCGGGAAGCGATCCTGGCGCGAGACATCACAGCGAACCAGCAGTTCGCCGTGGGGGACAGCGTGGGGGACCTGGAACTGAAGAGCGTGATCTGCGCCCCGCTGCGCCGCGAGGATGAAATCTTCGGGCTGGTGCATCTGTATTCGACCAATCCGCAGAATTCACTGGAAGCGGAGCATCTCGATTTCACGCTGGCGGTGGCGGACCAATGCGCCATCGTGATGGAAGCGCTCCGCCGGCAGGAAAAGCTGGCGAACGGCCTGGCATTGGCCCGCGATGAGAACAAGACGCTGCGGGAACAGCTCCGGCTGGAAACGGAAATGGTGGGGACCAGCCCGTACATGAAGCAACTCAACCAGCAACTGGCCCGCGTCGCCAATTCGGAGGCGAACGTCCTGGTGCGGGGGGAAAGCGGTGTCGGTAAGGAACTGGTGGCCCGGGCGATTCACTACAGCAGCCCGCGACGACAGGGGCCGTTCATCTGCATGAACTGCGCCGCCTTGAGCGAGAGCCTGCTGGAGAGCGAACTGTTCGGCCATGAGAAAGGTTCGTTCACGGGGGCGGTGGGGCGGAAGACGGGGAAATTCGAACAGGCTCATCAGGGGACGTTGCTGTTGGATGAAGTCGGGGAAATGAGCCTCGCGATCCAGTCCAAATTTCTGCGGGTGCTGGAAGGGCATCCTTTCGACCGGGTGGGGGGTGGGACGCCGGTGAAGGTGGACGTGCGTGTGGTGGCGGCGACGAACCGGGATCTGGAGAAGGCGGTCGAGGAGGGGACATTCCGGAAGGATCTGTACTTCCGGTTGCACGTGGTGGAGTTGAAGGTGCAGCCTTTGCGGGAGCACCCCAGCGATATACCCGAACTCGCCAGTTTCTTCCTGGAGCGGTTTGCGCGTCGTTCGGGGCGGACGATCCTGGGGTTCACTTCGCAGGCGTTGGAGTTGCTGACGCAATACGACTGGCCGGGGAACGTGCGGGAACTGCAGAATGCCATTGAGCGGGCGGTGATCCTCGCGAACGAGGATCTGATCGACGTGACGGACCTGCATCTGTCACGCCTGGGGGCTCCGACGCCGCCCAGAATGAACGCCGCGGGGATCGCTGAGGATCCGAAGGAAATGACGCTGGACCGGATCGAGCAGCGGCATATTCTGGCGACGTTGGAGATGACTGGCTGGAATAAATCCCAAGCTGCCCAGATTCTCGGAATTGAGAGATCGACGCTGGATCGGAAGTTAAAGCGATATCAGGTGCAAAGTCCGCGAGCGGAAGTGGGGGATGAGTAAAGCTTTTCCGGAAAATCGGGGTGATTTGGGGGACTTTAGCAGGGGGGGTGGTGAATTTTACAATGCCGGTTTGAAATCCGATTTTTTCGTTGACTTTTTCCCTGTTTGGCCGAAAAATTGGGTTCAGAGAGAGGACTTCCTGCCTGCATTTTTCCCGCCTTTTTGACGTCTGAGAAATCTCTGTCAAGGCTCCGCGAGGTTCGCCTTCGCGAAAGCCCGGTCTATCGAGACCGGGAGCCGATACGGGACGCTTCAGTACCGGGAAAGTCAGTCTCTCGAGAGGACATGGAGTGTCTGACCTGTTTGCTGCTCCGGATTTGGGCTGAGTCCGCAGGGGCAGTGCGTTGCAATGTGTGTTGTTCGTTGCAATCCGTCACGGGGTCTGGAAGTGGCACTCACACTGCAGGAGTCTGGATTTTGAAATGCCGCGCCGATCAGTGCGGTGTTTTTTGTTTGTCGGTGTTTTCTGTTTGATAGTCTGTTTCGCATCAGTATCAACCTATCAGTTTGGAGTGAACGATGACGCTGGATTTCGAGGACGACAACCTCGACTCTGAAGATCTGGAAATGGAAACCGGATTCTCCCTCGAAGAGGAAGAAGGGGATGAGGAGCATGCCGAAGGTTACGACGAGGAAGATTTCGCCGCGATGGGAATCGACCCCGCCACGCCGACGCGGGCCCGCCCCGGTTCGGAAGCCAAAGTGATCATGCTGTCGGCTCGTTACGCCGCGGGACTGCCGCTGTGGAACGACAACGACTGCTACGAACACGGTCCCCGCGAAAACGACCTGATGGGCTTCGGTCCGCAGAGAGTTTGATTTAATCTGGCAAAATGCTCTGGACGATGGTTGGTTTACTGAGAATTGTAAGTCTGTCCTGACGACCAACCGCATTTTGCCGTGAGGTTCTTCTGTCGCAAAATGCTCTGGACGAAACGCAGTTTCCTGAAAGCTGCGGATCAAAAGTGATCACCAACCGCATTTTGCCAAGTGGGAGCATTCAAAAGAGTCGATCAAGGAAGATTTCAAGTTCCGCTACCCACCCCCTCAAACGAGGGGGTTTTTTGTTTCTTTGGGGGGCAGGGTCTGCTTTCACATCTGCAAGCCGGATGAGCGTCGGGTAGATTGGCGTTAACAACTTACCGGATGATTACTCCCGTAAAGTGCGAGGGACGTGATGAGTGATTCTCGGCGCAAGTATTATGACCATGAGCCGGCCTATCGCCGGATCGCCGCCAATGGGGGGCGGGGCTGGGATGACCGGGAGGGTGCGGATCAAGTCGAGAATCCTTTCTCCGAGCTGGATGCCTTTCTGAAATCGGAATGGTGCCCTGCAGCGGCGGAAGGATCGCGCGCTCTGGACCTGGGATGCGGCGGAGGGGAAGGGACGTTGCGACTGGCGTTGTGCGGTTACCGGGCATGGGGGGTGGACTACTCCGAGACGGCTATCGAGCTGGCGAAGCGGAATGCGGCGGAAGTGGGAGTCGAGGCGTGCTTTCTGGTCGATGATTGCACCGCGTTGGAGAAGCTGACGGAGGGCCCGTTTGATTTGATTATTGATCACCATGTGATGCATTGTCTGATCACACCGGAGGATCGAGCGGCCTGTCTGGCGGGCGTGGCGCGGTTGCTCACGCCGGGGGGGCGGTTTTTCTCGTCCAGCATGTCCGCGCATGGGGAGATTGACATGGAGCGGTTGCAGATCGATCCGGTGACGCGGCGCGATCGGCGGAACACCCGCTACTGGGTTTTGCCGGAGGAGTTCAGGGCCGAACTGGAGCGGGCGGGGTTGCGAACGTTGGATCAGAAAATGAAGCGGGAAGCGGACAGCATTCCCTCGGGAGATGTGATGATCACCGTGGCGTGTCGTGCAGATTCGCTGAGCGGCAGGCGTAGAGCCTGATTTTGTGACCGCTGGTAAGAGTTCGTCTCCGCAATTTGCCCGTGTCCTGCGCCACCTGCTACGCTATCGAGATCATTACTCTCCTCTCGCGACAGGTGTTTCCATGCGATTTCTGGTCATTTTCTCGGCGGTCTGTGTTTCTCTGGCAGCGGTTGGTTATCTGCGCGCCGCGGAGGCTGCGGCGAAGCGGACGAATGTCTTGTTCATCATGGCGGATGACTTGAACAACGATCTGGGGTGCTACGGGAGCAAGGTGGTGAAATCGCCGCAGATTGACCGGCTCGCTTCGCATGGGGTGCGGTTTGACCGGGCCTATTGCAATTACCCGGTGTGCAACTGCTCGCGGGCGTCGATGCTGAGCGGGCGATACACGGACCGGATCGGGATTGTCGACAACGTGACTCCGCCGCGGAAGAACCTGCCGGATGTGGTGATGCTGCCGGAGTTTTTCCGCAAGCAGCGGTACGTGACCCGCAAGGTGGGGAAGATTTTCCACACGGGGGATGAGTTCGAGGATCCGCGGAGCTGGGACATCGATATCCGGGAAGATAAGACGTCGAAGAATCCGCCGAAGGAACAGATCGTGATGGAGGCGGGGCATGTCAAGATTCTGAGGGCGTCCGATGAAGAGACGTGGGACGGGAAGGTGGCCCGGACGGCGGTCCAATGGCTGGAGGAGTGTGCACAAGGGGAGCAGCCGTTTTTTATTGCGGCGGGATTCCGGCGACCGCATACGCCGTACATCAGTCCGGAGAAGTATTACCAGTTGTACGACGCGGAGAAGCTGATTCCGGAGGTCGGGCCGGCGGAGCATCTGACCCATATTCCGGACCTGGCTTTGACGTACAAGTTCCCGAAGCAGGAGCGATTTCCGCAGGTGGATCCGGGGAAGATCATGGCGGCGTACTACGGCTCGGTCAGCTTCATGGATGCGCAACTGGGGCTACTGCTGGATGCGCTGGATCGGCTAAAGTTGTGGGACTCGACCGTGGTGGTGTTCGTGAGCGATCACGGGTATCACCTGGGAGAGCACGGAGGGCTGTACCACAAGATGACGCTGTTTGAGGAGGGGGTGCGGGTGCCGTTGATCATCGCCGCTCCGGGCGGGGCCAGGGGGCAGGGGGCGCGGGGGTTGGTGGAGCTGGTGGACCTGTATCCGACGCTGTGTGAACTGACGGGTCAGAAAGGGCCGGACGGATTGCAAGGGGGGAGCGTGGCGAAGCAGGTGGCGCACCCGGAATCGGACGGCAAAGCGCAGACGTTAAGTGTGGTGAGCAGAGGGAAGAACAAGACTGCGGTCCTGCAGTTGGACCCGAAGGTGATGGGGCGGAGCCTGCGGACGGAGCGGTGGCGGTACACCTTGTGGCCGGACGGGACGCAGGAGTTGTACGACCACGACGTCGATCCGCACGAATGGACGAACCTGGCGGTGCGGGAGGAGTCCCGCGCGACGGTGGAGGGACTGCGTCAGAAGCTGGCGGAGATGGTGCAGGGGATCGGGAGGCCGTGAGAACTTCAGTCAGTCGACGGAGATGACTTCGAGGCGTTGTTTGCCGCGGGGGAGGGGGACTTCGACGACGTCGCCGGGCTTCTTTCCCATCAGGCTGACGGCGAGTGGGCTACTGCTGAGGATCTTCATCACTTCGCCGTCGTAGTCGGTTTCGCCGGGGCCGACGAATTCGTACTTCTCCTCGGAGTCGTCATCCAGGTCTTTCACCGTGACGACGCAGCCGAACGTGACGACCCCCTTGGGCATGGCGGTCTTATCGACCATATAGGAGTTGGCGAGCTGGGTCTTGAGGAGGTTGATCTTGGCCTGGAGGAGTCCCTGGGCTTCGCGCTGGGCGTGGTATTCGGCGTTTTCACTGAGATCCCCTTCCGCCCGGGCCTCGGCGATTTTCTGCGCGATGATCGGCATATCAATATCTTCCAACTGCTTGATCTGTTGGCGGATTTTCTCGTAGCCTTCCGGGGAAATCGGTTGCCGATCCATTACACACCTTCGGGGAAACTGCTCGGGATTTCAGAGAGACGAACGTCAGAGGGCCGCGACTGCGGGCGCAAAAAAAGTAGCAATCCGGGAAGCGGGACTTGCGTTCGTCCTGTTTCCCGGATGCCGGGTATCATTCTAAATTCTTCGGAGACGTCGAACTACCCTCAAATCCGGCGATTTTCCGGAAATCGTTCAGATTTCAGGGGTTGCTAGAACGCATAGCCTTTTAGTGTCGCGTTAACATCGCTTATATTTCCGAGTTTTTTTGCCGCGACAGAGACTACAAGTAAACCCGATACGCTCTATCTTTCGCAAATTGCGGCTTCGGGGTTTGTCAGCTTCAGTTAGCTGATTTTCACCCACTGCCGTGACTTCGCACTTTCCAGCGCGGCTTCGCAGACCTTCTGGGTCTCGAGAGCGTTGCGGAAATCGGGCTGAGTGCCCTTGCCGGTTTCGAGTCCCTTGAGGAAGTCGGCGATGGCATTGGTGAAGGTGTGTTCGTAGCCGATGGTGCAGCCGGGAACCCACCAGTGGTCCATGTAGGGGTGTTCGCCGTTGGTGACGTGGATCTTGCGCCAGCCTGTGGTGTGGCTGTCGATCTTGTTGCCGGTCTTGGGATTGCGGTATTCGAAGTACTGCAAGTACTGAGGATCTTCGAGGTCGAAATAGACGGAGCCATCGGCGCCGTTGAGTTCGAAGGTGTTGAAGTTCTTGCGTCCGCGGGCGTAACGGGTGCTTTCGAAAGTTCCCATGGAGCCGTTGGCGAAGCGGGCGAGGAACATGCAGGCGTCGTCGATGGTGACGGGCTGCTTCTTGCCGGTTTCCTGGTGGACGCGTTCCTTGATGAAGATTTCGGTGGCGGCACAGACCTCGGCGATGGGGCCGTTGAGCCACATGGCGGTGTCGATGGAGTGGGCGAGGAGATCGCCGGTCACGCCGCTGCCGGCGACGGCGGCATCCAGGCGCCACAGGGCGGCGCCCCCCTGGGGAAGATCGTCCGCAATCGTCCAGTCCTGCAGGTAGAGGGCGCGGTAGTGGAACGGACGGCCGATGCGGCCTTCATCGACAAGTTGCTTGGCGAGGCTGATGGCGGGGACGCGTCGATAGTTGAACCAGACCATGTTGGGGACCTTGGCGGCTTCGACCGCCTTGGTCATTTCTTCCGCTTCCTTGACCGTCATGGCGAGGGGTTTCTCGCAGAGGATCATCTTGCCGGCCTTGGCGGCGGCGAGGGCGATTTCGACGTGGGTGTTGTTCGGCGAGCCGATGTCGATGACGTCGATATCCTTCCGTTCGACCAGCTTGCGCCAGTCGGTTTCGTAGGATTCCCAGCCCCAGTTGGCGGCGAATTCCTTGATCTTCTCTTCGTTGCGGGCGCAGCAGGCCTTGAGGACGGGCTGATATTCGAGATTGAAGAACTTGTTGACCTGGCGGAAGGCATTGGAATGGGTGCGTCCCATGAAGCCGTAGCCGATCAGGCCGATATTCAAAGGTTTGGGCATGGTGAAGACCTTCAGTGTTGTTTGATGAGGCGTGATTCAACGAGAAGTTCGAGTTGGGGACTTCTCAGCCGTATTTCTTGTTGAGTTCGTCGATGGACTTCTTGCAGCGTTCGGTGACCTTCCAGGCATCGGGCCAGAAGCAGAGATCGATGGTCCACCAGTCATCGGGGCAACCGCAGTCGGCGAGGACGGGGCAGAGTTCGTCGAAGTTGAGGTTGCCGTCGCCGAAGGGGGGATGGGTGCTGGTGTGGTTGTCGTGCAGGGAGTCATCGGAGTCGATGAGGTGGACGCGTCCGATTTTGCCCTTGAGCTTCTTCGCCAGCTCGAGCGCACCGCCGGGGAGGGTTTCGCGCTTGCCGGGCTGACGGGCGCCGATCTTGGCGACCATGTTGGCATGGCAGGTGTCATACATGGTGGTGAAGTTGTCGTGGTTCACGCCGTCGAGGACGCGGAAGATATCGCTGGGTTTGTTGAAGGCGAAGCCGGGTTCGAATTCCCAGACGACGCGGACCCCCTTGTCGGCGGCGTCGATGGCGCATTGACGCCAGGTGGTGGTGACGCGTTTGAGGGCATCTTCGTAGGAGATCTTGGTGGGGAGGTCCGGTTCTCCCTCGATGCTGCCGATGGTGCGGGGGTCTTCGGTGGCATCGACGCGGATGACATCAATGCCGAGGTCGTTGCAGAACTGGACGTTCTTGCGGAAGGTGGCGAGGTAGGATTCGTTGGTGGGGGCGGTGAGAAGTTTTTCGCCCCAGAGGTCGGCGGCGAGGCCGCTGCAGCCCATGCCCTTGGATTCCCAGAGTTCGCGGACCTTCTGGCGTTCTTCCTTCGTTTTGAGCGCATCGGGATTGGGGTGTTGTCCGAAGCCCCCGAGTTCGAGGCCGTCGAAGTTGAGGGCCTTGAGCTTTTCGCACACTTCGGGGAAGGGGACGGGGTTTTCGGCATACGGTCCGATGGAGTAGGCCCAGGTGCCGATGGAGATGCGCTTCATGGTGATGACCTCGCAGAGGAGAGATGTCGAGCGGGGAACGGGATCACGCCGCGCTGGGATCCGCGTCTCCGGAACGGAATGGAAAATTCACGGTTCCCCAAGAATAAATGGCGGGTGCGCAAGCCGCAAGCGGGTGGGGTGAGGAGGTGCAATTTCGCCGTGAACCCACGAAAAACAGAGTGGGGCATAAAAAAACGGAGAGGGGTAAGCACTCTCCGTTTGGGGATTCGGTATTCAGTGTCAAACGTGAGACATGCCCGCCCTTCTGGCGAGATGCGGGCATGGCACCCAAGACAACCGTGGACAGTCTCCTAGTGCTGGAAGAGGAATTCCTTGGAGTTGAGGAGTGCCCAGCCGATGTCCTCGATGGCGGCGCGGCGGTCGCTGGTGGTCGCGATGTGCTTCTTGGCGGCGTCCCGTTCGGCCTGGGCGGGTTCGCGGGAGAGGGCACTGAGGTAGAGGGTCTGGATGATCTCGTCGTCGCTCTTCTTTTCATTGAGCAACTGGGTGATGCGGCCGTTCTGGTCACGGAGCTTGTTGTGAACCACGGGGCCGTTGATCATCTGCAGGGCTTGGGAGAGGTTCGATTCGCTGGAGCGTTCGCATTGGCAGGCCATTTCGCGCTGCGGCTGGCCGAAGATCTTCAGGAAGTAGTGGTCGGTGGGGGGATCGGGGAGTTCGGTCGCCCGGGTGCCGACGGGGAGGTTGGGGAACTGTTCGGGGACGCCGGTCACCTGGCAGATCGCGTCGAGGAGTTGCTCGGCGGAGAGGAGCCGGGTGCTGGAGTGGGAGGCGTAGATTTCATCGTCCTTGTTGAACTTGTTCTTCTGGGAGCTCAACTGGTAGGTGCGGCTTTTCATGATGGTGCGGACGCCCCACTTGAGGCTGTATTTGTTCTTCACGAACTCTTCCGCCAGCTTGTCGAGCAGGGGGGCATTGGAGGGGGGATTCGAATCGCGGAAGTCATCGACCGGTTCGACGATGCCGCGGCCCATCAGGTGACCCCAGATGCGGTTGACCATGGCGCGGGCGAAGAAGGGGTTGTCGGGCTTGGTGAGCCAATCCGCGAAGACCTCGCGGCGGTCGGCGCCGGCGGGAACGTCCACGTCGCCCTTCAAGAGGAGGTGGGTTTTCATGACCTTGCCGGTGCGGGGCTGAGTGGATTCACCCGAGTCCTGGACGTAGACGACTTCGTCGGTGGCGTCGAGTCCGGGCTTGCGGCCGATGCGGGCGAAGGCGGCGCCGAGGCCGTAGTAGTTGTCCTGGGTCCAGCGTTCAAACGGGTGGTTGTGGCACTTGGCGCACTGGATGCGGATGCCGAGGAACAACTGGGCGGTGGTTTCGGTGGCGTCCTGCGGATCGCGGCTGGCGCGCCAGTAGTTGGCGGGGGGATTCTCGTAGACGCTTCCCTTGGCGGTGAGGAGTTCTCGGGCGAACTGGTCGAAGGGTTTGTCCTGACGGATGCTTTCATAGATCCAGAGGCGGAACTTGTGGACGCCGTTGGCGTTCAATTTCTTGCTGTTGGAGCGGAGGATGTCCCCCCATTTGAGGGTCCAGTAGGAGGCGAAGTCGTCGCTGTCCACGAGGTAATCGACGAGTTCGTCACGGCGGGTTTCCGGCTTCATGGCGAGGAAGGCTTTGGCTTCGTCCAAGGTCGGGAGCCGGCCGATGCAGTCGAGGTAGGCGCGGCGGACGAATTCCTCATCGGTACAGAGTTCGGAGGGGAGGATCTGGAGGGTCTTGAGCTTGGAGAAGACCATGTTGTCGACGAAGCTCTTTTCGGGGGGACTGTTCCAGGCAAAGCCGGGGACGTTCTCCAGGTAGGTGATATAGCTGGTGGCCATCTTGTCGAGGTAGCGGGCGAGGATGGCGGTTTCGCCACGGGCGACCTTGGAGACGAGTCCGTTGTCGTTGACCTTGGCGACGCTTTCGTTGGAGGAACTGTAGCAGGAGAGGGCAGTCAGGTCGCGGATGGAGCCGTCCGTGAAGTGGCCGAGGACCACGATCTGCTGACGGTCGCCAGATTGCTGGAAGACGCGGCCTTCGGGGAGAACCTGAATCTTGACGAGGTCCGGTTCCTGGGCGGAATCCTGCTTCATCCCTTCGGCGATCCAGTCATGCAGGACGCGATAGGCGGCATCGGTCTTCTTCAAACGGCGTCCACCGCCGTGAGAGACTTCCATCAAGGGCTTCTTGAGGAGGAGGCTTTCGTTGGGTTCGAGGACGTTGGTACGGCGGCCGTAGTATTCGGTGCGGAGGGTGAAGATGTCGAGTGGGGGATCATAACCACGCAGGGAGAGGCGGAAGCCCCCCTTGCCGGAGGGTGAACCGTGGCAGGCGCCCATGTTGCAACTGGCCTTGGTGAGAGCGGCGAGCATGTCGTGCTTAAAGACGACGGGGGAGGGGAGTTCCATTTTGGCGACGGCCCCTTCGGAGACGGCGACCTGCCCGGCGACGGTCGCGACGACGTGCGTGGCGCCATTCGTGAGGGGATGGACGATGCCGTGTTCGATTTTGGCGATGCCGGGGGAGCTGATCTGGAAGTCAGCGGCGGCGGTCAGATCCCGGACTTCTCCACCGGGATAGTAACCGGTGACGATGAGTTGTTGTTGGGCGCGGCTTCCGAGGAGCGTGAACTTGGCGGGTTCGACGGTGATTTTTTCGGGTTTGCCGACGTCCTGCTTCTGGGGGGCGGCGGGGGCTTCGGCGGCCTTCTTTTCGCGGGCTTGCAGGAGACTGGACCCGAGCAACAGTCCTACCATGAGGAGGGGGGAGACGATTTTGAACATCCTGTCGAGTCTCATCGGAGCCGGCATGTGGACCTCCTCGCAGTACGCTGCAGAACGAACGGTCGAGTCGTGAGAAGATTTCATCATATCAAGATTCCTTCAAATGAGTACGCCCGGAGGGGGCGGACCGAAGGACAAAGGTCAGGTTTGTTATTCCGCTGTGATTATTCCACGGTCAGCTTCAGATCGATGGTTTTCTCGTGTTTTACCTTGTTGGCGGTGCCTTCCACCTTCAGTTTCAGGGGAGCGGGGGCACCTTTGCCGGTTTCCTTGGTGGCGGTCAAAGTCAGGATTCCGGACGAGGCATCGGCGGGGATGGTCAAAGCGGCAGCGGTGACTCCCGCCGGGAGATTCGCGACGGTGACGGTGACCGGTTCCTTGAAGACGGGGTTACGGTCGATCTGCACGGGGATCTTCAGTTCGCCGCCGGGGGCGATCTTGCCGGCAGGAGCGTCTTTCAGCGTGAAGGCATCCTTGAGGTGCAGTTCGATGGCGGCGACGGGTTGGACAATGGTTTCGTTGCCGCGTTTGGCGGTTCCCTGGATCACGGCATGGAAGACGCCGAGCGGGGCCTTATCAGTGCCGGAGACGGCGAGTTCGACGACGTTTTGATCCTTGTCGATCGGCTTGAGGGCAATGGTGACACCATCCGGCAGACCCTTCTCCTTGGGGAAGACTTCCAGGGTGATGGGTTCGTTGAAGTCGGCGGTGCGGAGGGCTTTCACCTTAAGTGTGCCGGTGAGGCCTTTGCCGAGGGTGACGCTGTTGGAGGAGCGAAGCACATAGGCGGGGCGGGGAGAAACACCCAGTGCAAATTCTTCCGAGAGCACAGCCGGAGGATGGGGAATGGCGTTGTGGGAGGTGCGGAGTGAGGCGCTGACGGTGGCGATCACTGCGACCGGTTTGCCGGAGGCATCCGGGATGTCAGCGACCAGTCGGACGTTAAGACATTTCCCCTGAGGAAGCCCACCCTCATTCAGAAGTGTGACGATCGCGGTCTCCTTGCCGGGGGGGATTTCCGCATTGGTGATGCGGACTCCTTCAATCGAGGGGGAGAGGCGTAGCGGGATCGGGCCACCAAAACCGTTCCGCTTGGCGGTGACGGTCAGGAGGGCGATCCCTTCCTGCGAAATATTGATCGTGTCGGCGGAGGTGGAGAGTTCGACGGGAGAGGTGGCGGGCTTGATCTCGACGCGGTAGGCGTATTCCGGTCCGCCGCGGCCATGGACATCGTTAACGACGAGGGTGTAGTTCCCATCTTCTGGGAAACTGAACTGGATCCGTCCATCCTGTGCGGGATTCAGTTCTTCGGAAGCGGCGACCTGGTTGCCATCGGCTTTCAGCAGACGCATCCGCAGGTCGGCGGGAGAGCCCTGGGCGTGGGTATACGCCTGGAAGAGGTAGCTTTCTCCCTTTTTGGCTGTGAAGGTAAAGCGATCGACGTCGCGTACCTTTTCGAACCGGCCATTCAGGCTCTGGCCCATCGGCACCTTGTTGGCCTGGGGGGCTTCATCGTTGGGTTCCTGTTCGAGGAATTCCTTGCCGTGGCTGATGCCAAGGGTCGCGAACGCGCTGGCGGTCCCCTTGTCATACTTGGCCCCGACGTTCATCCAGCGGGATTGGGTCGCGGCGGGGATATTGAGGCTGGCGGGGGAGACACCGGTGACGTCGCTGCCGGTGAAGGAGACAGTGGTGGTTTCTCCCATCGGAGCGCTGAGGGGGTAGGGGACGCTGACGGTGGGAAACTCCCCGATGCGGAGGCGATATTTGAACTGGTCGCCCCCTTGAAAGCGGATGTCGCGGATTTCGAGGAGGTATTCTCCGTCGGCGGCGAACTGATGAACGAGGCGGCTGTCACCCCCGAGGCCGGGGGTGTCATCGCAGTAGGCGAGTTCTTTCCCTTTCGCGTCCATGAGCTTGATGAACGGATCGAAGGGGGAACCGAACCGCCGTGCCCAGACTTCGAAGGTCAGCTTCTGGTCTTTTTGGCGGGGAACTTGTAATAGCCACGGGCGAGGTTGTCCTGGGTGCCGTCGACGGCACAGGGGAGGGGGAGCATCTGGGCCTTGGCGGGTTCGTTGTTCGGCTTGGCCTGCGCGACCGATTTCAGGTCATCCACGAAGAGAAGCAACAGGGAGGAGGCACCGCGGGCTGTCGCGACCCGGACGCCGTGGAGGCCGGGGGGAGCATTGGGGGGGACTTTGACGTCGTAGGAAACTTCAGCGGCGTTCTGGCCGTTGTTGGGAACGTTGGGAGTCAGGACCACTTCGGCAGGGAAGCTGGACCAGAACTGCGTGGGTGCCTGCAGATCTCCGCCGAGGAGTTTGAGGGTGGTCGTCGCGCCAGGCTGGACGGCCTGGGGGGAGCTTTGGCGCAAGGTGGGGGATTGAGCGGGGAGGTACTGGCCGAGGCCAGCCAGGACCAGAACTCCGAAAGCGACGCGACCACGCAGACCCATCATGAATCTCTCCACGGCAGTGGAAATGTCCAGGCGCGGTGCTGACGAGTTTCATCGAGGTCAAAAAATGACGGGCGGCGGGTCAAAAGAGGAACACAGCCGGATGAAGAAACGGCGGGCAACTAGGCGGGACAATTTCCAGGGATCGAAGTATGCAGTGATCTTTATGATACCGGTTAAGAAACCGTGAAATCAAAGGAAATCGGCCTGTTGGGGGGATAAAAACGGGGGTTCGAGGGGTTGGTTATTGCGGGGAATTCGACCACTGTTTCGGAAAGTGAACAGGCGAGGGGCAAATGTGCGCGTGCCAACCGTGCCGCGGCACGGCGAAGGAGGCATGCCACGCCGGAGTATGCCACCCAAAACCAGAGGGTCTGCTAGAAATCGCCGGAGGAGACGTCGCTGAAATAGCCGCCGGGAGGTTCGGCGAGGCTGCTGAAGTCGACGAACTTCATCGACTCCTTCTTCCAGGTGAGGGGGACGATGCCGGTGGGGCCGCTACGGTGCTTGGCGATGATGATTTCCGCCAGGCCGGGCTGGTCTTCGGGATCGTAGGCATCGGGGCGATGGAGGAACATGACGAGGTCGGCGTCCTGCTCGATGGCACCGCTTTCGCGCAGGTCGGCGAGGCGAGGACGCTTGTCTTCGCGGAGTTCAACGCCGCGGTTCAACTGGGCGAGGGCGATGACGGGAACTTCGAGTTCCTTGGCGAGGAATTTCAGGCGGCGGGCGATATTGGCGATCTGCTGTTCGCGGGGGGCGCGCTTGTCTTCCGGTTCGATCAACTGCAGGTAGTCGATGATGATCAGGCCGATGTGATAACGGCGTTTCAAGCGGCGGCTGATGGCACCGATCTGGGCCATCGTGCGGGCGGGCTGGTCGTCGATGAACAGCGGGAGGTCGCTCAGTTCGGCGCTGGCGACCATCAGCTTGTCCCGTTCTTCCTCGTTCAAGTCCCCTTTCCGGAGCTTGTGGCCATCGAGTCGGGCGCGCATGCAGAGCAAGCGTTCCGCGAGTTCCAGCTTGGACTGTTCGAGACTGAAGATCGCGACCCCCTTCTGGGTGTGGGTGGCGACCGCTTCGGCCATATTCATGACGAAGGCGGTTTTTCCCATACTGGGGCGGGCGGCTAGAATGATCAGTTCAGTGGGCTGGAAACCGTTGGTCTTGGCGTCGAGATCCATGAAACCGGTGCTGAGGCCGCTGACTTCCCCTTCGCGTTCCAGGCGCTCATTGATGACATCGAAGGTCTTGAGCAGGATGTCCTTGAGCTGCATGCGCTCGGTGTTTTCCTGCTGTTCGAGGATCTGGAAGATGGAGGATTCCGCGCGTTGCAGGATCTCCGGGGTTTCCAGGGTGTCTTCGTAGCTCTCCTTGAGAATTTCCGTGCAGGCGTAGATCAGGTTCCGCTGGATGGCCTTGTCCCGGATGATCGTGGCGTAGTATTTCGCGTGGGCGGCGTGCGGGACGGACTCCAGAACCTTGATCAGGTATTCGTCCCCGCCGATCTCTTCGAGGACGCCCCGTTTTTCGAGTTCGTTGGAGAGTGTGACGGCATCGATGCCGCGGATGCCTGCTTCGTGGAGTTGCAGGATTCCCTGATAGATTTTCTGGTGGGCATCGAGATAGAAGCTATCCGCGATGATGACGTCGCTGACTTCGTCGATGACGTCATTGACGAGGAGGATGCTACCGAGCAGGCTGCGTTCGGCGTCGAGATCCTGCGGGGGGAGCTTGTCGAAAACGGGGGAGGTTTTGGAGGTGCGCTCGGAGTCACGGAGCTTGCGATGCGACGAGTGAAATTCCGTGCTCATGATTCAATCCGTTGGGAGGAGAGCGAGCTGTTGAGAGACCGGGGCGTGCCCCGTTCATTTTATCTGTTCCAAACCGCGAATACGATACGGGGGAAAAGAAAAAGGCCATCCGGAGAGGATGGCCTTGAGTTCTCGCATTGCAGTGAAAGATCACTGGGTATTGGTCGTCGGGACGACCCACACCTTGACGTCGGTTTCGACGTCGCCGTGGAGGTGAATCTTGACGGTGTACATCCCGGTTTCCTTGAGGGGGCCTTCGAGGCGAACCTGATCGGGAGAGACCGGGTAGCCTGCGGTCTTGAGGGCCTTGCTGATTTCGGGAGCGGTGATCGAACCGTAGAGGTGACCATCCTGATTGGCGTGTGCTTCGAGGGTCACGCTGTACTTGCTGATGGTCTCGGCGAGTTTCTTGAGATCCTGCAGGCGCTTCTGCGCGAGTTCTTCCTGGCGCTTGCGGTGGGACTCGACCATGCGCTTGTTGTGGTCGGTGGCGACGGTCGCCAAGCCGTGCGGGAGGAGATAGTTCCGGGCATAGCCCGGCTTGACCCGGACGATTTCGCCCTGTTTTCCGAGGGTATCCACATCTTCGGCCAGCAACAGTTCCACGCCACGACGATGGGGAACCTGGGTTTGGTTTGCCATTTCGAACACTCTCCTTCGCTGAGCTTCTTATCTGATTTCCCGCTGCGTGGCAGGGGGTGAATGAACCGTTGTATTTACGTCTGTTTTGTACCCGTCAGGGTGGTTTTTTAGAAGGGGATTTCCAGTGATAAGTTCCAGTGATTAGAAGGGGACCTCGTCATCGGGGACGCCGCCCCCTCCGCCCCCAAAGTCACCACTCGATTCCATACCGGAATCGTCCCCACCGCTGGAAGGTGCGGTATTGCGGGCACTTCCGCCTCGGAAGCCACCGCCGCCACCACCCCCTCCGCCGTCTCCCCGCGAGCCGACCATGGTCATCGATTCGCAGACGACGCGGAGCTTGCTCCGCTTCTGGCCGCTTTCCTTGTCATCCCAGGAATCGAGTTGCAGGCGGCCTTCGATAAGGACCGCGCGCCCCTTGGAGAGGTATTCTCCGGCGACTTCGGCATCGCGACCCCAGAGGGTGACGTCGACAAAGGTGACTTCTTCCTTCTTGGAGTTGGAAGCCTTGTCGTACCAGACGCGATTGACGGCCAGACCGATTTCCGCGACGGCAGACCCCTTGGGGGTGTACCGGACTTGCGGGTCACGGGTCAGGTTGCCCATCAAAATGACTTTGTTGAAGCTCGCCATGCTGCGATTCCACAGGTTTCGAGAGGACTCGAACCTTTACACTCCCTGAACCCATTTCGCCGGGCGAGGGGAGTTTGCACCAATATTAAATCTAGCTCCGGACGCGTTCGCGGTGTTCCCGATGTTCGCGGTGTCCGCCACCTTCGCCGGTTCCTTCCAGCTTGTCGCGGTCATCGTCGTGGAACTTGGAGACGATCCCTTCACCGGCCGCGGCGGCCAGCAGGGAATCCACCAACGCGGGATCGACCTGCAGGATGAGCTGGCGAATCACGGATTCGTTCAGCTTGCAGAGGCGATCGACTTCGGGGAGTGCGACTCCATCCATGCGGAAGTAGGCGAGGAAGTAGAGTCCCTTGCGATGTCCATCAATGGGATAGGCCAGGCGGCCATCCTGCCAGGGACGGGAAACCAGAATCGTGGCCTTGTTCTTCTCGAGGATGTCGAGAACTTCCTTCACGGTGCCATCGGGGTTGGACGCATACTTGTTGCTGTCCAGCAAAAACATTCCTTCATAGACGTTGACGGCCAAGTTCGCTCTCCCTCACTCAATGCGTGTCTGCAGTCCTTCGCTCTCAAGTGTCGAAGGACTCTTCTGTGTCTGTTGTGATAACGGTTTATGATGATGCCGACCCGTCGCAATGAGTGCCGGGGCAGCCTACGGTCATTTCCGGAACGCGGTATTGTGCCATGACATAGGTTGAAGTTGCAAGTTCATCCGGAAGATTCCGGGGGCTTCGAATCCCGGGGATCGAGATTGAACTTGTTCATGGCGGACTGGATGCCCGCGGTGATCCATTCCTCCACGGCATTTGCGGCGGAATTGATCATTTTTCGGACGGAATCTTCTTCCTCGCGGGTAAATTTTGCCAGGACAAAATCAGCCGCTTGTCGTCCGGCGGGAACCGGTCCGATCCCCAGCCTGAGACGGGGAAACTCCTGCGTCCCTAACTGTTGAATGATGCTTTGCAGGCCCCTCTGTCCTCCGGACGAGCCTGAGTTGCGTAACCTGATGCGTTCCAAGGGGATGCTGAAATCGTCCGCGGCGACGATCAAGTCCGTCAGCGGAACCTTGTAGAACGCCAGAACTTTCTGGACGCTGTTGCCGCTGAGGTTCATGTAGGTCTGTGGAGCGACGAGCAACGCCCGTTCGCCCTTGATTTGCAGGTCGGCGATTTCCGCTTCGAACTTGGAGGTGGGACGGGGTGCGGAATATCGGGTGGCGAGTTCCTTGAGGAGATCGAAGCCGACGTTATGCCGCGTCCCCTGATACTGCTTCCCCGGATTTCCCAGCCCGACGATGATTTTCATGGCCGCACGATATTGTTCATGGCCAGAGAGGGGCTTGATGGCCGTACAGGAGGGGGGGATGAGGGGACAGTTTAAAAAGGAAAACTGGTTAGCACTTCACACTCCGGAGTGAACGATTCCGGAGTTGAGAAGTGCGAACCAGCTTCTTGTGGTATTGAGTGCGGGGGTCGGGGAGCGCTCCCCCACCGGGCGAACGGTTGACTGCTTTGTTTCTTTTCGGGGTTTGTTACTTCCCGGGTTATTTCTTCTTTTTGCCATCGTCGGCAGGAGCGGCTTCTTCGGCCACTTTGCGTCCCACAATTTCCGGTTGAGTGGCGGCCCCTTCGGCGGTTTCAGTCTTAATTTCGACCGCAGAAACCTTGACGATGTGAATGACGACTTCGTCCGGATCGTTGAGGATACGGAGTCCTTCGGGGACCTCGAGTTCCTTGACGTGGAGCGATTGTCCGACTTGCAGATCCGCCACCTTCACGATGAAGGTGTTGGGGATCATGTAGGCCAGACATTCGATATTGAGCGTGTGGAGGGGGTGTTCGAGAACACCACCGGAGAGGACGCCAGCCGCAGTCCCCTTGATTTCGATGGGAACTTCGACGTGAATTTTTTCATTCGGATCGACGCGCTGGAGGTCGAAGTGGCGGATGTGGGTGCCGAAGGTGTCCCACTGGACTTCGAGGAGGAGCGCCTTTTCGGTCGTTCCGCCGACGGTCAGGTCCATGACCTTGGTTCCACTGCGAATAACCGCCTCAAGTTCATCGCTTTTGACGCTGAAGTTGAGGTTGGGTTGTCCGTGACCGTAGATGTTGCCGGGCGTGTAGCCTGAGGCGCGCAGCTTCTTGGTCTGCAAGGAACCGAACTTGGTCCGTTCAACGCCGGTGATCTTTCCCTCTGTGTGCATCGAAAATACCTGCTTGTCTGCTCTGACTCAAAAGACGGTTGCTTATGAATGATCCCGGATCGGTTGAACGACCAGCGGGAGCTGTGTTGCCTGAAAGATCTGTCCGGGACGGAAGTCGTTACTCCTCCAGCAGATCAGCGGTTCCTCAGCGTGGGGAACGCGGCTTTGAAGAACGGACCAGAATAACGGCTTGTTGCTCCTTCTGCAAGCGCGGCCGGAATTGGGAAGTAGACTGCAGATGGGGAGCTGGGGCGGTCCTGCTTGCCTTCGGTCCCCGGAGTTGGGAAAATTGGGCGACGCGGCGGATGGAATTGCGCAACCCCTTGAGAGTCAATAAGTTTTTAAAGGTGCCCTGCGCCTCTGAAGAAACTGCAGAATAATTATAGTGGGGAGTTGATGGCAGAGAGGAATGGCGAACAGAGCGCGCAGAGAGGTGTCCTGCCGGCCTTGAGGCTGGTCGTGGGGATCTTCGGGCTGTTCGTCGGTCCGCTCCTCATTTCCGCCTACGGGCAGCCCCAGGCTCCGGGGACGCAGGTTCCCAACCAGGGAGCGGACGGGAAACAGAAGGACGCGGCTCCCAATGAGGCAGGGCGGAAGCAACTGCGGGATGCGATCCAGAAACTGTTTCAGCCGGAACCGGCGGAGAAGCCAGAGGGAGAGAATGCCCCTCAGGGTCCGGGAAGGCTGGAGGACCAACGGGCGCCGGTCGATCAGCAGACCTGGGACCAGTTGGAGCGGATCCAGAAGGAACTGAAAGAGAACAGACAGAAGGATGCCCTCGCCGATCTGCAGAAACTGTTTGAACGGGGGGAGGACTCGGGGTATCTCGCGGGGAAGGAGGATTGGATCTCGGCCCGGGAAGAAGGATTCCGCCTGTTTGAATCGCTCGCTCCCGAAATACGGCAGCAGTATGAGACCCAATACGGCGGATTAGCCCAGCAGCGGCTGCTGCAGGCGAGCGAGTCCGGTTCCTCGGTTGAACTGGCTGAGGTGGCGACGCGTTACTTTTTCACGGCCGCGGGGCAGGATGCGGCGAATCGCCTGGCCAGCCGGCACATCGATCACCAGGAATACGCCGTTGCGCGGATTTGGCTGCAGCGGCTGTCGCGTGCGAATGCCGAGATCAGCCGGTCGCCTGTCTGGAAACTGAAGGCGCTGCGGGTCGCCGTGTTGACGGGTGACGAGGAGTGGCGCGGGAAATTGATGGCGGAGTTGGAAAAGCTCCCGGCAGATCAACTGAAGGTGGGGGATCAGCGGGTGGATCTCGCGACGTGGGGAAGACGCGGTCCGCCGAATGTCGAGACGGATGTCGCACGGGATTGGGGAGTGTTTTATGGCAGTGCCCCGCGGAACAGCGTCCAACCGGCGGGAACTCCGTGGCTGCGGCCTCACTGGCGGGCTCCCTTCGCGGGGAGTGAACTGGTTCAGCGGGTGACGCAGGATTTGTGGAAGGAGCTTCAAGACCGGCGCATCCCGACGTTGCCCGCGGCGCAACCTCTGGCGGTGGGGGACCGGTTGATCGTCAGGAACTGGCAAGGAGTGCAGGTCTTTCAGGGGACGACGGGAAAACTGCTGTGGGAAGCGCGGGACAGGATCTCTCCCGAAGAGATCCTGCTGGCGTTGTATCGTTCCTGGTTGTCGCAGGTGCACACGGAGTCGAACGAGGACGAACACCACGATCCGCTGGGTTGGGCCTCGCTGTCTTTGGGGCAGCAGATCTGGCAGGGGGGAAGCGCAGAGTTTTCTCCGGTCGCGCATTTTCTGTTCCGAGACTACAACTATGGATTGCAGAGCAGCGACGGCAATCGGCTGTTTGTGATTCATGAGCAGCCGGTGCTGATGGCGGGGCACCCTCGACAGGGAAATGGGGGGGAGGAGCCAGCCGAGACCGATCCGTTCGGGCGTCACTGGTTCTCCAATCTGCTGGTGGCTTATGACCTGGCGAATGGACGCCGATTGTGGGAACTGGGAGGTGGCGCGGAGGAGACGGAATTCGTGTCCCCGCTGGCGGGCTGGTTCTTTCTAGGGGCACCGACCCCGGTTGATGGAGAGCTAGTGTGCGTAGGAGAGAAGAAGGGAGAGATCCGGCTGATGGGGCTGGATCCCGCCAAGGGTGAATTGCGCTGGTCTCAACTGCTCGGCTATGCGGAGACGAGGATTGGAGAAGACCTGGGGCGACAATGGCTGTCCGTGCAGCCGACGGTGGCGGAAGGTTTGATTGTGTGCCCCTTGATGACGGGGTGGATCGTGGCGGTGGATCGCTTGACTCATTCCCTGGTGTGGACGGTCCGGACCCGTCCGGCTCAGAAGAACGAACCGGGAAGTAGCGGTCTGATGCCGATGGGGCTGGGGGAACGCTGGGCGTTGTCTCCCCTGGTGACGGCAGGAGATCGCCTGCTCTGTGCGCCGCCGGAAGGGGGGCAACTGTTGTGCCTGTCCCTCTCTTCAGGAAAGGTGTTGTGGAGCAAGCCACGCGAAAGCGGGCTGTATATCGCGGGTGTCCACGGAGCGTCGGCGATCGTCGTCGGGCGAAACGAAGTGAAGGGGTACAAACTCGCGAACGGAGAAACGTGGCGCTGCGACTTACCGGACAGGGGGTACATCACGGGGCGAGGAATCATCACCGCCGAGGGGATTTTGCAGCTTCCCGTCAGTGGGGGTGAGCTGGTTTGTGTCTCGCTCCGCGAACACAAGATCCAGACCCGTCTACGGCAGATCGGTACGGCGGACGGGGCCGAAGTTCTGCCTGTGGGGAACCTGGTTCGCTGCGGCGAGACCTGGTGCTCGGTGCATCCGCTCGGGATTCAGGCGTTTGAATCGCAGGGACTGCTGGAAGCGGAGTCAAAACAAAAACCGAGTCCTCTGACGGCGGACTGGCTGCAGAAGCAAGCCGCGTGGCTGTCGATGCGGGGAGAGTACCGGAACGCTTGGAACCTGCTGGCCTTGGGAGGGGTCGATGGGGGTTCCACAGTCAAAAAGAATTGGAATGGTTGAAGGGAGAGATACTTTCACAACTCCTGACATCGGAACCCGCGCAACCGGTCTCCGAACAATCCGAGCAACTCGAACAGCAAGGCATGGAATGGCTGAAGAGGGGGACATATCCCTGTCTTGAAGGCCCGAATCCGGGGTGCCCTGGCGGGGAGGATTGCGTCAGAGGGAGCAGCGGTGCAGGCGTTTGATCTTCTGTGGTCGGGGGCCGCGGAACTGAATCCGGACAAGGACGGGAAGAAGTTTGTCTGGATGACGAGTGAGACGGCTCGCTGAAATCCCGAAGTGATGTCTGGCTGACGCGGGAACTGCACGAGACGTGGCGGACGGCTCCTGAGAAGGAACGGGGCGCGCTGACGAACCGGATCGAACAGGTTTTGAAAGACACCCTGGGGGCATCTTCATCCATACAACAGCAGACGCTGCGGTTGCTGGAGTTTCATCCGGCGAGCCTCCCGCTGCGGTGGAAACTGGCGGAAGAATACGCGGCCCGCAAAGGAGTGGTCCTCCGCGGAGATGCTGCTGCGCGAAGTGTTCCCCGTGATGCCGAAACGTGAGGAAGAGATCTGCGAACGGCTGGTGACATTGCGGATTCAGGCCGGTCGCCCGGAAGACGCGGTGCGGGCGTTGACGGAAATCCGGGAGCGGATTCCCGCGGCAAAGACATTAGGGGGAGAGTCGATAGCGGACTGGCAGGCACGCCTCACTCGAGAAGGAAAAATCCCGGCTAAGGAGTTTGCTGCCCGTCGGCGTTCCGTCTCGGACCTGAAAGTACTCAAGGAAGGTGGCCCGGGAGAAGCGAATCCGGATCAGGAGATTCCGATTCCCGCGGAAGCGGCCCCGGCGTGGCGGCGGTGGCAGTTGCAGATTTCTCCCTCGGAACAACGGTTGATCGTCCGTGATTCCCGAACGAACCAACTGGAGTGGTCTCTGCCGCTGCGGAGCCGGACGGAAGGGAACGAGGAATTTACCGCGCACCTCGAAGGGGACCGGCTGTATGTGTTGTTTCGGGGAGTCTTGCACGCGTTGGCTCCGTTTGAGCGTCGCGTGCTGTGGATGCGCAACCTGGAGGGTGTCTCCTCCATTCAGGAAGAGTATGTGAGATCGGAGAATTCCGGGGCGCGGATGCTGGTGCCGTTTTCGAAGAGCGTGCTGTCGCGACGATCCGTGGACGAAGTGTGGCGAGAGCCTTTGCAATCCCTCGGGGCGGGAGTGTTGGCGTTTCGACATCGCCGCAGCCTGGAACTTCTCGATGCCCAGACGGGAGAAACCCTGTGGACGCTGGAAGGGCTGAATCCGGACATCGAATTCCGGGGAGATGGAGGCTATCTGTATCTGTTCTCCATGATTTCCCAGACGCCTCAGGTGCGGTCTGTGAGAGACGGCCACGTGGTTGAAGTTCCGCGGTTGCACGAGGAGTTGAAGAAGACGCTGCAATTCACGGGGCATCATCTGATTCGCCAGGACCATGCCGCCGGTGAAGGGGGAGAGAAAATCTGGGCGTTATCGAGTTACGACCCGGTCTCGCGGGAGGTGATATGGGAGCGGAAGTACGGGAATGAGGAACCGCTGGTGGCGTGTCTGTCGGAGGGGGCGATCTTGGTGAAGGGGGAAGGGGACGAGATGGAACTCGTGGACCTGCATTCGGGAGGAGCGAAGCCCCTGGGGAAAATGGAGCTGCCCTCCAACAGTCGTCGCAATCCGAGCCTGACCGCGTTCCGGGATTGGGAGCAGATTTACGTGGCGATCAATCGTGGTGGAGCACGGACGATTTTTCAGGATGGGCTGCCGGTCACGGAAGTGAACGGAATGGTGCTCGCGTTTTCCGCGACAGATGGGGGCCTGAAATGGAAAAAGGAACTGCGGGGGGGGAGAAACGGCTGGGACCGGGAAGGGGGAGGTTACGGGGCGATCCTGGAGCGGCTGAATGATTCGGAAGTGCTGCTCTTCTCGCGGAGAGAATTCGAGCGGAAAAACCGGCAGGATGACTTCGGGATGTGGACGCAGCGTTTGGTGGCGGTGGACAAGGAGACCGGACGGGAAGTGCTGCGGACGGCGATTGTGCCCGCGTCCGGATTCCGCAGCATGACGGTCCATCCGGCGGAAGGGATTGTGGAATTGCGCGGCTACGATCAACGGGTTCGCCTGGTTCCGAAGCCCGCCAAGTCGGAAACTCCCGCGACGGAGCCGGCGCAGAAACCTCCCGCGAAGAAACCCGCCGACGCCGCACCGGCGAAATCTTCATCTCCGTGAAAGGAACCGGGGCCAAGAAATCCGGACGGGAGACTGTCTGTTTCGCGGTCGAATTGAGTATGATGCCGTTCGTCCTGTGAGCGATCATTTTCACCCCTTCTTCGACCGTACGCCCAGCCTTCCAGGTGACAACGATTATGCGCGATTTTGACTATCAATCTCCCGGCACGCTGACGGAAGCGATCAAGGTTCTGGGGGAGGCGAATGGATCGGCCAAGCCTCTCGCCGGGGGGACCGACCTGATCGATCAGGTGCGTGTGGGGCGATTGTCCCCGGATCTGATTATCGATCTCAAGAAGATTCCGGAATTGAACATTCTGGAACTCTCGCCGCAGGGGTTGCGACTCGGAGCGGCGGTTCCCTGCTACAAGATTTACCAGAACGCGAAGGTGTGCGAGCAGTATTCCGCGCTGGGAGACAGTGCCTCGCTGATCGGCGGGATTCAGATTCAAAGCCGGGCAAGCATTGGCGGGAACCTGTGCAATTCCGGTCCGGCGGCGGATTCGATTCCCTCGTTGATTGCACTCGGGGCGGTCGCGGTGATTCAAGGGGCGAAGGGGAGCCGCGAGGTGCCGGTGGAGAAATTCTGCACCGGTCCGGGGAAGAATGTCCTGCAGCCGGGAGAGTTCCTGGTGGAACTGAAGTTTCCGGCGCGACCGGCGCACAGCGGATCGCGGTATCAGCGGTTTATTCCCCGGAATGAAATGGACATTGCCGTGGTGGGGGTGGGGGCGTCAGTGGTGCTAGAGGGAGACAAGATCGCCTCGGCCCGGATCGGGCTGGGGGCGGTGGCGGCAACACCTCTCTTCGCGGAGGAGGCGAGTGCGGTCCTGAAGGGCTTGCCCGCCAATGTGGATTCGTATCGCAAGGCGGCGGCTGCGGCGCGAGCGATCATTTCGCCGATTGATGACATGCGGGGGACGAAAGAGTTCCGGTTGCATGTGACCGGCGTGCTGGTGGAACGTGTGCTGGCGGATGCGGTCAGCCGGGCGCAGGGGAAACCTCTCGCGGTCGGATGTCACGGGTGATAATTCGAGACAGAATTGTTTGAGATCAAACTCAATTTCTTGAGTGACGAATAAAAGGTGAAACATGGCAAAACGTCGCGTCGTGACGGCGAACATCAACGGCAAGGAGACGGAGTTCCTGTGCGAACCGCGTCAGACTTTGCTGGAAGTGCTGCGGGATAACCTGGGAATGACCGGCACCAAGGAAGGATGTTCCAACGGGAACTGCGGGGCTTGTACCGTGCTGATGAACGGTCGCACGGTGGTGAGTTGCCTGGTTCTGGCGATGGAGGCGGAAGGGGCGACGATCGAAACCATCGAAGGGGTGGCGTGCAGCGACGGTCTGGATCCGATCCAGCAGGCGTTCCTGGAGAATGCCGCGTTGCAGTGCGGGATCTGCACCCCCGGGTTCATCATGTCCTCGAAGGCGATTCTGGACGAGAATCCGAACCCGGACGAGCATTACATTCGTTTTCACCTGGCCGGCAACCTGTGCCGGTGCACGGGATATGACAAGATCGTGCGGGCTGTCCAAGATGCGGCGAAAGCACGACAGGAGGTCAAGGCCTGATGTCTATTTCAGAACGTCCGAATAAGTACAAGGTGATCGGCACGCGGCCGATCCGTCACGACGGGACCGACAAGGTGACGGGGCGGGCGCGATACGGCGCTGACATCCAACTGACGGGGATGCTGTACGGCGCGATGCTGCGCAGTCCGCATGCGCACGCGAAGATCAAGTCGATCGACACTTCCAAGGCGGAAGCGCTGCCGGGCGTGCGGGCGGTGGTTACCCACAAGGATATTCCCGAAGCGGGGGACAAGATCGCCGAGCTGGGGGAAGGGGCGGTGGTCCTGAGGCACCTGAGCTACAACGTCCTGGCGGGGCCGAAAGTGTTGTACCGGGGGCATGCGATTGCGGCCGTGGCGGCGGACAACATTCATATTGCGGAAGAAGCAGTCAAGCTGATCAAGGTGGAGTATGAAGTGCTGCCGCCGGTGATCGACGTCCAGGAAGCAATGAAGGACGGATCTCCGCTGCTGCACGATGATATTCGGACCGAATCGCTCGGCGAGCAGACGAACAAGCTGAGCAACGTCGCGAAGCACTTCCGGTTCGAAAAAGGAAACATCGAGCAGGGATTCAAAGACGCGAAGGTGGTCGTGGAACGGGAGTTCACGACGGCGACGGTGCACCAGGGCTATATCGAGCCGCACAACGCGACCGCGCTGTGGAACGCGGACGGCAACGTCACGGTCTGGTGCAGCACGCAAGGATCGTTCACGGTGCGCCAACAGGTGGCGGAACTGCTGCAGATTCCGGTGGGGAAGGTGAAAGTCATTCCGACGGAAATCGGCGGCGGATTCGGGGGGAAGATCGCCGTCTACCTGGAACCGGTGGCCGCGGTGCTGTCGAAGAAGTCCGGTCATGCGGTGAAGCTGGTGATGGGACGGGCGGACGTGTTCGAAGGGACCGGTCCAACCCCCGGCTGCTACATGAAAGTGAAGATGGGGGTCGATGCGGCCGGTAAGATCACCGCCGCGGAGGCCTCTATTGCGTTTGAAGCGGGGGCGTATCCCGGTTCTCCGGTCGGTGCGGCGGCGATGTGCGTTTTCGCCTGTTATGACGTCCCGAACGGGCGGGTGGATGCCTATGACGTCGTCGTGAACAAGCCCCGCTCGAGTGCGTATCGGGCTCCCGGCGCCACGCAAGCGGCGATCGCGACCGAGACGATCATCGACGAAATCTGCGAGCAACTGAAGATCGATCCGCTGGAGTTCCGGCTGAAGAATGCGGCCAAGGAAGGGACGCGGCGGATCGACGGGCCGACGTTCCCGCGAGTGGGGATGGTCGAATCGGTGGAAGCGATTCAGAACAGTGAGCACTGGAAGACGCCGCTGAAGGGGAAGAACCAGGGGCGGGGGGTGGCCTCCGGTTTCTGGTTCAACATTGGTCTGAAGTCTGCCGTGACTGCGACGGTCAACGCGGACGGAAGCGTCGGGCTGATGGAAGGGTCCACGGATATCGGCGGAAGCCGGACCAGCATCGCGATGCAGTTCGCGGAGACGATCGGGATTCCCGTGGAGCAGGTGATCCCGACAGTGGGTGACACGGATGCGGTGGGTTATACGGACGTGACCGGCGGAAGCCGGGTGACGTTCGCGACCGGCTGGGCCGCCTATGAAGCGGGGCTCGATCTGCAGCGGCAATGCTGTGCAAGAGCTGCGGCATTCTGGGAAGTAGAACCGTCGCAGGTGAAGTATGTCGACGGAGGGGTGCAGGGACCCGGCGGTAAAAAGCTGGCGTTCAAGGAACTGGTGGAAAAGATCTCCAAGCATGGGGAGCCTTTGATCGGGCGGGGGTCTTCCGATCCGCAGCAACCGGGGGGAGCATTCGCGACCCATTGCGTGGACGTGGAAGTCGATCCGGACACCGGCAAGGTCCAGGTGCTGCGGTACACGGCGTCGCAGGATGTCGGAACCGCCATTCACCCGAGCTACGTCGAAGGGCAGGTGCAGGGGGGAGTGGTGCAGGGGATCGGCTGGGGACTGAACGAAGAGTATTTCTACGACGCGACCGGAACGATGCGGAACTCGACGTACCTCGATTACCGGATTCCTACCTGCCTGGATCTGCCGATGATCAACACGATCCTGGTGGAAGTCCCGAACCCCGGGCATCCGTATGGAGTGCGGGGTGTGGGTGACGTGCCGATTGTGCCTCCGCCCGCGGCGCTCGCGAACGCGATTTATAATGCGGTCGGGGTGCGGATGCGGCATTTGCCGATGTCTCCGCCACGGGTGTTGCACGAGATTCTCAAGAAGAGCAAGTCGTAACGACATGGCGAAGGTTTATATTCCACCCTTGATCCGCCCCCTGACCGGGGGAGAGGAGATGGTGGAATTGCCGGGGGCGTCCGTGCGGCAGATTGTCGCGGAACTGGAACGACGGTTTCCGGGGACGCGGGAGCGATTGTGCGTGGAGGATGAGTTGCGCCCGGGCTTGGCGGTCGCGGTCGACGGGAATATTTCCTCGCGGGGCCTGATGGAGAAGGTTGGCGAGTCCAGCGAGGTGCATTTTCTGCCGGCGCTGGGGGGCGGTTGAGCGTCTGCTCATTTCGTGGAGACGGCGCGGGGGAGGACGAGGGCCTGGAGTTGGGGGACGTCGAATTCCTTCAGCAGGCCGAAGGTGAATTGCTCCGGGGCTTTTTCGAACTTGAGATCTTCCGTCAGAACCTCCTTGAGGCTGGCGCGGGGTTTATGAAGTTCCAGGCTGGAGATCGCATGGGCATCGACGGCGGCGGCCATCAGGCCGATCAGTGAAGTGCGCGGGCCGAAGGTGGAGACCTGCACGGGGGCGTCCTTAAAGGCGGTCCGAGACCAGCGGGCGACGGCGACGAGTTGCGAGGCTTGCAGGCCGAGGGGGCGTTCTCCCAGAGTGGAGAGGACGAGGGCGTGCAGATAGGAGCGTTCTTTCGCGAGGTTTTCGCCGAAGTACCAGGGATCGACGGCGAGAACCCGCTTCTTCTGCTTGAGGAGGGCTTCGACTTCGTGGGCGAGTTTTGCGCGGCCTTCGTCGCCGATCAGGATGACCGTTTCCGCCGGTTCCCCTTGGGAGAATTCCGTGGCGGGGATGCTCCAGTCCTGGGCACAACGGAGTTTCCAGTGGATGATCCGGATCTCGCCGTTCATTTCGACGGCGACGGTTTCCGCGTTGACGGGGAATTCACGGTAGTGGATGACGTCGCGGAGAGTTTTGCGGCGCTCTTCGCTCCAGGTGGCACGCGCGGCAGCGTCGGTGGGAATGGCCGGGTTCGCCGGGAGGGGCTTGGCGGCATCGAGGGCGAGCGAATGGAATGAGGCGTTGTTTTCGGGGATCGGGACGTTCAGTTCCTCCTTGGTTTTCACCTCATTCTCGGAGGGAATCTCGACGGGGGAATACTTGCCGTCGCCGGGGAACCAGTGCCGTCCGATGACGGTGTAGAGGGACTCCCGGTTCTCGCGCTGGAAGTTGTGGTCGCCGGGGATGTCGTTGACATGGATATTGAAGTTCGGGAGGGCGTTGAAGAGTCGATAGACGGGGAAAGCGGTTTCGAGGAGTGGCGGAAGAGCCGTCGCGGATTTGAAGCAGCAACCATCGTTGGAGTTATAAGTGAGGAGAGCGTGACGAGGGGCGAGAAGGGCGGTGAGGTGGGTGTAGTCGGCATACACGCTGAAATCGACAGGGGCCTGCTCGGAGTCCCCCAGGTCGGCGAAAGTGTCGAGTCTTGTGGCGAGGCTGCTGTAACCGGCGACGGGATTGGTCAGGGTGACGCGGGTGTCGAGTGAGGAGATGAAGATGGTCTGCCAGCCTCCGCCGGAAAGGCCAGCGACACCGACGCGGGTGGGGTCGGCATTTTCCAGAGAGAGCAAAAGGTCGAGGCCGCGCTTCATGTTGAGATAGAAGACGGAGACACCACTCACGCCGCAGAGGTCGAGTTGATTCAGGCGTCCGTGGGCGAAGCCTTCGGATCGCAGTTGTCCCATGCCGAACCATTCGACGTTCAGGGCGATGATGCCGCGCTTGGCCTGATTGATACAGCGCATCTGCTTGTATTGGGCCTGCTTGCCGTCCCCGTCATGGCCGTTGACATTCAGGAAGACAGGGACTTTGCCGGAAAGATTGTCCGGCAGGTAGAGGAGTGCGGGGATCCAGAGGCCGGGGAGGGCTTCGTAGCGGAGCTTGCGGATCTTATAGCCGGGGCCGCCGGGAATGGTGTCGAGCATCTCGACTTTGACGGGGCCTTGTTTCCACGTGTCCGGAACGCCGCGGTAGATCACGTTGTCGAGGATTTCCTGGCGTTTCTTCGCGGCGTAGTCCTGAAAGGCTTCCTTCGTCTTGAATTCCGGGAAGGGAGGGACACGGGGGCGGGCGAAGTTCAGGGTTTCGGTTTGCGTGGTGTTGGGGGGGAGGATGGGATGGGTGAGGGCGGTTTCGATGGCCTTTTCGGCGGCGGGCAGGGATGTGAGGCAGGAGAGGGCGATCAGGCAGGCGGCAAGCCGCAGACAATTCTCAAGACCGTGACGCATTTCTAAAGTCCCCCGGTGTGGTCGTTCTCTGGTGAGAACGGAGATTATAGGGGAACGAAAAGCGGCCCGCGAGAAAAAAGAGGGAGCGAGCGGGGAGAGGGCGGGGGTTAGACGCCGGCTTCGGCCAGGATGTGGCAAGGCAGAATTTCGTGAACCTTGCTAATGAAGGCGTCCAGACAGAAGGGCTTGCGAAGGAAGAGTTCCACGCCACGGGCTTCCACAAAGTGGCGGAGGCCTTCTTGTTCCAGTCCACTCATCATGATGATGGGGACGTGGGAGCGGGGATTCTTACGAAGATGTTCGAGGATGGTGAGTCCGCTCCAGCGGGGCATGACGAGGTCCATGACGATCAGATCGGGGCGTTCGAGCTCAGCCCGCATGAGGCCTTCCTTGCCGTCGCAGGCGAGCAGGACTTCATACCCTTCTAGGAGCAAGGCGGCCTGCAGGGCCTCCAGAATATGGGGGTCGTCATCCACCAGCAGAATGCGATTTCCGAGGGCTGTCATGCGTTCCCTTCCAGTTCCCTTGAGGCTGGGCAGCTCTTTTGGGCCAGAAAAAGGGGGGCTTTCGGCAGAAAATCGGTCGTTCATCATCGCCGCCAGTGTCATTCTACGAGGCGTTTCGGCAACAGGCGTTGCGTTTCTGCAGCAGAACCGTGGGAAATCCCAGAGTCGGGATCATGTTATGCCGGTCGTAGCGATCTCTAAGAGAAGGGGGTGACGAAACATTCGTTCGCATGAGGAAGGAATTTCCTAATTGCTGGCGGATCAATATTTTGCGCATCGTGCTAGAGCGGGTGGGATGGGAAGAGAGGGATTGCGGAAGGGTGAAAAAGTTCCCGCGAATGAAGTCCCGATGGTTCTCATTATTCCCCGGTTTCGAGTAAACTGGGGCGTTTGCCGCGCGGGTTCGACTCTGTGTTGTTTGACCGGTGTCGTTAAGCCTGTTGTGCGGTCTCTGTTTCGATTTGTCCGTAGATCAGGATTTCAGCCGTGTTCGCGTCCGCAACGTCAGTCGTCGGCCTCCAGTGGGGCGATGAAGCCAAGGGAAAAATCGTCGATTTGCTCACCGATCGGCACGATCTGGTGGTCCGTTACCAGGGGGGGAACAACGCCGGGCATACCGTCGTTTCCCAGGGTGTGAAATACAAACTTTCGCTGGTTCCTTCCGGAATCCTGCGGAAGAACGTCTCGTCGGTGATCGCCACGGGGGTGGTGATTGACCCCAAGGCGTTGCTGAAAGAGATCAACACGCTGCGCGAGCAGGGGGTGGAGATCGGCAAGAATCTGCTGATCAGCGATCGGGCGCACGTGATCTTCCCGTATCACATGGCGGAAGAGGCGGTGCTGGAGAAAAGCCGCAAGGGAGAAGCGATCGGGACGACGATGCGCGGGATCGGAACCTGCTACAAGGAGAAGGCGGGGCGTTCGCATGCGATTCGGGTCGGGGATCTGATGCGTCCGCAGGTGCTGCGGAACAAGCTGGAACAGATCGTCGAATTCAAAAATGCGATGCTGCGGCCACTGGCGGAGAACTTCGAACCGTTTTCGGCGAGCGCGATTGCGGAGGAATATCTAGGATACGCGGAGCAGTTGAAGTCCCACGTGACGGACACGACTGCGTTCCTGCTGAAGGCAGTCGATCAGAAGCGGAAAATCCTGTTCGAAGGGGCGCAGGGAAGCCTGCTGGATCTCGATCACGGGACGTTCCCGTATGTGACCTCGTCCAACAGTTCCGGCTGCGGCATTCACGCGGGGAGCGGCGTTCCGGAGCGGACGATTTCCTGCATGATCGGCGTGGCGAAGGCTTATACCACGCGGGTCGGCGGGGGACCCTTCCCGTCCGAACTGGATAACGCCATCGGAGAACATATCCGCAAGGTGGGGAATGAATACGGGACCGTCACCGGGCGTCCGCGGCGGTGCGGCTGGTTCGATGCGGTCGCGACACGTTATTCCGCCCGGATCAGCGGCGTGGATTGCATCTCGGTCATGCTGCTGGACGTGTTGAGCGGACTGGATGAGATCTGCGTCTGCGAGGCGTATGAAATCGACGGGGAGCGGACGATTGAATTTCCCAGCCACGTCGATGACCTGGCGAAGGCCAAGCCGGTACTGCGGAAACTTCCCGGCTGGAAAAAGGACATCTGCGGTGCGAAGAAGA
Organism: Planctomycetales bacterium; assembly: GCA_046349635.1. Lineage (GTDB taxonomy): Bacteria > Planctomycetota > Planctomycetia > Planctomycetales > Planctomycetaceae > JAXMBX01. The sequence continues at coordinate 44,486 of JAXMBX010000013.1, forward strand.
TGTCTGACTTTCCGAAAGAGGCCCGGGCTTATCTGGACACCATCTCCGAGGTGATCGGTTCTCCGATCGACATCGTTTCGATTGGTCCGGATCGGGAGCAGACGGTCATTGCAGATAGCAGCCGGTTTGGGGGCTGATCCTGACGGCGGAGCAGAGGGGGCCATGGACAGGGATCTGTTTCTGGAGCGGGTGCGAAAGCAGGCGATTGCGGGGCGGGCGTTTCCGGTTCCCGTGAATCCTGAAGCGACCAGCGAGCAGTCCTACGTCGGGGGCGGAGCAGATCCCGTGGGGACATTTCTGGCAGAGTGGCAAGGGGCGGGTGGACAGGGGGCACGCTGTCGTTCGCTCGCCGAGGTGAACAGTTACATTCGCAGCCTGATCGAGAGGATGGGGGCGAAGTCGGTCCTGTGCTGGAAACATCCGCTGTTAGAGAAACTGAAGATTGATTCAACGATCCGGGAGTATGGAGCGGAACCTCTTCTCTGGGACAAGCTGGAGGGGGAGTCGGAAGAGGAGCGGTGGCTGCAGACGTTTGCGGCCGACCTGGGGATTACGAGCGTGGACTGGGGAATCGCCGAAACCGGTTCGCTGGTGGTTTGTTCGCGGGCCGGGGGGCGAGGGCGGGCGGTGAGCCTGTTGCCGCCGGTGCATCTGGCGTTGCTCGAACCGTCTCAGATTCTTCCGGACCTGTTCGATCTGTATGAGCGTCTGGGGGAAGACCTGGCGGGTTTGCCATCGAATGTCGCGCTGATTACCGGGCCGAGCAAGACGGGGGATATTCAACTGCAACTGACGACGGGGGTGCATGGACCGGGGGAAGTGCATGCGGTCGTGTGTGAGTTCGGTCTGTGAGTTTTCAGCATAGAAATGATTTTTCTCAGGGGCGGGAAAGTCCTGATCCTCAACAAATGCCGTCTGTTTCCCTAAAATAAGCCCTCTGGTCTGGTCGGGTTGAACTGTTGACCAGGCCGTTTACATTCGACGTTACACCATCAAAATTTGAACTCTTTGGAATCTGATTCATGACTACCGCGACTGCCAATTTTCTGCCTGGAACACGCATCGAGATCATCAACCCGGACATTCCCAAGGGGCAATGCCGTGCGGTTCTGTTCGACTTTGACGGAACGTTGTCGCTGGTGCGTGAAGGTTGGCCGGAAGTGATGATCCCGATGATGGTGGAGATCCTGGCGCAGACTCCAACCACGGAGACGCGGGAGCAGTTGTCGCATGCGGTGGAAGACTTCGTGATGCGGCTGAACGGGAAGCAGACGATCTACCAGATGATTCAACTGGCGGAAGAAGTGACGAAGCGGGGGGGGACTCCCAAGGAAGCGCTGGACTACAAGAACCAGTACCACGATCTGCTGTGGGAACGGATTCACGGCCGGGTGGAAAACCTGCAGAACGGGTCGCAGGATCCGGAACTGCTGACGGTCCCCGGCTCGCGGGAACTGCTGGAAGAACTGAAGAAGAAGGGGAAGCCGGTGTTTCTCGCCAGCGGCACGGACTTCAAATACGTGAAGAACGAACTGACGGCGCTGAAGCTGGACAGCTTCTTCGGGCCGCACGTCTACGGCGCGCTGGACAACTACAAGGATTTTTCGAAGAAGATGATCATCGACAAGCTGATCCACGAGAACAAGCTGGATAAGGGGGGCTTGCTCGGCTTCGGCGACGGCTATGTCGAGATTGAAGAAGTGAAGGGTGTGGGGGGGATCGCGGTCGGGGTGGCGAGCGATGAGAAGTACCGGACCGGGATCAACGAATGGAAGCGGAACCGTCTGATCAAGGCGGGTGCGGATATTATTGTCCCCGACTACCGGGAGATGACGAAGTTGCTGGAGTTTCTGGGCATTTAATCTCGCGACTCCCTGCTGCAATGTCTGGATCGTCTCCCTGATCAAAAGGAATCTTGACGTGGCTGTGCAACCGCTGGATCTCAGCAAGCTGAAAGTGTTTCCCCTGTCGGAACGGCAGAGCCTGACCCGGGCGGATGAGATTCTGATCGATCCGAAATCCACTCCGAAAAAGGCGCCTGAATCCGCTTTGCCGCATATCAAGGAATGTGCGGAGAAGATTCGGGCGGCACGAAAGCGGGGCGCTTCCGTGATGCTGATCTATGGGGCGCACCTGCTGCGGAACGGGACGGCGCTGATCCTGGAACAGATGATGGGGAAGGACTGGCTGACCCATCTCGCCACGAATGGGGCCGGGACGATCCACGACTGGGAATATGCCTGGTTCGGGGCGTCGACGGAAAGCGTCGAGATGAACGTCGCCAGCGGGACGTTCGGGACGTGGGATGACACCGCGACGAATATCCACCGGGCGCTAATGGCCGGGGCGCTGGAAGGACTGGGGTACGGTCGCGCGTTGGGGAAGATGATCGCCGAGGATGGGGTCACGTTGCCGACGCAGGATGAACTGCGGAAGGCGATTGCAGCCGATCCGGAGCATCCGCTGACGGCAGCGCGGGTGGACCTGCTGAAGGCGATGCGGGAGCAGAACTGGCCTGCGGGCCGGATCCAGGTGGATCACAAGTGGAAACAGGCGTCAATTATCTGCCAGGCGTGGAAGCACAGCGTGCCGATGACGGTGCATCCGGGGATCGGGTACGACATCATTGCCAATCACCCGGTGTTCAGCGGGAGCGTGCTGGGGCGGGGAGCGGAGATCGATTTCAAACTGTTCGCCGGCTCGGTGGAGAACCTCGATGGGGGAGTGGTCCTGTCGGTCGGATCCGCGATCATGGGGCCGCAGGTGTTTGAGAAAACGATCAGTTGCGTGAACAACCTGCGGCTGCAGAATGGCCGGTCGATCGTGAAGGATCACAGCTTTTACGTCGTTGATCTGCAGGATGGCGGAGGCTGGGACTGGACCAAGGGGGAACCTCCCAAGACGAACGCGGCGTATTACCTGCGGTTCTGCAAAAGCTACTCCCGGATGGGGGGGGCGATGCAGTACCTGCAGTGCGACAACGCGACGTTCATACACCATTTGTATCGCGAGTTGATGGGGGCGTGAGCGCCGTCTTCAATCAGAATCTAACAAAATGCTCTGGACGAAGTGCGTTTGCATCAAAATTGCAGATCCAGTGTGATCACCAACCGCATTTTGTCAGGCACTCTATTCAGTCAGACACTTTCAGGAGATTGCGGGCATTATGCTCGATACGTCCACACTCGACCGGATATTGAATTCCCTGTCCCAGGCCAGCATCGCCGTGGTGGGGGATCTGTTTCTTGACAAGTACCTGGAACTGGACGCACGGCTCACGGAGAAGTCCGTGGAGACGGGGCTGGATGCGTACCAGGTGACAAACGTTCGCTGTTACCCGGGGGCCGGGGGGACGGTGCTCAATAACCTGCACGCGCTGGGGGTCGGCCAACTACACACCCTGTCGGTCATCGGGAATGACGGGGAAGGGTTCGAGTTGATGTGCGAGCTGGACAAGCTCGGCGTGCAAACGGAACACGTGATCCAATCGGCGGAGCGGATGACGCCGACGTACACAAAGCCGATGTTGAATTCGCCGGATGGTTCCTCGCGTGAACTCAATCGCCTGGATATCAAGAACCGATCGAAACAGTCGGACGCACTCGATCAAGCGGTCATTGCCCATCTGGAAGAACTACTGCCGAACGTGCAGGCGATCATCCTGGCGGACCAGGTGAGCGAGCGGAACTTCGGGGTGATTACGGATGCGGTGCGGGAACATCTGTCCGTGATGGCGGCGAAGCATCCGGACAAGATTTTCTACGCCGACAGCCGTTCGCATATCGGGCTGTTCAAGAATTGCCTGGTGAAGCCTAATCAGAGTGAGATCTGCCATGCGGTCGGAATTTCCGACGGCGGGGAATCCATGCCGGAAGGGGCGGTTCTGGAGGCGGCCAATAAACTGGCAGCGATGACGGGACGGCCTCTATTTACCACACGCGGGCCGAACGGAATCGTGTATCTCGATGGGGGCAAGGTGGAACGGATTCCCGGCCTGAAAGTGACCGGGCCGATTGATATCTGCGGGGCAGGGGACAGCACGAGTGCGGGGATTGTCTCCGCGTTGTGCGCCGGAGCGACACCGGCCCAGGCAGCTCATCTGGGTTGCCTGGTGGCGTCGATCACGATTCAGCAGATCGGCGTGACCGGAACGGCGAGCCCTGCGCAAGTCCGCCAGAGATTGGCGGACCAGCAGCAGGGACGCTATTAAATCTGTCACAAGATTCTCTGGACGAAGTGCGTTTTCTCTGAAATCGTCCGTCCAACGTGACCACCAACCGCACTTTGCGAGATCCTTTGAGCCGGTTTACGCGATGACATTCACGAAGGCATAGTCTTTGTCATTGCTGAACGCCGTGGATCCGCCGTGGACGGAGACGTCCGCGACATCACCATTGGTACCCGTGGTTTGATCCCAGGCAATGAAGGCGATCGCGGCCTGACCAGTGAAACCGGCGGCTGGGACGAATCGGACGCGGGTGGAATCTCCGGTAGAGGCCAGGAGGCGGGCGGAAGTTCCGGAGACTGTGCCGAGGTCGGTCCAGGTGGTGCCGCCGTCAATCGTGTACTGCCAGGTGCCATGCTCACTGTTGGCTCCGATGATGGCGACACCCTGTTTCGCACCCTGATCGACGTCGAAGATTCCGCCGAGCGGTTTCATGGAGTTGATCAATCCGGAGATTGCTCCGCCAATGTTATCGGCACCTTGTTTGACCGTCGGCAGGGCCGGGGCACCCGCGGGATTCAGCATCGGGGCGTGATTGACGTTGGGATCGGGATTCACTTTCACCAGCGCTTGTTCCTTGGCATCGCTGAAAGCGGTTGAACCACCATGGCCCAGGGTGACGTCGGCGGTCGCTCCATTCGCTCCGGTGGTCTGATCCCAGGCGACGAAGCAGATTCCCGCGGTACCGAAGAAGCCGGGCTTGGGAAGGAATCGGAGGCGCGTTCCATCAGCAGCGGCGAGTAGGCGGGCTTTGTTCGGGCCGGTCTCGCCGAGATCGGTCCAGGTGGCGCCGTCATCGGTCGAGAATTGCCATTTGCCGTTCTTTCCGTCGGCGCCAATGATGGCGATGCCGAGCTTGGCTCCTTCATCAATGTCCTTGATACCGCCTTGCGGTCCCATGGAGGCGATCAGGCCGGCGATTGTGCCGCCGTTATTCGGGGCGCCTTCCTGGACGGGTGGGAGTTTCGGTTCACCGGCGGGGTTTAGAATGGGAGCGTGATTGACATTGGGATCGGGTTTGACGCCGACGAAGGCATAGTCCTTTGCTTCGCTGAAAGCAGATGAACCGCCGTGGACTGAGGTGTCAGCCGTGCCGCCATTCGTGCCGGTGGTCTGGTCCCAGGCGATGAAGCCGATTCCCGCGGCGCCGACAAAATCGGCGTTCGGGAGGAAGCGGATGCGATTCCCCGGGCCTGCGGAAAGGAGACGGGCGGCGGTTCCGCTGACGGTACCGACGTCACTCCACGTGGTTCCGTCGTCGATGGAGTATTGCCATTTGCCGTGTTCGTTGTTGGCTCCAATGATGGCGATTCCGAGCTTGGCCCCGGCATCGACATCGATGATCCCTCCCTTGGGTTTCATGGACTCGATCAATCCGCCGACGGGGACACCGTTGTTGGCCTCGCCAGGAACCACGGGAGGTAATCCGGGATCGCCCGCCGGGTTGAGGATGGGGGCATGGTTGACGCTGGGGTCCGCTTTCACGGCGACAAAGGCTTGTTCCTTGGCATCGCTGAAGGCGGTTGATCCACCATGTCCCAGCGTGACGTCGGCGGTTCCTCCATTAGTTCCCGTGGTCTGGTCCCAGGCGACGAAGCAGATGCCCGAGGCGCCAATGAAGCCATCATTTGGAACGAAACGCAGGCGATTGCCGGGTCCGGCGGATAAGAGACGTGCCGAGGTGGGGTTCACCGTTCCGAGATCGGTCCAGGAGGATCCATCATCGGTGGAGAATTGCCACTTGCCATGTTCATTGTTGGCACCGATGACGGCAATCCCGAGTTTGGCACCTTCATCGACGTCGAAAATTCCTCCCTTGGGCTTCATCGATTCAATGATCCCGGCGATGGGGGCGCCCTTGTTCTCGGTGCCGGGGACAACCGGAGGTAAGGCCGGATCGCCCGCGGGATTGAGGATGGGAGCGTGGTTCACGCTGGGGTCGGCCTTGATGCGCACCGTGGCGATCTCCTTGGCATCGCTGAAGGCTGTCGAACCTCCATGCAGGGAGGTGTCGGCGGTGCTGCCATTTGTTCCTGTCGTTTGATCCCAGGCAACGAAGCAGATACCAGCATCGCCGATGAAGTTCGCCTTGGGGACGAAACGAACGCCATTGCCGGGTTCCGCGGAGAGAAGCCTTGCTGTGGTCGCATTGACGGTTCCGAGGTCGGTCCAGGTGGTGCCGCCGTCGGTGGTGAATTGCCAGTTTCCATTCGTGTTGTTGGCTCCGATGATCGCGATACCCCGCTTCGCTCCGGGATCGACATCGGTGATCCCGCCGGCGGGCTTCATGCTTTCGATCAGGCCACCGATGGGAGCGCCGTTGTTGGGAGTACCTGGGACGATGGGGGGCAGGGCCGGATTGCCCGCGGGGTTGAGGACCGGAGCGTGATTGGGATCGCCGGTCGTTTCCAGGGGGGCGATGAGAGCCGCAGCGGACAGCAGGGTGCGGTCTTCCAGACCTTCCGAGGTGTAAACTAGACGAGAACGAACGCGGGGGCGGCGCCGGCGTGAGGTCCGATTTCGGAGGGAGTTTTGCAGTTGGTTGAGGAACTGGAAATAGCCATTGAGCGTCATGTTTGTGTTCCTTAATGCAGGGTGTGCGGAGCCCTTGCGCACCATCAGCGGGATGGGCGTGCCCGAGGTGTTCCAGATCGTTGTTGAAAATTGCCGGAAAGGTTGGCGAATTGCCCCGTGTTTGAGTGAGCCGAAGGTGATGTGGCTCACGAGAGAGTAAACCCGGGAGGTGCTCCGGACGTTTCGCGGAATCTGGCGTTTCGCGAAAAAAATGTCCAAAAGAAGTGGTTCGGCACAGAAACGAATGTGCTAAATCATTGGACTTGCGGACGTTCGACCGTCATGTCTGGAGGCAGGTTTTTCATGCTTTGACGAACTTGCGGCAGCGGTCGGCGAAGCGGGGAGGGGGTCGCGTTTCTTCCCGGCTGCGGAAGATTAAGAAGCCGCAAGAGTCAGGCGTTGACGACGACACCCTTTTTCAGGATGAGGTTGGCGTACAGGGCGGTCTCACTGGTGGCGACGACTGCATAGGCCTTTTTTGCGCGAACGTAGAAATCATTCCGTTCGATCAGGGTCAAGTTCATCTTGCGGCCTTCTCCCTGTTCGAGGGCCGTGCGGAATTTGCTCCAGATGGGGGGTTCGGAGGCGGTGGGATCGACCGGCTTCATAACGCAGGCGACATCCGGGACAAAGGTATCCACCGGAAAATATTTGAGGATGGCGGTGAGTATCAGAGGGACGTCGAGGCCGTCCGCGCGAATGATCCGCTGGGCATGCGAATCGGCGGGAAAATTCCCGTCCGCGAGAACAATTTCATCGCCATGTCCCATTTTCATGAGTGCGTACATCAGTTCCGGAGAAATCGTGGTGGGGACCCCTTTGAGCATGGCTTTGACCTTGTGGAAACCGGGGAATGAGGGCGTTATTATGGCAACGTCATGGATGTCCGAGGCGGACCGCGTCGCGGATCGACTTTGACCCTCAAGAATGTGTTTCCTCCGCCCTCCTGTCCAGAGAGCCTTATGAAAATCCACGAATATCAGGCCAAGCAGTTGTTCGCCAAATCGGGCGTGGCCACTCCGCAGGGAATCGTTGCCAAGTCTGCCGCGGAAGCGGCGGAAGCGTTTCAAAAACTGGGGGGTGCGCTGGCTGTCGTGAAGTCGCAGATCCACGCCGGGGGACGCGGAAAGGGGACTTTCAAGGAGAATCCCGCGCAGCGTGGCGTGGTCCTGGTGCGTTCGGCGGATGAAGCCAAGCAGAACGCCGAACGGATGCTGGGGAATACGCTCGTCACCAAGCAGACCGGTGGGGACGGGAAGACCGTCAACGTCGTGTATGTCGAGTCGGGGTTGAATATCGCCCGCGAACTGTACCTGGGGATCGTCGTGGATCGGGATGCCGGAGGGCCAGTGCTGATCATGTCCACCGAAGGGGGGATGGAGATCGAGGAAGTCGCGGCGACGCATCCTGAAAAGATTCTGCACGAACCGTTCGATGCCGATTACGGACTGCTTCCGTATCAGGCCCGCAAGATGGCGTTTGCGTTGGGCTTCGAGGGGAACCAGATCCGCTCGGCGGAAAAATTCCTGCCGCGGATCTGCAAGTTCTTCGTCGAACACGATTGCAGCATGGTGGAGATCAATCCGCTGGTGATTACGGCGGAGGGGGAACTGGTGGCGCTCGACGGCAAGGTCGCCTTCGACGACAACGCGATGTTCCGCCACGAGGCCCTGAAGGAACTGCGCGACCTGACCGAAGAAGACCCGATGGAAGTTCGGGCCAGCCAGACGGGATTGAGCTATGTGAAGCTGGAAGGAAACATCGGCTGCCTGGTGAATGGGGCGGGACTGGCGATGAGCACCATGGACCTGATCAAGCTGCACGGGGGCCAGCCGGCGAACTTCCTGGACGTCGGCGGGGGTGCGAATGTCGATCAGGTGACCGAGGCGTTTCGCATCATCCTCGCGGATCCGAACGTGAAGGCGATCCTGGTCAATATCTTCGGCGGCATCATGAAGTGCGACACGATCGTGACCGCATTACTGGCGGCGTATGAGATCGTCGGCATCAAGATTCCGCTGGTGGTCCGGTTGGAAGGAACCAACGTGGACATCGCCCGCAAGATGCTCGCGGAGAGCGGACGGCAGATCATCAGCGCGACCGATCTGACCGACGCGGCCAAGAAGGTCGTGGCCACTTTGAACAAATAATTTTGAGCCGTACCCTTCCGGTTCGCCTCCTCCATACACACTCCAACTCTCAGGATCGTAGCTCATGAGTATTCTGGTTGATAAAGAGACCAAGGTCATCTGTCAGGGGATCACGGGCAAAGTGGGACTGTTCCACAGCCAGAAATGCCGCGAATACGGCACCCCGATGGTGGGTGGCGTGACCCCCGGCAAGGGTGGGACGGAGATCGACGGGTTCCCGGTGTTCAATTCCGTCGAAGAATCAATCCGGAAAACGGGTGCGAACACGATGATGATTTTCGTGCTCCCCTTCTGTGCGGATGCGATCCTGGAAGCGGCGGATGCGGGGATCAAGCTGATCATCGCGATCACGGAAGGGGTGCCGGTGTTGACACATGCGTGGCCAAAGTCCCGGAAGGGAAAGAGCCGCCGTCTAGTGGGTCCGAACTGTCCGGGGGTGATTACTCCCGGGGTGGCGAAGATCGGGATCATGCCGGGCTACATTCACAAGCCCGGGCCGGTCGGGTTGATGAGCCGCAGCGGGGAACGCCAAGACTTACGAAGCGGTGTGGCAATTGAGCAACCTGGGACCGGTCAGTCGACCTGCGTGGGGCTGGGTGGCGATCCGATCGTGGGGACGAGCTTTACTTGATCGCCTGCGGATGTTCCAGGACGATCCGGCGACGGCAGCGATCCTGATGATGGTGATCGGTGGAAACGCCGAAGAGAAGGCGGCGGAGTTCATCAAGGAATATGAAGAAGCCGGTCGCGGCGTTCATCGCCGGTCGGACGGCTCCTCCGGAAAACGGATGGGGCACGCGGGTGCGATCATCTCCGGCGGAGCAGGAACGGCTGCCGACAAGGTGGCCGCTCTCGAAGCGGTTGGTGTCGTGGTGGCCGAAAGCCCACGATGGAACTTTGCCTTCAAGCGGGCGATCGAACGCCGGAAGAATTAAGCGAAAGCTGGATTCAAACCAACAACAAAGCGGGGATGTGATTTCAGGATCACATCCCGCTTTGTTTTTGTGGTTCAGAGTCTCGATCAGCCCGCTCGTCCGAGGCGACCCAACCGGCGAGGGTGGGGGTGTAGGTCACGAGTTCTTCGGGCTTGAAGTAGACGGCGATTTCCTTGGCGGCGGCCTCGGGGCCACGTCGCCGCCGTGCATCAGGTTCATCTGGCGGCTGACGCCGTAGTCGCCGCGGATCGTGCCGGAGCGGCTTCCGCGCCGTTGGTCGGACCCATCATCGTGCGGACGACCTGGACGGCTCACCGGTGACCAGGGCGACGACCGGGCCGGCGGTGATGAATTCTTCCAGCAGCGGGTAGAAGGGTCGAGCACGTGTTCCGAATAGTGTTGCTTGGAGAGTTCCTTGGTGACCATCAGCATCTTCAGGCCGACGATCTTCAGCCCCTTTTCTTCCAGACGGGTCAGGAGTTTGCCGGCAAGGCGGCGTTGGACGGCGTCCGGCTTGAACAGAATCAGCGTGCGTTGCATCGAATCTTCCTCAATCAGATCAAAATCGAAAATCAGTGGTTAATAAAAAGCCTTCCATCCGGAGAAGAGGAATGGTTTCGTTAGTTCATCAGGGCCATGAAGTCCTGGAACAGGTACTGGCCGTCGTGCGGCCGGCGGAGGCTCCCGGGGTGATACTGCACGCTGAACGCGGGGTAATCCTTTGTGCCGGATCCCTTCGACGGTCTGGTCGTTCAGGTTCCAGTGGGTCACTTCGACGTTTGCGGGGAGGTTGTCCTTGTCCAGCGCGAAGCCGTGGTTCTGGCTGGTGATTTCCACGCGGCCGCTCTTTTCGTTCAGCACAGGCTGATTGGCGCCGCGATGTCCGAACTTCAGCTTGAAGATTTCTCCGCCGGAGGCGAGACCCAGGAGTTGATGTCCCAGGCAGATGCCGAAGATCGGCTTTTTGCCGAGGAGATCCTTGATGGTTTGAATCGCATAGTTCAAGGGGCGGGGATCGCCGGGTCCGTTGGAGAGGAAGATGCCGTCGGGATTCAAGGCGAGGATTTCCGAGGCCGTCGCTGTGGCGGGAACAACGCTCACCTTGCAGCCCTGTTGTCGCAGGTGGCGGGGGATGTTCCACTTCATGCCATAGTCGATCGCGACGACGTGCGGGCCGGCGGTCGGTGGTTGGTGTTCCTGGGAGTCAATGTAATGCAGGCTGGAGAGGGCTTCTTCCCAGCCGTAGCCTTTTTCGGGAATCACTTCCCGGATCAGGTCACGACCGACCAAGCCGGGGCTGTTCTGGGCCTTGGCGATCAGCGAAGCATCATCCAGATCGGTGGTGGAGAGGATGCCTTTCATTGCTCCGCGGATGCGGAGCCGCCGGACCAAGGCGCGGGTGTCGATCCCCTGCAGGCCGATGATGTTGGCGGAGGCAAGGTAATCGGAGAGGCTGCTGTCGCTGCGGAAGTTGCTGGGAGATTCGCACAGTTCCCGGACGATGAAGCCGCTCAAAGCGAGCTGGTTACTTTCGACGTCCTGGCGGTTGACCCCGTAGTTCCCGATGAGGGGGTAGGTCATAGTGACGATCTGGCCACAGTAGGAGGGATCGGTGAGGATCTCCTGGTAGCCAGTCATGCTGGTGTTGAACACGACTTCGCCGTCCACTTCTCCAGTGGCTCCAAAAGCCTGTCCGGAGTAGACGGTCCCATCTTCGAGTGCGAGTTTAGCGGAGCGAGACATGCGTTAAATTCCTGCGAAATAGCGCACAGCGGTTTTGCGTCGCGTCAAAATCAAGGGTTTGTCCGAGTTTTGAACCTCGACAGATGCTATGCGTTAAGTCAATGCGAATTAGGACGTTGGGCCGTTCTCCATCGACAGCCCGCTCAATTTCGCAGGGTGTGCCACCCGCAGCGCGAAATTTCTACAGTTATAGCAGTCCCGGAGGGGATTTTGAAGGGTAGGGGGTGATGAAACTCAACGTCCCTCCGTAGTCCGAGTCGAGAAGACCCGTCCTGATGTTCTGATGCCTCAGGGAGGGAGTTGGACCACTCTCAGTCGACTTTCCTCTGCGACGGTGAAATGACCTTCCCACGCAACAGGCTGTGACAGCACAGTTTTTAGAATTTTGTGAGGTATCCCGGGGAACTCCGGTGGGGCCTCAGAAGAATAATTCCCGGCGTGGCTTTATTTCCTTTTTGGAATGCCAGCTCACCGAAACCCTTATCGAGCGTAAGGACCACCCGCTGTTCGATGAGTGATTGAGCCAGCACTTCTTCGTCGCTGATCCCTGGAACAATTTCAGCAATCCAAGTGATGTCATGTCCGTCTGCTCTCGCTTCATAGACGGCACTTTGCGGAATATTTTCATCCGCGAGAAATCTGGCCATTTATCAGACCGCCATCGGATAAATGCGTTCCTGCTTCAGCAATTCCGCGGCGTAGTGCAAAGCGGCCTGAATGTCTTCCGCTTTGAGTTGCGGATAATTCTGCAGAATCTCTGCGCTCGAAGATCCCTCGGCGAGAAGCTCCAGGATGAACTCCACCGATAAGCGGGTTCCCTTGATGATCGGTTTTCCAGCGAGTATTTCCCGATCCATCACGATTCGTGTTTGCCAGTCCTGCATTCGAAAGTTCCGTGAAACTTAGTTGTAACGAAAATCGTTAAGCGCCCGTCTGATCTCCAGCAGCGATTCAGTACTCGAAATGGCTTGAAGTTCTCCCCGGTCATAAGCAGCAATGCGGTGCTTAATCTCGTCGATCCACGCGGTACGGAGATCTGAGTTGCAAAGTCCCCGACGACCAGACTTTCGTCAATCAAGTTAGCCACATAAGCCCGATCCTCAGGGGAGAGGTTCAAGGCCTGATGAGCAATCTCATCGCGTGGAGTCATGCCTGTATTTCCTGATGAAGAGAGTTCCGACTTGGTCACGTCAAAGTCTTTGACATACTCTATTTTCGCTTGAGAATCGGGAAATGTCGAGGTGTGATCCTGCAATTTGGAGGTAGAGATCGGGCAATCAAAGAATAAAAAAACGCCCGGGGAATGAGGGGTTCAGTCCACGGGCGTTCGTTTTTTTCGAGGTTCAGGCGTCGTAGGAGAGGACGAAATCCTGGAAGCGGATCTCATCGGATTCGTGGCTGATGAGGTTTTTGAAGAGTTGCGTCATCAGACGGCGGAAATGATTCGAGCGGACGGAGTAGAAGTTGTGCTTCCCGTCGCGGCGGGCTTCAATCAATCCGGCGACGCGGAGCAGCGCCAGGTGGTGGCTCACCGCGGGCTGGCTCTGCGACAGTTTCTCGCAGAGCGCCGTCACGTGCAGTTCCCCTTCGTGGATGAGGTACATCAGGATCCGCAGCCGGGTTTCGTCCGACAGCAGCTTGAAGACCTGGACGAGATCCTTTTCGAGTTCGGGGGAAAGTTCCGGCAGCGGGGCCGCGGGCTTTTCCTTGGTGGGGCGTTCTGCAACTTGAGAAATCATTGTCTTTCCTTGTGTCGAGTCTGTGTGATGCGAATGCGCGGATGCGGCAGTCGCGGTATGTGTTTCGGGTCTGGAACTCACGGGGGCATCCTTACCACTGTTGCAAGAACCATCCGCGGATGGGGCTTACTGGAACAGAAAACAATTTGGTGTCCATTCGTCGGGTCATGATGAACGAGTTTCGTGAACGGCAGGTGAATTTCGCGGTGGATTTCCCATGAAGCCGCGAAATCGCCGAACTGTCGGTTCCAGGTGGATGGCCCCATCCCACTGGAGCGTCCGACAACGCTCTGAATTCATGTCAAATTTGATGCAAAGTTCGAGCTGCAATAAAGACATCTTGCAAGGTTGGACAACCTGAAGTTGGACAACCCAACAGCGACCTGCGTTCGGCCCGGAATCGGACGTGTGAGGTCAGAGAGATTGCAGCAGAAAAAAGACAGACGTGACTGACAGACGGGATCCAAAACGTTTCTGATGGGTTCATTTCAAACAAGCCGACTGTCACACCGATCACGGTCGCTCGCGTCGCGGCGTGGCTGACAGCAGGCAATTTCCTTCGTAAAATCTACTGAGAACAAGAGTTAGTTCTCAATGCGAATCATTATGGCGCGCTGGGTCGGCAACGTCAATCATTTGTCCGGCTTTTCCCAAACTTGAAAACGGCAGGCTGTACCCAAGTGTTTGCTCTCCAATAAGCTGGCACTATTCCGGAAATTTCCCGATTTGATCGACAGGTTGTAAGGAGCAATAGATTTGGGAGCGCGCAACGTGACAGAGTTTGGCAGCCTGAAAGGCTTGAAGGGGGTCATCACGGGGGCGTCCAGTGGGATTGGACGGCAGATGGCTTTGGAGTTCGCCGCGGGCGGTGCGGACCTGCACCTGCACGCCGGCCACTCCCGGGCGTTGCTGGAAGAAGTTGCGCAGGAGATCTCTCACGCCTTCGGTCATCAGGTCGCGACGTCGCTGCTCGATCTTAGTGAAGTGGAGCGATATGAAGAATTCGTGAACCAGGCCTGGGGCGCTTGTGGAGGGATTGACATCTGGGTGAATAACGCCGGAGTTGATCTGCTGACGGGAGGTCGACGGGAATGGAGCTACGCGCGGAAACTGCAGGCGCTCCTGGATGTGGATGTGCGGGGGACCGTCCTGTTGAGCAAACTCGTCGGTGAGCGGATGCAGAAACAGGGGAGGGGTGTGATCCTGAACATCGGCTGGGACCAGGCGGATCGGGGAATGGAAGGGGACAGCGGTGAACTTTTCGCAGTGGCGAAGAATGCGATCATGGGATTCACGCGCTCCCTGGCTGTCAGTCTGGCGCCGGAAGTGCGGGTGAACTGCATCGCCCCCGGCTGGATCCGGACCGCGTGGGGAGAAAAGGCTTCGGACATCTGGCAGGATCGAGTGAAACGGGAGACACCGTTGCAGCGGTGGGGAGAACCCCAGGACATTGCGAAGCTGGCACGCTATTTATGCAGTCCCGATGCAGCTTATCTCACCGGGCAGGTTTACAATGCCAATGGAGGGGCGATCCGTTGATTCGTCCGCCGTTGGTCCTTTGGGGTAGATTCTTTGAGGAGCCTGAAGCATGTCAGAACATCCCGCCCTCGATCAGGAGACAGTTGACGCCGAACTCAAGAAACTATCCGGTTGGGAACTTAAGGAAGGTTGGATTCGCAAGACCTACCAGACCCCCGGCTGGGGACACACGCTGATGGTGGTAAATACGATCGGGCTGATTGCCGATGCGGCGTACCATCACCCGGACCTTGTTGTGGGTTATGCCCAGGTGACCGTCAAGTTGCAGACGCACAAGGTACGGGGAATCACCGAACTGGATTTCGCTCTCGCCAAGAAAATCGATGAGGTCATTCTCTGGAAGCCAGAGGATTCTTCGCCGCTCGATGGTTATCCCAAGACCTGGATTCACTGATACTGTTTTCACAAAATGCTCGGGACGAAGCACTGCTTTTCACAACCTAAGTATCCGCAGCGTTCGCCAACCGCAGTTTGTGAGTTGTTCTGCTGCGAGTTTTTCCACTCAGACTTCCGGAATTTTTTTGACAGGCAGGCCGATTCTCGATGAACGCGGAACGCATTCTGTTCGTCACCGGTCGGCTGGCGGAATTTTCCCTGCGGCGCGTGCTGGAGTTCCTGGGGCCGCGTGCGGGCTTTGCGTATGAGGTCGAGGTGCTGGGGATCAGCGTGGCGGCGCTGATGCACGTGGACTGGGTGCTGCGAAAACTGCCTGACTTGCCGGGGACGTATTCGCGTGTGCTGTTGCCGGGGTGGTGTCAGGGGGATCTGCAAAAACTTCAGGAGCAGTGGGGGACGACGGTCGAGCGGGGGCCCAAGGACCTGCAGGATCTCCCGGTTCATTTTGAGGGGCGACGTCCGGAGATCATGGATTACGACAACTACGACATCGAAATCCTGGCGGAGATCAACCACGCTTCGCGGTTGTCGGAGGCGGAGATTCTGCAATCCGCGCAACAAATGGTCGCGGATGGTGCGGACGTTATCGATCTGGGTTGCATTCCCGGGGAGACTTGGGGGCGGATCGGCGAAGTGACGCGTCTGCTGAAAGGGGAGGGGATTCGCGTTTCCGTCGACAGTTTCAACCGGGCTGAGGTCGAGGCTGCGGTTCACGCGGGGGCGGAACTGGTCCTGAGTTGTCACGGCGAAAATGTCCACTGGGCCAAGGATCTGCAGGTGGAGTGGGTGATCATTCCAGAGCAGCCTGTCCAATGGGAGCGGATGGCGGAGACTATGGCGATTCTCCGTGAAGCGGGTCGGACGTTTCGAGTCGATCCAATCCTGGAACCAATCGGGTTCGGGTTCGCGGAGTCACTCGCGCGGTATTGCGAGGCGCGACGGAAGTGGCCTGAGATTCCCATGCTGATGGGAATCGGGAATCTGACGGAACTGACGGAGGTTGATTCCGCGGGAGTGAATGTACTCCTCGCAGGGTTCTGCCAGGAGCAGCGGATTCACAGCGTCCTGACAACGCAGGTGATCAACTGGTGCCGTTCCGCCGTGAAGGAGTTCGACGTGGCGCGGCGGCTGGTTCGTCACGCGGTCGAGAAGAAGACTTTGCCGAAGCATGTCGACCCGCGGCTGGTGATGCTGCGCGATGCGAAAGTAAACGAGCAGGGAGAAGAGACGCTGCGGCATCTTGCGTCCCAGCTTCGCGATGCCAATTATCGTATCTTCGTCGAGCGGGGTGAGATTCACATCATGAATCGGGACGGATACTGGCACGGGGGGGATCCGTTTGAGTTGTTTCCGCAGCTTCCGCCGCTCGATCCCGCGCATGCGTTTTATCTCGGCTATGAACTCGCGAAGGCGCTGACCGCGCTCACGCTGGGGAAACAGTATCGCCAGGACCAGACGCTCGATTGGGGGTTTCTCACACTCCCGGAAAAATCGCGACATCAATCCGGTGAAGATTCTTCCTCTTGACGATTCTCCCAGAAGACGTGAATTGCGGAAAAAAAGCCGGGAAATTCCGAAAGAAAATGTCTTTGGCGGGCGACTCTGCATTCACGAAAGATTCACAAGAATCAAACTTGGATCTTCATAATGCTGTGATAACTTTCGCACCATCAAGGAAGAGCAGTTCATGAGTGTGAGATGTGAGAACTGCTGAAGGGAAGATTTGAACACGAAGCATACGCAGGTGAAAACTCTTAAGAGTTACTTGAGTGTGAAGGGCGTGTGAAGAAATCCCGGAATCGCCCAGGGAGGGGAAGGTGCCAGTCATTTGTCGCAAGCGAGACATAGCCGAGACGGCAACGAGTCTGCTCGTGACAAGGGGTGTGAGAATCTGCCCGGTGTAACAATCGGCTCGATTTAACAATGAGCTCAAGGGCGGCTCCCTATTGAAGTGACCTGCCCGGTTTTTCCCCGTGTCTCCAGTCTGTGTGATCCTCCATCGCGTGTTTCTGCGCTCAAGGTCCGTACCTAAGTCGCGACAGGTCGGTTTCCAAGGGCATGGACGATGGTTTTGTGTTTCGAGTTTTGGTGATTTCCCAAGGAGAGAGTCTGTTTATGCAAGCTCAACGAATGAGTCGCCGTGGATTTACGTTGATTGAATTGCTCGTGGTCATCGCGATTATTGCCGTTCTGATTTCGCTGCTTCTGCCCGCCATTCAGCAGGCCCGTGAAGCGGCCCGCCGTACCCAGTGCTCCAACCAGATGCGCCAGCTTGGCTTGGCGATCATGAACTATGAAAGTGCGTTCAAGACCCTGCCGACCTCTGGCGAGTCGACGAACGAAACGCTGGGCATCCGCCAGTTCATGATTCACTCGCTGTTCACGCATATCCTGCCCCAACTCGACCAGCAGACGTTGTACAACCAGTTCAACATGTCTTTGCACTACACGAACGGTGGTAACGGCACCAACGCCGCTCCCACGGGAACGAATGCGTGGGTGGCCCAGAAGACCGTCCCGACGTTCCTGTGCCCGTCCAACAACCTGACGGAAAAAGACTCCCTGGGTTACGGGATTGTGGACTACATGCCGATCGCTTACTGCGACATCCGCCCGCCGACCGGCCTGCGCGATCCCAGCGCAACGACCGCGATGGCGACCGTTCTCGGTTCCGACCGCGCGGGTGCCCTGGGTTTCTACCGCCCGCTGCAGAAGATCGGCGACGGTGCGACCTACACGGCCTTGGTGATTGAAGATGCCGGCCGTCCGACTGGAACGGGCGGAAAGTACAACATCGCAGGAAGCACCGCGACTCCGTCTGGTTCTGTCGCCAACACCGTGGGTGGAAATCCTCCCAGTGTTGCGCTCACTGAATTGTTCGCCTCGAGCGGTATGGCTCCGGGTTCCGCCTTCGGTGGCGGTAGCGCCACCGCCGCCTTCGCCGCTCCGAACCGGTGGGCCGATCCGGACAACGGGAGCGGTATCTCCGGTCCTCCGAACCAGAACGGCAACATGCAGGTCATCAACAACAACAAGACCAACGGCCCGACCGGTCCCTCCGGCTGCCTCTGGGCGACCAACAACTGCGGCCCGAACGATGAACCGTTCAGCCAGCACCCGGGTGGATGCTTCGCGGTTCTGGGTGACGGAAGCGTCCGCTTCCTCGCCGAAAACCTGAGCTACCAGGTCGTTCGTCGTCTGGCTCTGCCGAACGACGGCGAATTCGTGGGTGACTTCTAATTGTCCTCTCAAAGGACAAAATTGCTGAAGTTGTCCGTCCTCCTGTGACGAACATCTTGGCGATGAGGCTCCGGCGGCATCCGCTTTCCAGCGGATGCCGCTTTTTTGTTTGTCTGAGTTCGGACCGGGCAACGTCTTCCAGAAAATGATGAAAAACAGTGTCGAAGCCACAGCCACCCCATGCCTTGTGCAAATAGAAGAGAGGCTCTTACACTGAAGGGAGAACGCCCCGCTCGTTGCCTGGACGGAATTTCACATGCCTGTGGTCGTGGAACTCGAAAACTGCCCCGATCCCTGGCAAGCGATGCGGCATCTGGCGGACTGGGCCGATCCGGTCCTCCTGGAAAGCAATCTCCGGCGGGCACATGTCGGACGCTATTCCTTCCTGACGGCGGATCCCTATCGGCGGATCGATCTGCCGCGAGTTGAATACGGCACTGATCCCCTGGCGGAAGTTCGGCGCATCCTGCAGGTTTCTCCGCAGCCCACTGTCGCCGGTTTGCCACCCTTTCAGGGGGGGGCGGTCGGATTGCTGTCTTATGAATGTGCGGGGGCCTGGGAGCGACTGCCACGCAGCGGGCGGGATGAATTTCAGTTCCCAGATCTCGCGATCGGATTTTACGATTGGGTGCTCGCGTGGGATCACGAGCAAGGCAGGGCGTGGATCATCGCCCACGATGTGCCCGGGAAGGAAGGGCATTCTCGTCTGAATGCAGGAGAACGGGTACGGCAAGTCCGAGCCCGATTGCAGGAAGAACCGGTTGAGGCGGGTGTTATCGGCCGGAAGCCAGGGGAAGAGATTTCGGCGGAACGAATTTCACCGCAGTTCCCTGTGCCGAATCACCCGGAGATCAGCAGCAATTTTGAACGGAGTGCCTACCTGCGTGCGGTGGAGCGCGTGCTGGAATATCTCCGGGCGGGGGATATCTTTCAGGTCAACCTGGCTCAACGGCTGTTGGCGCGACAGAGTTGTTCCGCCGGAGAATTGTACGCGCGGCTGCGGCGAAAAAACCCGGCCCCCTTTTCCGCTCTCGTGGTGACGGCGGATTGGGCGTTGATCAGCGCCAGCCCGGAACGTTTCCTCGCGGTGAAAGAGGGAGAAGTCGAAACCCGTCCGATCAAGGGGACACGGCGGAGGCAGGCCTATCCCGCGGCGGATCTCTTCACGCGTGACGAACTGCGGGAGAGCAGCAAGGATCTCGCGGAGAATACGATGATTGTGGACCTGCTGCGGAACGATCTGTCCAAAGTCTGTCAGCCGGGGTCCATGAAGATTCCGCAACTCTGCCAGGTGGAGATGTATGAAACAGTGCAGCATCTTGTTTCGGAAGTGCGCGGATTTGCCTGCAGAAGAATGCGATGCGTTGGATCTGGATGCAGGCGTGTTTTCCCGAGGATCGATCACGGTGCTCCTGCGTGCGATGGAGATCATCTCCGAATTTGAGCCGCACGTTCGGGGTCCGTACTCGCGGGACATTGTTTTACCTGGGGTTCGAGCAGGCAGATGGACAGCAAGTATCCTGATCCGCACGTTCCTCCAGAAAAATGGCTGGTGGCAATTTCCGGTGGGAGGAGGAATCGTCACACAGTCCGACCCTGAACTGGAATACCAGGAGACTTTGCACAAGGCGGCCGGTTTGTTCCGTGCCCTGCATCTGGATGGAGGGAAGCGCGGCGATGATTCTGTTAATCGACAATTACGACAGCTTCGTCTACAACCTGAGCCGTTACTTGCAGGAACTTGGCTGCGAGACGGCGTCCGCAACGATGCTTTGTCCTTGAAAGGAAAGATCGAACACCTGTCGTCGGCGAATCGTCCTCTCTCCGCCGTACTCCCGGGAGGCGGTGATTCCGATGGACGTGGTGCGACAGTTCGGACCGCGTCTCCCGATCCTGGGGGTCTGCCTGGGGCACCAGGCAATTGCGATGGCCTTGGGAGGCGAAATTGTGCGTGCCCTGCAGCCGGTGCATGGACGGTTGTCCTGGTGAAGCATGATGGAAGCCGGCTGTTCTCGAAGGGGTTCCGAACCCGTTTCGGGCCGGTCGTTATCATTCGCTGATCGTCGAGGAGACGACGCTTCCGACGGATCTCACAGTGACCGCCCGGACGGCGGAACAGGGGTTGGTCATGGCCGTGGAGCACCGCCAATGGCTGCCGTTCGGTGTGACCGCATCTCGAGTCGGTCCTGACGCCGGAGGGACGTCGGATCCTGTCGAACTGGGGACGGTGCATCGCAATCCAGCCGCATCCCTCCGGATGAGATTCCTCCCCGTCAGACTCGGATGACGAGCCGGCGGGGTGCGCGGTCGACCCGCGGCCGATGTTCTGGTGAAGCTCGAAAGCGGATCGCGCGCGGAGCGCGTCGGCGCTGGGTGACCAGGGGCAGGAATTGTGTGACCGGAGTCGTGATTACGGGACTCAAAGCCGGCGGTCCGGTCACGTCTCTCTGGCAAATTGTTCCTGTCAAACTGTTCGGGTTGTCCCGATTCTTCCTCGGAAAAAGAGAGGGCACCGGCGTCGTACTTCACAAAATCTCTGAAGAAGCATGAATTTGCGTGTCTCGCGCGAATCGCGGCACTCATTCCCGTCCGATATCTGTTAGTGAGCCACACGGTTTCTGGCCGGTGACGAGACCGGCATCAAGGCATTGGGTGGCCACGATCCCCATCCCTCAAAGGGATTTGAGGCAGGTTGGAGTGATTTCTTCGTCAGGTTGACGTGCGAGGAGTTTGCCGATCACGGGAAGAGCGGCAGGCCTCGAGGCCGGACGGATTGAGACGACCGACTACCTCGTGAGGTGCAGGGGAGACAGGATGCGACGTAACAGCGTGGGATGGACTCGAGGGACTCTGCTGATCGTCATCGGGCTCTTGGGGAACTCGGTGCTATGGGCCGCGGGGCACGGCATCTGGGAAGCAGACTTTGCCCAGGCCGAAGCGCTGGCGAAAAAAACCGAACGGCCGTTGCTGATTCATTTTCATGCGTCCTGGTGCGGTCCCTGCCGGGGGATGGAATCGACGGTCTTGAATTCTCCCGAACTGCAACGTGCGGTGACAGACCGGGTCGTCGCGGTGAAGGTGGACATCGATCAGCATCCGGAAGTCGCAGACAAGTTCAGCGTCAGCATGCTGCCGAGCGATTGCCTGGTTGCGCCGGACGGCAAAATTCTGTATCGCAAAGAGGGAGCCAGTTCGAAATCGGCGTATGTCTCAGCGATTGAGAGCAGCACACAAAGATTCGTCGCGAGTCGTTCAGCCACGAAGGTCGTCTCAGGGGGAAGTTCGACCGCTGCTGTGAAAAAGAAACCGGAGATCACCCCACCCCGGCAGATCCTGGGGATGGATGGGTATTGCCCCGTTTCCTTGTGGCGGAACCGGGAGTGGGTGAAGGGGGACTCTGCGTATGGTCTGATTTATCTGGGAGTCATCTTCCACTTCAAGGGGCCTGAAGAGCGGGACGAATTCCTGGTCAACGCGGACCAATACGCTCCCATGCTTTCGGGATGCGACCCGGTGCAGTTCTGGGAGACCCGTCGTGCGGTGCAGGGGAGTCCGAAATACGCGGCGTTCTACAACAGCCGGCTGTACCTGTTTGAGAATATCGAGAATCGGGTGAAGTTCCGGGAGAACCCCGATCGATATCTGCAACAAAAACAAGTGGTTCAGGCGGACTCGATCGAGAATCCGACGCTGCGTTGAGGGGTATTCGGGGCCGATTCTCGTCCTAAATCCCCTGAAATCGCAGACTTGAATTGACACAATCCGCCAGTCAGGTATGATTATTCGTACGTCCTGTGTGCTGGCTTGGGTTTGATCCTCTCCGCAGGATGGTTCGACTGCATTGATCGCTTTGACCCGCAGGTCATCTGATCACGGCGTATTTAGGCTCAGTCGTCTCCGAGTTCGTCAGGAACTCCGACAAACTCTTCAAGAAACGGATTCCGTGGCAGTGCGTGCGGGGCGTAACCCCATTGTCATCTGGTTTTCGTTCTGCCAGGATTTCGCGGCGGTTTTGTTTCGTTCCTGAATCGATCTTCATCTGTGACGCATTCGTCGATGTCGCAAATGAAATGTGGACCCAAGGCTGAGTGTTGAGACATGCTCTTGGAGACCATGGAGAGTTTGCGCTTCGGACGACTGATTCTGTCGCCGGGCGGGCCTGATCATTTCCTTGGAATCTTATTTCGAATCATCGGTGATTTTTCAAAAATCGAGCGGGGTTACAGACTGCGCATTCTGCGATGGAATGAATTGTCGACCGCTTGATCGTAGAAGCTGCCTTTTTCAGCCTCTGTGACGTGTGCAGGGAGAGAGAATAACTGGCAGCTCTGAAGGCACGTGCGGAGTCTTGAGGCAGATTGACGCCGGTTTCCGGTACCGGAAGTCCGCCAGCGAGAATTCTCCCAGTGAGAATTCAAGGGCGGTGTCGGCTGTGACTAGCTCGTTGCTTGTCGATTTCAGGCCAATTGGGCCTGGGGACAATCACGATTCCGCGCCGGAAAGGCTTCGGTCACCAGGAATCGATGTTGTCCTGTCGTTGAGCAATCCCTGGGTTCGCGTCGGGGAGAGAGTTTTCCCCGAGGAAAGCGAATCCGCGTGATCGGCAAACTGTCCGTGGGATGTTCTGCCGTTGAGATGTTTTGCAGGGCTAAGAAGATCCCGCAGAGGTTGGACGCGAGGCTTGGGGCGGATCCGGGTTGGATCTGCCGAGTCCGTGAGATCGTGTTCCGGTTGATTCCGGGCCGCTCATCCACCGTCCTGTTCTCGTCATTTTTTTGTTTCGAATTTCCGTTCAGGTGAAGTATATGGCTCCTCGAGGTTCCCAGTCGCGCGAAGATGAAACCGACACCCCGGCTCCCCGCAGAACGCGTCGTCCCCGCAAGACGGCCGCGGTGGACCCCGCCGCGACAGAGTCTGCTCGCAGTTCTGATGAAGGACGGAGCGAGGCTTCCGAGTCCCGATCCCAGGAGACTCATGCTTCCCGCGAAGAATATTCCCGACCCGCGTCGGAACCCCGCATGCTGGACTTTGAAGATTCCGGCGGAGGGGAAGATTTTGGTGCCGGAATTCTCTCGACCTCGGGAGGATCCTCATCCGATTCCGACCAGCAGGGAGAAGGGGGCAACCAGGGTTACCGGGATGGTGGTCGCCGCCGTCGTCGTCGCCGTCGCTCACGCGGTGGCGGGGGATACCAGACCTCTGAAGGAAGCAGCAACAACAACCGCACCCAGGGGGGCCAGAGCGGCGGGTACCAGGGGGGAGGATATCAGGGAGGCGGGTATCAAGGAGGCCAAGGGGGTGGCGGAGGCCAGCGGCAACGTGGCCGCAGCAACTATCGGGATCGCAATCGGAACCGTGACCGAAATCGCGGGGATTATGATCGCGATCGCAGCAATTACAGCAGTGCCCGGGACAGCAATGCGCCGTCCATCGGGACGATCGAGGGGATTCTCGAACTGCATCCCAAGGGATACGGTTTTCTCCGCGATCCTCAGAACAACTATGCGTCCGTGAAGACGGATGCGTTTGTCTCCGCCTCGCTGATTGAAAAGCACAAACTCCGGGAAGGGGTTCTGCTGAAGGGTGAGGCGATTGAAGGGATCAAGGGGCAGGGGCCCCGATTGCGGTCCGTGGAAACCGTCGATGGGCGGACTTTGGAGGAATATGCCCTCCTCAAGCCGTTCGATGAACTGACCGCCATCAATCCTTTCGAACAGATTCACCTGGAGACCGGTTCCACTCCGGTGACGATGCGGGTCATGGACCTGCTGACTCCAATCGGAAAGGGACAGCGGGCGCTGATTGTCGCTCCTCCCCGGACCGGCAAGACCATGCTCCTGCAGGAAATCGCCAACGCCGTCAGCACCAACCATCCGGAATTGCACCTGATGGTCCTGTTGATCGACGAACGTCCGGAAGAAGTGACGGAAATGCGTCGGCGTGTGCGTGGAGAGGTTATCGCCTCCTCGATGGACCGCGATGTCGAAAGCCACGTCCGGATCGCCCAGTTGATCGTGGAACGGGGTAAGCGAATCGCGGAAGCGGGGGGGGAAGTCTTCATCCTGCTGGACAGCATCACGCGGACCGCGCGAGCCTTCAACAAGTGGAGCGGCAACAGCGGTCGGACGATGTCGGGCGGTCTGGATGTCAAAGCCCTCGACATTCCCAAGAAACTGTTCGGGACTGCTCGCCGGTTTGATGAAGGGGGTTCGCTCACCGTTGTGGCGACGGCCTTGATCGATACCGGAAGCAGGATGGACGAAGTGATCTTCCAGGAGTTCAAGGGGACCGGGAATATGGAACTGGTTCTCAATCGGCAACTGGCGGATCGCCGGATCTGGCCCGCGATGGATATTCAGATGTCCGGAACACGCCGCGAAGAAAAGATCCTCTCTCCGGAAACTCTGGAAGGGGTGACAATTCTTCGCCGCAGCCTGGTGTCGCTCAATCCGGTCGAGGCGATGGAACAACTGATCCGGACGCTGGCCCGGTTCAAATCCAACGAGGAATTTCTCGCCAAGATCCGGACGATTCTGTAGAACTTTCTCACAAGATGCTCTGGACGGAGTGCGGTTTCCAGAAAATCGCGGATCGAACCTGATCACCAACCGCATTTTGTGAGGCCTTGCAACGCGAAAAGTCAGTTCCAGGCCCCGTGATTCTTTATGGATCACGGGGCTTTTTTGTTTTCCGATTCGAGGTTCGAATTCGCCTCTTGACCAGTTCCGCATCCGGGTAGAAAATCCCGCCCCTCAAGCGGTCTTCACCAGTTTATGACAGGAGGTTCTCATGAGAGGCGGACAGGTTCACTTATCAAATACAAGAACTCTCATGGGCTTTGTGCTGTTGATTTCAATGGCAACATGCCAACTTGCGAATGATCTGTTTGCAGAACCTCCACAAAGACCGGCGAATAATAAGAAGACAACATTCTCTGCAAAGATTGTTCGCGGCCCCGAAGCGGCGATGCAGGAATTCGTGAAGACGTTGCCACTTTCCCCGATCGAGAGGATGGGACGAGGCTTTCCGTTTCAGCAAGCGGTGCTGTCCCAGGAGCAGGTCACGGCTGCGGTGAACTGGACCGAGAAACACAAATCCGTTTCACTGGTCACGATTCCAGAAGTGACATTTTCAGAAGAGAAGCAGGCGGAGATTGAATTCCTGAAGGGGAGGATTGCAGAGATCCCAGTCCCGCAGACCGGGATTCGCCAGGTTTCCGTTCAGCAAATGTCGGAAGGGATCAAGGTCAGACTTAACTCATCACGGGCAGGCAATCAGAGCTATCTGAAGTGTGAGTGGGAGTCGACGGAATTCGTTTCGCTGAAAAAAGTCGCAGTTCCTGACCAGAATGGAAAAAAGACGGTCAGAAATCTCCCGGGACCAATGAAGACGGCACGATTCCAGACGGAGAATACAGTCCCCGATGGCCGGGTGTTGGCCGTGAGTAAGATTCACCTGAACTCAGGAGCGAAAAAGCCAGAGGTACCGTCGTCCTGCTGGAGCCTATGCCGGTCGCGGGACATTAAAGCCTTGGTGTCGTGCTCCGGATTCCCTTGAGTCAGTCGCGCCCGTCCGATATGTTCCGAGGAAGAGATGACCAGCAGGTCGCCTCCTGGAATTGCACGTGATTGAGAAAGGGGCAGGGGCATGAAGATCATTATCGTGGGCGGCGTGGCGGGCGGGGCTTCGGCGGCGACACGGGCACGGCGGTTGTCGGAGACGGCGGAAATCATCCTTTGCGAGCGAGGGCCGGACGTTTCCTTCGCGAACTGCGGATTGCCTTATTATCTCGGGGGAGAGATTGCCGACCGGGGGAAACTGCTGGTCGTTACGCCTGAGCGGATGCGCGAACGTTACCGTCTCGACGTCCGGACCCGGACGGAAGTGATCGCGATTGATCGTGCCGCCAAAAAAGTGACGCTGCGCGAGCTCGCAAACGGGCGGGATTATGAGGAGACCTACGACAAACTGGTGCTGGCTCCCGGAGCCGCGCCGATTCGTCCCGAATTACCCGGAATTGATCTTCCAGGAATCTATCTGCTGCGCAATCTGCAGGACGTCGACCGCATCAAGGCGCTTCTGGAAGAGGACGTCCAGCGGGCGGTGATGATTGGTGCGGGATTCATCGGCCTGGAACTGGTCGAAAACTTCATCCGCCTGGGGATCGAGACCACGCTGGTCGAGCTTCAGGACCAGGTTCTGCCTCCGCTCGACAGGGAGATGACGGCCCCCATTGAGGAATCGCTGTCGCACACGGGTGTCCAGCTCAAGCTGTCTCAGTCGGCGGTCGGTTTTGAGCAGACTTCTGAAGGACTGAATGTGCTGCTCAAGTCGGGGGAAAAGTTATCGGCGGATCTGGTGGTCCTGGGTGTGGGCGTGCGGCCGGAAAACTCCCTGGCGGTGAATGCCGGACTGGCAGTAGGTGCGCGGGGTGGGATTCGGGTGAATGCTCACATGCAGACGAGTGATTCGGACATCTATGCCGTGGGTGACGCGGTCGAAACTCAGGACTTCGTGACGGGGGAGCCTGCCCAGGTTCCTCTGGCGGGTCCTGCCAACCGGCAGGGACGTGTCGCCGCTGATCATATCTTCGGCAAGGAGAGCGCGTATCGGGGCACGCAGGGGACCGCCATCGTTCGGGTGTTTGACGTCACCGCTGCATGCACCGGAGTTTCCGAAAAGACGATGCGGCGTCTGAAACGCCCGTTTATCAAAATCTACACGCACCCGGCGAGCCATGCGGGGTATTATCCCGGCGCGGAACCGATGTCTCTCAAGCTGCTGTTTGAACCGGAGAGTGGAAAAATTCTCGGGGCGCAGGGAGTCGGCGGAGAAGGGGTCGACAAGCGGATCGACATCCTCGCGGTCGCGATTCAGGCGGGGATGACGGTTCACGACCTGGAAGAGGTGGAACTCGCGTATGCGCCGCAGTTCGGTTCCGCGAAAGATCCGGTGAACATGCTGGGATTTGTCGCGGCCGGGGTTCTCTCCGGGTTTCATCCGCAGATTACCGTGGACGAATTGGACAGCATTTCGGGTGAGCCGAACGCTCCCTATTTGCTCGACGTCCGGACTCCGACCGAATTCCAGGCGGGGCATCTTCCGGGAGCGGTCAATTTGCCGGTCGATGAGTTGCGAGAAAAACTCGACCAACTTCCCCGTTCGCGTCCTGTCGTGGCGTATTGCCAGGTGGGACAGCGGGGCTATCTGGCGTTGCGCATTCTGATTCAGAACGGCTTCGAGGTGCGGAATCTCTCGGGGGGATACAAAGCTTGGAAGCTGTTTCATCCCTGAGCGGAAGCGCCAATTACCATCCCGGGGCTGTTACCACCAGGGGTAGGGGCGATAAGCGGGGCCGTAAAATCCGTACGGGGAGTAATTGTATCCACCGATGTACGGGTTCAACGCGGCATACGTCGGGTAGATGATCGTGGGACGGCTGAGCGATTGTCCGGTCCATTTCCGTTGTTCAATCCGCGCGATTCGCTGGCGGGCCTGCCAGGCCGCCCGTTCATACAGGACTTGGTCGGCGTTGACGACGCGCGGCGTGGTGACAGTCGTGCCGGTCGACGGAGCCGGGGCCATGTGGGACGAGAACTGTTCCGAAGTATTTTTCGGAGCGGGCTTGGGGAGTTCCAGCGGTTTCTGGGTGGTCACTGGAGTGGGGACTTCGGTCTCCTTCTGCGGCTGAAGCGCCGGAGCGGAAAGCGAGGGTTCCTTCGCAACCGGTTTGGATGTGTCGTCTGCGGAAATCACTCCCCAGGAAAGCAGAGTGACAACGGACACAATCAGAATGCTGCGCATCGTTTCCCCCCCGGGAGCGATTGACCAACGGATACGGATCTTACGACACCTCGATTTCAAGAGTCGGTATCGTTGGATCGACCGACAGGGGTTTCCAAATGATCAAAACTCGTATGCTCGGCAGGCTCTCGCTGATCCGCAAGATTTGCCTGGAACACGCAGGTTCCGGGAAGGAAGGTGAGAGGATCGGCAGGTTTGGCCGGAGGGATGCGATTTGCGTCAGCATGTGAGGCCGAAGTGCGACGCACACGGGAGAAAATGCGTCAGCTTGAATACACGCTGGGACGGAGTTGTTCCAGGTATTCCGTCCCTTTCTCCGTGGCGAAACAGCAGTAGACAAAGCCGTCCTGCCACCAGACCTTTACCGCCCGGTCATTCACATACACGAAATCGGCCTGTGCAAAACTAGTGGCACGGGGCATTTCGAGGAAGCGGCATCGTTCCTGGCTGAAAACCACGAGCAGAATCGTCGGTCGCTTGGGGGCGGGGCGGGATGCCGAGAAGGAGTAAACGGCAGCCACTTCGCGGCCTCCCCAGGAGAGGGACTTGGGAGAGGTTCCTTTGAGTTCCGCCGGATAAAGCATTTCCTTGGGAGACGGAAGACGGGGGACAAAGCTGTCCGTGAACGGTTCCAGCTTCGCAGCATCGAATCCCACGCGCGTCAGTTGAGAGACCATGCCATCGAGATCGACGGCAGGTTGTCGACCCAGGGGAATCTGCGACCAACCCAGGAGAGCCAACAGCGCGACGGCTGCCGTGCCGCCAAGAATCTTCCAGCCGGCTGACCGGCGGGTGATCTGTTCCGGTTTGTGGAATAGATCCCGGAACCAGGTCGTGGAACGCCGAGGCAACGGGAGGGGAACCTCCTGGACCTGCTGATTTTCCCGGGCTTCCGCAAGGCGCTCCTGCAGGCGTCCCAACAGACCGGCGGGGATCGCGATGTCCGTCATTGCCGCGCTGAGCCGGGATTCCCACGTCTCATAGACAGAGAACTGCTGGCGGCAAGCGGGGCAGGCAGCCAGATGCATCTGCAGCGATCCCCATTCGGGAAGAGAGGTTCTTTCCTTCGGTCCGGGGAGCTGTTGCCAGAGATTTTGAGAAGTGCGGCAATCCATCGAAAACGATCTCGAAAAACAGACGGTCTTAAGAATCCAGTAGAGAAGGGGGACATTCCCCATCCTTGGAGAGAGCCCGTCGCAAGTAGGTTTTTCCGCGTGACAGCCGGCTCATGACAGTTCCCACGGGGGTCTGCAGTTGCTCGGCGATTTCCTTGTAACTGAATTCCTGAAAGTAAAACAAAATCAAAGGGGTTCGGAATTCCTCGGGCAAGGAATTCAGAGCCGCCTGCAAGGCTTCGGGATCAAACGGACTGACTTCTGGAATGCGTCCCTCGATCTCTTCCATGCTTTCCAAGGAAGAGAGCCGCGAGGTTGTGGCTTTTCGAGCAGACTTCAGAAAACAGCGTCTCAGAATGGTACAGAGCCAGCTTTTGGCCAGTCGTTCATCCCTCAACTGTGACAGATGTGATTGTGCGGCGAGAAAGGTCTGTTGCGTCAAATCTTCCGCGTCGGCTGCCGAACCGCAGAGTCGATACGCGAACCGGTAGAGCAAGCCGTAATGCTGCTCCACGAGAGTCCGCATCCTCTCTTCGGCCTCGCCGGGATTCATCATTGTGTCATTACCCAAGCAGATTCCGCAGGGGGGCTGTTTATTCCCGAAAACGGGGGAGTTTTGCAGCTTTCCGTGGTTTTACGGCGTGATTTCATTGGGAAAGGAAGCCGTGGAGATTAATCGTGGCCTGGCGTAAGTGCTGGTTTATATTGCGGTTGCGTCCAAGGGCGGGGTGTCAGCGGGGAGAGGGAACGAGGAACCGGAGATTCTGTGGCCGCAATCCTCAAGAGAATACGCTCAATTCTCAAAATCGACAAACTCCGCTGGGTAGAAACATTGTACGGTAGTCCCTCCAGTGGGCCCGGTTTTGGATCTCCGGTGGTTGACAGTGGTACTGTTTTGCTCTCAAATCGCAAGGAGATGGAGAGAAACCCGGGCGGAATGTTCAAGCCGGGTTGAGCGCAACATCTCGTTCCATCCGTTGATGTTCCAGAGAAATTGAGGAATATCTCTTTCACGCCGCGTCTCTAAGTTGATATCGCTGAGACGTTTGATTGATTTACGAAATGCACGGGGCATCCCAAAGGATTGTGGGACCCGGCAGACCACAACCCTGAGGAGAATTTTCATGAAGAAGTTGATTGCCACGTTGTCCATCATCGGAATGACTTGCGTTTTCCACGGCTGCGAACCCGCTCCTTCCGCCGCTCCGGAAAAGAAGGCTGCCGAAGCTGATGCCGCCGCCGCGAAGGCCAAGGCTGATGAAGCGGCGAAGAAGGCCGCTGCTGACGCCGAAGCCACCAAGAAGAAGGTGGAAGCCGAAACCGAAGCTGCCAAGAAGGAAGCTGATGCTGCTGCCGCCAAGGCGAAGGCTGAGGCCTCCAAGGTTGCTGACGAGGCGAAAATGAAGGCGGATGCCGCCAAGGCTGATGCTGAGAAGAAGGCCGCTGAAGTGAAGGCCAAGGCCGACGCTGACAAGAAGGCTGCCGAAGATAAAGCGGCCGCCGAGAAGAAGGCTGCTGACGAAAAGGCCGCGGCTGAGAAGAAGGCCGCCGAAGAAAAGGCCAAGGCTGAAGCTGCCAAGAAGGACACCGAAAAGAAGGAAGAGAAGAAGAAGTAATTCTTGCTCTCAGACCGGAGACAGGAAAGGGGAGCCGAATCGGCTCCCCTTTTTGTTTATCTCGCGCCAATCAGCCGAGGAACGGATTACGCCCGGACTTCGAACTTCTGGACAGTCTGCTGTTTCAAGCGTTCCGGGTGAGGCGGGGGGATTTTCTCCAGGGCTTTGACGCTGGGTGTTCCGTCCGGCAATCGGCTGAGGCGGACGTCGTCACACGCTAGATCCTGGTGATAGAACCGGCTGGAGGGGAAGATATCCGCGGGATAGGTGAAGTTCTCCAGCATCGCCAGCGCAATGCACGATCCGATGCCGGTCGCACTTTCGAGCATCCCACCCACCCAGCAGGGGATCCCCGCATCCCGACAGCGGTCGTGAATCGCCTTCGCGTTCGTTAATCCCCCGACGCGCCCCGGCTTGATGTTCACGTAACGGCAACTTCCCAGTTCAATCGCCTGCTCGACGCCACGGACCGTCGTGATACTCTCATCCAGGCAGACAGGAGTCCGAATCTGCTTCTGCAGCTTCGAGTGATCCAGCAGGTCGTCGTGCTGCAACGGCTGCTCGATCATGGCGAGTTGAAACTCATCCACCTGCTGAAACAAGGGAATATCCTTCAAGCGATAACCGCTGTTGCAATCGATATGAATCGGATGAGTCGGGTGCTGTTTGCGGACCTGCCGCAGCATGTCGAGGTCCCAACCCGGGCGGAACTTGAGTTTGACGCGGGGGAATTTCTGGGCAACGGCATCGGCGACGAGAGGAAGAAGTTCATCAACCTGATCCATGACACCAAAGTCAGCGCCGACCGGGACTTCGTCGCGCGTGGCTCCCAGAAGCCGGTGCAACGGCTGATCGGTCAGCACCGCCTGCAGGTTCCACCACGCCATATCAAAGGCGGCCTTGGCGAAGACGTTCCCCTTGAACAGCGACAGCTTCTGTTGCAACACTTCGCCGGAAGGGATCTCCTGCCCAATGAGCAGCGGGGCCATCCAGCGGCTGGCAACTCCGAAAGCAGCGTCCGCCCACTCCGGGCTGTAACAGGGGGCCGCAAGCGGACAGCTTTCGCTCCAGGCACTCGTTCCCCCGCTGGAAAGCCGGCAGAACAGGGAGTGAATCGTCGCATCCTCCCCATAGGCCGTCCGCCAGGGATAGATCAGGGGCATGGCGACGTGGTACAGTTCAATTCCATCGATTTTCATACGCTGTGTCCGTTGAAAGACAGGTCCGTTGGAAAGCAGAGATGGTCCGACTTCGAAATATCTTCCCCACGGTTATAACGCAAGCGGTGTTGGCCGTCATCTTGATCGTATTTCTTTGTCAGGGATGGTGTCACTTTGCAGTGGCACAACCTGCACGAGGATTTGCTCCTGAACCTTCTTCGGGGGTGGTTTCTCCGTGGGAGACTCCCCTGCAGGGAACGTGGCAGCAGCAGTCCCTGCGACAGATCCTGTCGAGAATCTCCGAGACCAATAACATCGGAATTTTCATTGACCGACGCGTCGATGCCGATCAGGAACTGGACTGGGGAGCGGAAGGGAAACCGTCCGGGGAGGAACTGCATCGGCTCGCGACCTCGTTGGGCCTGGGAGATGTCCGGATCGGAGACTCGTTGTATCTCGGCCCCTCATCCGCCACGTCTCCGCTCCGCACACTGGTGGCCCTCCGGAGTGAGGAAATCACCAAAACCGGGGATGTGAAGGTCCGCAAGGCGTGGCTGGATCCGATTGAGTTTCAGTGGCAGGATCTCGATACTCCGCGTGAAATCGTGACGCAACTGGTGACTCCGCTTGGAATCAAGGTCAGCGGAGAAGAGCTGATTCCTCACGATCACTGGCGGGGTTTGAAGCTGCTGGGGTTGAACCGGGTCGAGCTTCTTTCGCTGGTCCTCGCATGCTGGGATCTCACGTTTCAACTCGAACTGAAGCAGAAACGAATCGTACTCAACAAGATCCCCTCTCAGGTTCAACTGAAACGGGAATACGCGCTCACCCGCGAGCAGGCCTCTCAAGGAAGTAAAGTGTGGCCGTCACAGTTTCCGGAGTTGCAGCTTCAATTCCGCAGCAACAAGCTGGCTGCGGTCGGTCGGTTGGAAGACCACGAGCGGCTGGCGGAATTGCTGAACCCTTCCGCCAAACCTCGGACGAAACCTGCAGAGGGTGGGATGGCGGCGGTGGGACTGGATCGCCGTCGTTTTACGCTGCAGGTCAAGAATGCGACCGTTCGCCAGTTGATGCAGGAGTTGCAGAAATCGGGGATTGAATTCGTCTATGATCGTCAGGCATTGCAGGAACGGGGGATCGACCTCGATCAGAACCTGACGCTCGACGTCGACGGTTTGACGGCGGAGCAATTCTTCGAGAAGGTGTTCGGTCCGCTCAAACTCCGAGCAAGAATCAAGGGGCTGAAAGTTGAACTGACGCCGCGCTAACGCGCGTTACTTTTTTTCGGGAGATGCCGCGGGGCTTTCGGGAGGGGCGTATCCCGTGATGGCGACGCAGAACGGGGCGGCCGTCGAGCCTTCCGAGACGAATTCGATCGACTTGATTTTCAGTGTCGGCCAGGGGTTTCGCCAGGTGGTCATGAAAAGCCGCAGCGGCTTTGGTTCCCCCTTGGCTTCCGCGCGGACTTTCACGTGATCATTCGTTCCGCGCCAGGCGACTTCCGATTTCTTCGTCGGCTGGAACTTGTCCCAGATCCCCCACCAGTCCCGCACGTCCTTGCCATAGGTAATGGGAACGAACTCCACGTCCTGATCCTCATAGGTGATGATGTACATCCCGATGGCGGTGCCGTCTCGTTCGAAATGTCCGGCGGGGTTGGCCGGTCCGCCGAATGAGCCCCATCCACACCCCTGCAGGAAATAGAATCCCGAGCAGGTTCTGTCGACGTCGAGTTTCACGCTGTCAGGCCGGTCCGGGGCGAGCTTTCCGCGGAGGCAGATCAGCTTTTCTCCAATCTGAAACGGGATGCCCGCCCTCGTTTTGAAGATCCCCGTGGGCAGTTCCTTGAGGTTGTCCCCCTTGTAAATGGGGTCATTCATCGGTTCATCGCGGCGGACGTTTCCCACTTTCTGTAGATCGAGATAGAAGGGGGTCTGCCCTTTGACACCTTCGGACGTCATGACAGAGTCGGAGGCACCGGGGATCGGTTTGAGGTAAATCTGTCCCCAGACCGAGTTCACACAGGGGAAGAAAAAAGTCAGTGCGAGGCAAAGCAGAAAACGGAGCATCGCTACTTCTTCTCCGGAAGTGGAACAGGTACGACGGCTTCCCCCTTGGCGGCGGGGGCCGGATTTTTGGCTCCCGCTTTGGGGGCATAGCCGGTGATTGCCACGCAGAAGGGGGCAGCGACGGACCCCTCTGACAGGAACTCGATGTGCTTGATCTGTTGTGTCGGGAAGGGATTCTTCCAGGCTGTCATGTACAACCGTAACGGTTTTTCGATTCCTTTCGCCTCGTCCCGTTTCTTGATGAAGTCATTGGTTCCGCGCCAGACGACATCGGAGGCTTTGGTCGGCTGGAAATTGTCCCAGACTCCCCACCAGTCGCGCACATCCTTGCCGTAGACAATCGGGATGAACTCCACGTCATCATCCTCGTAGGTGACGACATACATCCCGATCGTGGTGTTGTCTTTTTCGAAGGCGAAGGCGGGCATGTCCCGGCGACCAATCCCACCCCAGAAACTTCCGTGCAGGAAATAGAGAGCGGTGGCAGGTCTGCCGACGTCGATCCTGACGCTGGCGGGTCTGGTGGGGGCCAGTCGTCCTTTGAGGCCAATCAGTTTTTTCTCGATTTCGAAGGGGATACCCCCCTCGGTTTTAAAGAATCCGTCTGGAAGTTTCTCGAGATTGTTGTCGTTGTAGGCGGGGTTATTCAGAGCCTGGTCCTTATAGAGGTTGGCGGCCGCCTGCAGCCCAATGAAGAACGGAGTTTCGTTGGGGACTCCTTTCGCTGTGACGATCGGATCGCTGATCCGCGGCGTGGCTTTGAGATACGTCTGCCCCGAAGCGACGCTCGTCGCAGAGAAATGCAGCAGCGCGAGGAGCAGGTGTTTCATACTTATTTCCTCCATCAGAGTTGCGCAGACGATCAGGCCGACCTGAATCCTAAGCCATTAATTCTGTCACAGGCAAGATGAACCGCGTGAGCGTCACGAACTGGAGTGGGCACCATCTTCCAGGCGGTCGTAATTCCGCAGCGGTGGGCAGGCCTTGGCGACGTAAGCGACGACGAGGATTGTTCCGATGCCCCCTGTCACCACGGAAACCGTCGGTCCGAAGGCGGGGTCATCGGTACGGTCAAACGCTGCCGCGACCGCCCCCGACTCAAATCCCCCCAGTTCGTTGGAGGCCCCGATAAACAGGCCATTCACCGCCTGTACCCGGCCGCGCATTTCGTCAGGGGTCAGCAACTGCACGAGGGTGTGGCGGATCACGACGCTGATCATGTCGAGCGCCCCCAAGAGGATCAACATGGCCAGGGAGAGGGGAAAGGAGCGGGAGATGCCGAACACGATCGTCGCCACTCCGAAACCTGCGACGCAGAGCAGAAGCGTCCGTCCTGCCCGTTGGAGGGGCGGGCGAAAGGCGATCAGGACCGACATCAACAGGGCACCGAACGCAGGGGCAGAACGCATCAACCCAAATTCCCACGCGCCGACATGCAGGATTTTTTCGTAGGCGGGGAGCAGCGTCGTCGCCCCTCCCAGCAGCACCGCGAACAGATCGAGCGAAATCGCCGCCAGCAGCACCTTCTGGCTGAACAGGAAATGCCAACCCTGCTGGAACGACTGGAAAGGATCGCTCCAGGCCTGCCGGACAGGTTCAGGGATGGAAATACTTCCGAGCAGAATCACAAATGTCAGTGTCGAGAGTCCCTCGAACAAATAGATCAGGGCATAGCTTCCGACGGTCCAGATCAGCAGTCCGGCAATGGCCGGACCGACGATGGAACCGAGTTGAAACGCGCCGCTGTTCCAGGTGACCGCATTCCGGAAGACACTTCGCGGCACGATCAGGGGCATCAAGGAGGACTTGGCAGGTTGCTGGAACGCCCGAGCCGCTCCGTTGAGGAACAGGCAGAGGTACATGCCCCACAGCGGGCCATGGAAAAATGAGAGACAGGCCAGTCCCAGCGAACTGCAGGTGACGATTGACATTGCCCCCTGGACGATTCGCTTGCGGGAGTAGGTGTCGGCGACCTGACCGGCGGGGAGTGAGAGGAGTAGCACCGGCAGGAACTGGACCAGAGCGACAACCGCGACGGCGAAGTTGGAGTTCGTCTGGTGGAAGATTTCGTGCCCCACCGCGGTGGCCTGCATCTGCATTCCGAGCAGGGAAATCAGACTGCCCGCGAGGAACCGGCGATACTCCTTGAAACGCAATGCGGCGTAGGGATCTTCCTTGATGATGGGGGGTGTCTCAGCCGGCTCGGAATTCTCCGTCATCAGTCCCTCATTTCGGGGGGCGGGCAAAAATCAGAATCCTAATGTGACTCGGGAGTTAGAGGAAAACAAGGAAGCCTCCGGGGAGCCAGTCCGGGTTGAATACCGGTTCAATGGGGGTTCATTTGAAATGGGGGGGCGTTCCGGGCAGAATGGGGCGTGTTCAGCCGCTGGCGACTGCATTCTGCGCAGCCGGTGTGTTGACGATAGTTCATGATCTGCCAAGGAGTTATGGTGCCTCCGTCGAAAAATCTGCTCGTTGCCCAGTCAGGTGGACCTTCCCCCGTCATCAATAACAGTCTCCGCGGTCTGGTGGAAACCTGCCGCGAGATGAGCGAAATCGGCACCGTCTATGGCGGCTGGCACGGCATCGAAGGGGTTCTGAAAGAAGAACTCCTCAACCTGACCGATCAATGCCCGGATGAAATTGCACTGCTGCGGACCACTCCCGCCGCGGGGTCGATCGGCACTTGTCGCTACAAGCTCAAGGAAAAGCAGACCGAAGATTTCGACCGGATCATGGAGGTCTTCAAGGCCCACGACATTGGGTATTTCTGCTACATCGGCGGTAACGACTCGATGGATACCGCCAACAAGGTGGCCCAGATGGCGCAGGAGCGGGGCCTCGACCTGGTGGGGATTGGTGTTCCCAAGACGATCGACAACGACGTGGGCGACAGTGAATTCCAGTTGATCGACCACACCCCCGGCTATGCCAGCACAGCCCGCTACTGGTCCCACATGATTCAACTGGCGAATGAGGAAAATGCGGGGAGTTCCCCCGCCGATCCGGTTCTCGTTCTGCAGGCGATGGGGCGGCGGATCGGATACATCCCCGCGGCAGCCCGGCTGGCGGATCCGAGTCGCGAATTGCCGCTGCAGATTTATCTGGCGGAACGCAAAATCTCGATGGAGCAGATCGCGGACAACATCAACGACATGCTCAAGAAGCAAGGGCGGGCGATTGTCGTCGTGAGCGAAGGGCTGGAGATCGGGGACATCGGCGAGACGAAGGATTCCTTCGGGCACGTGCAGTTCAGCTCCAGCCAGGTGACGGTCGCCCAGATGTTGACCAACGCGTTGAACTCCCGCGGTCTGGCGGTCAAGGGGGCGGCCCGTTGCAATGTCCCGGGGACCGACCAGCGGCACAACATGGTCTATGCTTCCACGGTCGATCTGCAGGAAGCGTATCAGGTGGGGCGTCAGGCGGCATTGCTCGCGGCCCAGCGTCAGAGCGGATACATGGCGACTATCCTGCGCAATCCGGGATCGGTGTACAGCGTCCGCTACGACAAGGTGCCTTTGAAGCAGGTCGCCAACAGCGAGCGGACCTTCCCGGCGGACTGGATTACCCCCAACGGCATGGACGTGACGAACGATTTCATTCGTTACGCGCAGCCTCTCGTCGGGGAAGACTGGGTAAGCGTCCCGATGATCGGCGGACGCTTGCGCCTGGCGAAGTTCAAGCCTCTGTTCGCCGACAAGAAGCTCCCCGCGTACGTTCCCCAGGCGGACCGGGACAAGAAGAAGTAAATCGAATCGACTTGAAGCGGCTCTTTCGCAAGTTCCCTTAGAAAATCTCACTGCCAGGAGCAGAGACCGTGTCCCTCGAATCCTTCCAAAAGAAACATGACTTCCTCGTCGGCATCGACTCCGACGGCTGCGCCTTTGACTCGATGGAGGTGAAGCACAAGGAATGCTTCATTCCAAATACGATCAAGTATTTCGACCTGCAGGCGGTTTCGAAGTATGCCCGCGAGTCAGCCGAATTCGTCAACCTGTACTCCAAGTGGCGGGGGATCAATCGCTTCCCGGCGTTGATCAATACCATTGATCTGCTGCTCGACCGGGAGGATGTCACCCGGCGGGGGGTGAAGCTGCACGAATTGAAGTCGGTCCGGGAATGGATTGCCCGCGAGAAGAAACTCGCCAACCCGGCGCTGGAAGCGGAAGTACAGAAGACAGGTGATGCGGACCTGAAGCGGACGCTGGAATGGTCCAAGGCGGTCAACAAGACCGTGGACGATCTGGTGCACGGCGTTCCTCCGTTTCCCTATGTGCGGGAGTCCCTGGAATTGATGGCCCCCGTGGCGGACATGATTGTCTGCTCCGCGACCCCCGGGGCTGCACTGCAGAAGGAGTGGGACGAGCACGGGATTGCAAAGTACATCGCCGCCATCTGCGGACAGGAAGTAGGGACGAAGAAGGATATCCTCGGCCAGGCGATG
Source organism: Planctomycetales bacterium (assembly GCA_046349635.1). Taxonomy (GTDB): domain Bacteria; phylum Planctomycetota; class Planctomycetia; order Planctomycetales; family Planctomycetaceae; genus JAXMBX01. The sequence continues at coordinate 83,235 of JAXMBX010000013.1, forward strand.
AAGGCGGGTTACAAGCCGACGCAGGTGTTGATGATCGGGATGCTCCCGGCGACATGCAGGCGGCGAAGGCTGTGGGGGCACTCTTCTATCCCATCAATCCGGGCGCTGGAAGAGCAAGCTGGGAGCGGTTCCAGAGCGAAGCCTTCGAAAAGTTCCGGATCGGAGAGTATGCGGGTGCGTACGAAGAGGCTTTGATCGCCGAATTCGACCGCTATCTGCCGGAACTTCCCCCTGGAAGAAATAGTTCCCGGTTTGCCTGTCACGATACATTCACTGAATAACGCAGTTCTCGAAACATAGATCGGAAAAAGCCATGTCGGAAAAATGTGATATCGCCCTGATCGGTCTGGCGGTGATGGGTGAAAACCTGGTCCTCAACATGGAGAGCAAGGGGTTCTCCGTGGCGGTCTTCAACCGGACCGTGAGCAAGGTCGATGACTTCATCAATCGCAACCCGGGGAAGAAGCTGAAAGGGTGTCACTCGCTGAAGGAACTGGTGGACAGCCTGTCGACGCCGCGGAAGGTCATGACGATGGTCAAGGCGGGTCCGGCGGTGGATGAACTGATCGAAGAACTGATTCCGCTCCTCAGCCCGGGGGACGTGATCATCGACGGGGGAAACACGCTGTTCGGCGACACGAATCGCCGCACCAAGCGAGTCGAGGAAGCGGGGCTGCTGTTCATCGGGACGGGGGTGTCCGGCGGCGAGGAAGGGGCGTTGCTCGGTCCCAGCATCATGCCCGGCGGTTCCGAAAAGGCGTGGCCGCTCGTCAAGCCGATCCTGCAGAAGATCAGCGCCAAGGTGGGACCGAACAAGGATATCCCCTGCTGCGAATGGGTCGGTCCCGCGGGGGCTGGTCACTATGTCAAGATGGTCCACAACGGAATCGAATACGGCGACATGCAGTTGATCTGCGAAGCGTATTTCATCCTCAAGCACGCCGCGGGCCTGACGAATGAAGAACTGTTCCAGGTCTTCGATGAGTGGAACAAGGGGGAACTCGAAAGCTATCTGATCGAAATCACCCGCGACATCTTCACCGTGATCGATCCGGACACGAACGAACATCTCGTGGACAAGATCCTCGACACCGCCCAACAGAAGGGGACCGGCAAGTGGATGAGCCAGCACGCGCTGGATCTGGGGGTTCCGACCACGCTGATCACGGAAGCGGTGTATGCCCGGGCGTTGTCCGCGTTGAAGGATGCCCGCGTGCGAGCTTCCAAGGTGCTGAAAGGCCCGGATAAGAAGTTCACCGGGGACAAGAAACAGCTCGTCGAAGACATTCGCCAGGCGTTGTATGCCTCCAAGATCTGCAGCTATGCCCAGGGCTTCGTGCAGTTGGACGCGGCGGCCCAGGAATTCGGCTGGCAACTCAACAACGGGAATATCTCCCTGCTGTGGCGGGGGGGCTGCATCATCCGGGCCCGGTTCCTGGAAGACATCAAGAAGGCCTTCGACAAGAATCCCAAACTGGAAAACCTGCTGCTGGACGACTTCTTCCAGAAGGCGGTCGAGAAGGCCCAGCCCGGCTGGCGGCGGGTCGTCTGCACGGCGGTCGAACTGGGGGTTCCGGTTCCCGGCTTCATGGCTGCGTTGAGCTACTACGACGGCTATCGTCGCGATCGGCTTCCCGCCAACCTGTTGCAGGCACAGCGCGATTACTTCGGCGCCCACACCTACAACAGGACGGACAAGCGCGGGACGTTCCACACGGATTGGATCCGCGCCCGAAAGCTGCCGTAATATGGCGTCGCTGATTCCGATCACCGAGCTGCGCTCCCCCGTCAGCGGCCAACCTGTGGAGTTGACCGCCGACGGGAAATCGTTGCGCGACTCGGCATCGGAGCAGACCTGGCCCATCTGGGAAGGGATTCCCCGCTTCGTCGGCCAGGAACACCTGGCGAGTTTCGGGCTGCAGTGGAATCGGTACGAAGTCGCGCATGACGATGAGGATCGGGCGACATTTCAGGCCAAGACCGGGCTCAAGCTGTCGGAACTCGCCGGGCTGCGAATTCTGGACGCGGGGTGTGGGGGTGGGCGGTACAGCAAGATCGCGGGGGAAGCAGGGGCGCCTGTCATCGGAGCCGATCACACGTCTGCGGTCGAAAAGGCGGCCCGGCTGTGTGCCCACCTGGAGAACGTCTCTTTCATCCAGGCGGATCTGAAGCACCTGCCGCTGGAACCTGAGTCGTTTGATTTCGTATTTTCCATCGGGGTCATGCACCACGAAGCGAACACCCCTTGCGTGTTAGATGCGGGGTAGAAAATGGTTAGGCCCCGAGGACGGATGGCGGTGTGGTTGTATCGCCGCAACCAGGGCTGGCAGGAATGGCTGAACGACGCGATTCGCCGCCGTACCATCAAGATGCCCCCGGAGAAGCTGGAAAAGTATTGCCGATTCGGAGCGTTCCTGGGGGGGATCCCGGTGTTCAATAAAATTGGCAATAAGTTTCTGAATTTCAGCGCGCATCCGAATTACGAAAACCGGGTCTGCGACACGTTTGACTGGTACGCTCCGCAGTATCAATACCACCACACCGAGGAGGAACTGAGTGACTGGTTCCGGGAGGCCGGTTTTGAGGATCTGCAGGTACTCCCCCCCGAAAAAACGGGGAACTTCTATCGCTGGACCTATCGCCAGAACCTGTTGATCGGCAGCGGTGTGAATGTCCTGGGGCGCAAACGATAATCGCATTTCTTAACAGAAGGCATCCCGGTTGACCCTGCCTCGGTGCTCGGCGATGATGGGACTGTTGATATTCCTTCCGGCCTGAAGCCCCGAAACTCCCATGCCTTTAACGTTGACCCTGCGGCAAAAGACCTCGATCCCCCTCGAAGTGGATGCGATCCGCCTGGAGACGGTCCGTACGTTGTCGCAGGCGGAGATCGAAAAGCTGCCGGTGCAATACGGGAACCAGCGTCCGACGCTCGCGGAGTTTTTTACCGTCAGCGGTTCGGCTGCGGAGGACAACGAACTCCGCTGGGTGGGTGACTGCGAAAAAGTGAAGCTCATCGGCCAGGGTTTGAAAGACGGGAAGATTGTCGTTGAAGGATCGGCGGGGATGCACCTCGGTGCGGAAATGCGGGGTGGCGAAATTCTTGTTGAGGGAGATGTCAGCGATTGGGCCGGGGCGGAAATGCATGGCGGGCTGATCCAGGTCCGGGGGAATGCGGGGCACCTCGTGGGGGCGGTCTATCGGGGCGGACACAAGGGAATGACCGCCGGGACGATCCTCATTCACGGCAACGCCGGGAATGAAATCGGCCACTCCATGCGGCGCGGCTTGATCGCGATCGGTGGCAACTCCGGTGATGTCGTCGGTTACGGGCTGCTCGCGGGGACCATCATCATCTGTGGCGAGATGGGAATTCGCAACGGGGCGGGGATGAAACGGGGGAGCATCGTCTGGCTGGGGACGGGGACGCCGCCGCGGATGCTCCCCACGTTCAAGTTTGCCGCCAGTTGCCGTCCCGGTTTTCTGCAATTGTATTTCAAGCTGCTCGCTGACCGGGGCTTTCCCTTGCCGGAGAGTTATCGGCAGGCGACGTTCGGTCGGTACTGCGGCGATTTCCTGGAACTGGGGCGGGGTGAAATCCTCCTCCGCGAGGCGGCCTGATTTCTCCCTGTACAGGAATTCTCATGTCTTCGTCCGCTGACGTACCGCCTGATAACTCGCAGAACATCGCGCAGGCTTTGCATGCCGCGGCGGAACTGGTTCCGTTTCAGCGGGCGGTCGTGTTTCCGGAAAGTCGCGATGCGCTCGGTCGCGTCATGTATTCGCACCTCACGTTTCAGCAGTTGGACCAGGAGACCGATCGGCTAGCGCGGGGTTTGATCCGTCTGGGAGTTCGTCCCGGAATGCGGTTGGTCCTGATGGTCCGTCCCAGTCTGGAATTCATCGCCCTCACGTTCGCGATTTTCAAAGCTGGAGGGGTGGTTGTCCTGATCGACCCCGGCATGGGGCCGAAAGCGGTCTTCCGTTGCCTGGAACAGGTCGATCCGGAGGGATTCATTGCGATTCCATTCGTACATCTCGCCCGGCGGCTGAAACGGAAGAGATTTCCGAATGCGAAACTGAATGTCGTCGTGGGGCGTTTTGGACGCTTGCCCACGTATCGCACGCTGCTCGGTGAACCGTGGGGGCCGGTTGAATTGCCGGCAGTGCAGGGGACCGATCCGGCGGGGATCATCTTCACCAGCGGGAGCACGGGGCCCGCAAAGGGTGTGCTGTATGAGCATGGGATGTTCTCCGCGCAGGCGCGGCTGATCCGGGACCGGTTCGACATCTGGCCGGGGGAAATCGATCTGCCCGGTTTTCCGCTGTTCGCTCTCTTCAACGCCGCGATGGGGGTGACGACGGTCATTCCCGAAATGGATCCGACGCGACCCGCGCGCGTCAATCCGGAGCGGATTCTCGAGGCGATTCAGAACCAGGGGGTGACGCAATCCTTTGGATCGCCAGCTATCTGGAATCGAGTGGGGCGGTATTGTGCGGAAAAGAAAATTCAGATTCCCTCGCTGAAGCGGATTCTGTGCGCCGGTGCTCCCGTTCCTGTGCCGGTAATCGAAACATTGATGGGGCAACTGACCGAGCCGGGAGGAGAACTGTTCACGCCGTATGGAGCGACCGAGGCACTTCCGATCGCGGCGATTGGTTCGTCTCAGATTCTGTCGCAAACGGCGGCGCTCTCCCGCAAGGGGGCGGGGACGTGCGTCGGGACTCCTTTCCCGGAAACAGAAGTCAAAATCATTCGGATCACGGATGATCCGATTGCGGACTGGTCGGGGGTCGAGGAACTTCCTGCGGGGGAGATCGGGGAGATCACCGTCCGCAGTCCGTGTGTGACTCGCGAATACTACCGCCAGCCGGAGGCGACCCGCGCCGCGAAGATCCCGGATGGGGACACGTTCTGGCATCGGATGGGGGACGTCGGCTATCTGGACCCGTTGGGACAACTCTGGTTCTGTGGCCGCAAGGCGCATCGCGTGGAAACGGGGCAGGGGACATTGTTCTCCGAGCCGTGCGAAGGGATTTTCAACACCCATCCGCAGGTGTTCCGTTCGGCGTTGGTGGGGGTCGGGAAAGGCCCGAACCAACGGCCGGTGATTGTCATCGAGACTGAGAAGGGGCAATTCCCCCGCTCCCGCCGGGCGAAGAAAGCGTTCGTTGCGGAATTGCTCTCTCTCGCACGGCAGAACGCCGTGACCGCCTCGATTGAGACCGTCCTGTTTCATTCATCGTTTCCTGTGGACGTGCGGCATAACTTCAAGATCTTCCGCGAAAAACTCGCCCTCTGGGCGCAGAAGAAACTGCGATGGCGTCGCTGACGCTAAGAACATGACAAATGCACTTGTGACAGGCGGAGGAGGCTTTCTCGGTCAATTTGTGACCGAGCAGCTTGTTGCGCGGGGGGAACAGGTGCGTGTATGCCGCCGGGGGGACTATCCGGCGCTTGAACGCTGGGGGTGGAATTCAGCGGGGGGATGTTCGGAATCCTGCGGACGTGGAAACCGCTTGCCGAGGGATCGACACGATCTACCACACCGCTGCCATCGCCGGGATCTGGGGGCGTGGAAGGATTACTGGGATCAACACTCTGGGGACACAGCATCTGCTCGGGGCTGCGGTCAAGAACGGCGTCCGGAAATTCATCCCACGAGTTCGCCGAGTGTCGTGTTTGACAGGCACGAACATCTGAACGCCGATGAATCCTTGCCTTACCCTGACGTTCGCTGCCACTACCCAAGAGGCAAGATGCTGGCTGAACGGATGGTCCTCGCCATATGGCAAAGACGGTTTGCTGACCACCGCGGCTGCGGCGCATCATCTGGGGACCGCGGGATAATCCTCCCTGATCCCGCGCGCCCTGGTGGCCCGTGCGAAGTCCGGTCGTCTGCGACAGGTGGGGCGGGCACGCTTTGGATCTCGATGAGCTGTCGAAAACGCCGCGGCGGCGCTGCTGCAGGCGGCGGATGCTCTCACCTCGGAAAGTTCGGCTGCGGGTGGCCGAATGACATCAATGAACTGGAGCCGGTTCTGATCTGGAACTGGATCAATGAACTGCTCTCGATTGCGGAGGTACCTCCGGTACGGAAATCGATCTCTGCATCGGTTGCGTATGCGGCCGGGGGATATTGGAAGGGGTCTACACGCTGCTGGGCAAACAGGACGGGCCACTGATGACCCGCTTTTTTCTGGCTCAGCAACCAGTCTGTCTCACACGTACAGCGTGGCGCGTGCCCAGGCGGATTTTGGCTATCACCCGATCGTCGATCCGCAGGCCGCTCTGAATCGGCTGGTTCGGATCTCAAGCGACTCGGGCGGGAATAGCTGATGAAACTGCAGCATTCATAAGGGGATAAAGGACCGCCTTCTTCATGGGTTTTACCCCTCCTGGCGTGTTATGAAACTCCTACCTACAATTAATCCTTATATTAAGGCTCTGGGGCAGTTTCTGCTGATTTGATGCCAAATTTGAATGAGGAGAGTTATGACATTAGTTCTTGGAGTTAGCTCTCGAGATGTGATTGTCGTTGCCGCTGATGGCGGGAGTTCGAACATTCACCGAGGCAGCCAAAAACTTTAAAAGTAGAAAACAGACAAAAGCTTTTTCCAATTCCAGGTCAACCGTTAGTTTTGGCAGTTCATGGGCAGAATCGTTTAATCCCGGCACAAGAGCTGAGAATGAGCAGGTGCTTGTGGGGAATTTGCTCGGAGATCTGTCAAAGAAATCAAAAAACTCCACAAGTCGCACAAATTGCTTGGCAAATTCATTCGATTTTGTCACCCGTTGTGAATAACACGTTTCAAGTTCTTGAAACTTTGGGCCTTCATCAATCTCCTTTGGTAATTTCAGTCTTTGGCTTTGATGCGAATACAAAACCCCTCATTGCTATGACGCCACGTGGCCTATGTTGACAGAAAAAAGAAACCGGGAGTGATCCGAAGTGGTCCTGATATCCGTGAATCAATTACGGTGTTCCACTATGGCTCAGGTGCATATATCGCAAAAAATGTTATCGGAAATCCCAGCAGCTCATTCCATCCAGATCGGATTGAAATTCAAACACCGCCATCTCGTTACAAACATACCTTCGAGAGGTTTATAAAAACGCCGAGGCATTGCAAAAGAATGAATCTCTCGAATTCTCCGGACAATACCACGAAGTAAGTATCAATGTGCGAAAATGGTTTTGGTCGAAATCTTTGACTTGAACGGTCACTATTTGAGCGATGATGCCGTCGCACCCACAGCGAAGTGACTTACCCGCGCGGATGGCATTTCACATGCACGGCTTTCAGCCGGCTGTGTTCCACATGCGTGTAAATCTGAGTGGTGGAAATACTCGCGTGCCCCAGCATCTCCTGCAGGGCGCGAATCTCGGCTCCGCCTGCGAGCATGTGTGTCGCGAAGCTGTGCCGCAGCGTGTGCGGACTGACCTGGTCACTCGCCCGACCGCTGGGCGTAGCGTTTGACCAGGTCAGAGCATGATCCGCGTCAGCACCGGCCTGTCTTGGAACAAACAGCGTTCCCGGATCCTGTCGGCGGGTGAGCAGGGGGCGTTCATGCTCCAGGTAGGACTTGATGGCTTTGATGGCGACCGGGTTGAGGAGACCAGCCGTTCCTTATTCCCTTTGCCCAGCGCGCGGCAATAGTTCCACCATCGAGGTGGACGTCGCGCGGCCGCATGAACGGCCAGTTCCGACACACGGCAACCGGTGGCGTACATGAGCGCCCAGGAAGGCCCGATCGCGCGGCGAGCCGGTCCGCCTTTTGAGGGGCATCGAGCAGCTGGTTGACCATTTCCGGGGCTGAGGACATGGGGGAGGTGCTGCCACAGCTTGGGAGAGTTCAGCAGGTCGACGGCACTCTCGAGCAGTACCCCCTCCAGGACGAGGTACCGGAAGAACATTTTGAGGGAGACCAGATTCCGGGCGGTGAACTGGCGGCCAGATTGATCGTTTCGCGCGCAGGAATTCCAGGTAATCTCCCAGAATCTTCAGATCGATCTTCTGCAGTTCGATCAGCTTCTTCTTCTGGCACCACCCCAGGAAGCGTTCCAGATCGGTCCGGTAGGCCTTGATGGTGTTCTGCGACATCCCACATTCCCCGTCGAGGTAGCGGACGAAGTCGTCCAGAAACTGGCGGGGGGTGTAGATCACCTGGCGCGGAGCGTGCCCCTGCGTAGAGGCATCCGTTGCGCCGGGAGGTCGTTTACGAGGGGGCATACCACAGCGTTCCGGTGAGTTTCTGAATCGGGATCTCTGCTTTCCTCATCGACCCCCTTCCTCCGGGCCTCCATACCGCCGTGCAAATTGACTTTTGCACCGGCGCAGCGGCTCCCGTTTCCCCCTCCCGCCCGGCCGCAAAGTCCCCCTGATCCTTGAAGTCCCGTTGAGACTTTTTTTTCGAAATCAGTATGATTCGGCGACAGGATGTTCCGGTCTAAGTGGTTTAAATTGAGGTTCGGATTGAACGCCCGGCAGGATGCGCGGCCCGGCACACACCCTCCCTATCGGGTGGGAATGGGACACGACACGCATCGTCCCCAATGCGAGCGCTCATTCTGGGGGGGTAAAGATCGAGCATCCGCTGGGCCTGTTCGGGGCATAGCGATGCGGATGTCCTGCTGCACGCCGTGGTGGATGCCTTGCTGGGGGCGATCGGCCTGGGGGATATCGGCGAGCACTTCCCGGACACCGATCCGGCCTATGAAAACGTGAATTCCCAGCTCCTGCTGGAACAGGCCCGGCAGCTTGTGGCGGAACAGGGATGGCAACTCGTCAATCTCGATTGCACCATCCATGCCCAGCGCTGAGCTGGCACGGCGTATAAGCCTCTGATTCGCAATCGCCTCGCGGAACTGCTGCACGTTTCCCCCGATCGGGTGAACGTCAAAGCCAAGACCGGCGAGCGGGTCGGCCCGATCGGCCGGGAAGAGGCGATGTCTGCTGATGCTGTCGTTCTGTTGATGAATACTTCCGCTGAGGATTAAGCGTACCCTTTTTTGGATTTGTTTTTTGAGGACTGGCACCGACCCATGGCACTCCGCGTCTACAACACCCTCACCCGTCAAAAAGAAGATTTTCAAACCGTCGTTCCCGGCCAGGTGGGGATGTATCTGTGCGGTCCCACCGTCTACAAGCCGGCCCACATCGGGCACATGGTCGGCCCGGTGATCTTCGATACGGTGAAACGGTATCTCACCTACGTGGGCTACAAGGTGAAATTCGTCATCAATATCACCGACGTCGATGACAAGCTCATCGCCGGTGCCCAGAAGCACAACAAGACGGTCGAACAACTGGCGAAAGAGATGACGCAGGATTATTTCGACAACCTGCAGACGATGGGGGTCGATTCCGTCGATCTCTTTCCCTACGCGACTGAACACATCAAGGAAATGCAGGAGATCATTTCCAAGCTCATTTCCACGGGTTATGCCTATCCGCTTAATGGGGACGTCTATTTCAGCGTCACGAAGGATGACGACTACGGCAAACTGAGTCATCGGAGTCCGGAGGAAATGCTGGCTGGGACTCGGGCTGAAGTGAATGACCAGAAGAAGAACCCGGCGGACTTTGCCCTGTGGAAAAGCAGCAAGCCCGGCGAACCTGCGTGGGACAGCCCCTGGGGGCGAGGCCGCCCCGGCTGGCACATCGAATGCTCCGCGATGAGCATGAAATATCTGGGGGAAACGCTCGACATCCACGGCGGCGGACTCGACCTGATGTTCCCGCACCACGAGAACGAACTCGCCCAGTCGGAATCCTGTACGGGCAAGCCGTTCACCCGTTACTGGCTGCTAACGGCTTAATGCAGGCGGGAAAAACGGCGGGCAAGGTAGAGCAGACACGATCGGAGCGGGGATCTCGTCGCCGATCAGGCAGCCCAGGAAGCGAACAAACTCGCCGGTTCCAAGGGGGCCGCGTCAGTGAAGGAACTGTTCAAGATCCATCAGCCGGAGACGGTGCGGTTCTTTCTCCTTTCGACGCACTACCGGAGCCCGATCGATTTCAGCGATGAGAATCTGACGCAGACCGGCAAGAGCCTGGAAGGGTTTTATCGCCTGTTTGAAACCTTCGAGCGGATTGCGGGGCGAGATTACTACCAGCTTCGATCACCAAGCTCCAGGGCGATTCTCCCGAATTCAGCGGGAACACCGCTGATTTCTCGCAGATTGCATCGAACTGCCCGCCAGCAGTTCTGGATACGATGGACGTGACTTCCTTTCAGCGAGGCAGTCGGCGTGCTGTTTGAACTACGTAAAACCTTGAACGAGTTCATCAACGATCACAAGCTCGACAGCACCGGCTCCGGTAACGGCCGCGGTGGCCGCTCTCACCAAGGGGATGACACTGCTCCGCGAACTGTCGCACCTGCTGGGGGTCTTTTGCGAAGCCTCTCGGCAAGGTAAGAGGGCAGGATGATCAATTGGTGAATGACCTGATGACCCTGCTGCTCGATATCCGGGCCGAGGCGCATGGAACCAGGAATTTCCCCGTTGAACAACCCTGATCCGGAATCGTCTGGCGGAGATGAAGGTCATCGTTGAAGATCGGCCCAGCGGCACGCTTTTGGAAGAAGGGTTGATGAGCGAGAATCTTTCCCCGGACACCGCCGGCCCGCTCCGTTTCCTGGGCATTGACCAGGATCAATCGGACCGGCTATGCCCTGCTGGAGCAGGGAAACGCCCGCGAGTCCTGGAAGAGGTGATCCGTTCCACCACCTCCAAGGGGCTCGCCGAGCGGGTTGCCGAAATCGGTTCCGGCATCCGGGAGATCATCGAGCAATATCACCCGCGCGCGGTCGCGGTGGAAAAAGTCTTCTCGACGCCGAAATATCCCAAGTCCGCGATCGTGATGAGCCATGCGGGAGCGCGTTTTTGTTCGTGATTGCGGACAAACAGATACCGTTGTTTCACTACACCCCGACGCAGGTCAAACGGCTGCTCACCGGCAGCGGACATGCCTCCAAGGAGCAGATGCAGCACGCCATCCGGACGGAGCTGGGACTCGCCAGCGTGCTGGAGCCGCACGACGTCGCGGATGCGTTCGCGATTGCCCTGTGTCATTACTATTCCGCGGGACGGCTTTCGTTTTCGTGATTTTTATACCTCTGTTTTTTTCTTTTGAGCGGCAACTGAGGGATCGACTTGCTGATTACCCGCGTGACCGGAAAACTGGTGCATCTGACGACGACCGAAGCAACGATCGGCGTCGGAGCCTTTGAATATCAGGTCCTCATTCCGGTCATCATCCCGCCGCCAGTTGCAGCCGTTTATCGAGCAGGAAGTGAGCCTGCGGACGATCCGGTTTTATGAGGGGAACTTGCAGCAGGGAAGTTGACTCCGCATGATCGGCTTCATAACGGACGCCGAGCGGGAATTCTTCGACGCCATTTGCTCCGTCGATGGAGTGGGGGTCAAGAAGGCACTGCAGGCGATGGTCCGCCCCGTGCGGGACGTGGCGGTGGCGATTGAGGAGCAGAACCTGAAGAACTCTCCGCTCCCCGGCATCGGAATGGCGATGGCGGAGCCGGATCCGTCGCCAAACTCCGCCGCAAAATGGCCAGTTCGCCCTGATTGTTGCCGGGACTTCCCGGCGAGCAGGAGCCGTGCAGGATCTCCTCACGGAGACCTACGAAGCGCTCCTCAGCCTGGGGCATACCGCCTGCTGCCGATGCCCGCCAGAAGATCGACCTGGTGACGGATGCGGCGAAGAAGTTCAAGACGGTCGAAGACCTGCTGGCGGAAATCTACGGCCAGAAGTTGTAATTTTCCAGCCGGGATCCCCTCCGGGAAGGGTCGCAGATGATTACTTACATGGGTTCCGGCAAGGGCCTCGGGCTGATCCGGGCGATCTCCCCGGAATCTGGGAATTCCGGGGGGGCCAGATAAGGAAGGATCCTCCTGCCATCACAGACCTGACGGCAGGAGGAACCGTTTCAGTATCGATCGGAGACCGCCGCGACGGGAATGGTCACGCTGTGACCTCCCAGCAGGTTGATCGTCAGCTCTCCTGGCGTCGCCGGAGGGTTTGATCTCCAATTCGATGGGCAATTCCTGCTTGCCGTCCACTTTCTTCAGGACTTGCTTGACCAGCGGTTCCTTTTCCTTGCCGTAAATCAGCAGTTCCAGATCCCCCTTGTCGTTCTTCTGGACTCCTCCCAGGGAGAGCAGAGGGGGAGTTTCAGGTCGCCGTCCCCTGTGGAAATTTCGATCACGCGCGGTTTTTTCAGCGGCAGGGGCCGCCCCGTGCGGGACGGCGGGAGCGGCGTTCCGGGATAGGTTGTCCCACCAGCAGGACTTCTTTCCGACCTTGGCGAGTTGTTCTTTCGTCAGGGTCTTGTCCGGGATCCGCGAGGGCCACGTGCTCGCTGATCCCCGGACGGCACCTTCCATCGGATCGACCTCGGTTTTGACGTTGGGATCCTTCACCTTCGAACCCTGGTCGGCGACGACGAGGAGCACAAGTCTGCGCCCGTTCGGATTCAATCCGCTCCTGCGCACGGGAACGACACCGCCCAACAGACAGAAGCCAAACAGGGAAACGACAACAGTTCTCATGACCGCGACTTTCATGGGGGGATAACTCCTGGAAAAGAAAAGTTGGGACGGGGATGACTTATCATACCCGCCGCACGGCAGGGGAGATTCATGGAAATTGTAAATTTTGCTGCGAAAACAGGCTCCCAGAGGGACTCCTCTTCTTGAGCATTGCGGTCTTGTAACGTTTACACGGGTCAGGGATTTTCGTCATCTTCCTGTTGACCGTTTCCACGATTTCAAGAGAATGCCCGCCACTCCGCGAGCCTGACAGGCCGGTCAGATCGAAGTTGTTTCGAGCCCGTCGAAACGTCTTCCCTGATCTTTTCCCCGTCAGCTTTCGGATCGCAGTCAGTGAACAAACCTATTCGCGGCCACTCGCACTCTGGACAACGTTCCCTTCTGGAGCAGGCCGTTTTCCCCGTAATTTCCCCACTATGATCGTTTCGCAGAGCAGCCCTCGGGCTCGTTCCTTAGTGAGCGTGCGCCTGGCCCGGGGAGGTGTTTCATGACTTCCAATCCACCTATGGCCCCCATGGCCGTCAATCTGAGACGTCTGTTCCCCTCCGCCAGCTATGTCGGCTGTGGGGACATCCGCGTCACGACCGCCTCTTCCGACAGTCGCGACTGCGCCGCGGGCTCTCTCTTCGCGGCTCTGCGCGGCCCCGAGCAGGATGGGCACGCTTACATCGCCGACGCCGTCCACAACGGGGCGAAGTCCCTGCTCGTGGAATGGCCGCAGGCCGATGTCCGCGTTCCGCAATGCGTCGTGCGAAACACGCGCAAGGCTTATGCGGAATTGACTGCCGCTCTCGCCGGTGATCCTTCGCGCTGGATGCAGCTTGTCGGCATCACGGGAACGAACGGCAAGACGACCATCAGTTGGCTCGTCCGCTCCATCCTGCAGAATGCCGGGCGCCAATGCGGACTGCTGGGAACCATCGAATATCACGACGGCCTCTCACGCGAGTCTTCCCGCCTGACCACCCCGGATGCCAGAACTCTCTCCAACTGGCTGCAGCGGATGATCCGACAGCGGACCGGTTACGCCGCGATGGAAATCTCCAGTCACGCGCTCGAACAGGATCGCGTGGCCGGGACCTGGCTCGACGTCGCCGTCATCAGCAACATCACGCAGGATCATCTGGACTATCACGGCACGTTTGAAGCCTACAAGTCGAGCAAGCTCCGCATTTTCGAACGACTCAAGACAAGCGGGCTGGCGGTCCTGAATGCCGACGACCCGATGAGCTTTTCCTGCCGCAGCGCGGCGCCGCATCGGGTTCGCACCTACGGGATTGAAGCTCCAGCGGACTTCAGCGCGGAGATCCTGGAAGAAAACACCCGCGGCAGCCGGTTCGTCCTGAAGACCGGTTCCGACGAAATCGAAATCCACACGCCTCTCATCGGACGCCACAACGTCTCCAACTGCCTCGCTGCCGTTGCCGCGACCGAGTTTCTCGGCCTGACGCTGGAGCAGGGGGCACAGGGAATTGAAGCCCTCACGGGTGTTCCCGGACGGATGGAACGGATCCAGATGGGGCAGCCGTTCGACGTCTTCGTCGATTATGCTCACACGGATGATGCCCTCCGCCGCGCCATTACCGGACTGCAACAGTTGACCATCGGCCGCGTGATCGTGGTGTATGGGGCTGGTGGAGACCGAGACCGGAGCAAGCGGCCTCTGATGGGGAAAGCGGGAGGAACCGCCGACCTGGTGATCGTCACCAGCGATAACCCCCGGAGCGAGGATCCCCGCGCGATCATCGACGAAATTTTGAAGGGCTACGACGACTGCATGCCCACGCCCATCGTGGAAGTGGACCGCGAACAGGCGATCATCCGTGCCCTGCGGGAAGCCGGTCCGGACGATTGCGTCCTGATCGCCGGCAAGGGACATGAGTCCATCCAAATTATCGGCAACGAGGGAATCGTGTTCGACGACCGGGAAGTGGTGCGTCGGAATCTCGCCCGCCTGCGGCTCGCGGAAGTCTCTCAACTCGCCGGTGCCGCCGCATTTGGTGGCGACTCCACAACACACAAATTGCATTGGAACCAGGGGGATCATTTCCACGGCCTATGAACTCAATGACGTTGCAGGAACTCATTGACGCAGTGCAAGGAACGCCGATCCGGTTGTCCCCGGAGACGGAGTTTCGCGGCGTCACGCTGGATTCCCGCAATGTCGGTTCCGGCAATGTC
>JAXMBX010000014.1:0-95797 GCA_046349635.1 Planctomycetales bacterium
CATACAGCGATCCGATCGCCGACGGCCCGGTGATTCAGGCGTCGTACAATCGGGCGCTCGGCAACGGCATTACCGTCCGGAAGATCATGGAGACGATTAAGGGAGTCTCCGGAGAGGGAAAGAAACTTCCTCCCCTCGTCGCGATGGTAGCCTATGCCATCATCTTCCGGTTCGGAGCGGAGGAATTCGCGAAACTGGCGAATGAGTCCGGTTTCTCTGGGCTGATCATTCCCGACCTGCCCGGGGATGAGGCGGACGAGATGACCGCCGTCGCCAAACGGCATGGACTGGACGTGATCGAACTCATCGCCCCGACCACAACGCCGGAACGGGCCGAAAAGATCGTCCAGAACGCGAGCGGGTTTCTGTACTGCATCTCCATCGCGGGGATTACCGGAGAGCGGGACAAACTCCCGGCGGAGCTGCGCGAGCAGTTGAAGTGGCTGCGCACGAAGACGAAACTCCCGCTGGCAGTCGGCTTCGGGATCAGCAAGCCCTCCCATGTGGAAGAACTGAAGGGGCTCGCCGACGGAGCGATTGTCGGTTCCGCTCTGGTCCGGCTGGTGACCCAGATCGCCGAAGGGAAAGCGGATCGCGCGCTGGCCTTGAAAGCCAGTGGCGAACTGGCCGAGCAGTTGACGAAATGTGCGCACGGGAAGTAGGGGCCACAGTCTGCACCCCGCCCCGGAGGATGTGCCGCTGAATTCGGCTCACGTCCCCGTGAAGTATTCCGGGGCGTTGTCCGGTTTCCACTTGATGTTGCAGCCGATGCTCGGCTTCTGCGGTTCGGGGATCTTCTCCCCCTTCAACACCGCGTCGATGGCGCTCCGCAGATCCGCACCGGTCACCGGCATCCCATTCCCCGGACGGCTGTCGTCGAACTGCCCCCGATAGACCAGCTTCTGGTTCTTGTCGAACAAGAAGAAGTCCGGAGTGCAGGCGGCCTTGTAGGCATGCGCGACTTGCTGGGAGTCATCCATCAGGTACGGGAAGTTGTAGCCCGCGTCCTCTTTTTCTTCTTTCATGCGGGCAGGGCTGTCATCAGGGTAGGCGGCGACGTCGTTGGAGTTGATCGCCACGATGCGAAGCCCCTTGGGGGCATAGTCCTTGCCGAGCTTGGCCAGGTCGGCCCGAAGGTGCTTCACGAACGGGCAGTGATTGCAGATGAACATCACCAGCAGGCCGGGGGCGCCGGCCAGGTCTTTCAGCGAGACCAGCTTCCCCTCGGTATCCGGGAGTGAGAATTCGGGGGCCAGGGTACCGAGCGGGAGCATTGTGGAGGCGGTCTTGACCATGATGTTGTTCCTTGTTCAGGAGTCGATAATTCGAGGAGTCAGGATTTTTTATACTTTGCGAGCAACGGTGCGATGACCGTCGCGGGGACAAAGGCAGCGAGGCGTTCGCGGAGGCCCGATTGTCCGAGCTGGGCGACCTGCTTGATGAGGGAGCTGGAGAGGTGGGAATACTTTTCCCCGGCCATCAGGAAGATGGTTTCGATCTCGGGATCGAGGGCGCGGTTGGCAAGCGTGAGGGTGAATTCGGTTTCGATGTCCGAAAGAGTCCGGACGCCCCGGACCATGACCGCCGCACCGACCTGCCGGATGAATTCGACGGTCAGGCCGTAGAAGGGCTGGACATCCACGTTCCCCAGCGAGCTGACCGACGAGCGGATGAGTTCAACCCGTTCTTCCGGTGTGAAAAGGGCTTTCTTGTCGGGGTTCACCCCCACCCCCACTGTCAGTTTCACGAACAAGCGTGAGGCGCGCTGGATGAGGTCCATGTGCCCCAGCGTAAGGGGATCAAAACTGCCGACATACGCGGCGTGATGCGGATCGAGGGGTGTGGGCATCGTCACAAAGTCCATCCAGGTTCAAGAACCGAACTGCAGGTTTAATAATAGCGATTTGACCTCCGTCATGGGGATGGAATCGCGGGCAATTCGAGTGGAGGAGGAGACAAATACGGGTCCTTCCGCCGCTTCCTTACCAGGAGGGGGCAGGCGGCCGTGACTCCCGCGGACGATCGACGCATCCAGGCCGATCACGTCCATGTAATACCGGAAGCCCAGTTTTTTCTGGAGCAAACGGCGGGCGATTCTCAACGGCGGCCATTTCAAGTCCGGGTTGAAGAGTAGTTCGGCGGGGTCGTAACCCGGCTTGCGATGGATATCGACGGTGCGCGCATAATCCGGCGCCAACGCGTCATCCAGCCAGAAGTAATACGTGAACCAGCAGCCAGGGGCGGCAATCGCGACGAGGTCTCCACTGCGAACATGGTCGAGTCCAATGGCCGCTTGAGCCGCCCGATCGTGGACCTGTTCGATGCCAGGGGTATTGCGGAGAAGTTCCGCGACTTTCGAAATATCTTCGTCGCGCTCGACGTAGACATGAGCAAGCTGATGATCGGCGACGGCGAAGGCGCGGGAAGCTCCGCAATCGAGGGTTTCCCAGCCGAGCGGTTCCCAGCGGACTTTCAGCAAGCCGTGGTTACGGAGCACCCGATTGATGTGAATCGGCTGCGTCACCTCTGTGATCCCATACTCGGACAACACCACAATCTCAGCGCCGATTTCGCGTGCTGCCGTAATGACACGCCCCGCTTCCTGATCCACCAGGCGGACGTCCGCGGCGATGCGGGGGTCTGCAGGACCAAAACGCTGCAGGTTGTAATCGAGGTGCGGAAGATAGACGAGGGTCAGCGAGGGACGTTTGTCGCGGAGGATGTCGGCGGAGGCACTCGCAATCCAGACGCTGCTCTCGATGTCAGCCCCCGGGCCCCAGAAGTGGAGGAGCGGAAACACTCCGTACTTCGCCTGCAACTGATCTCTTAACTCCTCAGGCTGGCTGTAGGAGTCGAGCACCTTGCGGCCGTCGGCAGGGTAACTGGGTCGCGGCGTGACCGACCAGTCGACGGGGGCGTACATGTTGTACCACCAGAACATCTTGGCGGTGGTGTAACCGGGATCGCGGAGTTTCGCCGCCTGGTAGATCCGTTCCCCCTGGACGAGTTTGTTCGACTGCTTCCAGAACAGGACCTCGCTCAGTTCCCGGTCGTACCAGCCATTAGCGACGATCCCGTGTTCGCGGGGGAGCAGCCCGGTGAGAAGAGTCGCCTGGGCGGAACAGGTGACGGCGGGGAGGACTGTCCCCAGAGGAGCGGTGAAACCGGTCCGTGCGACGTCGTTGATGCAAGGGGTGTTCGGCCCCAGCATGTCGGGGGTGAGGCCGACGACGTTGATCACGACCAGCGGCGTTGTCATCTCGGTGGGTGTTTTCCAGGTGTCAGCAGAAATTCTGTCTGGAGAAATCTTACTGGATAGGGGGGAGGGTTTGCCCGCATGAAGGCAGGGATTCCGATGCGGATCGGATTTTCGAGGAGGCAAAAGCCGAACTCCCGGGAACCTGGTGAACAGGCGCCCGGGAGTCGGTGGATTTCTCTCAAAGCGGTTGATTCAAGCTGCGTTGATGTGACCCTGACGTAATCGCAGTAACTAGAGTGCAACGGATTCATGATGAACCGTCGTGATGTGCGTTTCCACCGCTGGGGAAATCGGCAACCCGAAAGATCCGGTCCCCGGACCTTCTACCGTCCTCAGCATGGCCGGCATCAGAATCGATGGCCCGGCGTTATAGCCGAACGTCGATCCTGGTACCGCGACACAACCCGACAAACTTCCCGCCACACACACCGCCGCTACGATCCTTCCGAACAGTCGAGACATGACTGTCTCTCCTTATCGAGCGCCGGGAAACTGAACCCATCCTTTTGTAAGGCACCTCCCTCATTAGTGGTGCGTCGAAAATGTTTCCCGCCGTCTCGCTTGTGACGTCAATCCATGACGTCTCGTCCTGATTCTGCAGTGATTCTATGAGTGGGGGTCAATGAACATCAGAACAGCATCCTGCACAGTTTTCCGGGCTTCTCTGCGCGTTACGTTGAGGCAACTTTTACAATCTCCACAAGCCGATTTGAGAGTATGAGATCGGAGAGCAAGCGGCGAAATCTGCCGGAGTTCGCGCATCGAACTCGACACTTGGTGCGAAGAGAAAAATGACTTTTGTCAGCGCGGAAACGGCGCATGAGAACCTGTTTTTTGTAGGAAATGGAAGCTCTGAGAACTACCTTGGTGGTCAACGATCCAGCCGAGCGTCGTGAACTCAAACAGACAAAGAGGATACTGTCATGACAGAGTTGGCGGAGATTGCGGTTTTTACGGGCGCGAAGCGTCCCTTCGAATTGCGCGAGTTTCCCGTTCCTGATCCGGAGCCGGGAGCAATCCTGGTCAAGATCCGGATGGCGAACGTCTGTGGCACGGACCTGCATATCTGGAAGGGGGAATACGACATCTCTCGCGGCCGCCCCGAACCCTTCTCCCTCTGCATGGGGCACGAAATGGCGGGCGAAGTCGCCAGACTCGGCGACGGTGTGACCACCGACAGCCTGGGTCGCCCCCTCGCCGTGGGGGACAGAATCGTCTACCAGTACTTCTGCGGCTGCGGGAGATGCCCGAGTTGCCTGCGACAGAAGACCCCCCGCTGTCAGCAGGGGCTGCGGTATCGCTACCCGGCGACGCAATGGCCGCACTTCAATGCGGCCTATGGACAGTACTACTACCTGCACCCGGAGCAAAAGGTGTTCAAGGTGCCGGAGAATGTCTCGGACGATCTCGCAGGTCCGGCCAACTGTGCACTGGCACAGGTGGTGTATGCGCTCGAACGGGGGAACGCCCAGCCGGGCGATTCACTCGTCATCCAGGGAGCGGGTGGACTCGGGCTCAATGCGGTAGCTGTCGCCCGGGAACGGGGCGTGTCCAACATCATCGTCATCGATGCCCTCGAGGAACGGCTCGAACTCGCCCGGCAGTTCGGCGCGGATCATACGCTGAGTCTCAAAGAATTCCCGAAGGCGGAGGATCGCCTGGCGGAGGTGCGAAGGCTGACCGAGGGCTGGGGTGCGGACCTCGTCCTGGAAGTCGCGGGAACCCCACGCGCGTTTGTCGAGGGGGTCGATCTGCTCGGGCAGGGAGGGACGCTCCTGGAGGTGGGGAATATCAGTCAGAAGCAAACGGTGGAATTCGATCCCTCCACACTCCTCCACGGCGGCAAAACCATCCTCGGAATCATGTGGTACGAACCGTCGGCACTGGGGGTCGCCCTCGATCTGCTGAGTCGGAAACAGGGGGCCTATCCGTTCTCCAAAGTACTGTCGCACCGGTTTCCATTACGGCGGATCAACGAGGCCTTTGCGGAGCAGAACGCCGGGAAGATTCAGCGGGCCGCACTGATGCCGTGGGAATAATTCCGCCCATCTCGTATCAAAACGACATCAGGGCCATCGACTCCCTTCGAAAACTTTTTAACTCGCAATAGAATCTGGAGTTACGGTGGATGTGCAGAGTCGCAGAGCAAGCGGAACCCCGCACAGCGGTGCGAAGAGACTTACAAAATCATTATAATCTCAATCCATATTCAGCCGCGCCTGGCCCGTCAGTTGGCGGAGACCGGCGTGGACGTTGTGAGAGTTCGCCTCATTGTGAGCATTGACACTTGTCTGTGGGTGACTGATCGGCAGGATCGGACGCCTCGCGTTGTGAATGAGGGGATGTGGACGTATTTTTCCGTTCAAGGACCAGTTTCCTCCCCTCTCATGCTCTGATGGTATGCGTCGAGCCGCAGCGCTCCGCGACATCGACCAGCGACTTTTCCTGTTGAATTTCCTCGAATAGGGCCAGTATGTCTCAATCCCCCCAGCTTCCCTCTCCCAAGAGTACCGCCAAGCAAGCTGCCAAGGTAATCCTTGTCAGCAGCGTGATGTTCACGTTCATTTCCTACTGGCGGGCGGCGGCGGTCGTGCTCTGCGACCTGGCGAGTACTTCGTACTACATCGGCGGGATCGTCGAGCATTCGATCGGACCGGCGGCGCCGATTTTCATCATCGCGGTGATGTTCTTCAGCTACGCCGTCTGCGCGATCTACATCGAGAGTTGCTCGATGTTCGTCCGCGGCGGGGTGTACCGGATCGTCAAGGAGGCGATGGGAGGAGTGGTCGCGAAGCTCGCCGCCTCCGCCCTCATGTTCGACTTTATCCTGACCGGCCCGATCAGCGGTGTGTCGGCGGGGCAGTACATCATGGGCCTGCTGTTCGAAGTGCTGCAGCAGTTGGGCTGGGTGACGCTCGACCCGGCGACGAAATTGTCCCTCCGCGCGTGGGGGTCAGTCTTCATCGCGATTGCGATCATCCTGTATTTCTATCGCCAGAACATCCTCGGGATTCACGAATCGAGCGAAAAGGCACTCAAGATCATGGTCCTCACCACGGTGATGGGGGTAATCGTCATCGGCTGGTGCGTCCTCACGCTCATCGTCAAGGGACCGCAGAACGAACTGGCTTTGTTGCCCGACTACCACGCCCAGGCGAATTTAACGGGACATCACAGCGCGCTGGGATATCTGTCGGGAACGTCAATCGGGGACGCGATCACCAACCTCAGCGGAACGAACTGGCTGAGCTTTATCGGAGTCCTTGGATTTTTCATCGCCTTCGGGCACTCGATCCTGGCAATGAGCGGCGAAGAAACGCTCGCCCAGGTCTACCGCGAGGTCGAATCGCCCAAGCTGAAGAACTTCCGCAAGGCGGCGTTCATCGTGTTCCTGTTCAGCCTGATCCTGACCGGATCGATCAGCACGCTGGCAATCCTGGTCATTCCGAACGAAGTGCGGATGTCGGTCTATGCGGATAACCTGATCGGCGGTCTGGCGATGAACGTCATCGGGCCGACGTTTTTGCGCCTGCTGTTGAACGCCTTCGTCGTGGTGGTCGGTGCGCTCATCCTCGCAGGAGCCGTGAATACGTCCATCATCGGTTCGAACGGCGTCCTGAACCGGATCGCTGAGGACGGAGTGCTCCCGGACGCGGTGCTGAAACCGCATCCCCGTTTCGGGACGACGTACCGGTTGCTGCGCTCGATCGTCGGCCTGCAGATCATCACCGTGCTGCTGAGCGGCGGGGACATCCTGTTGCTCGGGGAGGCGTACGCGTTCGGGGTGGTCTGGAGCTTCGTCTTCAATTCACTGGCAATGCTGATCCTGCGGTTTACCCGGCCGGGGCCGCGCGAGTTCATGGTCCCCTTGAACATTCGCGTCGGTCAATACGACGTCCCGATCGGAATTGCGCTCATCTTCCTGATCCTGCTCGGCTCCGCGATCATGAATCTGCTCACGAAATCGCTGGCGACGCAATACGGACTGAGCTTCACGTTCCTGCTGTTCGTGATGCTGACCGTGGCGGAGATGTTCCACCACAAGACGCGGGACAAGAGCATCACCACGTCGGTCCTGCAGTTCAACCAGGAGACGCAGGAAGAGGTGACGGCGGAGAGCCTGAAGCTGACGCACCAGTATCACAAGCTGGTCGCGATCCGTTCGCCGCAGAATCTATACACGTTGAAAAAAGCACTCGCGGAGACCGATCCCGAGACGACGGACGTGATCGTCATGACGGCGAAAGTGCTCGCGGCGGAGGAGCAGTCCAACGACGGTTCGCTCGACCGATACGACCAGGAATTGATGACCGCGGTCGTGGAACATGCGGAACTGGCAGGGAAGCAGGTGACGCCGTTGGTCGTGCCGACGAACAGCCCCCTGTTCGCGGTATTGAAGACGGCGAAGGAGCTCAAGGCGCAGGAAGTGATCATGGGGGCGTCGAACAAGTTCTCTGCCGACCAGCAGTTGGACCAGTTATCGTTCTACTGGATCAACCTGCACCAGGGATCGCCCCCACCGCTGACGGTGCGGATCGTCAGCCGCAACCGGGATATTTATCTCGATCTGGAAGGTGGCAACCGGATTCCAAAGATCAGCGAACGCCAGGCGCGCTCGGTGGCGGAATTGCGCGCGGCTGAAGTGGGGGTGGACCACGTGGTCCTGGTCCACGACAACACCCAGACCTCGAGCGCGCTGTTCCGATCGGTGATCACGATGCTGGACCCGCAGGTGATTCTGGATATCGTCGAGGTGCCGAATCCGGAAGGGAACGGACACGACAAAGAGGAAGCGAAGGAGCGGCTGCGGTGCGATCAGGAGCAGGCGGAGCGGATTGGCCGCGAGATCAACTGCCACGAGGCCCTGGTCGATCCGGTGAACCAGATTCTGGATCTGATCAACAAAAGCGGGACCATTGACCTGTTGATTGTGGGGCTGCCGCCGACAAATCCTGGAACGGCCCGGACGGGCCTGCCGGACTGGGTGGAGCGGTTGCTCCCCCAGGTCCCCTGTCAGGTGTTCCTCGCCGCCCCCCCACCGATTCCGAATGAAATCGTCGGCTGATCGTTACGAGGTAACCCATGCGGACGACACACCTCAACGTTCTGGCTGCTGTTGTCGTCCTGAGCTTCCCCGTGTTCGCGCATGCGCAAAGTTCAAAAGCAGCTCTAGCCGCTGATCCGCAAAGGGTCACGGTGCAGTCCGGTTCCTGCTGGGTGCGGTATCGCGGAGAGACGGTCCTGCTGGTGGGGGATTCCATCACCCAGGGATGGATGGAACTTGGAACCAGCTTCGATCAGGTCGCGTATCTCGATGCCCTCGCGAAACGGGGCATCAATGCCACCCTCCTCTGGTCCTACATCGGCGTCACCGATCAGCCTCACGATCCCCGCATCGGCTATGATTCGCCCGAAATCTGGCCTTGGAATCGACGCGGAGAAAAATTCGACCTGGCATCGTTCAACGAGGAGTATTTCCAGCGCCTGCGGAAGTTTCTCGATCTGGCGCACGAGCGGAAGATTGTCGTCATCCTCACCGTGCACGACGGCTGGACGAAAACCCGGTTCGCGGGACATCCGTTCAACGCCGCAAAGGGGGGTTGGCTGAAGAACCGCTCGGAGTATGTCCGGCTGGGACGGCCCGGAACCGAGATGCCGAAGGTGTTTGACGAGACGTGGTCAAACGCTGAGAAACATCAGTACGCGCTGGAACGATTTTGTGAGCGGCTGCTCACCTCGACGGGTGATGCGCCTAACGTGATGTTCGAGTTGTTCAACGAAGGGGAGTGGTATCGACGGAAAGAGTGGGAGGCGTTTCAACGCCATTTCGCAACGTTTTTCCGGACGCGGTCGAATCAGCCGGTGCTGGTGAACGACGATCAGCGGGAAGGAAAAGCGTTTCGGGCAGAAGGGAATGTGGATCTGCTGTCATTTCACATGCCCCAGTGGGAGCAGCAGCCCCCCGCACGGACGTTTTTCGAATTGTTTGCACGGCAGAGGACTGCTCAGCCTGTGAAGCCGGTGTTATTTACCGAGCCAGTCCCCGAGTACCAGGGAGGGATGGAGCGGGACGATGCAATTTTGCAGTTGCTGTGGGGGACGGCACTGGGAGGGTCCGGGATTCTGTTTCAGAATGACACGAGTTGGGGCTTCGACGTGCGGACCACGATGGCGAAACATGCGACGGATCGGGATCGAGTCCTGGACTACGAGGGACTTCTCTGCCGGTTTATGAATTCTGGTAAGTTGGACATCCAGAAGTTCACACCGGCGGGATCTCTCGTCTCCAGCGGCGTCTGCATCGCAAAGACTGGGGAAGAATATCTTGCCTTCTACGATCGCCTCGCGCCCGAAGCCACCCTCGACTTGAGAGCCGCACCAGGGAAGAACTTCACCGTCACGTGGTACGATCCACGGACCGGGAAATCGCGGTCGGAAGAGAAGATTGCGGGAGGGGAGAACCTCGTGTTCCAGGTCCCCTTCCCGAATGAAGGGGTCCTGCATCTCAAGCAGGCGGAGTGAGCCGTTGACCGTAAGCCGCACTTGGCGGCATGCCGACATCGCTGCGCAGCAGCAGGGTAGACATGTACGCGTTTGGCTTTCGTTACTGGACCGCAGTGCGTGCTACGACGTCTTGGCGAAGCCGCGACGGCGGAGACTGCTGTACTCTTCCAGCGATTGGCTGATGATCGGGAGCGCCGCTGCGCACGGAGCGAATTCCTCCACCTCGACCGACTTCCCTTCCAGCATCTTGTAGTCCTGGAAGAAACGGCGGAGCATCATCAGCCGGTGCGGCGGAAGTTCGGCCGCTTCCTGAAACGCGTTGAACTCAGGGTCATGCACGGCGACCGCCAGAATCTTGTGATCCTTCTTGCCCGAGTCGATCATCGTCATCAATCCGATCGCGCGGGCTTTTACCAGCGTCAGAGGAGCGACCGGCTCCTGGCAGAGGACCAGAACGTCGAGGGGGTCATCGTCTTCCGCATAGGTCTGCGGGATGAATCCGTAGTTGGCCGGATAATAAACGGCGGAATACAGAATGCGGTCCAGCTTGAGCAGACCGGTTTGCTTGTCGAGTTCGTACTTGATGCTGGACCCCATCGGGATTTCGATGACGGCGATAAATTCCTTGGGGAGGTCTTGCCCGGGGGTCACATCGTGCCAGGGATGAATCATGTTCCGCGGATCTCTCAATTTTCAAAACGTGCGTGTTGGTTATCTGGCCGAAATCATAACGCACAAATCCCCCCGGCGGGATACCGGACCCGGTTTTGAGAATGGAATCCCCAATTACGGGAACAAATGAGGGGGATGTTGCCTGAAAACAACGCCTCCAATGCGAAGAATTCCCCCGTAGATCCGTCAAATTCGGCATGGGGAGAGAGGAGTCATGAGCGATCGTAGATATGATGAACAGACGTTTTCATCCAGCGTTTTTGTGAAAGCCGCATTTTTGTGAAAGCCAGCGTGCGATGTCGGAACGAGTGGTCTATCTGAATGGGGTGTGGGTCGCCGAGCGGGACGCCCGGATTTCCATCTTTGACGCGGGGTTGATGTACGGAGAGATGGCGTTCGAGATGACCCGGACGTTTCAACAACGTCCGTTCCGGCTGCGCGTGCATTTGAACCGGTTGATGGAGACGCTGGCGTTCCTGGGAATTCCCAGCCCGGTGACGATTGATGAGTTGGAGGCACTGACCGGGGAGACCTTGGCCCGGAACCTGCCGACGGAATCATCCGAGGTGGACTGGCACATCCGGCACGACATCTCGCGCGGGCCGGTGGAACTATACAGCACGGTCTTTCCGGAGGGACTGAGGCCGACGCTCGCGATCAGTTGCTGGCCGCTGGTGAAGACAATGGGGAAGTTTGCTCCGTTGTATGAGACTGGAGTGCCACTGTTGATTTCGCCGCAGCGTTCGATTCCTCCGGAGTTGATCGACCCCCGGGCGAAAACACGGAGCCGGGTCCATTTTCAACTCGCCCAGCACGAAGCGCAGCGGCGGTTGCCGGGGAGTTGGCCGGTGCTGGTGGACGAGCAGGGATTTCTCACGGAGGGCCCGAGCTGGAACCTGTTCATCGTGAAGGACGGCGTGATTTACAGCCCCCGCGGTGAGGAGATCCTGCATGGCGTGAGCCGGGAGATCACCTTGGAATGTGCGAAAGAATTGGGGATTCCGGCAGAGGATGCGGGGATCGACCGGGAAATGGCATTGAGTGCCGACGAAATCTTCTGCACGGCCACGTCGTTTGGGATTGTGCACGCGGCTTCGATGGAAGGAAAAACGGTGACGAAAGGCCCCGGGCCGGTGTTGCGACGCTTGCTCCCGGAGTGGAAGAAGCGGGTGGGAGTCGATTTCGTGGCTCAGGCGCGACGGTACGCGGAGTTATTGCCCGCATGGGAGCAGAAAGAACGGAAGAGTCAGGAGAGCAAGTGATGGGGATTCTGGATCGGTTTTCGTTGCAGGGGAAAATCGCGCTGGTGACGGCGGGAGCGGGGCCGTTGTTCGGAAGCAGCATCAGTGAAGCGCTCGCGGAAGCGGGGGCGACGGTCATCACCGCATCCCGCTCCCTGGAGCGGAACCAGGAATTCGCCCACGAACTGCGCCAGAAGGGGTACGATGCGCACGGACTGGAATTCGAACTGGGGGACGCCGGTTCCACCGCCCGATTGCACAACGAAATCATGCATCGCTTCGGACGGCTGGACGTCTGGTCAAAGTGCTGCGCCGCGACGCGTATGCGGGAGGATTCGAAGACCAGACCCGGACAGTGGAACTGACTGGACAGGGGGATCTGGCCGGGCTGTTTCAGATCTGCCAGTTGTTCGTCAAAGAGATGGTCCGGACAGCGAGCGGTTCGATCATCAACATCTCAAGCATCTACGGAGTCGTCTCCAACGATCCCAGCTTATACGCGGGAACGGACATGAAGCAGCCTCCGAATTACACGTTCGTGAAGGCGGGGATGATCAATTTCACGCGGTACCTGGCCTGCTATTATGGGAAGCAGGGAGTGCGGGCGAACTGCATTTCCCCGGGGGGATATTTCAACCAGCAGCCCGAGAAGTTCGTGGAGAACTACAACACTCGCGTCCCGCTGGGACGCATGTTGGGGAATGAGGACATCAAAGGGGCGGTCGTGTTCCTCGCATCGGACGCGTCCGCCTATGTGACGGGGCATAACCTGCTGGTGGATGGAGGGTGGACGTGTCTCTGAAAACTTTGATCGTGGGAGGCGGTTCGATCGGCGAACGGCACCTGCGCTGCTTTCAGCAGACGGCGGGGTGCGCGGTGGCACTCTGCGAAGTCCGCCCGGAACTGCGGCAGCGGCTGCAGAAGGATTATCGGCTGCAAGACGTCTTTGACTCGGTGGAGTCTGCCGCAAAAAGGAATGGGATGCGGTCGTGATCTGCACCCCAGCCCATCTCCACATTCCCATGTGGTGGCTTTGGCGGAGACAACACCCGCATTTCTGATTGAGAAACCCCTGACAACTCAACTGGAGCAGGTTCCCGCCCTGAAACACGCGACCCGGGGAAAAGTGGCGGGAGTGGCGTATGTGTATCGGGCACATCCCGGAGTGCAGGCCGCACGGGAGTTGATTCGCGCGGGAAAGATTGGCGAACTGCTGCAGGTGACGATTGTCACGGGACAGCATTTCCCGACGTTCCGGCCGGCCTATCGGGAGATCTATTACAAGGATCGCGCCACGGGGGGAGGAGCGATTCAGGACGCGGTCACGCACATGTGCGACCTCGTGCAGTTTGTCGCCGGGGATTTCAACTGGGTCTTCTGCGATGCATCGCACCAGGCGCTGCCGGGGGTGGAAGTGGAGGACACGGTGCATCTGGTCGGTCGCGTGGCGAACGAGCGCGTGATGGTGACCATCGCGCTGAACCAGTTCATGGCACCGAATGAAGGGTTCATTCATCTCAACGGTTCGCAAGGGAGTGTCGAACTCCGGCTGCATGAGTCACGCTGGGGACTGCTGCGGCATGATATGCCGGACTGGGAATGGACCCCGTTTCCGCTCAAGGAGCGGGACGATTTGTTCCGGTTGCAGGCGGCCCATTTTCTGGGGCCTGTCAGGGAACCGAGCCGGTGCTGTGCACTCTGGAAGAGGCCGAGCGAACATTACGGGTGAACCTCGCGTGCCTGGAATCCGCGGGAATCCGGCGGGTTGAGCTACGGGCTTGATCCAGTCCCGCCAGTTTTCCGTTCTTTTAAGTGCTGGTGTTTCTGTCGCTGGGTGAGGATACTGAAGTAGTTGGAATTTGCTGTCGTTTCGACGGCGGCAGACGTAGTTTCGGGGAGAGGTTCGACGGTTTAAAAGAAGGTTCTCGAGATGACCGGTTTTGCACGTTTTATTAGGCCAGCAGTCGCGGCGTTCGCAGTGATTTGCATACCCGGCTTCCTGAGCGCGGAAAACTGGCCGGGGTGGCGCGGGCCGCGTGGGGACGGAACCAGTCTGGAAACCCATCTCCCTCGGCACTGGTCAACGAAAGAAAACGTGAATGGAAAGCGGATCTCCCCGGAGAAGGGCACTCCTCGCCGATCGTGTGGGAGAACCGCCTGTTTCTGCTCACCTGCCTGCCGGAATCGCAGGAACGGGTCCTCGTCTCCCTGGATCGGAAAGACGGAAAGATCCTATGGCAGCGGACTGTCGTGAAAGCCCCCCTGGAAGGGAAACATCCATTCAACAGTTTTGCCTCCAGCACCCCCGCGACCGATGGCAAACGGGTCTATGTCACCTTCCTCGATCAGAAAGAGATGTTGATCGCCGCCTACGACTTTGAAGGGCAGCCTCTGTGGACGGTCCGCCCCGGGACGTTTTCCAGCAAGCACGGGTTCTGCAGCAATCCGGTCCTGTTCGAGAACAAGGTCATCGTCAACGGAGATCACGATGGGGATGCGTTCGTCGTGGCGGTGAATCGGGAGACGGGAAAGACGGAATGGAAAATCCCGCGCGAAAACAAAACCCGCAGTTACTCCACCCCCTTGATCCGCGAGATCGGCGGACGGACCCAGATGATCATGTCCGGCAATCAATGCGTCGCGAGTTACGATCCGCACAACGGAAAACAACATTGGCTGTTGAAGGGGCCCACGGAACAGTTTGTCGCCAGCGTCGTCTATCACCACGACCTGGTGTTCATGACGTGTGGATTCCCGGACATGCATATCCTGGCGATCAAGCCGGATGGAACGGGGTTGATCTCTGACGCCCAGATTCCGTGGCGGACCCAGAAGGGGGCGGGTTACGTTCCTTCGCCCGTGGTCGCGGACAAATATCTCTTCGTGGTCACGGACGGCGGGATAGCCAGTTGCTTCGAAGCAACCACCGGAAAGCGGTTGTGGATGCAGCGCATCGGCACGCATTTCAGCGGATCGCCGGTGACAGCGGAAGGGCTGGTCTATTTCACGGATGACGACACAACAACGACCATCGTCAAACCGGGCGAAAAACTCGACGTCGTGGCCACAAATAAACTGGCCGAACCCTTTCATTCCTCTCCGGCGATCAGCCAGGGAGAGATCTTTTTCCGGACTCAGAAGCATCTGTATTGCATCGCGGGGGCGGCCGGAACCGAACAAGCTGCGAAATAAGCATTCTCATTCAAGTCAATTTCTTTGTCAGTCGACACTTTCAGACATCCCTGTTCCGCCGGCGCTCCCAAGCGGAATGAAATCCGTCTCTTCAAATCTCCTGGCAGTTCATGGACGCCACTGATCCTCTGATTTCGCAGATCGCGCGAGAACTTCGCGGCGTCGATCCCGCTGCGTATTTCGTGTCAGGGCGGATCGTGCGCCGCGTCATCCGTCAGGACCAGGGGATTACGGCGTTTCTGGGCCGGTTGCCGCACCGCAAGTCGTACATCCTGCCGCGCGACCGCCTGCTCAGCATCCTGGATCGGGAAGACCTGGGGGTGGAAAGCCAGGCGACGCTGCCGGACCGGGTCATTCTCATCGCGCAGCCGGACATGGATGACTGGAGCCATTTCCAGCCGGAGACCCTGCGACGATACGTCTGGCGGATGCTGTTTCACGCGCGGGTCCACGTCGAACTGGAAAAACTCCGCGACGTCGGAAATCTGAGCACCGCGAAGGTGCTGGAGCGGATCGACCGCATCGGGCAGGTCCCATTTGACGAAATCCGGACAGTGCTCACCCAGGAAGCGTTTCTGTTTTCCGAGCCGTCCGTGGGGGACGTCTTCATCGAGTTCGCCGCTGTCTTCCTGGAACTGCGGCACTTCGCCCCGAACAGTCTGCCGGGTTATTTTCCCGGTCTGGAGGATATCCCCGCCGTCGAAATGCACCTGGCCGAACTCATCGACGCGCGACAACTGCTGGAGCGAACCAGGCTGCCGGGAGCGGCGGAGAAGTCGGACAGCGATCTGCCGAGCCTGACGGTGGTCGATGCCTCGGAGAAGCTGACGGACAATCCTCTCCCCGTGACTTCATCCGAGAGGACGGAGGGAGCGAAAGAAAGCCGGGCGTATCAGGGCTTGCTGAAGGGAGCACAATTCGCGGCGAAGTCGGGGAATTCTGTCCGGGCGGCGATCCGGTACAATCGCGCAGCGCAATTGGCACCCCAGCACCTGAGAGCAGCCCCAACGCAGGAAGGGCACGAGGAACTCGAGCGCCTGGCCGGACGATTGCAGGCCGCGTTGCAGTTTTCGGATGCCGAACGCGGACAATGGCAAGAATCCCTGGAGGCGCTGCTCAGGAATTCGGTGCGGGGATTCTGGAACCCCGAGGCACGACTGCTGTATGACCTGCAGCAGGTCTGTATCGATCACGAACGAATGATCTACGTGATCGACACCTTGGGGTGGATCTTTTCGCTGGGACGAACCCCCCTCAAGCGGCCGCTCCCCAATCAGCGCGAAGTGATGATCTCCAAGCACCTCCGCCTGGCGACGTCCCGCTTGACGTCGGTGCGCCTGACGACGCGCGAACGGGAACAGTTGACCGAGTTACTGCGGCAGGCGGCACACGCGGCCGAACATCAACTCCGTCAGCGATTGACCCCCCTCTTTCAGAAAATGCTGGAAGACGTTCCTCTCAAGCCGGAGAACATCCCGGAACAGGTCGCCGCCCAGAAAGTGATCGAGGAGTTGAGCGACAAGGTGATCGAACGGGGCTTCCTCGATATGGGGAGCCTGCGCGACACCATCTCTGCCAACCAGTTGAAGCTGGGGGATCTCGACACGGTCGAAGAACTGGTGTTCGGAGACCAGTTGCTGCGCGGAGACCGGCAACTCGCAGGGCTGCTCGATGGTGTCTATCGGCGGGGAGAGTTTTACCTCCGCTGGTTTCAGCGACTCAGTTCCTTGGCGTTTGCGACCCGCATCGGGCGGTTCTGCACGAAGCACATCATCCTGCCCTTCGGCGGGGCGTTCATCATCCTGAGCGGGCTGGAACACCTGGTCCATGCGTTTGAGCAGTTCGTCCTGCACTATGAGCATGACGAAATCAAATCGGTCTCGGTCCTCCCGTTGGGTTTCGGAATCGTTGTCCTGGGAAGCCTGTTGTGGGGGTTGATCAATGTCCCGCCCTTGCGACATTTTCTCAAGGAAGTGTTCCTCGCGCTCTATCACGTCACTCGAGGATTCCTGCTGGACTTGCCGCGGTGGCTTATGCGCGTGGCGTTGTTGAGGGAATTTCTCCACAGCCCATTCGTGATTTTCATCCGGAGGTACCTGATCACCCCTCTGGTCCTGGCGCTGTTGACGTTCGAATTAATCCTCCCCATTGCCAACGTGGAGGCGAAAGGCTGGCCGGCGTTTACGCTCTGGTTTGCAGGATTTTTCCTGGTGGCGAATTCGCGGATCGGGCGGAACGTGGAAGAGGCGTCCACGGAATGGCTGCAGCGGGTCTGGCATCGGATCCGGGTGGGGGTGTTCATCGCGCTCTTTGAGTTCGTGATGGAGACGTTCAAGCGGATCGTGGAATGGATCGAGCGCTTGCTCTATGCAGTGGATGAATGGCTTCGCTTCAAAAGTGGGGAATCGCAGTTGACCCTGCTCCTGAAAGCGGTGCTGGGGATTGTCTGGGGCGTCGTGACCTTTGTGATCCGCTTCTGCCTGACCCTGCTGGTGGAACCGCAGATCAATCCGATCAAGCACTTTCCGGTGGTGACGGTGGCCCACAAAATCCTCCTCCCGATGGTGATTCCGCTGTCGACGCTTCTCAAACCGACGCTCGGGCCGGTCTGGGCGAACACGGTGGCAACCACGACCGTCTTTCTCACGCCGGGTGTCTGCGGGTTCCTGGTGTGGGAGTTGAAGGAGAACTGGAAGCTCTACGCGGCGAACCGCCCCCGAACATTGAAGCCAGTGGCGGTGGGACATCATGGAGAATCCGTCGCGCGGCTCCTGAAGCCGGGCTTCCATTCGGGAACGATTCCAAAACTCTTCACCCGCTTGCGACGGGCGGAGCGTAATCCAGTCGCGGAGCAGCGACGGAGCCGGCGGTTGAAGTTTCAATCCCGTTTGCAGCACGTCGAGGAAGCGGTGGAGCGGTTCATCGAACGGGAGTTCTGCCACCTGCTGGCCCGGACGCGGGGCGGAGAAAAGCTGCAGGTCCGCGTGGGACAAATTCATCTGAGCGTCAACAGCATTCACGCGGAACTCGTGTCCTCCGTGCACGAGGGGGGACTCTGGCTGGCGTGGGAAGCCGAATCGGATCACCTGCTCGCGGGGATCCGGGAGCCGGGTTGGCTGCTGAAACTCGGACCGGAAGAGCGTCAGGCCTTCGAGAAGGCGGCTCCTGGGGCTCTACAAATTGAGCGGTGTGGACCTGATCCGGGAACAGATTGTGGACCTGCTCGCCCCGTTGCGGGTGCCGTATGACATTTCCAAGCTCGGGCTGACCGTCTGGCCGAAACCCGATTTTTCGGTCACGACCTACTACGAACTGGACGACCGGCGGATGCTGATGGCCCGGCCGCGCCAGTTGGCCCGGGAGTTCAACCTCCCCACGATTGAATCGCAGCGGCTGATGTTTTCGCAGTCACCCATTCTGTGGCTGGCGTGGTGCCGCGTCTGGAAAGAGGAGCAGGAGGGGCAGCCATTGTCACCCTTGCAGCATGAGCTGTGGACTTTGCTCCCCGTTTTCAGACCATGACAAAGACCGGTTCCTGATTTCCTCGATTCCACAAGCGTGATTCTTTCATGGCGCAGCGGCTCGCACTGGTGATACATGCCCTTTCCCACGGCGGAGCGGAACGCGTGTTGGCGGAACTGGCTGCCTATTGGGCGAACCAGGGGCGGGAAGTGACGCTGATCACACTGGCACGGGTCGAGACGGATACGTATCCGCTCCCCGCTTCCGTGCGACGGATCGGGCTGGATCTGCAGCGGGAATCGCGGACGTGGTGGCAACGGCTGACGAATCACCGCCGCCGGGTCCGGCGCTCCGAGCGACACTGCAGTCGGTGCATCCCGACGTTGTCGTCAGTTTCACGGAGAAGAGCAACATCCTGACGCTCCAGGCGGCCAGGGGGCTGAAGGCGCGGATCGTCATCGCCGAGCGGACCGACCCGCGTCACCACCAGATCGCGAGAGGATGGGCGTTTCTGCGGCAGCGTCTTTACCCCCGTGCGGACCTTGCTGGTCGTTCAGACGGAGGGTGGGCGCGCTATTGCCGGGAACGGTTCGGGTGCCCGGTGGAAGTCATTCCGAACGCGGCGCCGGCTGTCGCTCCGGACGCCCCCCAGCCGGCGACCGGCGAGAAGCGATTGATCGCCGTCGGACGGCTGGATCGGCACAAACAGTTCGACACGGTGATCCGGATTTTCAGCCGATTGCGGCTGGAGTTTCCGGAATGGCGACTGCAGATCGTGGGGACCGGGCCGGAGGAGGAACGGTTGAAGGACTTGATCCGGGAGTTGCAGTTGGAACGAGGCTGTCACACTGACCGGCTGGGTGGGTGACATTCTGCCGCTGCTCCAGCAGGGAGATCTGTTTGTCTCGGCGTCGCAATACGAAGGCTTTCCGAATGCGCTGCTGGAAGCGATGGCCTGCGGGCTACCCGCGGTCTGTTTCGATTGCGAGAGCGGGCCGGCGGAGATTGTCCGTCAAGGGGTGGACGGTCTGCTCGTGCCGAATGGAGATGACGCCGGGTTGGAGCGTGCCCTGCGCGAGCTGATGCAGGACGCAGGACGGCGGGAAGAAATGGGACGCGCGGCACGGGACGTGAGCGAGCGATTCAGCCGCGAGAAATTCTTCACGGCGTGGGATTCGCTTCTTACGGCGACTTCTCGCTGAGGAGATACGCCAGCACGTCCGCCAGTTCTTCCGGGGTGCGGACCAGGCCGGTCGGCATGGGGGAAGTATCGAGGAGCTTGCGTTCCTCAATGTTCGACTTCGGGATCGACAGGCGTTCGCCGGTGGACAGCAGCAGGTCCACCTTGTCGGCGGTTTCTCCCACGATCAAGCCCGTGAGCGGTTTCCCTCCTGCGTCACGATCAGCGTCGCCTTGAAGACGGGAGAAATCTGTTTGCTCGGGAGCAACACCGATTCGACGAGATAAGGGAGTGTAAAACGTTTCTTCGCATCGGACAGGCTCGGGACCGGCGTTGTTCGTGGCGGAGGTCCCCAAGCCGTGGCATTTCGCGCAGCCCAGTCCCATCGCGGAGAAGAGTTTCCGCCCCTGCTCGACGTTCCCCTTCGCGACCGCCTCGGGCCAGTTGATGGACGCGAAACGGGGATCGATTGTCGTCCCCTCCTTCATCCCGGCAGCCTGTTTGAGGCGTTCGGCGAGCGAGCCGAGGCCGAGCTTTTCGGGAAGCACATCGGAGACCGCATGCTCCGCGCGGACATGCAGGTGCAGGCCCGATTCGCCGACGTCGTTCTGGACCCGGATCAGCAGGTCGTTGCTGCCCGGCTGCAGATCGACAATGACAACATCCTGCAGAGGAAGGGCGGCTCTGCTGATGTCGTTCTTCCAGACTTCGCGGCCGTTGAGCCACACCTGCACACCATCGTCCGAGCCAAGGAGCAGTTGTACCGTCTGCTGTGAAGGGCTTTCGAGACGCGTGTAGGCATAGTAAGAGGAGTGGGGGTTGTCGCCGTAGATCTTGCGGAAGTTGCAGAAGCCCGCCGGTTCAGGCTGCTGCCAGGCAAGTTTCTTGTCGCCCGGTGTTTTATCCCCCGGTATTTTATCACCGGCGGGATAGGTGTCATCGAGATTAATCGCCGCCTGTTGCGGCGGATGAACCGCGGCGAATTTCGCGTCCCCATCCGGGAACGGGCCGACCGTCCAGAAGCGGGCGATCCCTTTGAGGGGATGAGAATTCAAACGCTGTTCTGCGGTCTTGCGGCGGACCTGCAGAACCTGAGGCTCACTGCGGGCATCGTTCAGAAGCGAGAGAAAGTAGGCGGACTGGAGGCGGATCGATTCCTCGGGATCATTCAGCCGGGTCAGGAGCAGGCTGAACAGACTTTCCTGTTCGGAAGTGTGAGGAGTGATCTTCCAGTGGTCGGCGACGGTGTACGTGCCGATCCGCGCGGTGAGCTTACCGAGGTCGACTTTCTCCTTGGCGTCGGCGTATTGGATGAGATAGTTCCCCGGTTCGTGCCACGGCTGGAGCGGGAGTTTCGCGTCGGGAATCCAGTTGGCCTGCGGGACCGTGAGGCGGAAACCGGCAGCGAGAACGCCAATCAGCCGCTGGGAGGTGTTCTTGTTGGCACACATGCGATTGATCCGTTCCAGAGAACCCCGCTCCGCGATCAACGTGGCGAGGGGCTGGCG
The DNA here is from genome assembly GCA_046349635.1 of Planctomycetales bacterium. Lineage (GTDB taxonomy): Bacteria > Planctomycetota > Planctomycetia > Planctomycetales > Planctomycetaceae > JAXMBX01. The sequence goes on from JAXMBX010000014.1 coordinate 21,019, forward strand.
GATGTAGGAATGCTTCCGGGCGGCCTCGGCCAGTGTGAGAGGCTCCACGGGAAGTTCCGGAGCAATCCGGGGATCGAACAGGCCCAGCAGGGCCGCCTGTTTCACCTGCAGGTCGCCCGATGTGGGAAGAGTCCCATCCAGCACCGCAATCAGCCGGGTACGGGTCGTTTCATCGGGGAAGAATTCGATCAGTGAGCGGATCGCCTGCACCTGGATATTGGGGACATCATCCGTGATGCAGTACATATCGACGGCCCGGCGGGCTTCCGGAGTTCTGCCGGCCGCCGTCAACCACAGCAGATGTCCCCAGGCGGGATCTGCTTCGCCGACTTTGTCGAGCCGCTTGTAAGAGGTGGGGAATAGCGCGGCGTCACGGCGGAGAATTTCCTGGTGGGCCTGATCCTGGAGACGCCACGATTTCAAACTGAGATCCGCGTAGACGGTTTCCACCGGGGCCAGCGTCAGGTCGGGATGCTTGTAGGCGTGGGCGAGGGAATCATCTTTCGTGGTGATCAGCACGAGATCGCTTTTATAGATGGGGGAGCCTTCGTTCTGCGCCATGTAACTGACCGTGGCGAAGATCCGTCCCCCACGTCCGACGGTGACTCCCATCGGGCGGGCGAGATCGCGCCCTTCCAGCAGCGTTTTTTCGGAGGTCTTAAACGTCGCATCGGATTTGATGAGCGGATAGTACGTGATCTTGCGCGTACACCAGCGGGCGAGCAGGAGCGAGTGGCGGTATTCTTCGGGAAGAAATTCTTCATCGTAGTAAGACTGCCCCACCGGAACGGCACGCCCCATCTCCGTCGTCATGGTCTGCAGAAGATCGAGACGGTCCGGAGTTTTTTCGGGCATCCAGCCCCGGGGCCAGAAGAAGTTGGCGTGCGGGAAGACGTGCAACAGTTTGCCGGGGACATACTCGGCGGGCATCCCTTCGTGGTCGTTCTCGTTGGAGAAGAGGTTGTACGCGTGATCGAAGACCAGGCCGCAGGGATTGCGCAGACCTCGCGCGACGACCTGAAATTTGGTCCCATCGGGCCGACAGCGAAACACTCCGCCGGCGCCGTTGTAGGGATAGGCAGTCCAGGGTTGTTCCTGGGTCGGTTTCTCCGCGGGGGCGTAAAAGTTCCAGTGCCCCCAATGGTCAGGACGGCCGAAGTCTCCGTAGTACCAGAGCTGGTCCCCCAGGCTGAGATACAGATCCCCTTCCGGACCCCAGGCGAGGCCATGGAAACCCTGGTGGACGTGCCCCAGGGGAACGCCCCAGACCAGGCGCTTGATTTCCAGATTGTCCCGTTTGAGGCGCGCTTCGGGAACGACATAGAGCGCGGCGACGGTCAGGAGATAGAGATCGTTCCCTCGGATTTCGATGTCATTGATCCAGGAGTCCTTGGGGAGCTTGAGCAGTTCCTTGCGAGGCTGGAGCTTCCCCTCGGAATCGATGTCCAGAACGGAGAGAGTTTCGCGTCCCCCCACGAACAGCCGCCCCTGCGAGTCGGCCCGGAGGGACAGAAAAGACTCGGTTTCCGACTGATCGATCCGCAGGACCTGGAGCCGGGGATCAACGGTCTTGTAGGGGAGTTCCTCGGCTTGTCCGGGAGCGGAAAGGAGCAGCCCAAAAAGGCCAGCGAGGAGGGGAATTCCCCAGGGAGACCATCCCTGTTTGGATGCCTGTTTCATCAGTCGTCCACGACAAAAAGAGCGGTGTTTGAAAGGGTCTGTAAGACTTCTCTTTTTACCATACCCAGCCTCGGACAACGACTTGGGGAGAAGACGGCGAGAAAAGAAGTGCCCGCTGGGAGGCCAGATCGTCTGCAGATCGCCCATGTGTAAAATGCGATTCATCCTGTTACGACCGGAATCTTCGGAGGTCGTCCCTGACGAAACCGCTTACGCCCATTGAAGTTTCGTCTTGCAACGAATTCCCGGAACGAAAACAATAAGACGTCTTCCTCCTCTGCAAAAAGGAATTTGCAGTTAAGGATTGCGAATTGCCATAGCTCAAGCCGGGCTCCTGACGTATCTCCTTTTGAGGACCGGTTTGCCATGATTCTTCGCAACGACTCCCTCGACAGCCTTTCAGACGTGACCACTTCCGGGAATTCCACTTCCCCGCGTGAGATCCGAAAAGGAATGAAGGTCTCCATGATCCGGATTATGCCCCGCACACTCGCCGAACAACTTTCCGACTTCCAGCAGGAACATCTGCTGGGAGGATGGGACGACTTGTCTCCCAGCCGACAGGCGGAATTTCGCCGCCAGTTGGAAGGGATCGACTTTGCACTGATCCACGAACTGCATGAGCAGTCCTTGCGTGGTGTGGCACGGCACGCCGGGGGAGATCCGCGGGCCTTTGAAGCACATCCCCCCAGTGCGCTGATCCGCAAAGATGACACAAACGTTTCTCGCGCGGAGGCACGCGCCCGCGGCGAGGAGATGCTGGCGAATGGTGAAGTCGGCTGCCTGCTGGTCGCGGGGGGACAGGGAACGCGGTTGGGACACACGCTCCCCAAGGGGGTGTTTCCGATTTCCCCCGTGACGAATGCGACGCTGTTCCAGTTACTGGCGGAGCAGGTCCTGGCGCGGAGCAAGAAAGCGGGAGTTGCGATTCCGTTCTTCATCATGACGAGCGATGCGACCGATGCGGTGACGCGAAACTTTTTTGAGAAACAGGATTACTTCGGGCTGAACCCGGACGATGTTTATTTCTTCCAGCAGGGGACGATGCCGGCTGTCGATGCGACGACCGGCAAGATCCTGCTGGCCGGTCCTGGATGCGTCGCTACCAGCCCCGATGGACATGGGGGCGTGTTGACCGCGCTGGCGGCAGCAGACCTGTTTGCGGTGATGCACGAACGCGGGCTGAAATACCTCTACTACCACCAAGTGGATAATCCGCACGCGATCGTGTGCGATCCGGAGTTCCTGGGGCACCATGCCCTGCAGCATTCCGAAGCCTCGACGAAAGTGGTCGCGAAACTCGGCCCTGACGAAAAGATGGGGGTGATGATCGAACTGAACGGGCGGACGCAGATCATCGAATACAGCGATCTGCCGAAGTCGGTGGCGGAACGGCGGACCTCGAACGGCGAACTGGAGTTCTGGGCGGGGAGCACGGCGATGCACGTGTTCAACGTCGATTTCCTGGAACGGTTCTCCATGAAGGGGGACGAACTGGCGTTTCACCTGGCGCACAAGGCGGTTTCATACTGGGACAACGACCGTTTGAATGAGCCTGAGAAGCCGAATGCGTACAAATTCGAACGGTTCATTTTCGATGTGTTGCCCGCCGCGCGGAAATCGCTGGTGGTGGAGACCTGCCGTGAGCGGGAATTTCACCCGGTGAAGAATGCGACCGGTGCGAATTCCCCGGAAGACGTGCGCGAGGCGTTGTCGCGAATGCATCGGGAATGGGCGGAAAAAGCGGGGATTGCCGTTCCCGCGGGCATTGATGTGGAAATATCTCCGTTACTTGCCCTGTCGGCGGAAGAGTTTTGCGCGGCGGTGGGACGTCAGCCCGAGCCGCGCAAACTGCCGACGGGGTGGTACTGGGGCCCGGATTCGAACGCCTAACCCCTTGAGGAGTGGCAGTCTTAGCGCCACAATGAGGGAAATATTCCCTTGCCCCGATCGCAGGGGTTTCTAGCTCCCTTGTGTCCCGCCGTCGTTGCGGGATCTTGCCATGTCGTGGGAAAAGTTGAGGCAGACGATCGCGGTGGAGGCGGCGCGGCTGCTGGTGCAGCGCAAGGCCGCGGATCTGTATTCCGCGCGGAAGCAGGCGGCGCGGAATCTGACACGTAAGCGGTTGAAGCCGCAGGAGTTACCTTCGAACTCCGAGATTCAGGCGCAACTCTTCGAGCAGTCAGGAGTGTTCCGTGAGGAGCGGGAGATTTCGCGGCGGCTGGAGATCCGATTAGCCGCGCTGGAGTTGATGGAACGGTTGTCGGCCTTTCCAGTGCGAGTCACGGGGGACGTGCTGGAGGAGCAGATCTCCACGGGGGCGGAGATTTCGTTGCTCCTGCTGGCTGAAAAAATGTTCCACGTGGAACATTCTCTCGCGGGTTTGGCTCTTCAGTGCCGGCACCAAACGCAGGAGACGCTGGGACAGGTCCAATTACTGGGGACGTTGCGCGGGTTTCACAGGTTCCCTGTTCAGATCCAGGTGTTTGATTCAGAGGGACTTGCTCCGTGGCACGAGGATGACCCTTATACGTGGGATGTTGCGCAGTTGCGCGAGATCCTGAAGACGGCGACTCCTTCGAATTACGATGACACTGAGCCGGAGCTGGATGAAGAGGAGTATCATCCGGAGCTGTTCGAAGTATTGCGGATGTACCTGCAGTCCCTGGAGAAGGTGCGGATGAATGTGAAAGCACATCCGGAGGGGGATGCGCTGTATCACAGCTTGCAGGTGTTCGAGCGGGGGCGACAGGTGCGGCCTTACGACGAGGAATTCTTGCTGGCCTGCCTGGTGCATGATGTGGGGTACGGACTGGATCGACGCAATCCGCAAACGGCGCTGGAGTATGCGCTCCGGGATCTGGTGACGCCGCGAACGTGGTTTCTGCTGGAGCATCAGGCGGAGGGGCATGGGTATCTGACGACCGGGAAGATGCGGCGGGGCTGCGGCAAGTCAGAACATCGAGAGGATTTGATTTTGTTGGCGCGGTGCGATCTGGAGGGTCGGCTGCGAGGAGGTGAGGCGCCGAGCCTGGAAGAGGCGCTGGAGTATCTCGAAGAATTGCCGCACGCGTGGGACGACGAATAAGTGCACGCGCATCACAAACCGGGAGCGACCGATGAAATTGGGAATGATGTTGTGTGCGGTGTGTGTGGTGGGAGTGGGTTTGGCTGGGGCGGAAGAGCCTTTGATCCAACGGCGGGAAAATTTCACGGCAGATCCGAAGTGGGAGGGATTCCGGAACGGTCTCCTGGTGCCGGGGAAATTTCCCCACATCAAGCAGGACTTCGGATATTCGGCGACGAACTATGCCGGAGGAAAGAGTCCGGGAGAGATCGGGGGGACGATTCAGCGGGCGATTCAGCCGGCCTGGTATGCGCGGGTCATCAAACCATTGACGTTGAATGACTCCTTCTCGGCCTCAGGAACGTTCGCGGCGCGGCATGTGGAGGGGGGAAGCGGGGCAATGATCGGCTGGTTCCACGAGAGTTCGCGAGGTTGGCGGACGCCGAATTCGGTGGGGTTCCGAATTGATGGGAACGGGAACAGATTCTGGGCGTTCTACGAGTATGGGACGACGCTCGGGAGGACGGCGGGTGCGGGTGCCTTTGAAGGAGAGAGATACCAGACGACGTCAACACTCCCTTTCAAAGGAGACGGGAAGCCGCATCGGTGGAAGCTCGCGTATGATCCGAAGGGTGGAACCGGACAGGGAGGGATGCGGCTCGCGATCGATGAGACGACGTATCCGGAAGTGGCATTTTCGGCGGAGGATCGGGCGGACGGGATGACGTTGAACCGGTTCGGAATCTGGAACGTGCAGATCGCCGGAGCGCCGCTGGAGTTGTATGTGGATGACCTTGTGTTGAACGGTGAGTTGATCTCGTTCGATCAGGATCCGAAATGGGAAGGGAAGAATAACCGCCGGGAGCACGATGAGCGGATCGTGCGCCCGTTCCACGATTTCGGGTTCAATCTGACGAATCACCTGGGGGGTACAGGGGGGGAACTGGGAGGAGTGATCTTCCGGGATGAAAAGCCTGCCTATTACGGAACAGACGTGGGGAGGCTGACGCTGAACGACCGGCTGAAGGCATCAGGACGCATCCTGTTGGAGGGTGCGGCGGCGGACAGCGGGGTTTCGCTGGGATGGTTTCAAAGTGAAGCGAAGAGAAATCAGAATGTGCCGGAGTACGAGCGGCGTTCGACGGATCGACTGGGGATCATGATCGAGGGGCCGAGCCGGGTCGGGCATTATTTTCGCGCGGACTACAGCACGTCCGAAGGGGGAGGGATTCTCGATGGTCCAGACGTGGCGGGGACAGGTGAGCTGGCGATCCTGAGGACCGACGGAAAGGTTCACACCTGGAAGATCGACTACGATCCGGAAGGGGCGGGGGGACGCGGGGAGATTGAGGTGGTCTTCGACGGGGCCAGCCGCAAGTTTGCGTTAAGGCCCGGGGACCGTGCCAGGGGAGCGACGTTCGATCGATTCGGAATGTTCAACCTGCAAGCGGGAGGACATCACGTGCAGGTGTGGATCGATGAACTGCAGTTCACGTCACGGAAGTGAGTGGGCAAATTCACTCCGCCAGTTTCCGCAGTGCGACTGGGGAGCTTTTTGCGGGGGCACCCTCTTCAACGCGGAACAGACCCACTGTGGTGCGGATGTAGAGTTCTTTTCCGAGGGCGGCGGGGGAAGCCATGATGCGGCCGGGGAGCTTGTTGATTTTGCCCTTGTCGGGGGTCGGGCCGAGTTTCAGAACGCGGGTGGTCCCTTCTTCACTGCAGTAGAAGAGGTGTTCTCCGGCGAGGAGCGGCGAGGCGGAGAAGTTACCCTCCAGGCGGCGGGTCCAGAGAACTTTCCCGGACTTGGCCTCGATGCAGGTGCCGATCCCTTTGTCGGAGACGATATAGACGCGACCCTGGTGGACAATGGGAGAGGGGGTGTCGGGGACCCCTTTCTGGACGCGCCAGTTCAGATGGGTGTCGGTGACGTTGCCTGTGCCATTGACCTTGATGGCGGCCATTTCGGGTTTGAAGAAGCCGGTGCACATAAAAATGACGCCGTCTTCATAGGAGGGGCAGGGGATCGTCGAGAAACCGGTGTAGCGAACGTGCCAGAGTTCTTCACCGGTGCCGGGATGGTAGGCGTGGAGCTGGTCGGCGGCGGGGGAGATAAGTTGCGGTTTGCCATCGTGGGTGATGAGCAGGGGAGTGGCAAACGCACGCTTCGTAATGCGGTTGGCGCGATAGGGGGCGGAACGGGGTCGTTTCCATTTGATTTTGCCGGTATCGACATCCAAGGCGGCGACATACTGTTGATCCGCACCGTCGCAGGTGACGATGAGGAGTTTTTCCCACAAGACGGGAGAGCTTCCCGGGCCCCCCTGATGCTCAATTTGCAACTCCTCGTTCTTCCAGAGAATTTCTCCGGTCGTGGTGTCGATGCAGGCGGCGCCATAGGTGCCGAAGTGGGCATAGAGGCGTCCCTCGGCGAGGACGGGGGTGGTCGAGGCGTGGCTGTTCTTCTCGTGGATCTCTTCGATCTTGGAGGGAGTGAGCAGGAGGATGTCATGCCGGATTTTTCCGGTCGCCCGGTCGAGACCGACGGCGCTGAGCTTTTTGCCGTCGGGGGTGGAGGTTGTGACCCAGATCAGGTCGTCCCAGATGACGGGAGAGGAGTGCCCCTTGCCTGGAATCTTCGTGGTCCAGGTGATGTTGCGCGTCTCGCTCCATTCGAGGGGAGGTTGCGCATCAAGGGCCAGCCCCTGTCCGGTGGGTCCGCGAAATTGCGGCCAGCGTCCGGTCTCCGCAGAGAGGCGGAGGGGATTCAGAAGGCAGCACAACAGAAGCGCACAGACTGCGAGCCAGCCGCAGTGCGGAGGATAGAGACGACGAACAGTAGTAAAGATTTCTGCCCCGAGACCCGCGCACTACGCCGGTATGGATGTGAAAAAAGAGGTGTGACGCGAGAGTCACGAGATTAATAAGGTGGGCACTGTATCACGAGGGAGAGGGGCTGTCGAACAGATTTCCCTCGTTCGCGCAAATGGCGGGTGGTTAGCGTTTCGCCGGTTGTTTGGCGGCCAGTTGTTCGCGGCGGAGGACTTCCTGGTCGTAGGCAGCCTTGAGGACTTTTTCGAGTTGCCCCTGGGTGTAGATGGTTCCGGTGGGCTTGTTGAAGTCGCGGCCGTGAGGGGCATCGCCGAGCATGACACCGAGGTTCTTGCCGCCGTTGGTGGTGGTCATGTACTGGACCATCTTGTAGCCGTCGGCGGTATTGATCAGCTCGCGGACGCGGTTCTCGCCACCCTGCAGGTAGGTGAGGCGCTGGACGCGGTCATAGCCTTCGGGATAGGTGGCAATGCGGCGCATGAAGCGGGTGCCGGCGGGGGTGTGGAACTGACGGACGAGGAAATGCTGTTCGGGGAGGAGTTTCCCCAAAAGTTGTTCGTGATCTTTGGCATTGAGCTGCCAACCCTGCTCATCGATTTCATGCAGCGCGCGTGTGACCTGCTCGCGGGTGATGAGATCGCCGGGGCGATAGCCGGGCTGTTTTTCGATGTTCGCCTTGAGGGTCTCCTGGACTTTTTTGAAGTCAGGGAGCGGAGCGGGAGGAGATTGCTCTGACTGCTCCGCTTCGGCAGGAGCCTTCTGTGTGGCTTTTCCAGGAGCGGCCGAGGCTGGAGTGGCCAGGAACGCCGAGATGACAAAGATACCCCAAGCCCGAGCGGGAATGCGCGTCATAAATCACCGCTGTCTCAAATACCCACTGCCATAAAGTTCGGATCGATATCTCAATTATCGGTCAGAAACGGGGGGTGAATGGGGCGGGGATTTCGAAAGGGGGGAGGTACAGCATGCAAAGGCTTGAAGCTCTGGCACTTAGCACGCGTTACGTTTTCGTGTTACTCGGAAAGGGGAGGCCTGGATGAGCGGTATCCAAACCTCCCCGCAGTCCTTGGCCCGGTTACACTCGTTTATCGAGTCCGCCCCCCGCATCATTGTCGCCATCATGATCGGGATCTCCGCCCGTCACTTGAGGCGCAGGTGTAGAGGTTTGTGGTGCGGGAGGAGGGTTGGTTCCCGCCGGTTTGATATAGGTGGTTGCCGCGCCCCCTCCGATGCTGGAGATACTGGACATGATTGCCCCCTTGTGTGAGTCGTGGAAATTGAGAGGCAGATCTCTGAGAACTTCGGATCGGCCAGTCTCGAAGATCGGTCAAGGGTCCGTCATGTTGCAGGCGGAGTCGAATCGTAAACTGGAATTCATGTTCCGCGATCGACCGTAGTTCATTGATCGGGAAATCCGGGGGCGCGGTTTGCCTGACCCGGAGAATCTAAAGAGCCGAAGAGGAAGGTTTCAGCAGGTTTCCGGGGCTTCAGAGATTACTTTTTGAGGGGGAGTTCGATGCGGCGGCCGGTTTTGGCGGATTGGTAAATCGCGAGGATGATCTCCACGCTTTTGCGGCCTTCGGCGCCATCAACGAGAGGTTTGCTGCCGGTGTGGATGGCCTTGATGAAGTCCTTGAGCTGATCGCGATGGCCGGCGTAGGAGATCGCTGCGGGGTTGCTGGCCCCTCCGCCACCGCCGACTTTCTGGGCGAACTTCTGACGGATGGTTTTGTCCTTGGCGGTCTCTTTCGCGAATTGCCAGAGGAGGATGTCGTCCTGTTCGACGATGGCGGTTCCCTTCGTGCCGTGGATTTCGGTTTTCTTGAGAAGGCCGGGGAAAGCGCTGGTGGTGGCTTCGATGACGCCGAGGGCACCGTTCTTGAAGCGGAGTGTCGCGACGCCGACGTCCTCAACTTCGATCCGTTCGTGAGCGAGGGTGGCGGTGAGGGCGGAGACTTCGGCGACATCTCCCATGAGCCAGTAGATGAGATCGACGTTGTGGATCGCCTGGTTCATGTAGGCACCGCCCCCGTCGAGATCCCAGGTGCCGCGCCACTTGCCGCTGTCGTAGTATTCCTGTGAGCGCCACCATTTGACGTAGGTATCGCCGAGAGTGAGCTTGCCGAACTTCCCGGAGTCAATAGCCTGCTTGAGGACCAGATTCGCGGCGCTGAAGCGGGAGGGGAAGATCGTGCAGAGTTTGACTTTGTGTTTTTCGCAGGCGGCGATGATCTTGTCGCAGCGGGCGAGCGTGATTTCGAGGGGCTTTTCGACGACAACGTGCTTGCCGGCTTCGGCGGCGGCGACGGCGGGGTCGCGATGGGCACCGCTGGGGGTGCAGATGTTGACGATGTCGAGGCCGGGGTGCTTGAGGAACTTCGCGTAGTCGGTGTAGACCTCGCAGGGGCCGACGATGTCGATGATCTTCTTCGCGTTCTCGGGGCGGGACGTGTGGAGGGCGACGAGCTTGGCGCCGCGGATGTCGTTGATGGCGCGGGCGTGGAAGGCGGAGATCATTCCGCAGCCGACGATACCGAAACCGGTCTTCATGGTGTGTGGTCCTGTGGTGCAATGATTCGGGGGATCAGCCGTCGAACACGATCTTGACGATTTTCTTTTTGCCTGCCGAGACGATCATGCCATCGCGGAGTTCAATTTCGGCTTTGACCTCGGTGGGGCGGTTCTCCCGGTCATCAATCCAGACCCCTCCCTGGCCGATGAGGCGGCGGGTATCGCTGGTGGTGGGGACGAGCTTCAGGTGCTTGTGAATGAGATCGATCAGGCCGACTTTGGTTCCGCGGAGTTCCGCGGGGAGGGAGATTTCCTCCAGGTCGGTGGGGAGGGCCTTGCCGCTGATTTCGTTTTGCCAGCGCTGGGAGGCGTCTTTGGCTGCCGCTTCGCCGTGGTATTCGGCGATGACGGTTTCCGCGAGGAGAATTTTGGCGCCGCGGGGATCTTTAGCGATGAGGGGTTCCGCCACTTCGGACATGGAGAGTTGCGTGAGCAGTTCGAAGTACATGGGCAAGCAGGCATCGGGAACCTGCATGAACTTCTTCATCATGTCGTAGGGGGATTCACTGATGCCGATGTAGTTGCCGAGGCTTTTGCCCATACGCCGGACACCATCGGTCCCGACGAGGATGGGGGACATGACGCCGATCTGCATGGGGAGACCCTGATGGCGCTGCAGATCACGGGCGAGCATGAAGCTGTACAACTGCTCGGTGCCTCCGAGTTCGATATCGGAGCGGATCTTGACGGAGTCCCAGGCCTGCATGACGGGGTAGAGGCATTCGTGCAGAGAGATGGGTTGTTCGGCCTTGAAGCGCTTGGCGAAGTCGTCGCGGGTGAGGAGTTGTGCGACGGTGACCTGGCTGCAGAGTTCGAGGACATCGGTGAACTGCATGGTGCCGAACCAGTCGCCGTTGCGGACGACTTCGGCTTTCGAGAGATCGACGACCTTGCCGACCTGTTCGAGATAGTCGCGGGCGTTGATTTCGACCTGTTCCTGGGTGAGGCGGGCGGGTCTGATCGCGACCGGAGGGATCGCCGACGAGGGCGGTGTAGTTCCCGATGATGATGACCGCCTGGTGGCCGAGATCCTGGAACTGGCGCATCTTGCGGAGGGGGACGGTGTGGCCGAGGTGGACGTCGATGCCGGTGGGATCGATGCCGTATTTCACACGGAGAGGGACACCGGTGTCGTAGCTCTTTTTGAGCTTGGCGGCGAGTTCTTCCTGGGGGACGATTTTTTCAATGCCGCGGCGGATCACCTCAAGCTGGTGTTCGACGGGGGGGAATTTTTGATCGGTCGGGGACATGGTTCGGTTTATATCAATTCACAACAGAAAATCGGATGACGGATGCTGGCCCGCGATCAGGAGCCTCCGGAGAGGATGCGGAGGGCAAACATCAGGAGGTTGAAGCCGTTGAAGAGGGCGTGGGTCCAAACGGCGGCGAAATAGCTGCCCGTTCGATCATACACGTAGCCCAGGGCGATGCCCAGCGGGATGATGGGGAGGGCATCATACGGGCCGTGGCAGGCCCCGAAGATGAAAGCGGAGAAGAGAATGGCGGAGGCGGGTTTCCAGATTTGAGCAAGTGCCCCCTGGAGGAGGACGCGGAACATCAGTTCTTCAAAGAGGGGGGCAATGACGACGGCAGAGAGGATGACTTCCAGCCAGGTGCCGAGATCTCCCTGTTCCTTAAGGAGATTGATGAGTCGATGTTCCGTGCGAAAGGGTTGCACGAGGAGGAACATGAGAAAGACAGGGAGCAGGCTGAGGTAGAAGCCCCAGGTACCGGCGGCGAGGAGTTGGCGGACATGTTGCCACGAGGGGAGGGCTTTGGGCGGGATAGCGTTCGGGAGCGTGGATAGCCATTCCTTGCGGCCGCAGGCGATCAGGAGGACAGGGGGAGTGATGAGGACGCGATAGAGCATGTTGGCGTGGTGATCATCATGCGGAACTTTGAGCCAGTTCATCCAGAGTTCCGGGAGGAGAAGCAGGCACAGGAGAAACAGCGGGAGGGAAAGGTGCGGTGGGAGAGGCGCGGTACGATCAGGATTGCGGGGGAGGAGAGGTTCGTGGCGGTTGAGCTGGCGGAAGGCCGCGGACCACAACAGCAGGCTGATCGCGCCGGCGGAAATCTGGATCAACAGCAGCACGGAATAAGAGAGGGGCATGTGGAACCGTGAGACTGTGGATCGGTTGTCTTCTGGAGTGGACGTGGTTGAAATTCCGGGCTGTATTTTAGTGCAAAGAGGTCGGATTTCGCGCCGTTGGATCGGAAATTTTGCGGGACGGCTGACGTTTGGGTGCTGGTCGCATAGAATCCAGTTTCACGGCACATTTTCCCGGCGGCACGACTTTTATGCAGACCTTTGACGTTCAAACCCGCGAGCGGGACCAATTCGTGGAGATCACGGACCGGGTCCGGGATGTTGTGACTGCGAGCCAGATCCGGGAGGGGAGCGTGACGGTGTATGTACCGCACACCACGGCGGGGGTGACGATCAACGAGAACGCCGATCCGGACGTGGTGCACGACATGCTGTTGACCCTCAAGCGGCTGGTACCGAAGGACGCGACAGGATATCGGCACGGGGAAGGGAACAGCGATTCGCACGTGAAGGCTTCGATGATGGGGTCGAGCGCGACGGTGCTGATCGACAACGGGCAACTGGTGCTGGGTGTGTGGCAGGGGATTTACTTCTGCGAATTTGATGGGCCGCGGCGGCGCCAGGTTCACGTCCAGGTGCGGGGAGTGTGACGTGAGCGAGCAGGATGTTTTGAAAACGATCGTCGACCATAAGCGGACGGAGATCCGGGAGGCGGAGGAACGGGTCAGCCGCGCGGATCTGGAAGCGCGGTTGTCGTCTGCGCCGCCGGTGCGGGACTTCGTGCGGGCGTTGCGCGATGCGTCCGGGATGGGGTTGATCGCGGAGGTGAAGAAGGCGTCACCCTCGGCGGGACTGATCCGGGCGGATTTTGATCCGGTGGCGATTGCCAAGACATATGAACAGCATGGGGCGAACTGTCTGAGCATTTTGACGGATGAGAAATTCTTCCAGGGGGCGCTGGATTACCTGATTCAGGTTCGCGCGGCGGTGTCGCTACCGGTGTTACGGAAGGATTTTATCCTCGATACGTACCAGGTGCTGGAGGCACGGGCGGCGGGGGCGGACTGCATTCTGCTGATTGCGGAATGCCTGGATGACTGCCGGATGCGGGAGCTGTATTTTTATGCTTCCGAACTGGGGATGGATTGCCTGATCGAGATTTACGATCCGGAGAATCTGGATCGGGTGCTGAAACTGGAGCCGCCTCTGATCGGAGTGAACAACCGCAATCTGCGGACGATGATTACGTCCCTGGATCATACACTGACGATCGCCCCGAAAGTCCCGGCCGGGACGATCCTGGTCAGCGAGAGCGGAATCAAGACGCATGCGGACGTTGCGCACTTGCAGTCGCATGGAGTTCGGGCGATGCTCGTGGGGGAATCGCTGATGCGGTCCCCGGATATCGGCCAGGCGGTTGATCAGTTGTTGGGGAAGCGTGCGTAAAGTCTGTCGTATCGGAAACTCAAGACCATTGATTTGAAAGGATGCTCCTGATGTCCACCATTCCCACGACGGTCGAGCAGATTCTGGTGGTGCCGACGGCCTTGTTTCACGAGATCGGCTACTTTCAGGGGTTGAGCGACAATGTCGCTCCTTATCTGAAGACGCTGCTGGATCCGATGCACACCAGCTATCGCCCGCGCGACAAGATGGAGATCGATCCGAGTTTCAAGCAGTTGATCCCTTATTGCATCTTCCGTTGCGGTGACCTGGTGTTTCATTACACGCGAGGGACGTCGCAGGGAGAGGCCCGGTTGCATGCGAAGCGCTCGATCGGAGTGGGGGGGCATATCTGCTCCGACGACCATGGAGCTCAGGATTCGCCGTACCTGCAGGGAATGCGGCGGGAACTGGACGAGGAGATCCTGATTGAGTCCCCTTACACGGAGCGTTGCGTGGGGATGCTGAACGACGACCTGACCGAGGTGGGGAAGGTGCACCTGGGGGTGGTGCATATTTTTGATCTGGATGCCGCAAAAGTTTCCCCTAAGGAAAAGTCGATGATATTGGCAGGCTTTGCCCCTGTGGAGGAGTTGAAGCGGGATCGCGACCAATTTGAAACGTGGTCGCAGATCTGCCTGGATCAGCTGTTCTAGTCGCAAAATGCTCTGGACGATTGGCGTTGTGCTTACGCTTGTGAGTGCAAGGTGATCACCATCCGCATTTTGCGAGGCGGAATCAGGGCAAAGCTTCGGCAGAAACTGCCGTTGGCGCGCAAGCGCGTGGAAGAGTGAGACAAAACCCGTGCGGAGTCACGGGATCAAGGAAGATCAGGGCCGTTCTCGATTGGAGTACGGTCCACGGTCGGGAGGCCATTCCCCACGAATGCTCCGGCCGGTGAACAGGAAACAAAGGAGTGTCCGATGGAGATGTCTCGACGTAACTGGCTGGCAACGGCGGCAATGGCCGGTCTCCCCGCCGTCATGGCAACCGGCGCTTTGCACGCTGCCGATGAGACCGCCGACAAACCCAAGGCCGAAGCCCCGGTTCCCGGTGCCCTGAGCGAGGAAGAACTGGGCCGCCTGCTGAAATCCATCGGCTTGAAGCCGGTCAAGAACAAGAGCCGGTACGACTTCGAATTCGCCGATTCTCCCCAGAAGGGTGAGGAAGAGTGGACGTATTCGATGTCGGTGGTATTGAGCGCTGACCAGAAGACGATCTGGGTGCTGGCGTGGCTGGATGAACTGCCCAAGTCATCCCGTGACGTGCCGCGCCTGGCGTTGCTGCGGATGCTGGCGGAGAACGACAAGATGGGGAAAGGAAAATTCTTTTCCTGGATTCCGGCGAACCGCCGTTTCGCGCTGCAGCAGGTCATCGACAACCGGGAAATGACGACCTCCAAGTTCCGGGGTATCTTGCGGGAACTGGGTGGGACGGTGTACGCCACTTATGGCGTGTGGTACGTCGAAACGTGGAAGGAATACGACGGATCCACCATTGCTGAATCCGCTCCGTCAGGAACATCCTCGGAGAATGCTTCCGAGACCGCTCAGGAAGCGCGTCCGACGAAGCAACCGGCGAAGAAGCCAGGAGGGGTTCCCGCGAAGAACGTGAGCAATACGAAGACAAAATCCGAAGACGAGTAAATTCGTCGCGGTTGGATCTTCATGAGGGGGGAATGCATAAGACCCCGGAGTTTTGGCTCCGGGGTCTGTGCGTTTTCTTTGGGAATGAGTGAGCGTCGCTCGCTTCGATATCGGGGGCTTCCGCTGTCGCGGAGCGCCCCCGCCACCCACATCGAATTGACTTTGTCTCTTGTGGTGCGCACCCCCACGCCGGACTACCGGCGTGTGGGCCACCCCATTCAAGAAGGAATTAGACGGCTTCGAGGGCCTGCTTGAGGTCGTTGATGAGATCGGCGGAGTCTTCGGTCCCGATGGAGAGGCGGACGAAGTCGGGGGTGACGCCGGTCGATTTCTGCTCTTCGAGGGTCAACTGCTGGTGGGTGGTCGTGGAGGGGTGGATGATCAGCGATTTGCTGTCCCCCACGTTGGCGAGGTGCGAGAAGAGCTTGACGTGGTTGATGAGCTTGCGGCCGTTTTCCTGCTGCTGGGTGGGGGTGGCACCCTTGATGCCGAAGCCCATGATGGCGCCGCAGCCGTCGGGGAGGTACTTCTTCGCCAGCTTGTAGCAGGGATGCGATTCCAGGCCGGGGTAGTTGACCCAGGCGACCTTGGGATGGGACTGCAGGAAGTTTGCGACAGCCATCGTGTTTTCGCTGTGGGCCTTCATGCGGAGGTGGAGGGTTTCCAGTCCCTGCAGGAAGAGGAACGCGTTGAAGGGGCTCATGGCGGCACCGATGTCGCGGAGCATCTGGGTGCGGGCCTTGAGGATATAGGCGAGCTTCATCGGGCCGAAGGTGTCGTAGAACTTCATGCCGTGGTAGCTGGGATCGGGATCGGTCATGTCGGGGAACTTGCCATTGTTCCAGGGGAAGTCACCCTTTTCGACGATGATGCCGCCGATGCTGGTGCCATGTCCGCCGATGAACTTGGTGCAGGAGGCGATGATGATATCGGCTCCGTGCTCGAAGGGACGGCAGAGGGCGGGAGAGGCGAGCGTGTTATCGACGATGACCGGGACGCCGGCCTTGTGGGCGATCTCACTGATGGCGGCGAAGTCGGGGACGTCGAGGCGGGGATTGCCGATGGTCTCCATGAAGACGCCACGGGTGTTGTCGTCGATGGCCTTGCGGAAGTTTTCGGGATCGCTCTGATCGACGAACTTCACCTTGATGCCGAGCTTGGGGAGGGTGTAGTGAAAGAGGTTGTAGGTTCCGCCGTAGAGGCTGGAGGAAGAGACGATGTTTTTACCGGCATGACAGATGTTGAGGATTGCGAGCGTTTCAGCAGCCTGGCCGGAGGCGGTGGCGAGAGCGCCGGAACCTTTTTCGAGAAGGGCGATGCGCTTCTCGAGGACATCGGTGGTGGGATTCATCAGGCGGGTGTAGATGTTCCCGAATTCCTGCAGGCCGAAGAGGCGCGCGGCGTGATCGCTGTCGTTGAAGACATACGAAGTGGTCTGATAAATGGGGACGGCGCGGGAGTTGGTGGTGGGGTCGACGACCTGGCCGCCGTGGAGGCAGAGAGTTGCCAGCTTGAGATCTTCCTGGTTCATGGTGTTCGCTCGATTAGGTTTCAGACGAAATTGGTAAATGAGCATCGTCAGGAAAGGGCAAGGGGCGCCTTTCCCGGTGGATTTCCCGTGGATGAGGTTGATGGTTGGGCGTCCGTGGCCCTGCTGGTGCGGTGATCCTGAGAGACTCGTCCGGCGGAAGGAGACATGGGGAAGACTCCTGTGGCGCAACGGACGGATCGGTCAGTGTAGTGCCCGGTGTTGGAAAAGGCAAATTGCCGCTGTTCGGCGGACGGGTGCTGCGTATTCGACATAAGTTATTATCGGGCTTGTTGTTGCGGAGTTTTCTGGTTGAGCGAGGGAGGCATTTCGAAGGGGAGCAAGCGGGAGACGGGCGAGGGCCAAAATCAGTGATCGCTGACGTTGTTATTAAAAACGTGATGCCGTAAAATCCTTGGTTTCCCGCGTTTCGCCGCCCCGAGGGTGACGTGCGTCGGAAGGCTGCTTCCTCAGACGGGAGCAGATTCAAAATCTGTGGCGACAATGGTTTAAACCCCGGCTGTTGAGAACGGCGTCTCGACGGTGCGGGGACTGTGTCGCTTGATCCGCCGGCTTTCGCGGCCGGCTTCCAGTTGCATCGGTCAGTTCGATGTTTGAAACAATCACCGCCAATTTGACGAGCGCTTTGAAGATCTTCACCGGTACGGGGAAGCTCACCGAAGCCAATATCCGCGAAGGGTTGCAGCAGGTGCGGAACGCGCTGCTGGAGGCGGACGTCAATTACGAAGTGGCGGACGACTTCATCAAGAACATCACCGACGAGGCGATCGGCCAGAAGGTGATTGAAGCGCTGCGACCGCAGGAGCAATTCCTGGGGATCGTGTACAACGCGTTGATCGACCTGATGGGGCCGGTCGATCACTCGCTGAATCTGAAGGACTCCGGGATCAGCATCGTCATGATGTGTGGTCTGCAGGGGAGCGGAAAGACGACGACCTGCGGCAAGCTGGCCAAGCTGCTCCTGGAGCAGGGGAAGCGGGCGATGCTGGTCGCTGCGGACTTGCAACGTCCCGCAGCCATCGAGCAGTTGAAGGTGATCGGCGAGCAGGTCGGGGTGCCGGTGTATACCGAGCCTCCGACGAGCAACCCCGTCGCTGTGTGCCAGAACGCCTTGCAGGCGGCGAAGTCGGCGGGGAATGTGCAGGTCCTGATCCTGGACACGGCGGGGCGTCTGCACGTGGACCAGGCGCTGATGAAGGAACTGGAAGAAATCGACCGCCGGTTGAATCCTTCCCAGATCCTGTTCGTCTGCGATGCGATGACGGGACAAGACGCGGTCAACAGCGCACGAGCGTTCAACGATGCGCTGGAGCTGGACGGCGTGATCCTGACGAAGCTGGACGGTGACGCCCGGGGCGGGGCGGCGTTGAGCGTGAAGCAGGTGACGGGAGTGCCGATCAAGTTTATCGGCATGGGGGAACAGCTCGACAAGCTGGAGCCGTTCCATCCGGACCGGATGGCGGGGCGCATCCTCGGGCAGGGGGACATTCTGACGCTGGCCGAAAAGGCGCAGCGGGCGCTGGATGCCGACCAGATGGCGAAAGCCCAGGAAGAGATGCTGCAGGGGAAATTCACCCTGGAGTCCTTCCGGGACACGATGAAGAACGTTCAGAAGATCGGGTCCATGAAGGACATTCTGAAGATGCTGGGAATGGGCGGGATGCTGGAGCAGATGCCCAACCAGGTGGATCCCGAAGGAGAGATGAAGAAGATCGAGGGAATGATCAACAGCATGACCCCCGATGAACGAAAGTTCCCGGAGCGGATCGACATCAATCGTCGCCGCCGGATTGCGAAGGGGAGCGGGACGGAGCCTGCGGACGTGAACCGGCTGTTGAAAGACTTTGAAAACATGGCCGCGCAGATGCAGAAGGTATCCGGCCTGGGGATGCGGGACCGGATGCGTGCGGTGCGGGAGATGTCGCAGGCGGCGATGATGAACCCGCATGCTTCGATGATGCGTGAAAAGCAGCGGAGCAAGGCCAAGGAAATGGATGCGGACAAGAAGAAGAAGTTGCGGAAGGAAGCCAAGGCGCAACGCAAAAAAAACAAGCGGCGTTGACGTGACGGCTCGCGTCGGCGCGATTTGGAAACAGACTGTTTTGTCTTGAAGAAGGAGATTGAGAGTGGCGGTTAAGATTCGCATGAAAATGATGGGACGGAAGCACCGTCCGTTTTTCCGGATTTGCGCGATCGACAGTCGCAAGTCGCGGGATTCCGATCCGATCGAGGAATTGGGGA
The DNA here is from genome assembly GCA_046349635.1 of Planctomycetales bacterium. Lineage (GTDB taxonomy): Bacteria > Planctomycetota > Planctomycetia > Planctomycetales > Planctomycetaceae > JAXMBX01. The sequence continues at coordinate 40,098 of JAXMBX010000014.1, forward strand.
CGTATGACCCGATGGTGGCGAACAAGGCCAACCGGGTGAAACTGAACCTGGAGCGCGTGGACTACTGGTTGTCCGTCGGCGCGATTCCCTCCGACCGGGTGAAGACGCTGATCAAGAAGATCCGGACGAACCGTTTCGGCGAGGCGAAGGCGCCTCCCGCGGCGATCGAACCGAAGGCGTTGCCGGTTCCGGCCGCTGCTCCCGCCGAGGGAGAAGGTGGCGGAGAAGCGGAAGCGGCGGCCGAGTCCAGCGAATCCTAAGCCGGATTCCCTCGGTTATTTCGTCCGGTGGGCTCTCGCGGCTCACGGTGGGGATCGAGGGAAGCGTGGTGAAGGTGTGAGATGCGGTTCGACGTATTGACCCTGTTTCCGGAACTGTTCGAGAGTTACCTGCAGCAGAGCCTGCTCAACCAGGCGTTGCAAAAGGGACTGGTGGAAATCCACCGCTGGAACTTCCGTGACTGGGCGCCGGGGAAACACCAATCGGTGGATGACAAGCCGTTTGGTGGAGGTCCGGGGATGTTGCTCTGTTGCCAGCCGGTGTTCGACTGCGTGGAACACGTGCGGCAGCAGGGGGACGAGCCGGGGCATCTGGTGATGCTGACGCCTCAGGGCCGCAAATTGACACAACAGGTGGTGCAGGAATTGTCGGGACATCGCCGATTAATCCTCCTGTGCGGCCGATACGAAGGGTTTGACGAACGAATCTCGTTGGGTTTGAAGCCGGATGAAATCTCCGTCGGGGATTTCATCACCAACGGGGGAGAAGTTCCGGCGATGCTGATCATCGAGACGGTGATGCGGCTGATACCGGGAGTTCTGGGAGACGAGACAAGCAGCAAGTATGAGTCCTTCGCGGACGCGGGGTTACTGGAATATCCGCAGTACACCCGGCCCCGCGAATTTCGAGGAATGCAGGTTCCGGAGGTGTTGCTGAACGGAAATCATCAGGCGATCCAGGCGTGGCGGGAGACTGCCAGCCGGGAACGGACGGCCGAGCGCCGCCAGGACCTGTTGGAATCCGCGAAGCCGACTTCCGGCAATCGAAAACAAAATTGAAATGATGACGGCGGCGGTCAGCGATGACAGCCAGCCGAGAGATGGCGGGAAGAACTTCCGTCGACAGCAGGAAAGGGAACAGACATGAACAAGTTATTGAAGTCGGTGGAAGCTTCTTCGCTGCGTGAAAACGCGTTGACGTTTGCCGTGGGTGACACGGTGGACGTGCACACGCGAATCCTGGAAGGTGACAAGGAACGGATCCAGATTTTCAACGGCGTGGTGATTGCCCGCCGCGGCTCCGGAACCCGCGAGAACTTCACAGTTCGCCGCATCGTTTCCGGTGAAGGGGTGGAGCGGACGTTCCCGGTCAACTCTCCGAAGATCGCGAAGCTGGAAGTGATCCGTCACGGGAAGGTGCGTCGCGCGAAGCTGTTTTATCTTCGCGACCGGACCGGCAAGGCGACCCGCCTGACGGAACGTCGCGCCAAGAAGGACGAAGCCTGATTCCGGTTTTGCCCGATCCGCATGCCGGCTGGTTCGACATTATCGTCGGAGTCTCGCCATGTGGGGTTGGTGGAAAAAATTCCTGGGTGACGAAGGGGAGCGGGCGGCAGCCCGCTTCCTGCGGCGCCAGGGGTTTCGCGTCCTGGCGCGCCAGTACCGTTCCGCTTACGGAGAAATCGACCTGATCGCCGAGGATGGTGACTGGCTGGTTTTCGTGGAAGTGAAGACCCGGCGTGGGGAAGAGGCCGGGAGGCCGGAAGAGGCGATCACTGCGGACAAGCAGCGGCGGATGACCCGGGCCGCGACGGCGTTTGTACAGCAACGGAAGCTGCATGCTCGACGGACGCGGTTTGACGTGGTCGCGGTGACATGGCCTGAGGGGGCGAAGCAGCCGCAGATCCAGCATTACCGCCATGCGTTTGAGGCGGTCTGAGCCCCGATCAATACAAGAGGCACGCCGGGTTTAGCGACACTGGCAGGGGTGTTGCGTGTGAAACGGCCGAGTTGAGCCGGATTGACTTTGTTTCGATGGTTTCCGGGGTGGTACACTGAAGAGGTGTCGCAAGCGGTCTGGTTCATGGAATCCATCGAGCCCTTGGAAACAAAATCTTCCCACTGAGATTTGGAAAACAGAACGACGGTTTTATGCAATCGCTTCCGATTCTTCCGCAGATTGATTCAACGCCCGCGCCGGAGCAGACCGGATATTCCAAGGGGACGTATGCGTTCGTGAGCCTGGGGTGCGCGAAGAACCTGGTGGACAGCGAAAAGATGCTGGGGACGCTGGCACTCGATGGATACACACTGGTTTCGGAGCCTGCCGGGGCGGACTTCGTGATCGTGAACACCTGCGGGTTTATTGAAAGTTCGCGGGAAGAGTCGAAGTCGGTCATCCGGGAGATGGTGGACCTGAAGCAGCAGGGGAAGACGAAGGGGGTGATCGTCGCCGGTTGCCTGCCGCAGCGGATCGGGCCCGCGCTCTTGTCGGAGATTCCGGAGATCGACCACATCGTGGGGGTATTCGGACGGGATGAGATTAATCGAGTGGCGGACCACCTGGTGGGGGGGCACCGGGAACAGCGGGAGGTGTTCCGGCCGGCGCCGCTCAAGGCGATGGATGACCGTCAAAGGTTGCGGATCACGCCACGGCATTTTGCGTATTTGAAGATTTCCGAGGGTTGCGACCGGACGTGCACGTTCTGCTCGATTCCGAAGATGCGGGGCAAGCACATCACCAAGCCGATTGAGATGGTGGTGGAAGAGGCCCGCGAACTGGCGAAAGATGGAGTGCGGGAACTGAATCTTGTGGCGCAGGACACGACGTATTACGGGATGGACCTGTACGGTGAAGTGCGGCTGGTGCAGTTGCTGAAGGAACTGGAGCAGGTCGAAGGGCTGGACTGGATCCGGTTGCTGTATTTGTATCCGATCAATTTCACGGATCAGTTGATCGAGACGATTGCGACGTCGGGGAAGATCATTCCGTATCTGGACATGCCGTTGCAGCACATCAACGATCAAGTCCTGCGGCGGATGCAGCGACGGGTGAACCGGGACCAGACGATCGAACTGGTGGGGAAGCTGCGGAAGAACATTCCGAACCTGGTGTTGCGGACGACGTTTGTCGTCGGGTTCCCAGGGGAGACGGACGCTCAGTTTGAAGAGCTGAAGGAATTTGTGACGGAGTCGAAGTTCCAGCGGATGGGGGTGTTTACCTATTCCCTTGAGCCGGATACCCCTGCGGTGAAGCTGGAGGGGCACTTGCCGGAAGAGGTGAAGGTGGCGCGGCGGGATGAACTGATGAGCCTGCAGCAGGCGATCGCGTTTGACTTCGCCGATTCGCTGGTGGGGTACGAACTGGACGTACTGATCGACTCTCCGGTCGAGGGTGAAAAAGATCTGTGGCTGGGGCGGAGCTATGCGGATGCACCGGAGATTGACGCGAACGTGATCGTTTCCGGGGCGGGGCTGAAAACGGGAGACATGGTTCCGGTGGTGCTGGAAGACCGGCAGGACTATGACTGGGTCGGATCGGTTTCCACGGACGACGACAAAGAGACTTCCCCATGACCGCAGATACCGCGACCGGACCCTGGTGGTGGAAGAACCTCGCGAACATCATTACGGTCAGTCGCCTGGTGCTGGCACTGATCTTGTTCGGGATGATCAGCCTGCGTCCCGACAGCCTGGGATTGCCCGCGGCGATGCTGTTTCTGCTGGCGGCGGCGACCGATGCGGTGGATGGGTTCGTGGCCCGGCGATTCAAATTGATTTCCACGTTCGGGCGGATCGTCGATCCGTTCGCGGACAAGATCATCGTGTGCGGGACGTTTATCTTTCTGCTGGAGCAAAGGAATCTGAGCGGCGTCAATGCGCTGATGGTGGCGATTGTCGTGGGGCGCGAAATGTTCGTGACGGGGTTGCGCGGGTTTCTTGAGCAGCAGGGGAAGGACTTTTCCGCGACATGGAGCGGGAAGTTGAAAATGATCCTGCAGTGCGCCGCGTTGACGCTGAGCCTGCTGACGTGCGATCCGGGATACCGGGATGCAGGCTGGGTTTATTCCCGGGACATCACGTTGTGGGTGGCGGTGGCGATGACGTTCTACAGCGGGTGGGTGTACGCTGCGCGCGGCTTTCAGATTCTCCGCTCCCCGAGCTGAGCGTTGAAAAAGATTGAACGGAACGGTCATGAAGCTGGGATATAACACGAACGGGTTGTCGTTTCACCCTCTGGACCAGGCGCTGGATCTGATCGCGGAAGAGGGATACGAAGCGGTCGGGTTGACGCTGGATCACCATTGCCTGAACCCGTTTGATGCGGATCTGCCACGGCAGATCGAGCGAACGAAGGCCCAGTTGGAGAAGCTGGGGTTAGCGGTGGTCATCGAGACCGGGGCGCGGTTTCTGCTCAATCCGCGCGTGAAGCACGATCCGACGCTGCTCAGTCCGACACCGGAGGAGCGAGAGGTCCGGCTCGATTTTCTGAAGCGGGCGACCGACGTTGCCGTGGCGCTGGACGCGGAAGCGATATCGCTGTGGTCGGGGGCGCTGCTGGGGGATCTGTCGGCGGACGTGGCGATGCTGCGGCTGGCGGATGGCTGCCGTGCGATTGCGGACTATGCCGGGGAACGGGGGATGAAGCTGGCGTTCGAGCCCGAGCCTGGGATGTTCATCGACACCTTCGACCGGTTCGGGGAACTGCGGGACCAGGTGAAGGCGCCGAACTTCGGACTGACGGTCGATTTGGGTCACGTGCATTGCATCGAGCTTGGGCCGATTCCGGAATACCTGCGGGAATGGCGCGACCTGATCTGGAACGTGCATATCGAGGATATGAACAAGGGGGTGCACGACCATCTGATGTTCGGGGAGGGGGAGATGGATTTTCCTCCGATCCTGCGAACGCTGGAAGAAATTGGTTACAGGGGTTGCGTGAACGTGGAATTAAGCCGACATGCGCACATGGCACCGGAAGCGTTGCGGCAGTCGTATGCGTTTTTGAAGCCGTTGATGTCCGAGGGATGATTCAGGAGCGGTGATGTTCCGCTTCCCGTTCCCATTCGGCGCGAACGCGTCTCAGGCCGACGCTGCAGAGTTCGAACTCTTCGCTCAAGCGATGCAGGACGGGGGCCTCCTTGTCGAAGGGTTCTTCCTTGAAGGTGCTGGCGATGAAGTAGGAGCGTTTTCCTTCCTGGCTGTAGTCGATCAGGGCGTCGCAGGTTCCGGAGCCTTGCAGATGGGTGAGGGTTTCGGGGAAGACTCCGGTCCAGAAGAGAGTGAAATCGCCGATGTGGCGGAAGATTTCACGACGGGGTTTGGCTTCCCGTTCCTGGGCTTCGACGAGCATCTCGGTCACTTCGCGGAGCGGGCGGCCGCGGGTGTTTCGCAGGCGATAGATGGCTTCCATGCGGGTGAACCGCACGAGCAGATCCGAGAGATAATCGATGAGCGGCGGATCGACGATTCCCAAGTCCACCTGGAACGTCTGTTCCGTCAATCCGCTGAAGAGATTGCGCAGGGAGTCTTCTCCCTGAATCAGGGCGACCATGTTCTACCTCCACTTTTCCCCGGGAAAGAGGACTTTCCCTGAAAAACGATCCTGGCAGACTCTCGCGCGCCACCGGTCTTTCAGTCCGGTTCTGTTTTCATCGGCGCCAAATCAAAGCTGCGATTACTGAAATTGTACGCAGCAGGGTGATTTCTATCAGCAAAATCCGTTTCCGGGAAGCCGAATTGGTTGAGTGAGGGGAGGGTTCGCGGCCACAATGGGGTTTCGGAGAGGAGCGATTTTCCGAGCGAGTCCCCAACCCCGCGCAGACCATTCAGGACAGATATTTTGAAGATCACATTTCTCGGGGCGGCCGGAGAAGTTACCGGCAGCCAGCACTTGATTGAATGCGGCAAATTGCGGGTCCTGCTCGACTGCGGATTGTTCCAGGGGCATCGGGCGGAATCGCGGGAGAAGAACGAAAAATTTCGCTGCAACCCGCGAAACCTGGACGCGGTGATCCTGTCCCATGCCCACATCGACCACTGCGGGAACCTGCCGGGTCTGGTGAAGGCGGGGTTTGACGGGCCGATCTTCTGCACGCCGGCGACGACGGACGTGGCGGAGATCATGCTGTACGACGCGGCCCATATCCAGGTGGAAGATGCGCGGTACCTGAACAAGCACCTGGCCCCCGGGGCGAAGGGGATCGAACCGCTGTACACCGAGCGTGAGGTGAAGCGGGTGGTGAAGCTGTTTCAGCCGATCGACTACGGGAAGTGGCAGAGCGTGGCGCCGGAGCTGCGGCTGCGATTCCTCGACGCGGGGCATATCCTCGGTTCCGCGATCGTGGAAATGGAATTCATGGACAAGGGAGAGATCCGGCGGGTGGTCTTTTCCGGGGATCTAGGACGGCGAGGAATGCCTTTGCTGCGGGATCCTGCATCGGTCGGCGGGTGCGACATCCTGATCACGGAGAGTACCTACGGGGATCGGGTTCATCCGCCCAGCGGAGACTTGAAGGCGGCGTTGAAACGGATCATCACCGAGACGGCGCAGCGGCAGGGGAGGCTGCTCATTCCCGCGTTCAGCCTGGGGCGGACGCAGACGATCGTGTTCTACCTCAATGAACTGACGAACGAGGGGGCGTTGCCCCCGGTGCCGATTTTCGTGGACAGTCCGCTGTCGAAGAAGCTGACAACGGTGTATCGGCATCACTGGAGCGACATGGACGAGGAAGTGCATCAGTCCCGTGGGCGGGACGTGGATCCGTTCTCATTCCCCAAGCTGACTTATATCGCCGATCAGAACGAGAGCATGGCGCTGAACGACCGGAAGGGGGCGATGGTGATCATCGCGGCGAGCGGGATGTGCGAAAACGGACGAATCCTGCATCATTTGAAGCACGGTGTCGGAGACGCAAACAACACGGTACTGATCGTGGGCTTCCAGGCTCAGAATACGCTGGGGCGACGGATCGTGGAGCGGCAGCCTTATCTACATATCTTCAACCGCGATTATCCGCTCCGCGCGAAAGTGGAGATTCTGAACGGGCTGTCGGCGCATGCGGATGTGGAAGACTTCAAATGGTGGTTCGGTCAGATGGCGAGCCGGACGGGAATCGGGCAGGCATTCCTGGTGCATGGGGAACCTGAGGCGGCGAAGGCGCTGTCGGTGGTGTTGCGGGATAGCTGTGATGAGGAGCCGATCATCCCGGCGCTCTACCAGAGCGTGGAAGTATAACTGTGGGTGAGGCGCGCGATCCGAACCGTCCCGCGCTGGGGATTCAGCAGCCGTGGGTGGAGTTGATCTTGCGCGGGATTAAGACGGTCGAGATCCGCTCCCAGCCGACGCAGATCCGCGGGACGATTTACCTGTATGCGTCGAAGCGGGACTCGACGTTGGAGTGCGCGGCGGAATCCATCGCCCGGCATGAATTGACTCCCGAGAAATTCGGTCGTGGGAAGATCGTGGGGACGGTGGAACTGTGGAATTGCCGCCTGGCCACGAAAAAAGATGCTGAAGCGGCGTGTGTCTCCAGCGATCTGTTGACGGCTTGCCATGCGTGGGAGCTGCGTCATCCGAAGCGATTTGCGGAGCCGCTGGAGGTGACGTTCCTGCCTTACGGCGTGTGGTTTTATCCGTGGCGACGGAAGAATCAGGGAGAGGCGTGATGCGAATGCGAGGGTGGTTGTGCCTGTTGCTGGTCTGTGTCTCGCTGCAGGGGGCACGCGGAGAAGGTCCGAAACTGGAGCGGTTGAAATATCGGCATCCGGGGCTGGTCGTGGACCTGGGGGTGGGGTTGTGGGCGTGGCCGTTGCCGATGGATTTCGACGGCGACGGGGACCTGGACCTGGTGGTGAACTGTCCGGACAAGCCGAGCAACGGGGTGTATGTCTTTGAGAGCACGACCGGGAGCACGGCAAAGACTAAAATGCCGGTCTTCAAGCCGGGGCGGCGGATCAGCAAGGGATTGCAGAACGTGCAGGTGAGCTACGTGGACGGGAAGCCGGTCGTTCTGGCACCGGGGACGGAGTTTCCCGATTTCCTGAAAACGGGATTGGAGCAGGGGAAGCTGCTGGGGGTGGGGCCGAATGTGCATCCGAACCGTGTGCGGGGGAATATGTGGCGGGTGGTCGATTACGACGGGGATGGACGGCAGGATCTGATTGTCGGGGCGGATGACTGGACGGACTACGGCTGGGACAACGCCTATGATGCGGAGGGGCATTGGACGCGCGGGCCTTTGCGGGGGTTTGTGTATCTGCTGCGGAATGAAGGGAGTGCCGAGACGCCGCGATATGCGAAGCCGGTGAAGGTGCAAGCGGGAGAGAAACCTGTCGAAGTGTTCGGCTGGCCTGCACCGAATTTCGCGGACTTCGACGGGGATGGGGATCTCGATCTGCTGTGCGGTGAGTTTCTGGATGGATTTACGTATTTCCAGAATGTGGGGACACGCAAAGAGCCGCGCTACAGCGCCGGTATCCGGTTGAAGACGCCAGAGGGAAAACCGTTGGTGATGGATCTGGAGATGATTACGCCGACGGCCATCGATTGGGACAGCGATGGAGATTTCGACCTGATTGTGGGGGATGAGGATGGTCGGGTGGCGTTCATTGAACACACCGGGCGAATGTCTGCGGACGGGACGCCGGTGTTTCTGTCGCCGCGATATTTCCAGCAGGAGGCGGAAGACTTGAAGTGCGGCGCACTTGCCACGCCGGTGGGTTTCGACTGGGATGGGGACGGGGATGACGACATCGTCAGCGGGAATACGGCGGGATACATCCTGTTTTTCGAGAACCTGAGTGGCCGGGGTGTGGAGCAGCCGCGTTGGAACGGGCCGAAGTACCTGGAAGCGGGAGGAGAGCGGATTCGGATCATGGCGGGTCCGAACGGAAGCATTCAGGGGCCATGCGAGGCGAAGTGGGGTTACACGACACTGAGCGTGGCGGACTGGGACCAGGATGGACTGCCCGATCTGGTGGCGAATTCGATCTGGGGGAAAGTGGTCTGGTATCGGAACGTGGGGACGCGCAACGAGCCAAAGCTGGAGGCTGCGCAGCCCGTCGAGGTGGCGTGGAATGGTCCGCCACCGCGGCTGGCGTATGGCTGGTTAAAGCCCGAGGGGAATGCGCTGTTGACGCAATGGCGGACGACGCCGGTGGTGACGGACTTCAATCGGGACGGGCTGGTCGATCTGGTGATGCTGGACCAGGAAGGGTATCTCGGTTTTTTTGAACGCAAGGTTGTGGACGGGAAGAAAGTCCTGTTGCCGCCGAGGCGGGCGTTCATCGGAGAGAATGTTTCCGAGACGGATCAGAAGCAGAACGTGCTGAATTCTCAGCCAGGTCCGTTGAGATTGAACCGTGGGATCGCGGGGAAAAGCGGTCGACGGAAGTTGTGTAGCGTCGATTGGGATGGAGACGGGAAGCCGGATCTCTTTGTGAATTCCGCGAATGCGAATTATCTGAAGCAGACCGGCGAGAGTGACGGAGGGTGGACGTTTCGGGACATGGGTCTCTTGGTGAATGAGAACATCGAAGGGCACGATGTGAGTCCCACGACGGTCGACTTCAATGCCGACGGCATACCGGATTTTGTCGGCGGGGCGGAAGACGGGAGGTTTTATTACCTGCGGAATCCGCGAACGAAGTGAGGCACAGACTGTTCTCTTATTTGAAGGGCCAGGCGTCGCCTAATGCTTCCTGCTGGAGGCGGGTGAGATCGCGGATGCCTTGTTCGGCGAGGGCGAGTTGGGCGTCGAGTTGCAGGCGGCTGAAGGTACGACCTTCGGCGGTCCCCTGGATCTCAACAAATTCCCCGGCGCCGGTCATCACCACGTTCAGATCGACTTCGGCCTTGCTGTCCTCGGAGTATTGCAGATCGAGGAGGAGTTGGCCGTCCATATAGCCCACGCTGACTGCGGCGATGCTGGAGGTGAAGACGGGACGACCGAGTTGCGGGAGGACGGGAGCGAGAGCATGGATGGCATCGCACAGGGCGATGAAGCCGCCAGTGATGCTGAGAGTCCGCGTGCCGCCGTCCGCTTCGAGGACATCGCAATCGACGTAGAGGGAGCGCGGGCCGAGGGCTTCGCGATCGACGACGGCGCGGAGGCTGCGGCCGATCAGGCGCTGGATTTCGGTGGTCCGACCGTCGATCTTGCCGCCACGGTCGCGGGTCTTGCGCGGGGCGGTGCTGCCGGGGAGCATGCTGTATTCAGAGGTCACCCAACCCTTTTGGGAATTTCCCATCCATTCGGGGAGTCCTTCCTGCACGCTGACGGTGCAGAGGATGGTGGTTTTTCCGGCCTGGATCAGGACGCTGCCGGGGGTGGACCCGGTGAAATTGCGTTGGATGCGGATGGGGCGAAGCTGGTCGGGACGGCGGTCCTGGCGCATGAGAGATTCCAAAACAGAGAACGGAGATTGAAGAAGCTCTCTACCCTGCGGATTTGGAGCCGCGATTGCAAGTCCGGGGCTGAAACGGCGATATGGTTTCAGCTTTGAGCCAGCGGGAGGCGGACTTCGACGGTCGTTCCCTGTTGCGGTTCACTCTCGATTGTGATCGTGCCGTGGTGGGCGTCGATGATCGTTTTGCAGATGGAGAGTCCCAGGCCCGTCCCTCCCTCGGCGCGGGAGCGGGCTTTATCAACGCGATAAAACCGCTCGAAGACGTGGGGGAGTTCGTCGGCGGGGATGCCGATGCCCGTGTCGGAAATGCGAATGACCGCGAAGTTTTCGAGGGGGAAGATCCTGGCGTCGACGCTCCCTTGTTCGCGGTTGTAGCGGATGGCATTGGTGAGGAGGTTGGTCAGAACCTGCACGATGCGGCTGCGGTCTCCCTTGATGCGGACAGGTTCGAAGTGACCGGTCAGGGTGATGTGGCGTTCGTCAGCCAGAGGCCGAAGAAGATCCAGGCATTCCCGTCCCAGGGCATCGAGTTCGACGAGGGTGTATTCCTGCTCCGGTTGGCCGGCGTCGTAGCGGGCCAGGGCCAGCAGACCGTCAATGAGGGTTTTCATCCGCTGGCCTGCGCGGCGGCAGGTCTCGATGGCGTCACGATACTCCTCTGGTGAGCGAGATCGGGAAAGAGCCAGTTCGGTGTGGCTGAGGATGACGGAGACGGGGGTGCGCAATTCGTGGGACGCGTCGGCCGTGAAACGCGACTGTTGCTCGAATGCGGCCTGCAGGCCGTCAAAGGTGCGGTTCAAGACGCCGGCCAGTTGTCCCAGTTCGTCATCGGTTTTCTCCAGGTTGATGCGTTCGGAGAGATTCTTGACGGAGATGGATTCGGCGGTGGTCGCCATCTTGGCGATGGGCTTCAAAGCGTGGAGCGACAGCCAGTAGTCCCCCACAAGGCCGACGGCCAGAACACCCATCCCCGCGAGGATCATCAGCAGTGTGGAACTCCGCTGGGCGGAAAGCTCCGGAGCGAGGCTGCGACCGACGAGCATGTTGACGTCAAAGCGGAAACCATGTGCCAGTTCCCGGACCTGATCGTGTCCTTCGACGCGGGTCTGGACGCGGCGTTCGGAGAGTCCCTGTTCCTCCTTAAGGCCGGGGTAGGGAATATCAGGAGCATTGGCGGATTTGGCGAGAATTCGATCTTTCCCCATCCAGAGGATGAAGTAGGGGAGAGTTTCGTGGTTTCCTTCGTAGAGAGCGGCGAATTCTTCCGCCAGCTTGGGATTGGGTTCAAAACGACGCGGGTCGAACATGGGACGCCCATCCTCTCGCCCATCGGGACGGCGACGGAAGCGGTTGGGATCTCCCGGCTGACCGAACAAGGGAGGCGCGGGAGGAGCGGCGTCCGGTGGCTGAGGCGCGGCAGGTTGTTGCTGAGGCGAGGGGGCAGGTTGCTGGGCCTGAATCAGAATGGCTGGAGCGTCGTCATGGTGCGGGAGGATTTTCGGCGCGGGAATATCGAAGGCAACGGGGCGACCATTGTTATTTGGAGCTGCGGGAGGAGGATTATCCTGCGGATTTCGTCGTCCGCGAGGCATGCGATTGGGCCACATGCGGGCGCGGACGATTTCGGTGGCGCGGTCGAGTTCGGCGTCGACCTGCTGGATGCGGGTCTGCCACTGCAGATAATCGACGACCCCGCCGAAGATCCCCAGAACGGTGACGAGGACCACGGCGTGCCAGATCTGCAGGCGCCAATGCAGCGACCTAATCATCGATCAGATATCCTTGTCCACGGCGTGTCTGGATCAGGTCATGCCCCAGCTTGCGGCGGAGGTTGGAGACATACACATCCGTGAGATTCGACAAACTCTCTTCGTTTTCATCAAACAAATGATCATAAATCATCGTGCGGGTGACCAGTTCCCCCCGGTGAAGCGCCAGGAATTCGAGAAAACTGTATTCCTTGGCCGTCAATGCGACCGGTTCATCGGCGAGAGTGACGGTGCGCGAGACCGTGTCGATCCGGACGTCACCGATTTCCAGGATGGGGCGGGGTTGCCCGGCGGCCCGGCGGATGAGCGCCCGGACGCGAGCCAGTAGCTCCTTGAGTTCAAACGGCTTGACGAGGTAGTCGTCGGCCCCGCCATCGAGGCCCCGCACCCGGTCGTTCAAAGAGTCGCGGGCAGTGAGCATCAGGACGGGTGTTTTCTTGGACTCGCGGAGAGTGTTCAGGACGCTCCAGCCATCGCGCTTGGGAAGCATCACGTCGAGGATGACGGCGTCGTACTCCCAGGACTGCGCCTTGAAGAGACCATCCTCTCCCTCTTCGGCGGTATCGACGGCGTAACCTTCTTCGCGCAATGCGGACGCGATCACGCGCCGCAGATCCGCTTCATCTTCAACAACCAGCAGGTGCATGGAATCAATTCTTAATCAGAAACAAAGGACTCGGTGACTCTGACAAAATGCTCTGGACGAAGTGAGTTTTCACGAACATTGCTAATCCAGCGTGATCACCAACCGCATTTTGTGAGGGGTTTTTCATTCAGTGTCTCAAAAGACCTGAGAGGATGGGAGTTCAAAAAGGTGTTTGAAACATCCCATCCTCCAAGGTTTGGAGCGTGCAACACTTTCGTGTCGCGTCAAAATCGTTTTTTTGGGGCATGATTATCGCCGCGACAGACGATCCATGTAAACTCGATGCGCTCTCAAAAAGACCTGCAAGCAGATCTGTCATGAGCCGGGTTTATGCCGCGGGGGCTTTGGCCTCCTGAGGTTTGGCCTCCTGCGGCTTGACAGTGGCCGGGGTTTCCGCCGGTTTGTCGGCGGGTGCCGCTGCCGGGGCTGCCGGCGTGGCAACCGCGGTCGACTTGTCATTAGCAGGCTTATTATCAGTCGCGGCCTTTTCAGTGGCCGGTGCCTTTACAGCGTCCGCCACGGGAACAGACTTGGACTCAGGCTGAGGAGCGGGCTGCTGGACGAGTTCCTTGTCCTTCTCGGCCTTCTTGTCGTCCGGTTTCCCTTCGGGGCGTCCCGGGCGCTGCTTCATGCGGGCATCCATTTCCTCCTTGGAGATCGAACCGTCCTTGTTGGTGTCGGATTTTTCCAGACGGGACCAGAGGGGCGGAGGAACTTCGTCCTTGCTCAATTTTCCGTCGTGGTTCTTGTCGAGGAATTCAAACATCCGTGGCCCCCCGTGCGGACCGTGACCTGGGCCAGGACCCGGCTTCTTGTCAGCGTCCTTCTTGTCTCCGGGAGCGGGTTGTCCCGGTTTGTGGTGCATCCCAGCAGGCGGCGGAGGTCCCATTTCGTCACGAGTGATGAAGCCGTCATGGTTCTTGTCCATCTGTTTGAAGTGTTTCAACATTTCGTCCTGGCTGACTTTTCCATCCTTGTTTTCATCAAGCATGGCGAGCATGTGAGCCGGTCCGGGGTGGTGTTGCAGAGCTTGAAGCATGGGGTGATGCATCCCCATCGCGAAGGGTGGGTGGACAGAGCCTTTGCCGTTGTTGTGGCTACCACCCTTATGGGCGTGGCCTTTGGGGCCGTCTTTCCCAAGATGGGCTGTGCCGTGAGGACCCTTCCCAGCGTAGGGTCCGCCATGCTTATGTTTGCCGGCGTGCTTTTTGCCGTGATCTCCTTGAGGGCCGTGACCTTTGTGGTGTTCGCAGCACGCACAGTGGTGTCCGTGATGTCCACCGCGATGACGGGCGTGGTGTCCACCAGGTCCGCCGTGGTGACCCTGGTGACAGAACGGGCAGCCGCCGTGGTGTCCAGGATGGCCGTGCATCATGGGGCCACGATGAGCAAAGTTGTGGCCGTGTCCGAAATGGTCGCAGTGCGGGCAAAAGCCGTGGTGTTGCGGTCCACGGAAGTGGCCGTGGAAACGACCGCCTTGGGGGAATCGTCCGGCGAAGTGGCCGTGGAAGGCCATGCGACCATGGGCGCCGACGCCATGACCTCCGCCACCGTGACCTCCGGCAAAGTGGCCGGGGCCGCGACCGTGGGGACCGTGAGCGAAGTGTCCCGGACCGGGGCCCCGCTGGGCGAACCGCTGCGGGCCATGCTGACCGTGCTGATGCCGCTTGAAGGCTTCGCAGATCGGGCAGTCATCGTGGTCATCGCCACGATGGTTCATCGCGGGGCCACGATCTGGACCACGGCGATGTTCGGGATGGTCACCGTGTTCAAAGCGGCCACCGTCGCGACGTCCCATGCGGGGATGGTCATCATCATCGTCGTCATGACGGGCGAAGTAGCGATGTCCTGCTTCTTCATCCCGGTCCCGGGCGAAGTCCCGTCCACGAGGAGCGTGATCCTGGTCGCGCCAATCTTCGCGACGGCGGGAATCTCGATCGGCGTAGTAGTCATCGCGGTCATCCCGGTCGGAATACCGCGAGGCTCGCTCGGGGTAAAAGTCATTCCGGTCCCGGCGATCACGATATTCATCACGGTGGCGGGAAGGACGGTCATCGTCATCCCGGGCTGCGTAGTAAGTTTCTTCGTCACGGAAACGATAAGCGTCCCGAACGTCCTCGCGATCGAAGTTTTCGCGGTCGTAGTGACGTGATTCCCGGTGATTGGCGAACGACTGATTTTCGCGAGAGGTGGATTCGCGCCCCTTGTCGGCCTGGGAATTCCCTTGGCCCAAGGCGAAGCACGCGATGCCACAAATCGCGGAGAGCATGACAGACCTCATGGCGACACTCCTGTGTTTTGCGACGAAGATGACAGTTTGCGGGCGACTCTCCCGCGTTTCATTTCAGCAGGCATCTTAGGGGAGGAGACCTTAAACCAAGATGAATGTTTTTCAGCATTTTTTGCGGGGTTTTAAGTTAAATTGGAATTAAGGAAGTGACTCGCGAAGGGTGCTTCATGTTGGTTTAAGGTGGTCCCGGATAGGGTAACTCGATTCGCGCTGCAGGGTTCCCTGCGTGACCTGTGTACCGCGGCGACAAAAAACGATTCCAGATCGATCCATTGTGGATCATGACACGAGCGAGATGAGGAACAAACATGGTGATGCAACGAGTGACGACTTTCTGTGTGCTGTTGGCCTTCACGGCGACGGCATTCGCGCAACCGGAGGGGGGAGATGGGGGACGCCGCCGTCGTGGTGGTGAAGGCCGCCAGGGAGGCGGACGTGGCGGGTTTGGCGGTGGGATGATGATGGGACGTGGAATGGGTGCCCCTCTGTCGCCGATTCAGCTTTCCCTCAACGAAGTGGTGCAAAAAGATCTGGAGGTCAAGCCGGAGCAGGTCGATAAACTCAAGAAATTGGGCGAGGAATATCGCACGGATGCTGAGTCCGCGATGGATCCGGTGAGAAAGGAAGCGGAAGGGCTGCGGGATCTGGAACGCTCGGAACGTGAAGCCAAGATGGCCGATCTCGGCAAAAAGCGGAATGAGATCCAGAAGCAACTGAACGCGAAGTTCCAACCGAAATTGAATGAGATTCTGGAGAAGCCCCAGCAGGAACGGCTGCAGCAAATCGGTTATCAGGCGCTGAGGACCGGGATCTTTGAGAATGCAGACGTCGTTGCCAAGCTGGGGATCACGAAAGAACAGCAGGAAAAGATCGCCGCGGCGAACAAGGATTCGGAAGCCAAGCGGCGTGAACTGTTTGCCGATCGCGATGGTGATATGCAGGAACGGATGACGAAGATGCGGGAGATGGATGAATCCCATGAGAAGGCGCTCGAAGCGCTTCTCACCGACTCCCAGAAGGAGCAGCTTGCCCAGCTCAAGGGAAAGAAATTTGACCTGGCCGCGTTGCGTCCCGCGTTTGGCGGTGGCCGTGGCGGTCAAGGTGGCGGCCCGAATCCTGGTGGACGTCCGCGCCGTCCTCAGGGGAACGATGAGAAGAAGGCCGATGAAAAGAAGAGTGACGAGAAGCCGGCCGAGAAGAAGGACAACTGACCGGATCGCTTGAATTCTGTTTGTTCCGCATTCCCTCACTGGAGACCAGCATGGCCGTACGTCGAATTACTGCACTGATGATATTGAGCGGTCTGCTGGTTTCCGGAGGGTTGCAGAAAGTTTTGAATGCAGCGGAATGGTCCCGCTTCCGGGGGCCGAATGGATCCGCGATCAGCGAAGTTCAGGGGCTGCCCGACAAATGGGATGAAAAGACGAATCTGGCATGGAAGACGCCTCTTCCCGGGCCGGGGAGTTCCTCCCCGATTGTGTGGGGAGACCGGATCTACATCACCTGTTACACGGGTTACGGGGTCGATTTCGACCAGCCAGGGAACAGAAAAGACCTGGTACGGCATCTCGTCTGTCTGCAGTTGAGCGACGGGAAGATTGTCTGGGATCGTCCGATTCCGTCGACCGTGTCGGAAGACTCCTATTCCGGCCACTTGCGGGATCACGGGTATGCGACCAGTACACCCGTGTGCGACGGCAAACGGATTTACGTGTTCTTCGGCAAGACGGGTGTTCTGGCGTTTGATCTCGACGGCAAGGAGCTGTGGCGGACATCGGTCGGAACCGGCTCGGGCCGGATGGGTTGGGGGTCCGCCGCGAGTCCGGTGCTGTACAAGAACCTCGTGATTGTCAACGCGGCGGCGGAGAGCAAGGCGTTGATCGCGCTCGATCAGGAGACCGGGAAAGAAGTCTGGAAATCACCGGCGGATTCGTTGTACGGTTCGTGGTCCACACCCGTGATGGTGACGACGGCAGCCGGGAAAACGGAATTGGTGATCAGCGCCCCGTATGAGGTCTGGGGCTACAATCCGGACAACGGCGACTTCCTGTGGTTCGCCGAAGGGGTGGCGGATCAGACGATCTGCGGCAGCCTGGTTTCGCGGGACGGAATCGTCTACGCGATCGGGGGGCGGTCGGGGAGCGCGGTGGCCATCCGAGCAGGGGGCAAGGATGACATCACCAAGACAAACACGCTCTGGAAAAAATCACTGACGGCGTATGTCCCTTCTCCGGTTCTCTCCGGCGATAAGATCTGGAGCGTCAGTGAGAGGGGGATTCTGAGTTGCATCAAGGCTGCGGACGGAGCGAGCGTCTACAGCAAGCGGTTGGATCTCGGGGGAGTGTATGCCTCTCCCATCGTGGCGGACGGGAAGATCTACATCGTTTCCCGGGAGAAGGGGACCGCGGTTGTGGCGGCTGATGACAAGGGAGAAGTGCTGTCGACGAACACGTTCGATGACGATACCGACTTCAACGCCGGCCCCGCGGTAGTGGACGGAAAATTGTTGCTGCGCTCGAACAAGTTTCTGTACTGTGTGTCGAAATCCGCCGCGAAATAGCGCAGGATGTGGGGCAGATTGGTCTCCCGGAGGGGGTGCAACGTGCGCTTCCTCTTCGTGCTCCGTCATCCGTCGAGGATTCACCATGAAAACACTCTGCAGTCTGTTCGTCGTCAGTCTGTTTCTGGTTTCGCCGCTGGCCGCTCAACAGGAAGACTGGGCGAAGGAACGTCTCGAAAAGTCTCCCCGTCACCTGGAATGGATCAAGCTGAAGCACGGCAACCGTGAAGTCAAATCGCTGATTGTCTTTCCCGAAGTGAAGGAAAAAGCGACGGCTGTGATCGTGATCCACGAGATCTTCGGCCTGGGACCCTGGGTGCAGGGAGTGGCCGATCAACTCGCCGAAGCGGGATATATCGCGATCGCGCCGGACCTGCTCTCCGGCATGGGGCCCAAGGGAGGGGGAACCGAAGAGTTCGGCCAAAATGAAGTCCGCAAGGCAGTCAGCGGTCTGTCCGACGATCAGGTGACAGCGGATTTGAATGCCGCGTACGACTATGTGAAAAAACTTCCCGCGGGTAACGGGAAGGTTGTCGTCGCAGGATTCTGTTGGGGAGGACGGCAGACATTCCGGTATGCGACGAACAACGATGGCATCCAGGCGGCTTTGGTCTTCTATGGGAACGGTCCGACCGAAGAGTCCGCGATCGCGAAGATCAAATGCCCGGTGTATGGGTTCTACGGGGAGAACGATGCCCGTGTGAACATGACGATCAAGCAGTCCGAGGAGCTGATGAAGGCTGCCGGCAAGACCTACGAGCCGGTCATCTACAAGGGCGCCGGCCACGGTTTCATGCGAGCCGGGGAGATGCCCGATCCTCAGGCGGCGAATAAGCAAGCCCGTGAGGACGGTTGGGTCCGCGTGAAGAAGATTCTCAAAGACCTGTAATCTCTTCACGCATTCTCTGAATGATGTTGTTTGTTTCCACCCGGAGGGATTTTCCCTTCGGGTGTTTCTGTTGCACGGGAATGAGATGCGGTGGTCGTCATGCAAACACAGATAGTCATCGGAGCGATCATCACTCTTGGTTCGCTCCTCGGGTTGCGGCACGATCGCGCGATTCTCGAACAGACCGGATACGGTCGCTGGATCACGTGGCTGTTCGGGGCCGAAAAAGGGCTGTGGTTTCTGCGGCTGGTGATCATCCTGTTCGCCTTGTTTGGGGTACTCCTGGCGTCGAACGTGATTCGGCCGATTCGCTGGTGACGCGAAACCAACATTACGGTCCGGAAAAGGGGCTGTAGAACGGGGATTTCCTATTGTTCCGCCGGTGGGGGAGGGGTAGCCTGAAAGGGAACATCCCACGTGTTTTCCTTCCGCTGTTTTGACCCCCAACCTTCCTCCGCGCCGTCTCGTCGGCGCGATTTGATGTTCCGTCCTTCCGTAACTCCGGCCTGCATGCGGTCTGATGATGACGCACCCCCGTTCCCGGATTCTGCTCACCATACTCTCACTGCTGTTGATGCCGTCGAGTAGTGATCTGCTTCAGGGAGCGGAACCGGTAGCATCGGAGGCGCAAGTCCGGTTCTTCGAGCAGGAGATCCGCCCGTTGCTGGCGGCGAAGTGCCAGAAATGCCACGGTAGTGAGAAGACGCAGGGGGGACTGAAACTGACCTCCCGCGAAGACCTGCTACGCGGCGGTGACCGGGGGGAAGCGGTGACGCCGGGCAAGCCAGCAGAGAGCTTGTTGATCCAGGCGATCCAGTACAAGGAGGGGGATCTGCGGATGCCCCCGGAGGGGAAACTGAAGCCGGATGAAATCGCAAAGCTGACCCGCTGGGTGGAGAGCGGAGCGGCATGGGGAGCGGTGAGTCCCGCTCCGAAACCAGTCGCTCCCGGAGTGAAGCCGGATTATTTCGCCACGGCCAAAAAACATTGGGCGTTTGCTCCGCTGCCTGTATCGGTGCCCGTTCCGATGACGCAGGAGCGCGCTGCGTTACGCGGGGACGTCGATGCCTTCATCCAGGCGGCGCTGGAAGAGAAGCAACTGAGGATGTCTCCCGAGGCTTCCGCCCAGGTTCTCGTGCGGCGGGTGTATTTTGATCTGCTGGGATTGCCTCCCAGTCCGGAAGAGGTGGCGGCATTTGTCCAGGATCGGTCCTCGGATGCGTACGAACAACTGCTGGACCGAGTGTTGGGCTCGCCGCATTTTGGAGAGCGATGGGGACGGCATTGGCTGGATGGAGCGGGGTACGTCGACGTGTATGGCGGAGATAACGATGCCGCGATCATCAAGTTCAGCGAGAACCGATGGCTGTATCGGGATTACGTCGTAAAAGCGTTCAACGAGGACAAATCGTACGATCGGTTCCTGGTGGAACAACTGGCGGGGGATGAACTGGTTCCCTGGAAACAGGCGGAGGCATTCGACCCGGCGACGAAAGAGCTGTTGATTGCGACCGGTTTTCTGCGGATGAGTGCGGATGACACCAATGAAAACGAACTCAATACGATGGACATCCGCTATGGGGTGCTGCATCGGACGATTGAGACGACCTGCAATCACCTGCTGGGTCTGACGCTGCAGTGTGCGAAATGTCACGACCACAAATACGAGCCGCTCACCCAGAAGGATTACTACCAGTTCCAGGCGATCTTTCAGCCGGCGTTGAACCCGGATCATTGGTTGCAGCCGGGGCCGAGACAGTTGGCGGAGATCCCTCCCGCCGTCAAACAGAGATATGAGCAGAGTAATACCCGGATCGATGAGCAGGTGACGCGGTTCCGCAGCCAGTCGGATGCACTCTGCAAACCCTATGAAGAGAAACTGCAGCAGGAAAAGCTGAAAAACATTCCCGAACAGGTTCGGGCGGATACCCTGGCAGCGGTGAACACACCCGCCGACAAGCGAACCGAGGTGCAGAAATACCTGGCGGAGAAACTGGGAGGACAACTCAAGGTCAACCCGCAGGAAGTCATCGCGGCGTTAAGCTCCGCAGACCGGCAACGCCGGGACGACCTCAGCAATCTGCTGAAGATTCTGGAGGGGCAGAAGAAGAGTTGGCAGCATTGGCAGGTGGTCTATGACGTCAGCGAGCCGACGCCGACCCGGATGTTGAAGCGAGGGAATCCGTTCAGCCCGGGAGAAGAAGTCGCACCGGCGATATTCACGGTTTTTCGGCCTGCGAATGCAACCGCACCCATATCCCCGGGCAACCTGTCCGGGAGCGGACGACGGTTGGCATTGGCACGAGAACTGACGGACCTCAAGACGACCGTCGGCGCTCTGGCGATCCGGGTCCGGGTCAATCAGATCTGGCAGCATCTGTTTGGTCAGGGGCTGGTGCATCCGGAGGACAATTTCGGCCTGACGGGACTTCCCCCGACACATCCCGCGCTTCTGGAGTGGTTGAGTGCGGACTTCGTCGCCCGGGGACAGCGGTTAAAGCCATTTTTGAAAGGGATCATGCTCTCCACGGTGTACCGGCAATCTTCCGTGCAGCCTGCCGGGCCTGCGCAGGCCGTGGACCCGGACAACAAACTTCTCTCCCGGCACCGTCTGCGGCGGCTGGAATCGGAATCGATCCGGGACGCGGTTCTCGCCGTGGCGGGGATGTTGGACCGAAGCGTCGGAGGTGCCCCAATCCCGGTGGATCCGCAGGCGGATGGGACGTTTCTGGTGAAGGAAAAAGGGTTGCCGGCGGGAACGAGTCCGTGGCGGCGGAGTCTGTATCTCCTTTCGCGGCGGAACTATCACCCGACGATGCTTTCGGTCTTCGATCAACCGAACCTGACGACGAACTGTGAGTGCCGGAACACCTCCGCCGTGGTGCTGCAGTCGTTGACGATGTTGAACGACAGCCTGATCTTTGAGGCTTCGGACCGGATTGCGGAGCGGATTCTTAAAGTGTCCGGAGAAGGGGATCCAGACCGCGCGATCCGGGTGGCGTATGAATTGATCCTGGGGCGCGTGCCGCGCGATTCGGAATCAGCCGCCTGCCGTTCGTTCCTCGGTGAGAAGATGACTCGCAACACGCTCGCCGAATTGTGTCATACGTTGCTGAATACCAGTGAATTCCTGTATCTCCCGTGAGGTCGCCATGCATCAATTCGATCTCTCGATGAACCTGTCTCGGCGGAGCATGCTGCAAAGTTCCAGCCTGGGGTTCGGAATGATTGCGCTGAACCATCTGCTGCAAGAACAGGCCGGGGGTGAGAGCGGCAAAAACGGGAGGACCGCGACCCATTTTCCGGCCAAAGCCAAGTCCGTGATCATGCTGATGCAGAACGGCGGGCCGAGCCAGATGGACCTGTTTGATCCGAAGCCTGAACTGACGAAGCGGGCGGGACAGACGATGTCCGTGGAAGTGTTTCAGAAGGGGAACACGGACAAGCTGATGGCTTCGCCGTTGGCGTTCAAGAAATACGGGCAATGTGGGATGGAGATGTCCACAATCCTGCCGCACCTGGGGAGCATCGCCGATGAACTGTGCCTGGTCCGGTCGATGTTCTCGGAGCACAACAATCACACGGAAGGACTGGTGCTGCTGAATACGGGGAAGATTTTCCCCGGTCGTCCGGCACTCGGTTCCTGGGTCAGCTATGCGCTGGGAACGGAGAATCAAGACCTGCCGGCGTACATCGTGTTGCGTGATCCGGAGGGATACAACACGAGCGGGACGCTGCTGTGGCAGAACGGTTGGCTCCCCGCGGCCTTCCGCGGGACCGAAATTGCCACGAAAGGGCCGCCGGTGGTGAACCTGCAACCGGCGCGAGAGACCCCACCCGAAATGCGCAAGCGGCAACTGGCCCTGTTGGGGCAACTGAACGCGGAGCATCGCCGTGATTACCCGCTGGAGTCCGAACTGGAAGCGCGGATCCACAACTACGAACTGGCGGCCCGAATGCAGCTCGTCGCGGGAGACCTGCTGGATCTCAAGCAGGAATCCGCGGAGACGCGGAAGAAGTATGGTTTAGACAATCCGGAGACGGCCGGGTACGGATTGCGTTGCCTGATGGCCCGGCGGTTGGTGGAGAGCGGAGTCCGCTTCGTGCAGGTATTTCCGCCGGTCAAGCCCCACTCACAGCCGTGGGATGCGCATACCAACTGCAAGACGGAAAACGAGATCATCTGCGGGAAGTGCGACCAGCCTTCCGCGGCGTTGATCGCCGATCTGAAACAGCGGGGGCTGCTGGATTCGACGATCGTGCTGTGGTCGGGGGAATTCGGCCGGTTACCGGTCTCGCAGGGAGGAAAAGGGCGGGATCATAACCGCAACGCCTTCAGCCTGATCCTGGCGGGGGGTGGCTTCAAGAAGGGACTTGTTCACGGAGCGACGGATGAGGTGGGGTACCGGTCGGTCGAGGGGCGGGTGAGCGTGCAGGATCTGCACGCGACAATTCTCAACCAGTTGGGTCTGGACCACAATCGGGTGACGTACAGGCATCACGGCGGGGATGAGACGCTGACCGATTCGCGGATCACCAATGCGCGGGTGGTGAAGGAACTGCTGGCTTGAGTTGCTGCTGTCTCACGCCAACGCGGGTTGCGGCGCCGGTGTCTTGGCTTCGGAAGTGGGTACCGCCGAGGCGGGTGCCGCTGAAGCGTGATCCTCGGGAGGGCTGAAACGCTCGCGGATCTCGACGAATTCCTTTTCTCGCTGCTGAAACGCCTCCACAACGTCCGGATCGAAGTGTGAGCCCGATCCTTCAAGGATGATGGAGCGGGCGACGAGATGGGAGAACGCCGCCTTGTAGACCCGCTTGCTGGTGAGGGCATCGTAGACGTCCGCCAGGCTGACGATGCGGGCGCAGAGGGGGATCTTCGTGCCGGCGAGGCCGTCGGGATAGCCTCCGCCGTCCCAGCGTTCGTGGTGGTGGGCGGCGATGTCGCGGGCGACCTGCAGGAAGCGGGCATCGGGGAATTTTTCCCGCGCAGCGTCGAGCGTCTGGGCACCGAGAGTGGCGTGAAATTTCATGATCTCGAATTCCTCGTTACTCAGGCGTCCGGGCTTGAGCAGGACCGCGTCCGGGATGCCGACCTTCCCGATGTCGTGCAGCGGACTGGTGAGGTAGACGAGGCGGATGAATTCATCGTCGATGGAATCGAAGAACTTGGGATTGGTGGATAATTGCTCGGCGAGAGTGAGGGAATAGCTCTGGACCCGTTCGAGGTGGTGTCCGGTTTCCGGATCGCGCGATTCGGCGAGTTTCGCGAGGGCGAAGATGGTGACGTCGCGGGTTTCCGTGGAGATGATGCGGCGTCCCACGCGGAGACGGATGCCGAGTTCAACGGGATTAAAGGGTTTGGTAATGAAGTCGTCCGCGCCGGCGGACATCCCCTCGACAAAGTCGTGCATCCCCTGATGGCTGGTGAGCATGATGACGTACACGTAGCCGCCGAAATCGCGGCTGCGGATAGTACGGCAGAGGTCCAGGCCGCTCATTCCCGGCATCTCCCAGTCGGAAATCACCAGTCGGCAGTTCCCTTTGCGGAGGATGGCGAGGGCTTCATTCCCGTTCGATGCACGGAGAACCTCATAGCCGTCCCGGGTGAGGGCATTTTCCAGCAGGTCGAGTGCCATCTCATCGTCATCGACAATCAGGATTCGCACGGTATGTCCTCAGTTTCTGCTCTTCAGCGCGACAGAAGTATTCTTTCCGACATGGTCTCAGGAATTGGGTTCAATGTCCCACCGTTGGATCAGTTGTTCGATTTGTTCCAGAGCCTGTTGAATTTCGGTCTCAAGTTGGGAGATCTGGGAATCCGCCTGGTCGAGCCGGTTCTGGACAGCAAGCTGTTCCAGTTCGCTCGACTTCTGGTGGAGTCGCTGCGCGGAAAGATTCCCCGCGGCTCCCTTCAAGGTGTGGGCGGCTTTTTTCAAGGCGACAGGATCGCGTCCCGTGCAGGCCTGGCGGATTTCCTCGACGTCCTGGGGCACGCGGGCCTGGAACTTCCGGAGGACGCGGGTGGCAAAGTTCGAGTCGTTGCAGCAGCGTTGCAGCAGGGATTCCACATCGATGATCTGAAGTTCGATGTCGGAGGGGATCTCCGTCGAGCTCACGTCTCCTCGTGTCGTCGATTTTCGGGCAGACTGGTCGACCCGATCCGACGCCCGGCGATTTGGGTGCACGGGTACGGCGTTCCCCCGCTTCTGAATCGCATTCAGCAGAAGCTTGGGGTCAATGGGCTTGGTGACGTAATCATCCATTCCGGCTTCCAGGCAGCGTTCCCGGTCTCCGCGAACGGCGTTGGCGGTGAGGGCAATGATGTGCAGCTTGGAACGGCCGAGTGCGGTCCATTCCTCGGTCCCTTCCCAGCGGCGAAGTTCTCCGGTCGCCTCGAAGCCGTCCATTTCCGGCATCTGGCAGTCCATGAGCGCGACGTCGAAGGGAGACGCCTTGAGCTTCTCGACCGCCTCGCGACCGTTGGTGGCCGTTTCGAAAACATAACCCGCCCCGGCGACGATTTCCCCGGTCACCATGCGGTTGATTTCGTTATCGTCGACGACCAGGATCATGACGGCGCTGGGATCTCCCGGATCGCCGCTCGGCTTGGCGGGGGTGTCGGTACGGGAACCCTGCAGCGAGACGGTCTTGCGGCCGCCGTTCAGATGGTCGTTGAGGATTTCGACAATCGTGTCGTAGAGGCGCGACTGGCGGATCGGCTTCGTCAACAGGCCATTCAATCCGGCCTTCTTCACGGCTGCCGGATCGAGGTCGCAATCGACCGAAGTCAGCATCAGGAGCGGCAGGTGGCGGAGGTTTTCGTCGTCGCGGATGGCGGCGGCGATGTCCAGGCCGTCCATGCCTCCCGGGAGTTGCTGGTCGAGGATCACGAACTGGAACGGCTTTTTGGTCTCCACCGACTTGCGAAGTTCCTCCAATGCGGACTTCCCATCGACGGCGGGGGTGAATTCGAAGCCCCAGCTGAGAAGTTGATCGTGCAGGATCTCCAGGTTGGTCGGGGTGTCATCCACGACCAGCACACGCAACGAATTCATGTGTTGCGGCATTTTCTTCGCGGAGGCGGGCTTGGTATCGAGCAACTGGAAGGGGACTTCGACCCAGAAGGTGGAGCCTCGCCCCGCGGTGCTTTCGACGCCGATTTTGCCCCCCATCAGTTCGCAGAGTTGCTTGCAAATGGAGAGTCCGAGACCGGTCCCCCCGAAGCGTCGCGAGACGGAGGCATCGACCTGTGAGAAAGCGGAGAAGAGCCGTTGCTGCTGTTCGGGGGTCATGCCGATGCCGGTATCCTGAACCGACAGCCGCAACCGTACGATACAACCCCGATCGTCGGCGGTGCGTGACAGGAGAGCCGCCCGGATCGTTACTTCCCCCTTTTCGGTGAACTTGAGGGCATTGTTGACGAGGTTGATGATCATTTGGCGGATGCGTTCAGGATCGCCCGACAGGGAGACAGGGAGGTCCGACGGCAGATGGCAGGAGAGTTCGATCTTCTTTTCCTCGGCGCGCATCGCGAACATCTCCGCGACGTCCTCCATGATCATGCGGAGATCGAAGGAGATGTTTTCGAGTTCGAGTTTTCCCGCCTCGATCTTGGAGATGTCGAGGATATCGTTGATCTGCACCAGCAGGGCGTCGGCGGATTGACGGGCGATGCGGGCATAGCGCTGTTGGCGGGGATCGAGCTGGGTGCCCGAGAGAAGTTCGAGCATCCCGATCACGCCGTTTAACGGCGTGCGAATCTCGTGGCTCATCTTGGCGAGGAAGGTGGTCTTGGCCTGGTTGGCGGCTTCGGCGGCCTGTTTTTCCCGCTGAAGTTTGCGGGCGGTGATCCGCTCGGAGATATCCTCGACGCTGCCTTCATAGTGGCTGGGGCGTCCGTCGGGGAAACGGACGAGACGAGCGCTTTCGGAGATCCAGATGATACTCCCGTCGCGGCGTCGGACTTCGCTTTCAAAGTTCTTGACCATCCCCCATTTTTCCATGATCTCCCGGAACTGATCGCGACGCTGTGGATCGATGTAGAGTTGATCCTGAATGTTGGTCAGTCCGGAGATCAGGTCTTCGGCGTCCGTATAGCCGTAAATCCTGGCGAGGGCGCGGTTGGCACTCAGGTATTTACCGTCGAGGCTCGTCTGGAAAATTCCCTCGATCGCGTTTTCGAAGATGGCGCGGTACTTTTCTTCCGCGGCCTGGGTATCGGCGACGGCCATTTCGCGGGCGGCAATCTCCGCATTGACCCGCGCGATGACACGGTTGTATTCCTCGGCGATCTGGCCAACCTCAGTGTGCGGTTCACAGCGGACCTGGCCGGAGAAATCCCCGTCTTTCCGATGATGGCTCATGTCCTCCAGGAGATTGAGCAAGGCCGTACTCGCGCCGTGTTCGGAGACGTTCAGGCCCTGCTGCTCATCCTGCTGGTTCACCCTCAGGGGACAAACTCCTCTGAGCAACAGCAGCAAGGATCCACCAATCCCGAAGGACCACAGGAAACAGGATCCCACTCCGATGGTCTGAACGGCGAGCTGTCCCCACTGGGAATTACCGTTGCCGAAACTGGTGGAAGGGGCGAAGATCGCGACGGCGAGGGTTCCCCATACGCCGCAGAATCCATGCACGGGAATGGCGCCCACCGCATCGTCAATCTTCAGCTTCTGGAGCAGCACCGTTCCGAATTCGACGATCAGGGCGGAGAAAACTCCGATCTGGAGCGCCGCCGCGCCGCTGACGATATGGCAGGAGGCTGTGATTCCGACCAGTCCCCCCAGGACTCCGTTAATACAGCTCCCGACATTGGGGCGCCCTTCGCGCCAAATGGACAGGAGGACCGCGGCAACACCCCCCGCAGCGGCGGCGAGATTGGTATTGATGAGGATCGGCGGGAGCTTGTCGTTGACGGCGAGCAGGCTGCCACCGTTGAAGCCGAACCACCCGAACCACAGGATCATCGCCCCTAATGCGGCGAGTGGAATGTTGTGTCCCTGAATCTCCGGGGCTCCCTTTTCGAAGCGTCCGATTCGCGGACCGATCATCATCACGGCGGCGAGTGCGAACCAGCCCCCGACAGAGTGAACGACCGTGGAACCGGCGAAGTCGATGAACCCCATTTTGGCCAGCCAGCCGGAGGGAGTTCCCTCCAGTCCGCCTCCCCAGGCCCAATGTCCAAAGATGGGATAGATGAGGCCGGAGATAATCAGACTCATCATCAGGTAGGCGGTGAATCGCGTTCGTTCGGCGACGGCCCCGGAGACAATAGTGGTCGATGTTCCGCAGAACATCAGTTGATAGAGGAGGAAAGTGCTGAGCCAGAGGGGGGAGACGCCGTGCATGGAGGCCGTGGAATATCCCCAGAATCCATCCCAAGTAGTGCCGAACATCAGGGTGAAGCCGACCCACCAGAACGCGACTCCCGCGACGCAGAAGTCGAGGAGGTTCTTGATGGAGACGTTGATGCTGTTCTTGGCGCGACACAGGCCGCTTTCCAGGCAGCAAAACCCGGCCTGCATGAAGAAGACCAGCGCCGAACACATGAGCACCCAGAGAATGTCGACTTGAGTGTGTTCGGGAACTCCCGCGAAGGCACTTTCCGGCATGGAATTGATCCACGGAAATTCAGGTTCGCGATTGCTCCGCCGCGCGCCGAAATATGCGCGCGGGAAGAGAGCCGGTCACGAACCTGACAGTGTGAAGCCATCCGGGAGGCACGGGGGCTTTCGATCTGAAAGGCACAGACGAACTTCAAACTTCAGATGCCGAACCGAGGTGCTGTGAGATCCAAACTGAAAGGAGAAGGTCGATCAAACGGCGGCAAACCTGCATTTCCGTTACAGGCCGGGAACTCTTTGAGGTGAAACCCTCACCTTTTTCTTCAGATTCCGTCATCTTCTGCAACGGTAATCGCCTTATCGCCTTACGGTGGATAAAACCTTAGGGGAATTCTCCCGTTCATCACGAACGGATGTCCTCTGGCCGCTCGGAGATCATGGAGTCTGTCAATCCGCCACGAACCGTTTACGCGCTAACAAAGCCGAGGCTGCCGCAGAAATGTTCCACGTGGAACATTGCCGGTCGTGACGGCCATGTCGGTTGCTGTGGCTTGAGCGGAGCGGCAATCTATTTCGCCTGCAGGAAGGCGATGACGTCCGCAACGTCCTGCGGAGTGAGATCCTTCTCGAGCCCCTCGGGCATGAAGGAGAGTCCGTTGCTCACGAACTCTTCGATGTCGTTTCGGAGGAGAGTCTGCGTTTTACCATCGCTGGAGGCGAGCATGATACTGTTCGGCGCGAGGTCCACGATCATGCCATTGAGGACGCGGCCGTCTTTCATGGCCGCCACATAGGTTTTGAACTTGCCTTCGACCGCCCGATTCGGATCGAGAATCGCCGTCAATAAGGCACCGGTGGTACGATCCTGAAGTGTCGCGAGATTGGCTCCGAGCGCATTCCCGATGCCGCGATATTGATGACAAGCGGCGCAGGTCCGTTTGAAGACAGTCTCCCCTTTGATCGCGTTGCCGGTGAGAGTCCGGACGGTGTCATAACCGTCGAGAACTTTCTGGCGATCCTGGGTGGGATTCTGGGCGAGGATTTTAGCAGCGCGATCCGCGAGCGCGGGATTGCGATGTTTTAGCAGTCGCTGCCGGGAGGCGGCATCGAGATCGCGCGGGGAGATTTTCGACCCTTCCAATATGTTGAGGAGTTGCGCCGTGAAAGTTTCGCGGGAGAGGAGGACGTCGAGGATGCGGGCTTGGGTTTCGGGGAGTTGATTGCGCCAATTCGCGAGGAGCAGGCCGGGAATCCGGTCCTCAGTGAAGTGGGCGAGCGCGTTCACCGCCGCGAACTGAAGCGTGAGAGGCTGGAGCGGCGAGGCGAAATCCGACAGGAGAGTGATGTCCTCAGATTGAGAAGAGAGCCCTCGCCCGAGGAGATGGAGGCATTGCTCCCGCTGTTCCAGAGGTGCATCGGGGTCTCTCGCGACAGACCGGGCACGGACGAACCAGGGGTCGACCCGTGAGAGGAGCTGGTTCCATTTGTCGCCCTGCTCCACCTTCAATTTGATCAAACTTGTGCCCCGTTGCTGCAGTCCATCCAGCAAGGCTCCCAGCGCGGAGAATTGCCATGACGGATGCGACATGCCTGCATCCTGGGAGGCGATGAGTTCCAGGGCGCGGTGGATGCCGGAGTCGTTGTTGCCGAGCAGGGTGGCGAGCAGCGGAGGGATCAATTTCTCGCGTGACTTGGTGGTTGTCTGCTCGGAGAGGACCACCGGAAGAATTTGTTCGACATGTCGGGGGGCGGAACTGAGGACTGCGGCTCGAATCCATTCGTGATCGGGATCGCGGAGCAAGATTTGTGCGAGGATCTGACCCGCTTTTGGGTCGGCGCATTCCCCCAGGATGAGTGCCAGTTCAAAACGGACACGGAGGTGATCGTGGTTCGCGAGGGAGAAGAGCTTCTGTTGTAGTTGCTCCTGGAGAGGGAAGCGAGATTCACACAGGCGGATGGCCTGAATGACGATGTGCTCATTTTTATCTGAAAGAGCCTCCTGCAGAACATCTGGTTCCAGCCCGCCGAGACTGTGGAGAGTCCAGAGAAGCTGTGACTGCACGCTGGGATCACGGGAATGTCTGAAGCGGTTGGTCAGATCAGGAATTAACTTTCGGCTTTGCTGCGGACGTTCCAGGAGCCATTGCTGGGCCATATCCCGGAGGGTGCCATTTGAAGATACCAGGAGAGCCGCGACGTCTTGCTGGGATTTCTCGTTCAGCCGGGGGAGCGGGTTCATTTTCGTTTTGGATTTGTAGACCCGATAGATGCGTCCCCGATCAGACCCGGCGCGGAGGTCAAGCTTGGCCTGCCAGTCCTCGGGAATCCATTCCGGATGCTCGATGACCTGCCGATACATGTCGGCGATCCAGAGGGCCCCGTCAGGACCCATCATGGCACGGACGGGACGAAACCAGGTATCGGTGGTCGAGAGGAATTCCTGTTTGGAATTGTTGTATTCACCGATTCTCTCGGCGTGATAGGTGACGCCCAGCGGCCTGAGGCGGATCAACTGGATCAGGTTATGGACCGGCTCGCAAACGACACCGAATTCATTGACGTCATCGCCAAGAGTTTCTTCGGTAAAAATGGACTGGCTGAATTCATGATCCCGCAGGATGGCGGGGCTGCAGGCGGAGGTGAAGCGATTGGCGGAGCGGAGATCATTGAAGCGTTCCGTAACGCGGCTGGAGGGGAAGACGGGGGGACTGTCACCGTCGCCGAAGGCATTCACGACGTTGCGCGGGAAGACCACGTGCGGATTGCGGCGCACGAAGCGTTCCGGCACAACGTAGTGAAACCAGGGATGGCTGTTGTCGTTGCCGAACCAGTTGCCGAAATCATCGCGGGAGCGGCCATATTGGGTGCGACCCGTCTCCGGTTCGATCTGTCCGGTGTCCGGGTTGATGCGGAAATCATTCCCTGGAAGGGAGACATCCTTGCCGAGAAGTTCGGCGCGGATCTTAAAGTTGGGGTCGCCTCCGGCGACGTAGAGCCAGTGATCGAGTCCGTAGGCGAAACCATTCATGCGGTGCTGAGGGTTGAATTTTCCGAAGCCTGAGAAGAGAAGTTTGCGTTCATCGGCGACGCCATCGCCATTCGAGTCGCGAGCGAAAAAGATTTCGGGAGGAGCGGAGACGACAACGCCATCGCGCCAGGGGAAGACACCGGTGGGGAATTCGATGCCGTCCAGAAAAACTTTGCGTTCGTCAAACCTTCCGTCCCGGTTGGTGTCTTCCAATACGATAATTTTTCCGAGTGGTTTTCCTTCCGCGCCTTGGGGATAGTCTCCCATTTCGACGACCCACAGGCGGCCATCCGCCCCGAAGGCGAAGTTGATGGGGTCCCGGACGAGAGGTTCGGCGGCGACGAGTTCGACGGAGAAGCCGCGCATGATGCGAAACTGCTGGAGGGCATTGGCGGCATCTTTGGGCTGTTCGGCCTGGGGATGTTCGAGGATTTCCTTGATCCGCTTGAAGATCAGGTCTTCTGTTCCGGTGGACCAGCGACCGGGCTGGTTGTAATAGATCATGGAGAAGTCGACTTCGTAGCCTCCTTCCCCGCGGACCCGTTCGGAGGCGATATAGCCGGGGACATCATTGGTGTAAGCGGTGGCCCAGACGTAGCCGGATTGGAGTTCCTGTTTCATGCGGAGGACATAGTCGAGGACGACTTCGCCTCCCATGAAGACCATGGTGAGATCATTTCCAAACTGCCAGGTTTCGATGGGGAGGGGATAAGTTTCCGGCAGCCGCCCTTTTTTCTTCAGGATGTCGAGCATGTTCTGGGCATGCTTGCGGACGACAGGTTGTTTGTCGGCGAGTTTCAACGTGAGTTCCGCAACGGTGGGGCGATCGAAAGGAAGGGCGGCGTAACCGAAGGAACAGACGGGAGCGGCTGCGATTTCCTTCATCGGTTGCGCGAGGACTTTCCGGACCGCCTCCGTCGCTTCCCGGCCATGCGCGATCGCGAGGGGGGAGGCATCCTTGAGCATGGCATTGGTGCGGGGTTCGGGGTTGGTGTCGGCACCACAGCCGATGAGAGTCAATGCCGTCACGCCGGGGTGGGCTTCTTCGAGGAATCGAGCGGCATAGCCGGGCCAGTCGGGGCTGATGCGGTTGTCCTGCGGGCCGAGAGTTGTGGCGTGGCAGGCGTAGTTGAAGACGATGCCTCTGATTTTGCCTTGGGAGTCGGTGATCTTGAGGACCGGCAGACTGTGATCGACCGGGCCGGCGGGGTTGATACCGAAGCCGGTCCACTTGCCGTTTTTCAACACACGGCGGTTGACGGAGAAGCCGAGTTTTCCCTCGCCGAGGTAGAGCTTGCCCGGTTGGAGGTCGCGTATCGCATCGCCGATGACGGCGACGATCTGATCGATGACGCGGTCAGAATAGGCTTCAGCCCGCTTCCGTTCTTCCTCGCTGAACGGTACGGAGAGGAGGTTCGAA
The DNA here is from genome assembly GCA_046349635.1 of Planctomycetales bacterium. GTDB lineage: Bacteria > Planctomycetota > Planctomycetia > Planctomycetales > Planctomycetaceae > JAXMBX01. The sequence continues at coordinate 72,672 of JAXMBX010000014.1, forward strand.
GCGGCGGTGGCGAATTGCGGCCCGGTGTGCGTGTGGGTGCAACTGACGGCCAATCTCTCGCGGGGGATCTTGTGTTCCGCGGCGACCCGCTTGGCGATGGTCGCATTCTGGGCGGCTCCGAGCCCCAGCAGATCGACCATGACGATGGCGTGCAGGTTTCCCTGGGGTGATTTGAACGCCATTGAGCGAACCTGCAGTTTTTCATCCACCTGGCTGGCGGGGGTTTCCCGGTTGGAGTAGCCGGAGAGGCGCATTGGTTCGGTGGGGGTGATGTCCCTGTGTGCGAAACCGAACTGGGTGAGTTTTTCCGGGGCCGGGTCGTCGCCGCGGAGAGGAGCGGAAACCAGGCTGAGGCAGAGGACGCCAAAAAAGAAAAGAACGCGAGATGGGGAGACGAGTTTCGATGGCATACCGGCCCTCCTGTGACGGGTCAATCAACCTGGAGCGAGGAACAGAGAGCTATCGAGTCTATGCTCTGCGGATTCAGTGGAACAAGCAGGATTTCAGTGAGGCGGGAGGAGCCCCGGAGAGATTCCGGAGTGAGAGGCCAAAATCCGGGGCAAAGGTTGAGGATTGGGATTGCGTGGAAACGGTCGGTCAAATCATGCTTTTTGTAATGTTTCCTGCTAACCTGAAGGGTAGACTCCCTTTTCTGATCCCCCTCTTTCCGGTTTTTCGGTTTCTGTTCCGTCATGACGGCGTCAGCGACTTTTTACGGTGTGCAGTGAATCCGACAGATTTTGTTCCTCCCGCGTACCTGGTGATGACGAATGTCGATCCTGCGGATTGGTGTGCCCCCTTTACGCGCGAACGGAAGGTGATCGGGAGGCATGTGGATGCGGATATTCCGATTCCGCAGCGGTTCGCGCTTGTTTCCCGAAAGCATGGTGAAATCTGGGTCGATCAGAACACCCTGAAAGTGAAAGACCTCGGCTCCAAATCCGGAACACACGTGAATGGAGTCTGGCTGATTCAGGGGAAAGAGACGACGGTCGTCATCGGGGACCGGATCTGGATGGGGGAAGTGGAGCTGCAGGTGGTCGACCAGGTTCCGTTGATTGCGCAGGTGCTGGCAGAAAGCGCGGTGACGGGAGACGAGGAGATTACCAGAGTCGCGAAGATGACGCAGCAGGAGATGCCGGCCGGGGATGATCCGCTGGCGCGGAGCACGGAGTTCGGGAATCGAAAGTTTGTGGCGCCGATCCGAACCCTGCTGGCGGAATTGTCCAATGCAGAACTGGAAGTGGTCCTGTGGATGGGGCGGGGTTATCTGGATGACCAGGAACTGGGACAGAAACTGTTCCGGAGTCCGAATACCATTCGGACGCATTTGAGCAATATATTTCGTAAGCTCAATGTGCATTCGCGGGCCGAGGTGATCGGCTGTCTGCGTCGAGTGCGCTGATCGCGCCGCGCCGAGATGCGGTGAATTTCGTTCCTGGTGAGCTCTTAATAATCGCGAGGTTCTGCGAATGTCGCTGTTACTCCGTGCGTTGTGTGTGTGCCTTGTTCTCGGTCTGGGGACCGCGAGTTTCGGTGGGGAGAAATTCTCCGCGATTCAGATCGTTCCCGGTCCGAAGGCGGACAAGGTCGAACTGAATTGTGTGCAGTTGCTCAAGGATCGGATCGCCGAGATCACGACGGCCCCGATCGGTTACGGACCGTTGCCGGAGCAGTTTCAGGGCTTGGTGATCCAGATCGGGACGCTAGGGTCGCATCCGGAACTGCAAGGGGTGGCGGAAAAGCTGGAGATTCCATTGCCGACGGAGTTTGATCCGGGGACGGAGGGATACATCCTGGCGACGAAGCCTCGGGGGGAGCGGCAGGTGGTGCTGGCGTTGGGGAAAGACCGGCGCGGAGTGCTGTATGCCGTGGGAGAAATCCTGCGGCAGATGGTCGGGCGGAAGGACGGGGTGGAGTTTCCACGGGAGCTGCATCTGCGGCATGCCCCACGGTGGCCGATGCGGGGGCTGAATGTTTCCCAGGGGGAAACCATCCGGGAATTGACGGATTCCCGTCACTGGACGCATGAGGAGATGTTGCGGGCGCACTTGGATTATGCGCTGGCGGGAGCGAACACGTTTGAGCTCGGTGCGAATGGAGGCCCGGAAAATCTGTTCGACGAATTGAAGTCATACGGGATCGACACGCTGGTCTGCATTGTGGCGAACCAGGGAGAGGGACCGCCTGAATGGCAGGCGAAGGAAGGGATCGGACGGAAGGGGTATCTCAGTCCGGGGATTCCAGCGGCGCGGCAGGCGCTGCTCGAACAACACGAACAGATTTTCAAGTCGATGAAGCCGTTCGATTACATCCACCTCAAGTCGGGGGATGGGGGCGGGGATGAATCGGAAGTGTCGGCCCCCTATGGGCGGGCGATGATTCTGCTGTGCGAAGAGTACGCCAAGATGCTGCAGAAGTATCAGCCTCAGATCAAGATCTTTGTCGGCAACCAGAAGCTCGATAACGCCGGTGACATCGCGATTTTCGAGCATCTGCAGTCGAAGCGGTGTGACTGGTGCGCAGGGATCATGTACGGCCCAGGCTCGAATGCGATGGGGTGGACCCCGGGACGGCGGCAGGACCATCGGACAGACCTGTTCCACTATGCGCGGCGGGGAGCGAGGGGGGGATATCTGCGGGAGATGCTGCATCAGTTGCCTCCGCAGCAGAATATCCTGCTGTTCACGGACATCACGCATTGGGTGTATTCGCAATGGGGGTTGATGGACCACGAGATGATTGCCGACCGAAATTACCAGACGCCCCCCAAGTGGGATTACGACATGTATGCCCGCAAGCCCGACCCGGCGATGGCGCTGGTCTACAACCGTCGGACGTTCCACGCGCGGCCGAGCGCGTACTACAAGGCGTTTCAGGAGACGGCGGAATTCACGATCGGGGATGTGGCGTATTCGGAGGGGATGCACGACCACGCGAATGTGTGGACGTATTTGCGTTTGTTCTGGAATCCGCATCAATCCGTGCAGGAGGTGGTCGGCGAGTACGCGCGAGCCCATTTCGGGCCGGAGGCGGCTCCGAAGATGACGGAGGCGATCTTCACGCTGGAGAAGAATGTGGAGACGCCGATTGCGGATAATCCGGGGATCGACAAACTGATCGCGTTGGTGGAAAGTGCCGGGACGGTGATGCCGGAAGATCTGAAAGCGAAGAATTACTTGTGGCGGGAATACCTGGAGAAGTCGTATCTCGACAAATATATCCAGTTGGATGTGCGGCGGCAGAAGGCACAGGTGGCGGAGATCACAGGGCAACTACAGAAGAAGTTCGCCGGGGGGAAAGGTTCGCCGGAAGAATTGCATGGGCTGGTGACGGAATTGGCGAAACTTTCGTTGCCGGAACCTTCACCGGAGATGCAGAAGCTGAAAGCGGACGCGACGCGGATTGGGGAGGAGAACAATCGGCTGAATGGCAAGGGAAATGACGGGTTGTTCAACCTGAAACAGGATTACGTCGGCTATGGCTGGTTGCAGAGGGAACTGCAGAAAGCAGCGGCAGCGAAGCCGGAAGAATGCCGTGAGATAGTGGAAGAGATTCTGTACAACGATGACCCTGGTGAGGGTGGGTTCTATGATGATGCGGGAGTCGCGGAGAAGTCGCCGCATCTGGTGTCTGGGTGGTCCTTTGACGGGGCACACGTCAGTCCGACGAATCGGAAGTCGCAGATCACGATGGCGTTCACCACCGATGAGAAGAAGGGGGTGACGTTCCAGTACAACGATCTTGATCCGAAAGCGGAGTACCGGGTGCGGTTGTCGCTGGTGCGTCCGAAGTACAAGCCCCGGTATGCGGAGCGGCATCCGCAGAGCAAGCAGTCGATCCACGCGGATGACGTGACGCTGGCGGAGAACGTGGTGCTCCCGGAATCAATTGCAGAATACTTTGAGTACGACATTCCGCAATCGGCCACAAAAGATGGCAAGCTGACGCTGTGGATGGAAAAAGAGGCCGGGATCGGCGAGGGGCTGCAATCGGATCGGACGCTGTGGCGGAACACCGGCGGATGGGGGACGCTGGTGTCGGAGGTGTGGCTGATGAAGAAAGGGGCGCCGAAGCGGTATCAGGCGACTGTCAAATAGATGCAGCAAGACACCGGCGGAGTTAGTAGCATAGATCAAAGCGATTCCGTTCAGGGGCTTCTGTTGGCACAGTGCGCCCCTGCCACCCGACGTTTTCTTCACCATGATTCTTGACCTCCCCACTTCCTACGCTGAACAGTTTACACGCGATGGTTATGGCGTTTTTCCGGAAGCGGTTTCGGATGAGACTGTGCAGAAGCTGCAAGCGGCGATTGATGAGCTTCCGGAGAGTACGGGGTTGTTGAGGAACGCGGGGCGGTATGGGATCCGGAATTTGCTAGAACTTTCGCCGGCGGTTCGCGAGTGTGCGCGGCTGCCGGAGGTGCGGCGGTTTGCGACGGCGATTCTGGGGGAGGGGGCGTTTGCCGTCCGGGCTACGTTTTTCGACAAGGTTCCGGATGCGAACTGGAGCCTGATCTGGCATCAGGACCTGGCGATTGCGGTGGCGGAGAAGCGCGACGTGCCGGGCTTCAAGGCGTGGCGGAACAAGGAGGGGGTATGGCTGGTGCAGCCTCCGCGGGAGATCCTGTCGCGGGTGATTGCGGTGCGGATTCATCTGGATGATTGCGGCCCCGAGAATGGGCCGTTGCGGGTGGTGCCGGGATCACATCGGCAGGGAGTGCTCGAAAATCAGGAAGTCACGGAGGGGACGGGGGCCGAGCAGGTGACTTGTTGTGTCCCCGCGGGAGGGGTGGTTATTATGTCACCGTTGACCCTGCACGCCTCTTCGAAAGCGGAATCTCCGTCGCATCGTCGTGTCGTTCACATCGAGTATGCGAACGAGGAGCTTCCAGGGGGATTGCAGTGGCATCAAAGGATCACAGCCGTTTAGTGGTCGTCTCTCACAGCTTTCGCTGACGCCTTTCCTCAATTCTTCCGGAGTTCCGCCATGGCTGCCTTCAGCGCTCGAAGACTGCTGCGCGTTCCGTTTGTCTGGACGGTCTGTGTTCTTGGTCTGGCCGCAGGGCCAGGGTCGGCGGAGGAAAAGCCGACGGGGGCCGGCAAGTATGTCGATCTGTCGCTGATTGTGGCGCCGGATTATCCGGCGACGTGGCCGGCGCCGAACTTTCATCCGTTCTTCCTGAACCGCTATCTGCGGATCGGGCCGCTGAGTGCGTACAACAGCGAGGTGCTGGCGATTGATGAGAACACGGGAACGCAACTGGATTCGCCGGCGCACTCGGTCCCTCCGCCGGGGGCTCCCTACGAATGGGCGGGAGAGATGGGGAAGATCACGGGGGACAAGATCCCGGCGTGGCAGTTGTGTGGAGAGGCGTGTGTGATCGATTGCCGTGCGCTGCTGGACAGTATCCCGAAGGGGCAGAGTCCGCTGGTGACCGCGCAGCACGTGAAGGACTGGGAAGCGAAGCATCGTCCGCTGAAAGCGGGGGACGTGGCATTGTTCGCGAGCGGATACAGTGACCTGTACTATCAGCCTTTTCCGGCGGGGCACCGGTTTTTGAATGATCCGATGAACGGGAAGGCGCCGCTGTGGCCGGATCCGGACCCGGGTTGCATGGAGTACCTGGCGCAGAAAGGGGTGATGACGGCGGGGACGGACAGCCCGAGCATGGGGCCTTTGCCGGGGCCGATGGCGGCGGCGACGCATCTGGCGGGATTGAAATACGGGATGTGCTGGACGGAGTCGGTGACGGGATTGTTAAAGTTGCCGACGACGGGGGCGTTTTATTGCATGCTGGGAGTGAAGCACCTCGGGGGGGCGGGGGCGGAGACGCGGGCGTTCGCGATTACTGAGCCGGGGCTTGCGTCGCGATTGATTGAATCGGCCCGGAAGAAGCAGGTGGTGGATCTGTCGGTGACGCTGGACGAGAAGTTACCCACAACGTCGCCGGGGGGAGAGTCGGGGGCGCATCGGCATCCTTACCTGCGGAAGGTCCTGCTGACGTTTGAGCAGACGAAAGGGAACGGTTTCGCGCAGACGCACTTTATGGATGCTCACGCGGGGACGCACCTGGTTCCGCCGTCGTATGCGTTGCCTTCCGCGAATGATCCGGTACCGAGTTATGCCCCGCAGATTGAGGACTGGCTGAAGAGATATGAAGCGAAATACGGGAAACGAGGGACCAGCGACCTGACGACGGAGAAGATTCCGCTGGAGCAGACGTGCGGGCGGGCGCGGGTGATTGACGTGTCGCGGCTGATCGGATCGACGGCAAAGAATACGTGGCCGAACTCACCGGAGATTAAGGTTTCCGATCTGCAGGCTTATGAGCAGCAGTCGGGAGCGCTGTCGGCGGGGGAGGTCGTGATCTTCAAGAGCGGGTGGAGTGACCGGTATTACCAGGAGGGGGAGGAGGGGTTGGCGTGCATGACGGACCCGCTGGCAGGCAAGTCCGAAGGCTGGCCGGCGCCGGGGCCGGAGGCGATTGCATATCTGGCGGGGAAGGGGATTCGGTGCGTGGGGACAGATGCTCCGACGCTGGGGGGCACGAACCCGCGACAGGCGTTGTGGACGTATTGGGCGCTGGGTGGGAAGGGGATGGTGGGGGTGGAGTTCCTGACAAATGTCGGAAAGCTCCCGGCGAACTCGTATTTCCTGTTCGCACCGATCAAAATCGAGGGCTGCCACGGAGGACCGGGGCGGGCGATTGCGCTGTATTGATCGCAGCGCATTGATGTTTCTTCTCTGTTCTTTTGAAAGTACCGCATGCAACACGTGACTTCGCAGCGTTTCCAAGGCCAGGTGGCAGTTGTCACCGGGGCCGCCCAGGGAATCGGCAAGGGGATCGCCGAAAAGTTTCTGCGCGAAGGGGCGAAGGTCGCGCTCGTCGATAAGGACTACGACCTGTTACTGGCAACAGAGGCGGAGTTCGGAAAGAGCTATGGCGATACGCAGGTCACATCGATTCAGACAAACGTGGGGAGTGCATCCTCGGTCAACCGGATGTTTGACGCGGTGCAGCAGCGTTTGGGTGGGGCGGACGTGCTGGTGAACAACGCGGCTTGGGCGGCGCCGGTGAAGCATTTCCTGGAAATGACGGAAGCGTTCTGGGATGAAGTGCTGACGACGAACTTAAAGAGCGTGTATCTCTGTTCGCAGCAGTTCGCGAAGGGATTGGATGCCCGCCGTCAACCGGGGGCGATTGTGAACATCAGCACGTATGGAGCGTTGCGGGCGCAGAGGGAGATGACGGCGTACAACGCGAGCAAGGGGGGAGTGGAAGCGCTGACTCGGACGATGGCGATGGACCTGGCTCCGTGGCAGATCCGGGTGAACGCGGTCGGTCCCGGCCCGATTGCGACACCGTCGTTCCTGGAACTGTTTAATACGCCGGAAAAACTGGATCGAATCCGGTCCTGTGTGCCGCTGGAACGGCTGGGGAAAGAGGAAGATATTGCCAACGCCGTCGCGTTCCTGGCGAGCGGAGAGGCGTCGTTCATCACCGGCCAGGTGCTGTACGTGGACGGGGGATCTGTGTCGCAGATCCGGCCTCCCGCGTACACGGCGAATCTCAAACGGCCTGCGAACTCTAACAAGACATCTTCGTAAAACTGACAGCGCTGCGGTTTCTTCTCATTTGAAGTCTGAAAGGATTGAACGTGCATCGTCTCTGGTTTGAACGGACACCCCCTGCGGAATTTGATTCTCTCTGGAAGCACCAGGCTGTCATGGCCGGTTCCGGCAATGATGCGCCTCCTTCCAATCCCTATCCCGGCGTGGAGACGGCGGAGGCGGCGATTGCGGGGGGACGTCTGAAATATGGGGCGGATTTCATGGATCTGGCGCCGAACCTGAAGGTGATTGCCCGGACGGGAATCGGCTATGACAACGTGGACGTTCCCGCCGCCACGAAACGAGGGATTGTGGTGTGCAACGTCCCGGACGGGCCGACGCGGTCCACGGCGGAGCATGCCATTACGCTGCTGCTGATGGTGGCAAAAGACATCAAGATGATCGAGGGCTTGCTCACGCAGGGGCAATGCCAGGATTATCACGCCGCGTTGACGGGGATTGAACTGTGGGGGCGGACGCTGGGGGTGGTCGGGTTCGGACGGATCGGCCGGACGGTGGCACACTTCGGAGTGGGGCTGGATATGAACGTCCTCGTGTACGATCCCTTCGTGAAGCCGGAGGTGATTAAAGAGGCGGGGATGGGACCGGTCGAGTCGCTGGACGAGTTGCTGGCGCAATCGGATTTTGTCTCGCTGCACATGCCCGCGACGGCGGAGATGAAAAACCTGATGAACGCGGACCGGTTCCAGAAGATGAAAAAGGGTTCGATCCTGATCAACTGCGCGCGAGGGGCGCTCGTGGATGAAGCGGCGCTGGTGGCGGCGCTCGACAGCGGGCACCTGCGGGCGGCGGGGCTGGATGTGTTCCAACACGAACCTCCTCCTCCGGATCATCCGCTGCTGAATCGGACGAATGTTGTCTGCACACCGCATATTGCCTCTGCGACGGAAGTGGGGAAGCGGAACCTGTGGACGGGGGGCATCGTGCAGGCGCTGCAGGTGTTGAACGGTGAGAAGCCCGCGAATTTCATCAACCCGGAAGTCTGGAAGAAGTAGTTTGTGGGGCAAAATGCTCGGGACGAAGTGCGGTGATGTGACGCTTGGATCTCCCAGGTAATCTATAACCGTATTTTGCCGGGAGTTCCGGATCGTATTGTGCCCCGGTGACTTTGAACGAACGACGCGCTGACTGAAGAGGTTCACCATGAAAGCCTGGCTGGTCGATCATTTTGGTCCCCCGGAAGAGATGACGTTTGGAGAGACGCCGGTTCCGGAGCCCGGGCCGCAGGAGGTGCGGATCAAGCATCGGGCGGCGGCGTTGAACTTCTTTGACCTGCTGCTGGTGCAGGGGAAGTACCAGGAGCAGCCTCCGTTTCCGTTTACCCCCGGTGCGGAGGCGGCGGGGGTGATCGACGCGGTCGGTTCCGAGGTGAAGCATCTGGCCGTGGGACAGAAGGTGATCGCGTTTGTGAACCGGGGGGATACGGGGAGCAGTCGGTCACGCATTTTGCAGGTGTGTTTCCGCTGCCGGAGGGGTGGACGTTCGCCGAAGGGGCGGCGTTGCCGATCGTGTATCAGACCTCCTACTGCGGGTTGGTGACGCGAGGGGGATTGAAAGCGGGAGAGACGTTGCTCGTGCATGCGGGGGCGAGCGGGGTCGGAATGGCGGCGATCCAGATCGGAAAGGCGTTGGGGGCGAAAGTCATCGCCACCTGTGGCAGCGCGGCGAAGCAGGAGTTCTGCAAAAAGATCGGGGCGGATGAAGCGCTCAATTACACCGATCCGGCATGGGTGGACCGGGTGAACGAGATCACGAAGAAACGCGGTGCGGACGTGATCTATGACCCGGTGGGTGGGGACGTGTGCGACCTGTCGCTCAAGTGCATTGCTTCGGGAGGGCGGTTGTTGATCATCGGGTTTACGAGCGGAAAGATTCCCAATATTCCCGCGAACCGAATTCTGTTGAAATCGATGTCGGTGGTGGGGGTGTTCTGGGGGCGGATGGTGAAGGAGAATCCCCGCTATCCGCACGAGGTGCATCAGGCGTTGCTCAAGCTGGGGGTCAAGCCGGTGGTGAGCAAAGAGTACCCGCTGGCGGAGGCCCTGCAGGCCATGCAGGCGGTGGCGCAGCGCGAAGTGCTGGGGAAGATCGTGCTGTCGATGCCGGAGTAAGCCGCTGTAGCGGAAGCGGAAGAAAAAATCTCTACCAGACGTCGGCCTGGGCGACGGCGACGGCGGCGTGATGTTCATTCGTCGGCTTGCACTCCAGGCCGACGATGCCACGATAGCCCAGGTCATAGGCTTCCTTGAGGACGCGGTTGTAGTGAATTTCTCCGGTGCCGGGTTCGTGGCGTCCGGGATGATCTGCCAGTTGCAGATAGCCGATGTGTCCGGCTTTCATCCCTTCGCGCAAGTGGCCGCACAGGTCTCCCTCGGTAATGTGCATGTGATAGAGATCCCAGTTGATCTTCACATAAGGGGAATTGACGGCGTTGCAGATCTTCAAGGTGGGGGCGGAGCCGTACAGACAGTGTCCCTTATGATCGACGCGGATGTTCATCGGTTCGAGGATCAGGGTGACCTTATTTTCGGCGGCGATGGGGGCGGCCCGCTTGAGGGCGGCGATGATGTTGTCGTGCATCTGTTCCTGGGTCATGCCGGGCTGGTCGTTCCCACCGACGACGGTCATCAACTTGCAGTTGAGCTGATGGGCGATCTTGCAGCTTTCCTCGACCTCCTTGAGGAACGCATCGTGATTTTTGGGGTCGTTCATGCCGGGGGTGAAGCCCCAGGCGGTGAACTGCGCGATTTCGAGCTTCGATTCGTCGCAGAGCTTGATGACGGCGGGGAGGTCCTTGTTGCGCCAGGGCCAGAATTCGATCGCGGGGAAGCCATACTTGGCGGCCATCCGGATGCGGTCTAGGAACGGGAGCTTGGTCCACCACATTTCCACGTTGACCGCGAAGCGGGTGTGGGGGGTCTTGCCGATGCTGCTGACGTCCATCGGTGGATCGCCGACGGTTGCCTGCGCGGGGGTGGTGAGTTGCGCGGCGGCGGCGAAGGCGGAGCCAGCGGCCAGAAAGTCCCTTCGTTTCATCATGCCCATGGTGTGTTTCCTCGCGGTTGTCTCGGCGACTTGATTAACAGTTTCAAATACAGGTCTACTTTGCCGGTTTCGACGTGTCACTTTCCTTGGCGGCAGGCTTGGCCGATTCTCCAGCGGGTTTCTCGGCGGGAAGTTTTTCGGGGGGAAGTTTTTCGACGCGACCGAACATCGCCCCTCCGACTGCCCCATGCTGCCACGTGCCGACGTAGCGGCCTTCATAAATCAGGACGCGGGAGCTGAATGTCCCCAGACCCGGAATGGTCAGATCGGTGAGGCTGATGACGGGGGTGTCCCCCGCCCAGACGATGGGAAGCGTGAGGGGGAGGGTCAGATCTTTCTTTCCGTATTGAATGCGTGACACCAACAGCCACATATCTCCCTGCAGTTTTGTGGCGCTGGTGATGACGTATTTCTCGGTCTTGGGGTTACCATCGCGAGGTTGACCATCCACGGTGAACTCGCCGACCAGTTGGCAACCCGACAGGGTCTTGGAGAGTTCCTGTTCCAGTTGCTCGCGCGATTTTTTTTCGGCCTTGGGAGCGACAGGAGGATCGGCAGCCTGAGTGACGGAGGCCGCAAGAAATGCAAAACCGATGAGCAGGAGCAAGCCGAGTTGTTTGAGTGGCATGGTCATGACCTCTTAATTCCCGTTCACAGCTGTTGATGATAGCAGTCTCCAGTTTAGCGGAGCCGTGAGGAGAGAGAAAACCGGTTGCGGAAGAATTCATTTCCGAAGGGGGAAAATCACGTGCGGGATTGATTCCCCTGCGTGGCTGGCGGATGATCGCAGAGCGAGTACTTTCACGCGTTTACGAGGTTTTTATTTATGTCCCAGCCGACGGATTCCATGACACCGGGAACTCCACCGCCGAAAGATGAAACGGTGAGGACGTTCTGGGAGCTGGTAGAAGTGGTGGCGCGGCTGCGTTCGCCGACGGGGTGCCCGTGGGACCGGGAACAGACTCTCGCCTCGATCCGCCCGTACACGCTCGAAGAGACTTTCGAAGTGCTGGAAGCGATTGATGCAGATGACAATGCCGCGATCCAGGAAGAACTGGGGGACCTGTTGCTGCAGGTGTTGCTCTATGCGCAGATCGCGCAGGATGAAGGGCGATTCGATCTGCCGGCGATTCTTGAAGAACTGAGCGACAAGCTGATTCGCCGACATCCGCACGTGTTTGGAGAGGTCCAGGCGGAGACGCCGGAACAGGTGGTGCAGCACTGGGAGCGGGTGAAGCAGGCGGAGAAACAACATCGAACTTCCAAGTTGGAAGGTGTTCCGCCGGACCTGCCGGCGCTGGCACGACAGGCGCGGTTGCAATCGAAGGTGACCAAAGCGGGGATCACCTGGCCCGCCGGACCAGAGCTATTACCACGGCTGCAAAAGTTGTTCGCCGAAGCGGTGGGGGATCTGCCTGCGGGTTTGCTGGAGTCTGGGAAGTCCGCGTCCCTCTCTCCTCAGGGAGATCGGGAGTTGCTCCAGAAACGGGAAGCCCAGTTCGGGGAGTTGCTATTCCTGACGGCGGAACTGGCACGGCGAGTGGGGGTCAACCCTGAGGATGCTTTGCGGAGCACCAACCTGAGATTCCAGAAAAGTTTTCAGGAGCTGGAGCGTAAGGCGGCGGAAACAGGAACGGCAATTACTCCTGAGGCGTTTCGAGATCCGCTTTGAACGCGGCGCAGCTTGCCTCGTGATTTCTTCTCTCCTCCTGCATCGAAAACGGTGCTGAGTGGCGCGCATCTTGCACCAGAAACTTGACCGCTCTGGAGACCCTTCCCTGGTGTCCCAGAATTCCAATTCAGTGCGCTCTCTAAAGTTCCAAGAGGGATCTATGAATCTTTCCAAGGATGTTGAAGACACAGGTCGTGAGTTTCGACCGTTCGCCTTGAGTGGTCATCGTTCAGGAGTTTCCGGAGTTATCGCTGACAGACAATCTGCCGCTCGAGATCTTCTGGAGAGTGCGCTGACGGCAGTCGCGGTGTCAAATTTTTGCCTGCTGCCCGTTGCCCGCGGAAAAACCGGATGTAAGGCTTGCTGATCCGCGGTGGAGGTCAATGATGCGGTCCTTGCTTCCTACTTTTCCCTCCGCTTATATGCGGAAGTCGCTTTCGGGAAATCGATTCCGCTCCGAAGAGCTGGAAACAAGGTTGCTCCTGACGACGTTCTTCAATGATCTGAATGCGAGCAAGGGAGGGGCGGAGACGGTCGTTGCCACCACCTGGTACGCGGCCCAGTTCAGCACCGACAACTCGACCTACGATTCGTTGACGGCTACTCTGCTGATGTCACAGGTCACAGCGGGGACATTGATACTGGATCTCTATGCGGATGCCGGGCAGCAGCCCGGGGCCTTTGTAGGGACGTTTACCAATCCGTCCAGTTTCAACTCCACACTGACAGCCGAGCCCTTCACCGCCGGCGGTCTCTCGCTGTCGGCGAATACCAACTATTGGCTGGTGTTACACGCGGCGACGGGGTCTTACAACTGGGGTTGGACGGGGGATTTTACGATCAAGCAGAACTGGACGAGCAGTTCGGATTCCGGCGCGACGTGGTCGAAAAGCAACTCTTATCCATTTCAATACAGTGTGGTCAGTGGGATCTCGATCGACACGGCAGGGGACAAGATTGGGATCCAGCGCGGGAACGTGTGGTATCTGGATAGCAACGACACATTCTCGTTTGAAGGGGAGGACAGTGTCTTTTCATTCGGCAACGTCGGAGACGTGCCGCTGAAGGGAGATTGGAACGCCGACGGTTTTGACGAGATCGGAGTCTTCCGGAACGGGCTCTGGTATCTGGATGTGAACGGCAATAATCACTGGGACGGAACGAGTGGGGGTGATGTCCTCGCCAAGTTCGGAGCGGCAGGGGATCTTCCGATTGTGGGTGACTGGAACGGGGACAACTTCGACGAAATCGGCGTCGTTCGCGACCGGCATTTTTATCTCGACTTCAATGGGGACAGGGCCTGGAACGGTCTGAGTGGAGACCTGCTGTATACCTTCGGAAATGCGACCGATCTCCCGGTAGCGGGAGACTGGACAAACACCGGCCGGGATTCGATCGGCGTTTTTCGAAATGGGGTCTGGTACCTGGATGCGAACTCGAATGGGACGTGGGACGGACATGCGACGGGAGATGCGACATTCAGCTTTGGGATTGCGGGGGATCACCCCCTAATCGGCGATTGGAACAGCGACGGGGTCGATGACGTGGGGATCGTCCGCGGGCGGAACTGGTATCTTGATACGAATGGGAGCCGGTTTTGGGATGGAAACAGCGGCGGTGATTCCTACTTTACGTATGGGAACGCCACGGGAGATGTTCCGCTGGCCGGGAAATGGCGATCCATCACGGTGACGGCGGCGAAGACGATGACGGCGAATTCAGCCGCGACGAGTTCAGCGGCACCCTCGGAGCGCCGCGAGGAAGTTTTGGCCTCGCAGTTGGCCGCGCCTGCTTCCGTCCGTCGTGCCGCCACGACAATCGACGTGAATGCGATCGATGAACTTTTCGCCGAAGCTTTGGCGAATTGATGACTTACCCCAAGTGCCGTGCCTGGCGGGTGGGGACCATCTTGCGGCCGCGGACGGGATTGGGGTTCTCCAGCACATCCGTGAAAGGGCGCAGGAAGGCAGGTCGGTCGCTCCGTCCCCCGCGTTGATAATCCCGCCATAACGTCTGGGCGGCGAGGGTCGGGTCGAGGTGTCGTTGCTCCGTCAAAAAACGGAACACGTATTCGGCGAGTTGCCCCAGCGCGATGCCATGCGTGGCGCGCGACGTTTCGAACAGCCAGTCGCTGAACTGCAGAAAACTCCAGAAGGGGGATTGGTCCTTCCAGATCAACGGGGTTGATTCGAGGAAGTTGCCGCTGTTTCCCAGGAGATCCCAATAGCGGGCGAAACGACGGAGGCGCTGCAGGGTGAAGGGGTCCAGGTCTTTCGTTTGCAGGATCTCGTACGGTGCGGAAGGGCTGTAGCGCATGCCCCATTCCAGATCGTGGCGAATGATCGGAGTTCCACGGAGCCGCTTCAGGATGCCGACCTGGATCTCCTGCGGGTGGAGGGCAATGAGGCGATCAAACCCTGCGGCAAAGCTTTCGAGTGATTCTCCCGGCAGGCCGACGATGAGGTCCGTGTGCAGATGGACGCCGGTTTGTGTCCGAAGGTAGGTGAGGTTGTCTTCGAGCTTACTGTTGTCCTGCCGTCGGCTGATGCGGCCAGAGACATCGTCGTTAAACGTCTGAATCCCGACTTCGAACTGCAGCGCGCCGGGTGGAAATCTGACGATCAGATCGCGCAGAGATTCGGGGAGGCGGTCGGGAATCATCTCGAAATGCAGGAAGAGGCCGGGGCGATAACGCTCCAGGAAGAACTGCAGGATGGCCCGGCTGACGTGCAGGTTGAGGTTGAATGTCCGATCGACGAACTTGAATTGCGTCAGGCCTCGTTCCAGCAGATGGTCCATCTCCTGAAGAAAACGCTCCAGGGGAACCTGCCGTACGGGGATTTCCAGAGCAGAGAGACAGAATTCGCAGGTGAAAGGGCAACCGCGGGAGGCTTCGACATAGACCACTCGATGGGCAATGTCCTGCTCAGAGTAGAGCGCATAGGGAAGCTGCAACTGGTCGAACTGGGGGAGTTCGGCGGGGATCACCTTTTCGGCGGGTTTCTCCCCGGCCAGAATTTGACGGCAGAGATGAGCGAAGCTGAGATCCGCTTCTCCGGTGATGACATAATCGGCTAGTTGAACCAGGGGGAGATCGTCGGTCTCATAACTGACTTCGGGACCGCCGAGGATGATCGTGATGTCCGGCCGGAGACGTTTCAGTTCCCCGACGACGCGGGTGGTCTGCTCGACGTTCCAGATGTAGACCCCCAAGCCGATGATTTGAGGATCCTGCAGGAGGAGCATTTCGACGATGTCGGTGCTCTTCTGGCTGATCTCGAATTCCAGGAGAGCGGCTTGAGACTTCAATTCCCCGAGATTGGCGAACAGATAGCGCAGCCCGAAGGAGGTGTGGGCGTAGCGGGCGTTCAGAGTGGCCAGGATGATCTGTGCCATCGGGGTGTTATTCAATCGCGTGAAAAAAGGGACTGCCGCGCGAATTTCTGCGGCAGTCCCTTCGATTATAACCACATCAGCCGGTTTATTTGTCCGGGGGCCTATTTCTTGGAATCAGGCAGTTCCTTGATCTTGATGCTGCGATAGTGGATTTCGCTCTTGGGATCGTGGGCCTGGATGGCGATGTTGCCCCCTTCTTCGGGGTTCAGCTTCTCAGTGCCAGTGACTCCGGGGGGTTCGGTGTAATCGACGACGTTCTTGCCGTTCACCTTGGTGACGACGTTCTTCCCCTTCACGATGATGTCCATCGTGTACCATTCGTTTTCCTTGGCGATGGGATCGTAGTTCTTGACGATGTGGTAGATGCTGCCGTTCTTGACCGGGTCGCCGTGCGTGCAGTTGACCTGGACTTCATAACCGGTGCGGGGCCAGGAGTCTTCGTAGTTGGTGTGGATGTACACGCCGGAGTTGCTGCCCGGGAGGGTCTTGATTTCCAGCTTGAGGTGGAAGTTCTTGTACTTCTTTTCGGAGAAGAGGTGCGCCCGCTTGCCGTGAACGACCAGTTCCCCATTCTCGACGGTGAACTGGCAGGGGACTCCTTCCTTCTGTTCACTGGGCTTCCAGCCGGTGAGATCTTTCTTGTTGAAGATGTCGACGAAACCATCTTCGTCGGCGGTCGCGAGCGAAAACGTGAGGGTGCAAAGGCAACCGATGAACAGCGTGCGTGTCAGGAGTTTCATGCTCAGTCCTTGGTGCGGATCGGAGGTTGAAAATGGTGACAAGAGGATGACAGCCCCTCTTGAATAATTTTGGAACGCATTGCGTTTTTGTGTCGCGTCGAAATCGATGATTTCTCCGAGCTTTTGGCTACGACAGTCGCTATCGCTAAACTCAACGCGTTCTATGTTCGGGATTCACTCTACCCGGCGGGGAAAGCGGTCACAAGTTTTTGCCCCTGTCGAACAAGCTATTTTCGGTGGGTTATTTTCGCCGCGTTGTTTTTCACCGGGTTATTTTCCTGCGGGAGGAATGGATTTAATAAACTGGATCACGTCCGCCAGAGCCTGCGGGGAGAGATCCTTTTCGACTCCTTCTGGCATCAGGGAAACGCCGTTGGAGACGATCTGGGCAATATTGGCCCGCAGAATGGTATCCTGGGCCCCTTCGGCCCGCTTCAGCGTAATGCTCGTGGCGGATTCGGAGGCGATGATGCCGCTGTAGACTTTTCCCTGGTCGGTCTCCACGGAGTAGGCCATGTAGATCGGGAGTGCTTCGCGGCTGGGATCGAGAATGCTGATCAACAGATCGGCGGGGGACTTATTAGAGACGGTGGCGAGATTGGGGCCGACGGCATGCCCCGCTCCGTTCACCTGGTGACAATTCGCACAGATCTTCTTAAAGGCCTCCGCGCCACGCTTGGCATCTCCGGTGAGTTGCAGGACGGATTGATAATCGGCGAGGACTTTCGCGCGGTTGCTGTTTGATTCGCCGCCGAAGAGTTGCTCCGCGAGCTTGCGAATCTCCGGGTTGGGATGCTTGAGGAACAGTTGTTTCTTGTCCCGGTCGATCTCCGCCGAGCGGATCGTCTTCTGTTCCACGGCTTTTAACAGGAGTTTCAACGTGGGAACGCCTCGTCCCAGCAGTTCCACGACGTCCCGGCGGACGGCGGGGCTGAAATTGTTCCAGTCTTCGAGTAAGACTGCGGCACTTCCTTCGCCACCTTGCTGAGCGAGGGCGCGGACTGCGGCGGCTTGCAGGTCGGGGGCCGTTTGCGGCGTCATGAATTTGCGAATGGCTTCGCTCGCGGGAGAGGAGTCGGCATACGCCAGCAGGCCCAGCGCCGCGGCTCGATCGGCAGAAGAGCGGTTGGCGTCTTCGGCAGTCTGAATCGCACGGGTAAAAAACTGTTCCACTGCTTTTCGGTCGGCGGGGGTCAGCTCCGGGCGTTTGAGGAGCTGGCCGACGGTTTCGCCACGTCGGGCGAGTCCTTCCCCAATCTCCTGCAACAGTTTTTGTGTCCAGGCAGCGGGGACAAATGATTGCGAGGCGGCGGCCAGAACGCGAACCGTCTGCGGGACATTTCCTGAAGCGGCAGCCACGCTCGCCAGAGGAGCAAGCAATGAAAGGGCATAAGGCTTCTGGCGGAAGTCCTCATTCGCAAGGAGTTTTTCCGCAAGCAATCCTTCCTTGCCGGGAATAGAGGTGAGCCAGGCGATCCGGAAATCGCTGTCGGAGGCATCGCTGATCGCCAACTTGACCAGCGGTTCCACTGCCTCTGGGGAAGTCTGTTCGCCCAGCGAATATGCGAGTTGCAACCGGACACGGTAGTCCGGGTCGGTCGTCATGGTCAGCAATTTTTTAGCGAGCGCGGGGGATTGATTCACAATCCGGTCGGAAATACGGATGGCGTTTTCGCGCACTCCGGGATGAGAGTCATTTAACGCGGCGAGCAGGACCGATTCGGAGTCGGCGTTCAGGCCGTCGAGTGTCCAGAGGGCGTGCAATTTGCCGAGGGGTGTTGAGGTGGAACTGCGGACAAGTTCTTCGAGAGCGGGGACGGCGGCTTTGTCCTGCCGTTCCCACAGCAGTCTTTGAGCGGTCTCCCGGTTCCAGCTGTTGGGAGAGTTCAATTCCTTCACGAGATCCTGCGGGGAGAGTCCCCCCAGTTTCGGGAAGGGAATCCGTTTCATTCCCGGCGAGACGAGGCGATAGATGCGGCCCCGGTCGTTGCCGCTTTCCAGGTCGAGGTGCGCCTTGATGTCCTCGGGAATCGAAATGGGATGCTCAATCGTTTCCCAGTACATATCGAGGACAAAGAGGGTGCCGTCGGGGGCATTCACGAAATTAACAGGGCGGAACCAATTATCCGGCGAGGTGACGAATTCCGTGTTTTGATCCGCCCGGCGAGCGACGAAGGAGTCTCCCTGGGGTGTCATTGTCTTGCGGTGAATGAGATTCCCGCCGACGTCTCCGATAAAGGCGTTCCCCTGGAATTCCTGGGGATAAGCGGAGCCGCGATAGATGGTGACGCCCGTCGCGGACGTGAAGAAGCCGGTGGCGACCAGTTCCGTCGGGGGGGCAGAGGCGCGGAATTTGGGGTCGGCAGCTCGGCGGCGGGTACGGACGATGCGCCACGGTTCCGCATCGCTTTGGCGATAGACGACAGCCGCGGCCCCTTCCGCGGCGATGGTCCGAGTCACCGAGGGGACCGGCAGATATTTATTACGGACCAGATAATTGTGAGGCAGAACCACCTGCATGATGTGGTTGCTGTTGTTGCAGACGAACCGGTTTCCCCAGTCGTCGAAACTGAATCCGAACTGCGAGGTCTGAGCCCACGTTTCGATCTGTTCGGTTTTGGGATCGATCCGCAGCAAAGCTGCGCCGGAAAGAGAGGTGGGCTTCGATCCACGATGGGAAAGTTCCCCGCCGTTCATCCCCCCGGCCCCGTAGATGTGGTTATCGAGTCCCCACTTGAGATTGTTCATCAGCCCTTGGACATTCGAGCGGCTGAAACCGGTGTAGAGCGTTTCCCGGACGTCAGCGACATGGTCGCCGTTGGTATCCTTGAAGTAATAAATAGAGGGAGGAGCCATCACCAGGACTCCGCCTCGATAGCAGACGACGGAGGTGGGCCATTCGATCTTGTCGGCGAACGTCCAGCTTTTATCGAATCGTCCATCGTGGTCTGTGTCTTCCAGAAGGCGAATCACTCCCGCCTGGGCACGGCCTCGTCCCTGCGGGCAATGGACTCGTGGTTCCGGAGAATAGGGATAGTCCCGCATCTCGGCGACATACATCCGGCTGTCTTCATCGAAGCAGGCGTCAACGGGATCGATAACGTCCGGCTCCTGCGCAGCCAATTCCATCTGGAAGCCGCGTGCGATCTTGAATTTCTTGACCGCCTCCTGAGGTTCCGTGGGAGGAATCCTGGGGAGTTCTTCCGCGAGCGATTTTTCGGCAGCGGGTTTTTTCTCCGGGTCGGCTCCGTGCGCGCTCCACCAGCCGGCGGGAAGCGTTAACACAAAACTCACAATTCCCAGTGAGCAGCAGAGAACGGTCAGCAAAGGGTGTCGGGAAGTGGGCATGGAGAACTTTCAAGGAGAGCGCATGAGGAAGGATTCTGACGTAAGCGGTCACTCCATCTTAGTTTTCGCCAGAGGCGTTGACCAGACCCCCGAGGTTCTGCGGGAGTTCCGGGGAGATTGACGGCTGGGAAATCACAGGGGGTGGGCTTCATCAGAAACTCACAATCCGTTCATCAATTCTAAAGATTGCCCGGATACGGTCTCGACCCAACGGAACTCACATGAAGAAGTCGTGAAGGATTGATGAGTCAATGATGATGGGGCAATCGAAGCAGCGAGCGACTGGCAATTTTCTGTTCTTGTCATTCAGCCAAATGGCATTTGCATTTGCCCGGCTCTGCGTGTTCACGGGGTTGCTGATTGTTTCCTCGAATTCCGTGAACGCGGAAATCAGGTTGTTGGGAAGTGCCTCCTTACCGGGAGATGGAATCGACCGTTCGGAATTGACGGATGTCCTTGAGAACGGAGTTCCGCACAATCGCCTGGGAGGGATTTCCGCGATTGAATATAGCGGGCAGGGGACAGGCTATCTCCTGCTTCCCGATCGAGGTCCGGCGGACGGCGCGACGCGGTATCACTGTCGCTACCATCGCGTGGAGTTGTCTGTCGATCCGGCCAAAAGTCCCGCCGTCGTGGTGAAGTTGCAAGGGACCACTTTCCTGAAGACGGAAGAAGGAAATGATTTGACCGGTTCCTTAACGGCTTTCGATCGAGTTCATCCCGAACGGGGTTTGAGATTCGATCCCGAGGGGCTTCGTCTCACTCGGAGCGGAACGTTGATGATTTCCGATGAATACGGTCCCGTCATCGCGGAATTTCAGGAATCCGGAAAGCGCATGAGAACGCTCAAGATTCCTGCCAAATTTCAGATTTCCCATCCCGCATCCTCCCCTGAGGAGGAAGCGACCGCGAACAGCCAGGGACGCCAGCCGAACGGGGGAATGGAAGGCCTTGCGCTTACGCCGGACGGCAAGAAACTCCTCGGGGCGATGCAACGGCCCCTGATCCAGGACAGCCTGCCCGGAAAGAACGGCAAGCGGATTGGGTTGAATTGCCGCCTGCTTGAATTCGATCTCGATCAAGGAGGAACGCGCGAGTTTCTGTATCGTCTCGATGAGACCGGAAACGGACTGAGTGAAATCCTCGCCGTCGATCAAGACAAGTTCCTGGTGATCGAACGGGACGGTAAGGCCGGAACGGAAGCCGTCCACAAGAAGATCTACGCGATTGACCGCTCTTCGGCGACAGACATCGGTGGGCTGGAGACAGTGCCGGCCAAGGATGTGCCGAAGGGGGTGGTGCCTGTGAAAAAGAAGCTTCTGATTGACCTTCTGGATCCCCGATTCGGCATGAGTGGATCACTCGCTCCCGAAAAGATCGAGGGTTTGGCATTTGGTCCAGCGCTTCCCGATGGAAGCCGATTGCTCGTTGTTGCGATCGACAATGATTTTGTGTCTTCCCGCCCGATTCTGTTTTGCTGCTTTTCCGTTTCGAAAGACGAGTTCGAACCTTCGAAATAACTTTGGTCGTGACTGGACCAATTCCTCACCAAAATCTCACGAACTCTTAACGCCGCTCAGAAATACTTTCGAGACGCTCTGACCCTCCTCGCGACCTAAAGATTCAATTTTCAACCATGACACTCTCCGCCCCCGTCCGCATAAGCCGAAGTCTGATAGTGCGCGCTGCGCTCCCTCTTGTGGCCTTGTTGATTCTGACAGCCTTGCAAGGCTGCAACCGCGGCAAGGGGCGGATAACGACCTACCGCGTCCAGGGAAAGGTACTTCTGAATGGCCAGCCACCGATTGGGGCCAACATCGCTCTCTTTCCCGTGGGATTCAGTCCGGCGAAGCCCGCACTCAATGAGGCTGCCGCCAAGCTGATGCAGTCGAGTCAGAAGTCAGAGGCATCCCCGGAGGCTGCCAAGGGGACGCAACCTTTTCCGACAGGAGTCGTGGAGAGTGACGGATCGTTCCAGTTGAGTACCTACCGTGCCAAAGACGGCAGTCCCGTCGGAGAGTATGTCGTCGTGTTGTCCTTGCGAAAGCCGCTCAATCCGAATGCTTCCGATCCCGACTATGGTCCGGAGGAGTTTCCCGAGGCCTATACACGGCCCGAGACCTCTCCGCTCAAAGTGGAAATCAAGGGGCGTTCCACGCTTGGTCCCTTTGAGATCAACAAGACAGGCGCTCCCCAGGAAAAGAACTCATAGTTTCGAATGATCGCAGCCGGAGGTTGTGAATCAAAGACAGGGCCGTCGTCGAATTTTATTTCCGTAATTGATGAGAAAAGAGGTTTCGAGATGCTACGTTCCAGACGAGCAGGATTTACGTTGATCGAGTTGTTGGTTGTGATTGCGATTATCGGTGTGTTGATTTCGCTGCTGCTTCCCGCAGTCCAGCAGGCTCGTGAAGCCGCCCGGCGGACGCAGTGCCGCAACAATCTGCACCAGATGGGACTGGCTCTGCTGAACTATGAAAGTTCCTACCGCGCCTTCCCGATGAGCCGCATCGACATTTCGTCTCCGTTGTACCAGGCGGCATTCACGGCGATGATCCTGCCCGAACTCGATCAGATGGCGATGTACCATGCGTACAATTTCAATGCCACGTGGTCAGCCGCATCGAACTTGCCTGTGACCCAGAAAGCGATCCCGGTTTACCTCTGCCCCTCCACTCCCGGTAATCACGGTGCTCCGACAACTCAGAATCCGACCGGCTATCCTTATCCTGCGGGAGGGTATGGCGATCTGGATTACGGATCGATCAATGAAGTTCGCCACGGGTTCTACCTCGGCAACAGCTTGCCGATTCCCGAATTCAAGGCGGGCGATAAAGGCTTCCCGGGCATTCTGCAACGTAACGCGAGCACCCGTGTGGCTCAGATCACGGATGGGATGTCCAACACGATGATGGTCGGTGAAGATGCGGGACGCCCGGCGATTTATCGCGCGGGTAAGGATACGGGTCTGTTCACCAAGGACGGTTGGGGCTGGGCGGATATCCAGGGGGGATTTTCGATCGCCGGTTTCGATTACACGGGCGTGAACGAAAACAAGACCACCGCCGTTGCGAATGGTCAGCCGACCAGCGTTTATGGCGGGCCGTGCAATATTAACTGCACCAGCGACGGTGAATTGTACTCCTTCCACAATGGTGGGGCGCATGTCCTGTACGCCGACGGTTCGGTCCACTTCCTTCCGGCTAATATCGATGCGGGGGTTCTGGCTGGGCTGGTCACGATCAATCAGAGCGAAAAAATCGCGGACTATTAATTCGCGAGTTGCTGAA
>JAXMBX010000015.1:0-94946 GCA_046349635.1 Planctomycetales bacterium
TTCCTTCGCCGCGCTCCCCCGCCAGTATTTGATCTTTCCATCCGGCCCGATGATTCGCCGATTCGAGGCCACCTGTTCCACCTTCGCCTGTCCTGTGCCGATGTGCGTCACGGGCTTTGCCTGCTTCAAGGCGTCCTTCACTGCCACTTCAGACTTCTTCACCAGACCGTCGAAGAACTCCAGATTCAACCCCATCGTTTTGTGAAATTTTTTCTGCAGCAGTTTCTCCACCGCCACGTCCGCAATCGGCGCGTTGTGCGGATGCACGCATTGAATCGCCACCCGTTGCGACGTCGTCCCTGCCGCTTTTGCAATTCCCTCACGCCACAAGCGATTCCCCTCGTTATTCAACTCGCACCAGTCGAGGACCATCAGGACGATCGGCTCACCCGCCCCAAGCAGGATGCCCCCCAACCCCTGCAGCGGCGCGTCGATCACCTCCGCAGGCTTGATCCACCCCCCACACAACGGATGTCCCAGGGGAGTCGTAATGTCTACTTGAAACGTCGCCAGTGACAACTTCGGAACCGCGGCTCCAAATAAAGGTGCAAAGGGTAAAAGCAGCGAACCGGCGGCTGCACTCCTCAAGACCTGGCGGCGAGTCACGTGAATCATTGTTTTCTCCCCTTGAGCAAAATCGATCCTTGCACTTTGCATCCATCTGGCTGACAATTTCCCCTAAGACTTAAACCATTGTCAATCTGTTGATGCATTTGGTCCATCGGACACCGGATAACCTGGGGGCGTCGTTATGATCCGTATCTCCTCGACTTTTTTCTTCGCTGGACTTCTTCTTCTCACTTTCGGAACAGCCCTCGTTCCGAACCGGCTGTGTGCCGCCGACGCTCCTCCTCCCCTTCCCGTCGTCTATAACGTCGAACTCCAGCCTTTTGTGGCCGCAACGGATCGCCTTCTGGAGTCCCTCGACTTCGTCGGCGCGCCACTTTCCAAAGCTGATGAGCAGGCCGTTCGCGAACTCCTCAAGCAAACGGATGCGGAAACGGTCAGCCAGGGGATTCAGAAAATCCTCGATCCCTACTGTCTCATGATGGTCACCATCAACCCGGAAAGCCGCGTCTCCGTCGCCGGCGGCCCTGCCAAAAAAGAACTGACGGAACAGGGCTGGCGGAACTTTCTCGTCAAGATCCAGAACGATGCCGGCAT
Source organism: Planctomycetales bacterium (assembly GCA_046349635.1). Classification (GTDB taxonomy): domain Bacteria; phylum Planctomycetota; class Planctomycetia; order Planctomycetales; family Planctomycetaceae; genus JAXMBX01. Next base: position 1,165 of record JAXMBX010000015.1, read on the forward strand.
CAATCCCCCGCTCCGTGTGGAGAGCCCCAATGCGGAACCGCTCCACAAACGGAGCACCGGCTCCCCCGCTCCCAAGGTGACCATTCCGCCGAGTGAAGTCCCGCAACGCTTCCTCGACGTGCAACTCTTCAATCGCCAGCCGCAGACCCCCAACCTCTCGGGACTCAACCTCGAATATCGCATCCTGCAGGTCTACACCCGGGATGTCGGCAAACGGGAAGCGAAAATCGGCTTCAACGTCGGCCAGGGAACCCAGGACATCGGCTTCCGCAACATGGTCCCGATCCTCTTCCAGTGCGTCCCCGCCGTGACCGTCGGTCTGGGAATCCGTGATTTCGACGGCAAACCCACTACCGCGGCCCTCCTCATCCACGACAAATACGGCCGCGTCTATCCCAATCCCGCCCGTCGGCTCGCCCCTGATTTCTTCTTTCACAAGCAGATCTACCGTGCTGACGGCGAACACGTCATGCTCCCGCCCGGTGAATACACCATCGAAGCCTCGCGCGGGCCGGAGTACCTCGCACAGACCATTCAACTCACCGTCCCCTCCAATGTCACGACGCACCGCGCCGATCTCCAGCTCAAACGCTGGATTCATGTCGCCGACCGCCATTGGTACTCCGGCGACCACCACGTCCACGCGGCGGGCTGTTCGCACTATGAAAGCCCCTCTGAAGGGGTCGCTCCCGCCGATATGATGCGCCACATCCTGGGCGAAGATCTGAACGTCGGCTGCGTCCTCAGCTGGGGCCCCTGCTGGTATGTCCAGAAGCAGTACTTCGAAGGGAAAACTTCCGCTCTCTCCGTGCCGAATTACCTGATGCGCTACGACGTCGAAGTCAGCGGATTTCCCTCTTCACACGCCGGCCACCTTTGTCTTCTCCGGCTTAAGGAAGACGACTACCCCGGTACCACCGAAATCGAACAGTGGCCCAGTTGGACCCTTCCTGTCCTCGACTGGACCAAGAAGCAGGGGGGCGTCGCCGGTTACAGTCACAGTGGCTGGGGCCTCGAACTCCCCGATGTCGATGACGCCGGCAAGCGGGTTCCCATCCGCAAAGCCAAGGCCGCCTCCAAACTCCCCGATTATGAAATGCCTCCCTTCAACGGCATCGGCGCCAATGAGTACATCGTCACCGTCGCCCACGATGTTTGCGATTTCATCTCCGCCGTCGATACCCCCGCGATCTGGGAACTCAACGTCTGGTATCACACCCTCAACTGCGGATTCCGCTGCAAGATCAGCGGCGAGACGGATTTTCCATGTATCTACGGTGAGAAGGTCGGCCTCGGCCGGATCTACGTCAAAATGGACCCGAAAAAACCGCTCGATTTTGACGGCTGGGCGGACGGACTCAAGGACGGTCGCAGTTATTGCGGCGATGGACTCAGCCACATCCTCGACTTCGAAGTCAACGGCGTGAAGCTCGGTGAAGCAGGCGCCGGCGGAAAAATGAGCCAGGTGAAACTCGACCAGGCCGGGAAGGTCAAAGCCAAGTTCGACGTCGCCGCCTACCTCCAGCCTCGAGTCACGGAAGAAACGGAAAAGATCCGCACGGCCCGCCTCGACGCCAAACCCTACTGGAATCTGGAACGCTGCCGCATGGGGCAATCCCGCAAGGTTCCCGTCGAACTGATCCTGAATGGCTACCCCGTCGCCACGAAGGAAATCGAAGCGGATGGACACATGGAAACCGTCGAGTTCGACGTTGATATTCCGCAATCCAGTTGGCTCGCCGTTCGCATTCTCCCCTCGGTTCACACGAATCCCATCTGGGTGGAGGTGGGAGACAAACCGGTCCGCGCCAGCCGCCGCAGTGCGGAGTGGTGCGTCAAGGCGGTCGAAACCTGCTGGAATGCCAAGGCGAAAAAGATCCGCGACACGGAGAAAGAAGTCGCCAAGGCCGCCTACGACAAGGCCAAAGCCATCTACCAGCAGATCCTCACCGAAACCACCACTGACTGAGAGACTTCAACTTATTTGGCCGGAGTTCAACTTATTTGGCAGGGGTCAGTGTCCGAATCCGCTCGTATAAAGCGTCAGGCGCAAGGTCTGCGCCGTTGGCCCATGCCACCGCCCCAAACTCATCCACGAACACTTTCCCGAATTGAACCTTATCAAGTAGCGGCTCAAACATCAGGCCAAACAACCGATCCTTCAGACAAATCACTCCTCGTACACCATCTTCGAAGATCACTTCAAGCGAGTAGTCCTCTAAAGCTGTTACAGTCACGACGCGCGACATCTGCTTACTCCAACGGTGAGATCGGGTTCAAAGGTTGGTGATTCTCCGCCAACTCCCAGTCTTCCTGAAGCTCCTGGCGATGCAACTCCGCCCATTCGCGAACAAGAGAGAGGGCACGACGGGGCAGTTCCCCCTCAAGCACCTGCAAACTCTCGATTTCCAGTATAGCCGCATTCCGCCCATAATACGCATGGAAATGCGGAGGGGCATGATCATCCTAATACATCCGAATATGGATTCCGAAAAACTGGCTGATTGTCGGCACTTCACCAATTCCAGGTCTGCGAGTATCTGAACGAACATGAAGCAATAGAGTTATTCCCAGAATATCCTATTCAGGAGATTCGTCAAAAAATCCTTTTGACGAATGACAGAAAGTCTTCCTTGGCACCCACAAACACCGGCTCATCCGCTGAAAACCGCAAATACCTTGCCATCGCGGGACTCGCCCTCGTCGGGATTCTGCTGCATCTGATCCTCCGTTTTGGATCTTCTCATCTGGCGCAGTGGCAACTCTGGCCTCTCCATATCGTCCTCCTGGTCGGCGGGCTTCCCCTCCTCTGGGAACTCCTCCTCGCTGCGCTTCACCGTGAGTTCGGGTCCGACCTCCTTGCCGGGATCTCAATTGTCACATCCGTCTTTCTGGGAGAGGAACTCGCGGGCGCACTGGTCGTGCTCATGCTCTCCGGAGGAGAAGCTCTTGAAAGCTATGCCGTCCGCCGCGCCTCCTCCGTCCTTGCCGCGCTCGCGAAACGGATGCCTTCCATCGCCCACAAACGGGCGGATTCCTCTCTCCAGGATGTTCCTCTCGATTCGGTCCAGATCGATGACGAACTCATCATCCTGCCTCACGAGATCTGCCCCGTCGATGGTGTCGTGCTCGAAGGGCGAGGCTCAATGGATGAAGCCTATCTGACCGGCGAACCCTTCAAGATCTCCAAGACCCCCGGCTCGGAAGTCATTTCCGGGGCCATCAACGGAGACTCCGCACTCACCATCCGCGCTCTCCGGCGGGCAGTCGATTCGCGCTATGCACGCATCATGCAGGTGATGCAGGAATCGGAGAATCGCCGCCCCCGCATGCGACGTCTCGGCGATCAGCTCGGCGCCCTCTACACTCCCCTCGCCGTTATTATCGCTCTCCTCGCCTGGGGGCTGAGTGGTGACCCCCATCGCTTCCTCGCCGTGCTCGTCGTCGCCACCCCCTGCCCGCTGCTTATCGCGATCCCGGTCGCAGTGATCGGCTCGATCTCACTCGCCGCGCAGCGCGGCATCATTATCAAAAACCCTGCCGCACTCGAACAGGCCACACTCTGCCAAACGGTCATCTTCGACAAGACCGGCACGCTCACCTACGGCCGCCCTCAACTGATGGAAATCCTTCCCGTCGCGGCCTATTCCGAGCTTCAGCTTCTCCAATGGGCCGCCAGCCTCGAACGCTTCTCCAAACACCCGTTGTCACAGGCGATCCAGGATCTCGCCACCAGCCGAGGTGTCGTACTGCTCGACGTCTCCCATATCAGCGAGAAACCGGGGGAGGGTCTCCGTGGCCAGGTCGATGGGCACGTCATCCAGATCACCAGCCGCAAGTCCCTCCTCCGCGATCAGCCTGCCGCTGCGTCGCAGATCCCGGCCGCTGCCGGAGGTCTGGAATGTGTTCTCCTCGTGAATAATCTTTACGCCGGTCTCTTTCGGTTCCGGGACGAACCGCGTCGTGAGGGGACATCCTTCGTCCAGCACCTCGAACCTCACCACGCCGTTCGCAAGCTCATGCTCATCTCCGGCGACCGCCTCTCCGAAGTCGAGTATCTTGCGGAGCAGGTGGGCATCACCAATGTCTATGCCAGCCAAAGCCCCGAGCAGAAACTGGCCCTCGTCCGTGAAGAAACCTCGCATCGTCACACCATTTATCTCGGCGACGGCATCAACGATGCCCCCTCCCTTGCTGCCGCCACCGTCGGCATCGCCTTCGGCCAGAACAGTGATATCACCAGCGAAGCCGCTGATGCCGTCATCATGGACAGTTCTCTCCGGCGCGTCGATGAATTCCTCCACATCAGCCGCCGCATGCGGACCATCGCCTTACAAAGTGCCTTGGGTGGAATGACGCTCAGCGCCTTCGGCATGCTGATCGCCGCGGCCGGCTACCTCCCTCCCGTCTGGGGGGCCGTCGCCCAGGAAGTCATCGACGTTTTCGCGGTTCTCAATGCCCTCCGCGCCGCCTGGCCCCCCCGCCAACTCACCGACTTCTGAGCCTTCAGAAACCCCTACCACCCTCTCCCGATTCGTGTACAATCTTCCTTGTCCTTGCGTCTCACCAGCTTACTCTCTTCCACTTTCGTGCGTGCCGCCATGATCTGCATCTCCGTCACTCCCCGGTCCCGGCAACTCGCCCGCGTCGATATCCTCAACGCCGCACGCCAGGCCGACCTCGTTGAAATCTGCCTCGATCATCTCATCAAGGAACCGAACGTCACCGAACTCCTGGAAGGGGCGGGGAAACCGATCATCGTCTCCTGCCGCAGCAAACAGCAGGGAGGGGCTTGGGAAGGGACCGAGGAGGAACGCCAGACCCTGCTCCGCCAGGCCATTGTCGCCCAGCCTGATTGGATCGAACTCGATCTGGACATGGCCGCCAAAATCCCCCGTTTCGGCAAGACCAAACGGCTTATCAGCGTCACCCAGTACGACCGTCCTCTCTCCAACCTCGAAGCCTTCTACGAGCAAGCCATCGCCCAGAAGGCGGACGCCGTCAAATTCGCCGGCCCCACCCTCTCCCTTGAGCAGGCCTGGCCCATGCTGGCGGCAGTCTCCAAGCGCCGCGACATTCCCGTCGTCGCCCAGGGACTTTCCCGCGCCGGAATCACGATGTCTCTCCTGGGTGCGAAATACGGTTCCCCGTGGATCTATGCCGCGCTCGAAAAAGGAATGGAACTCTACCCCGGCCAGCCCACTGTCACCGAACTTGAAGAAATCTATCACTGGCGCGAAATCAGCCCCCAGACCCGCTTCGTCGCCGTCGCCGGTTTTGACCGCACCGAAACCGCCACGCTCCGCATCTTCAATGCGGCCTTCATGCACCACAAGCTCCCCTTGATGTGCCTCCCTTTCCTGCTCGACAGCCTCGAAAACTTCGAGCAGATGTTCGACAAGTTGAAAATCAGTGCCCTTCTCCCCGATGCGAAGCTGGGCGGAAAAATTCTCTCCGTCGCCAAAGGGAAACCCAATGATGATTCCGTCAAACTCAGCCAGTTTGCGGACCTTGTCCTCAACAAGCCGGACGGCTGGCAAGCCTACAACTGCCTCTGGCGCGGCGCCCTCAAGGCCCTCGAAGCGGGCCTCCGCAAAACCCCCGACGAAGCAAAACCCCTCGACCGCCGCAACGTCCTCGTCATCGGCGCCACCCCCGCCGCACGAACACTCGTTTACGGTGTCAAGGGACGGCACGGTCTCGTCAGCATCACCGCCGGTGATGATGAACGGGCTCAACTCATTGCCCAGATGTTCGACATCCGCTTCGTCCCCGTCGTGAATGTCTACGACACGCTCTGCGACGTCGTCGTTATTGCCGATGCCTCCCTGGAACATGGCCGCCTCAAGCAAAAGCTCAACGCCTCCTTCCTCCGCCCCAACATGACCGTCCTGGACGTCACCTCCTTCACCGAGGAAACCGAACTCTTCCGCGAAGCCCGCAGCCGGGGCTGCAAGGTGATCGAACCCAAAGACATCTACTTTGATCAATTGTCGATGCAGTTCAAGGCTCTCACTTCCCAGGAACTTCCCCGCGCCGTTTTCGACGCCGTCTGGGCCGAGCTCCCTCCCACCGAGTATGAAGAGCCGGAAATCGTTTGAGATCGGAAAAGTGAGTTATGGAACCTCATAATCTTTTCTCGCATCTCCCGCACACCAGTCCCGAAGAAATCTTCGAAACCCTCGCCCGCACCCCGGACGTCACGATCGAGCGGATCGTCTCCCTCGGGCATGCCTCACCCCCCTGCTTCTGGTACGACCAGCCCCGCGACGAATGGGTCGTCCTCCTCACCGGCGCCGCACGCCTCCAATTCGAAGAGGAATCTGGCCTCATCCCTCTGCAGCCGGGCGACTACCTCCTCATCCCCGCCCACAAACGCCACCGCGTCGACTGGACCGACCCCGCACAACCCTCCGTCTGGCTGGCGATTCACTTCAAAGCACATTCCTGATTCCTTTCAGATTTTTTGCTGACAGAGCCCCCTTCAATTCCTTAAGATTTTGTCATCTTGCGTTCCTGTGTGCATTTCAGCCCGGGAAAACGGGGTTCGGCTTCACGTCATCATTCACGCGCGTTCACACCTCTGCGAAAGGGACACCATGACTCGCCGCCGCCGATCACTCTCTATTCCCGCTCCGCAGCCCCTGGAACTTCGGATCGTGCCGACGGTGACCGTGAATTTCAACGCCGCGAGCGGCCTGCTGAAGCTGACCGGTGACGGGGCCAGCGATGTCGTCGAACTGGATAGCCAGGGAACTGCCGGCAAAATTATCGTGAAGGTGAACGGTGCGGCGGCGGGGAACTTCAACAACGTCAAGAACATCAACGCCAAGCTGGGAGAGGGGAACGACAAGCTGAATTTGAAAGACGTGAATCTCCCTGGCAATCTCATTGCGAATCTCGGGGGCGGTGCGGATCAGATGAATTTCGTCGGGGTCGATAAAATCGGTGGCTTACTCAACGCGAACTTTGGGAGCAACACGGGCGACTTCGTGAATTGCCAAAATAACACCCTGATCGTCAATGGAGATACTTCCTTCATCGGCGTCGCCGACGTTAACCTGAACGGCAACGGAGACAGCTTCCTTGATGACGCGGACGACATCGACTTCAAGGGGAAACTGACCATTCGCTTCGGCGCTTCGGGCGATGTCAATTCCGATGACTACGAGCTCTTCTTCTCGAATGTTAATGTGTTCGGGACGACCCTCATCAAGGGGACCGGCCGGGTTGAACGCCTCGATATCGGCGACAGTTCGTTCGGTGGGAAATTCACCGCGACTCTGGCCGATGGCAATGATGAGCTGGATGTGAGAACAGAGGTCGTCGACAAGAACGCCTTCGCCGCCGCCGTCTTCTTTAAAGGAGGCGACGGCAACAACGACGTGGCCAAGATCGGCGTCAACAATAACTTTGCCCAGGATCCGGTCGTCACGGGGTTCGAAGACATCCGTTGATTTTACCGAGGCGGCACAACGACCGGAAACAACTCGTTCTCGCTGACTTCGCGTTTGAGAAGTTCAATCGCGCGGTCAATGAGTTCGGGGTGAGCGGCGGCGAGATCCTTCGTCTCGCCACGGTCGGCCTTGAGGTCATACACTTCCCACTTTCGCTCAGGGTTTTTGCACTCCATCCGGACCACCTTACAGTCCCCCATACGGACCGCAATCTCCCCCCCTCCTGACGCGAAGACCCAGACGAGCGGCTTGCGGGTCTGGGGTGCTTTTGCTCCGGTCATGATCGGCCAGAGGCTTTCACCATCAAGGCCGGCGGGTTTCTTCATCCTCACCGCATCACACAGCGTCGGAAACCAGTCCGCGAAATAGCTCGGAAAGTCGCTGGTCGTTCCCGCTTTGATCTTCCCCGGCAGGCGGACAATCATCGGCACCCGGATCCCCCCTTCATACACACTCCCTTTGTAACCTTTAAGATCGGCGGTGCTGTTGAAGAAGATCGGATCCGCCCCGCCAACATGGAACTTGCTCTCTTTCGGTCCCTTGCCGACGGCCCCGTTGTCGCTCGTGAACACCACCAGCGTGTGGTCCGACAGTCCGTTTGCGTCGAGAGCATCCAGGACTTTTCCCACATGGCGATCGAGTTCCGAAATCATCGCCGCATACGCCGCACGGGGCCGAGGATGAGGCAGGTAGCGACCCTCGCCGAGATAGGGAGAACCCACGTCCCAATCCTCCGGGAACTTTTCGACGGTCTCCTTCGGCGGATGCAACGCGACGTGTGGCTCGATGAAGGGGAGGTACAAGAAGAAGGGACTGGTCTTGTGGGCGTCGATAAACTTCACTGCTTCTTCTTCCATCAGACGGGGCGTGTATTTGTCACCGATGTAATCCTCCATCTTCGGTGTTTCTTTCACCGCCGGAACGTGGCCGGGGATCCAATGCTCATTCACCTTCACCTGGTCCCTGTTCCGCCACAGATATTCCGGATAGTAACTGTGGGCAACGCTCTGTGAGTTATAGCCGAAGAAGAGATCGAAGCCCTGCTTGTTCGGTTCGCCAGTGCTGCCGACAGGACCAAGCCCCCACTTACCGGTGGCACCTGTGGCGTAACCGACAGCGTGGAAGGCCTCCGCTATCGTGTATGCTCCATCCGAAATCGGATGTTGCCCTTCGGGAAACTCCGGCATCCGCACCTTCGCCTGCTGATTGTTCCGAATCTCCGCGTGTCCCAGGTGTTTGCCGGTCATCAGCACGCATCGCGACGGCGCACAGACCGGCGCTCCGCTGTAATGCTGGGTGAAGCGCATCCCTTCCTTGGCGATGCGGTCGATATTCGGCGTCGGAATTTTTGTCTGGCCGAAACAGCCGACGTCCGCCCAGCCGAGATCGTCCGCCAGGATAAACACCACATTCAAGCGGGGCTTTTCTTCCGCCGGGAGGCCGGTCGCGCATGAAAACCAGAGGGCGGACAACACCAGGAATCGCAGGGAGTGTTTCATCGGAGAGCTCGCTGTTTGGACCGCAGGAACCAATTCACCGCGCCCGGCAGTATACCGCTCCGGACTTCTGCAGTCCAAAAAACAACCTGTATCTTTCGTGGTGGCGACCGAGTAAATTGGAAGACCATCCTGATCCCACGCGAGCTCTCTCCCTCAGGAGTCACCCATGCAGACGCGTCGCCAGTTCCTGCAGACCGCCAGCCACTCCGCCCTCGTCCTCACCGCCGCCTCGGCGCTCGGCCCGGTCCACACTTTCGCCGAGGAACAGCCGGAAAAACTGCGGCTCGCCATCGTCGGCTGCGGCGGCATCATGGGAATGCACGTGCAGGGGATTGTGGACCGCAAGCTTCCGGTGTCGATCGCGTACCTGTGCGACATTGATCCTGCCCAGATCGAGAAGAAAGCCAAACAACTGGAGGGGTTTCAGTCTTCTCCGCCGAAGCGCACCAGTAAGTTCGAAGAAGTGTGCCAGGACAAGGATGTGGATGCGTTGATCATCGCCACGCCACACCACTGGCATGCTCCGATCGCTCTCGTCGCCATGCAGAACGGGAAGGACGTCTACATCGAGAAGCCGATCTCGCACACGTTTGACGAAGGGCCATTGCTAATCAAGGCAGCGAAGAAATATGGGAGGATCGTGCAGCAGGGGAGCCAGATGCGGAGTTCACCTGTCACCGAGCAAGCAGGGAAGCTCCTCGCGGAGGGAATCATTGGGGAAGTCAAAGTGGCTCGCGCCTGGACTGCCGAACTGCGGCATGTCATGAAACCGGTCCCCGACAGCACACCTCCTGCAGGAGTGGACTACGACCGCTGGCTCGGCCCCGCCCCCCTCCATGCATTCAACCAGCACCGCTTCCACTCCACCTGGCGGATCTTCAAGGAATACGGCAACGGTGAAATCGGCGACGACGGGATTCATGACATCGACATGGCCGCCTGGGGACTGGGTGTGACCGGACTTCCGTCGCAGATTACCGCCCGCGGCAGCCGTATGATGCTCGCGGGGCACGATGGGGACTACCCCGACAATCTCCACGTGCAGTATGAATACCCGGATGGACGCCTGCTGGTGTACGAAAACTATCCCTTCACCAGCTATGGCATGTTCGGGTTCGACAACGGGAACGTCTTCTACGGCACGGAAGGTTACATGATCTTCTCCCGCCGCGGTGCGTTCAGCGTATTCCTGGGTCCGAAATCCAAACCCGGCCCGACGGAAGGGAAGGAACTCCGCGGCAAGAAGGGGTACGAACAGCATATGGACGATTTCCTGAACGCCATCCGCACCCGCAAACCCGCACGGGCGAATGCGGAAACAGCCCACCGCTCCTGTGCGCTAGTGCATCTCGGCGAAATCGCCTACCGGACGAAAGGGCGGGTGGACTTCGATCCGGTGGCGGGGAAGTTCAAGGATTGCCCGGAGGCGAATGCGTTGCTGTCGAAGCCCTACCGGGCGCCCTACACGTTACCGGAGATTGGGTGACTCACATCCTCCCCACGGACAGCAGCAGCGTCCGTTTCCGCAACAAGGCTTCGGTTTCTTTCTTCTCCGGTTTTTGGACTTCAATCCCCGGTTCGATCTCATACGTAAACGCCCCCAGCAGTTCCCCCCGCTCAACGGCGTGACATTTCAGACAGGTTTCTCCCGCGCGGAGAGAACCGACCATCCGGATTCGGGCGGGATGTTCCTCCGTTACCACGTCCTCTTCCGTGCGAAGTTTCGCCAGGCCCGCCATCTCAAATGCATCCAATTCCCGCACGGGGACGTTTTCCAGCTTCGCCATGTCTGGAAACTCCTCGGTGACATACACCCGTGGCTTCTCCGACTTCAGGATGCCGATCAGGTTGATCCGGGTGACAATCCAGCGGCTGGGAGGGATGAGGCTGTCGGGGAGGTGATCGAGAGAGGGAACCCGCGTGAAACGATGAGGAATAAACCCGGCGACGCTGTTGACATTCTCGACGAGCCCCATCGAATTGTAGTTCAGAAAGTCGTATCTACTCTGGTTGTGCAGTCCTTGCAGAGTCCCAGTGATGGGGGAGGGAGAGAGAGTTCACGGCGACGTCCGGCAGGAAGCGATTCAGAAAGTTTCTGCGGGCGGGGAACTGAGTGGGGGCGGCGGAGGGAACTGGAGCATGTAGTAGCCAAGGTATCCCATCCGTCCGACTCCAAAGGTGCGAACATTGACAAAGTCCGCAGCATACTGCGAATGCAAAGTCTCGCGCAGGGTGCGGGGCTTGCCGTGGTTACCTGTAAGGCTGATCGTCCCGGAGTTGCACTTCGACCTGAGCGGAGAGAACGAGTGGTTTTTTTCAGACGGCGGAATTGTTTCACTGGAGAGTGGGTTTCGTAGGCGAGTCTGTTTTGGAAGAGACCTGGGATCTTTCTGGCGCAAGCCTCAGTTTCTGTTGGGTTCGAGGGTTGCTTGCCGTTGGGCTTGATAAGCCTCGGCTCCGAAATCCCGGTGCTGACGGCGTGACGATCAGGAGTCCGCTGCACGAATCAGCAGGGATAACTGCAGGGGAAGGCGCAGAGAAAGATTCCCAGGCAGAAAGTCCCGATAGCGAAGTGAAGGAAAACGGGGAGCATCAGGAACAAACCCAACGGGCCGAGGATAAAAGGAGACAGTCAACATCCACTGCTCAATTCCGGGGCGTTTCGCCAAGCCCCACCCGACTCCCATCGCCACGACGCACACTACCATCGAAAAGACGAGCAGACCCATGGCCTTCTCCTTTGACGGAACACATCGGTGCAGAGAACGACCGCAGACACGCGCAGGCGTGCCGGATCGGACGAAGTAAAGTGACGAGCTTCAATTTCCCCGAATGGCAGGGTGGGGACACCGAGACGTGATGCGAGTGCGACAGGAAAAGCCGGAAAAAAAGCCACCAGCAGAATATACTATATTATAGTACTTTTCTGGTAAGTGTCCAGCAAGTGAAAGTGCCGTTCGTGACTTCAACCTTCAAGCTTCATCTGCTTCCACGTCACCCTCGTCAAGCTCCTCTTCGGAGGTTACGTTCAACCAGTCCTGCCCCACGGCCACGTCGATCGCCAACGGGACGTCCAGCGGCAAGGCGTGTTCCATCTCCTCGCGCAACAGACAGGTCAGAGACTTCACGCTTTCCACCGGCGTCTCGAAGACCAGTTCGTCGTGGATCTGCAACAGCAGACGTGCCGGGTGATTCTCTTTCTTCAGCCGTTCCGTCAGCCGGATCATGGCAATCTTGATCAGGTCCGCCGCGGACCCCTGGATGACTGTATTGACCGCCGTCCGTTCCGGCAGGTTCAACTGCTGCCGGTGATTGTCGAGCGCCCGCACGCCGCTGATCGCCCGCTTCCGTCCCTGAATCGTCTGCACATATCCCTGCCGGTTGCAGTCCTGCAGGACTTTCTGCAGGAACTTCGTCACCCCGGCATATTTCGTGAAATAGCCCTCGATAAATTCCGCCGCTTCCTGCTGCGAGATCCCCAACGCGGCCGCCAAACCGAACGGACTCTGTCCATAGATCACGCCGAAATTGACCGCCTTCGCCACCCGCCGCTGTTCGGAACTGACCCCCTCGGGATCGACCCCGAACACTTGTGCCGCCACAGCCGTGTGAATATCGATCCCTTCGGCGAAGGCTTGGACGAGCGCTTCATCGTGACTGAAGTGGGCCAGCATCCGGAGTTCGATCTGGGAATAGTCGGCACACACCAGCCGCCACCCCTCTTCAGGAACAAACGCCGCACGCACCCGCCGTCCTTCTTCCGTCCGGATCGGAATGTTCTGCAGGTTGGGATCACTGGAACTCAACCGCCCCGTCGCCGCAACCACCTGATTGAACGAGGCATGTATCCGTCCAGTATGCGGATTGACCATCTGCGGCAGCGCATCGAGATAGGTACTCTTCAATTTCGACAACTGCCGATGTTCGATCAGCTTCGAGGGGAGCGGGTGCATCGGAGCGAGTTGCTCCAGCACATCCTGGTCAGTACTGGGTCCGGTCTTCGTTTTCTTGATCACCGGCAACTTCAGTTCGTTGAACAGGATCTCCCGGAGTTGCAGCGGCGAGTCGATATTGAATTCTCGTTCCGCCGCGACATAAATCTCCGCCCGCAACGTCTCCAGCCGATCCGTCAGTTGCTTGCTCTGCTGTTTCAGCAGGGGGACGTTCACCCGGATGCCGGTCTGTTCCATCTCTGCGAGGATCGGAATCAGCGGTCGTTCCAGATTCCAGTACAGATCCCATAGATTCTCTTCCCGCAGTCGGCTTTCGATCACCTCTGCCAACTGCCAGGCGATTGCCGCATCTTCTGATGCATATTCAGCGACGATCGGAATTTCAACTTCCGCCATCCCCTTCTGGTTCTTGCCGGTCCCAATCAACGCGGTGATCGGAATCATCTTGTGATCGAGGTAACGCAGCGCGAGATCGTCTTGTCCATGGCTCCGCGCCCCCGCGTCCAGCAGGTAATCACCCACCATCGTGTCCAGGCCCAGTGCCGTCGGATGAACCCCGGCCCGCTTCAACACCAGAAGGTCGTACTTGATGTTCTGGTTGATGAGCTGGATATCCGTCCGCTCCAGCAACGGCTTCATTTTCTCGACGACCGAAGCCGCCGGCAGAATTCCCTGATTGAACGGTGCTTTCACGGGGATGTAGTAACCGTGCCACGGTTCCCAACTGATTGCCCAGCCGACGATGTCCGCCCGCACCGCATCCAGACCCGTCGTCTCCAGATCGACGCAGAATTTTTTCTGTTCCGCCAGTTTCTTCGTCAGGTCTTCGAGCAACTCCGGCGTGTCTACGACTGTCCAGGAGAGCTTCTGCTTTTCGACGGCGACGGGGGCAACTGCTCCTTCTGTGTTCGGCAGGAGGGCCCTCATTTCATCCGCGAACCGCCGGAAACCATATTCGGTGAACAGTTCCAGAAGTCGCGGCCCCTGGTACTGTCCCACCTTCGCTGCTTCCCAATTCACTTCCAGCGGCAGGTCTTCGTAAAGTTTAGCGAGACGCCGGCTGATCAACGCCTTTTCGGAATTCGTCCGCAGGTTTTCCTGAAGCTTCGCCCCGCTTACCTGGTCGATGTTCGCCAGCAGGTTGTCCAGCGTCCCGAACTGCTGCAGTAACGCTGTTGCCTTCTTCGGACCGATCTGCGGTACCCCGGGAATATTATCTACCGAATCCCCCACCAGCGACTGAAAGTCCACCACCTGATCCGGCCGGATCCCCCAGTCCTCAAGCAGTTCCGCCACTCCCAGATACGTATTCTTCCGGACGTTGTACATCCGGACCGAGTCGGAGAGGAGTTGCCGCACGTCCTTGTCCGAGGTGACGATGCTGACTTCCAATCCCTGCCCCTTCGCCTGGTGAACCACGGTGGCGATGACATCGTCCGCCTCCCAGCCGGGGACGCTCAGGATCGGGATACCGAATCCCTTGATGATCTCCTGGATCATCGGGATCTGCGGGCGGAGATCCTCGGGCATCGGTGAGCGGTGGGCTTTGTATTCCGGGTAGATCTGGTAACGCATCCCCCCTTCGTCGGCATCCGCGGCGACAATCAGATACGTGGGGTTTTTGCTCCGAATCATGCCAAACAGGTCGCGGGTAATTCCGAAAACGGCATTCGTGGGCCGCCCGGTGGGGCTGGTCATCTCCGGGATGGCGTGGAACACCTGAAAGACCAGGGAGTACAAGTCGATCACGTACAGGGATTCACCCATCACAGGGAGGCTCAATTCTCGTAAATATGGGGGTGGAGACGGAGGTATTGTCCGATCCAGATCGGAGGTTCCGCAGGCCGGTATTTTCGGCACATTCGTCAAACTTCCCCGTCAAAATCTGGACTCGGATCCTTATCGTCCTCTACAATCGCTATAGAAGCAAGCACCCCCGGCGGGTTGGGATCGGGCCAGAATTTATTCCAGCCACCACTAGGACTTAGGTGTTAAACTTCCGCATAATGCCGGTTCCCCGCGCACGAGCGCCCCTCCCTTCATCAGGAGACCGGCGGTTGACAGTCCGATATCTGCAGGAGGCAGCACGCAGGAGGGACGGATCCCGGATTTGAGCTTTTTCGCCTCGTGAGTATCAGTCTGGAGAGAAGATGGCTGCTTCCAAACCGACCGGCTTGCATTATGCCCTCATCATTTTCGTCATGTTGACGCTGATCTTCGGCGTGATCGCTTTCATGAACGGACGGACGATCTCCGATAATGCCGCCGCCGTCGAAAAGGCCAAGAAGGAAGCCGCCGACACCAAGACCGACAATCAGAAACTGGTCCAGCAGATCGACGCGCTGAAGAAGATCATCGGTCATAGCTTCGATAAAGTGGTCGATCCGGCCGATGCAAAGTCCGCTAACACCGTCAGCGGCGCCGCTCTGGCCGATATCGCCGCCGCTGCCGCGGCCGATGGTGCTCCCCAGGCCTCCATGAGTGCCGCCATCCGCAAGCTGATCGAAGACAACCGCAAGCTGGCCGGTGAACGGAACTCCGCCCGCCAGGAACTCGACAAGGAACACGCCACGCTCCTCGCGCTCCAGAGTGAATACCAGAAGCGCGTCGACGAGCAGAACAAGGCCCGCGCCGAAGCCGAATCCACGCTGCAAAACCGCATCCAGACTGCGGACGAAGTCGTGAAGCAGAAGGATACGACCATCGCCGAACTGGAATCCAAGAAGAAAGACGTCGAAGAGTCTCTCGACAAGGAAATCACGCAGCACAACAAGGACAGCAAGGAAAGCCAGGTTCGCATCACCAACCTGAACGCTGTCAACAACGACCTCCAGAAGGAACTTCAGAATACCAAGAAGGACAGCTTTGAAATTCCGACCGGGAAGATCCGGTCGGTCGACAATGACGTCCAGACAGTCTGGATCAACCTCGGATCCGCGGATGGCCTCCCGCTCAAGACCACCTTCAGCGTTTACACGAAATCGAGTTCGGGGACCGCTCGTGGTCCTGAGGATATCAAGGGCGCGATCGAAGTGACCCAGATCATTGGCCCACATCTGGCGTCCGCCCGTATCCTGAAGGATGACATCTACAATCCGATTTCCCCGGACGATCCCATTTACACCCCACTCTGGTACTTCGGACGGAAGCGCGCCTTCTCCATCGTCGGAAAGATCGACCTCGACGGAGACGGACGTAGCGACCGCGAACTGTTCCATGAAATGGTCAATGCCGCCGGCGCGACGATCGACAATGAAGTTGATGACGACGGGAACCTCAAGGGGGATGGCATTTCCATGAATACGAAGTTCCTGGTCATCGCCGATGTCCCCAGTGATCCCCCTGGAACCTCCGAAGAATCGGAAGAGCGGAAGAACTGGAAGAAGATCAAAGAAAATCAGAAGAAGCTCGCCGACGAGGCTCGCGAACGAGGGGTCCGCGTCGTCACGTTCAATGACTTCCTGAACTATCTCGGTTACAAGCCCACGCACCGGATCTATCATCCCGGCATCGAAAACAAGGGGACGGGGTTGCGCGGTGGTTCGGTCAGCAAGCGAACTGACGGAACCTCCACAGACAAGGTGGACAGCAAGAACACCTACGGCATGCCCGATCGCCGTGTTCGCCCCCGGGATATCCAGATCGAAGTCCCCGGCGGACGCAAGTTCCCGAAATAATCAAGGTCCGGCATTCAGCGTCGGTTAAGCCGCGACGATCCTGAAGACCCGCTGAGGAATCAGCGGGTCTTTTCCTGCGCACGGTACCATTCGATAACCCGCGCTAATCCTTCGCGGAGCCCCACTCGCGCTTCAAACCCCAGCCATTTCTTGGCTCGCGACGTATCCAGACAGCGGCGAGGCTGTCCGTCCGGCTTAGAGGCATCCCACACGATCTCCCCCTCAAACCCGGTCAGTTCCGCAATCAGCAACGTCAAATCCTTGATCGTGATCTCCTGACCAGAGCCCAGATTGATCGGCTCTTCTCCGTCGTACGACTCAGTCGCCCGGACCAGCCCTTCCGCACAATCATCGACATACAGGAACTCACGTGAGGCACTTCCCGTCCCCCAGGCGGTCACCTGTTTCAAACCCTGCTCCTGGGCTTCAACATACTTCCGGATCAGCGCGGGAATGACATGGCTGGTCTGCAGATCGAAATTGTCTTCCGGACCATACAAATTCACCGGTAACAAAAAGATCCCGTTCAAACCATACTGCTGACGATAACTCTGCAGCATCACCAGGAGTGCCTTCTTCGCCACTCCGTACGGGGCATTTGTCTCCTCGGGATAGCCGTTCCACAGGTCTTCTTCCCTGAACGGCACTGGCGTGAACTTCGGATACGCGCAGACCGTCCCCACCTGCACGAATTTCTTCAACCCCCGCAACCGCGCCTCTTCGATGAGGTTCACCCCCATCATCAGGTTGGCGTAAAAGAACCGCCCCGGATTGTCCCGGTTCGCCCCGATTCCTCCCACTTCGGCCGCTAGATGCAACACCACGTCCGGGCGCATCGCGTCATACAGCCGACGCACTTGTTCCCGGTCGGTGAGATCATATTCTTTGCGACGCGGGATGAGGATCTCGCGGCAGCCCCGCTCGCGGAGTTGACGGCAGACCCCCTTTCCCAGGAACCCCGCCCCGCCGGTAACCACAATTCGAGATTGAGACAAATCGAGCGACATGCTTTCTGCATCCTCCCGGCGGCTGTGCGGCGGGGATGAATTGTGCGGCTAAGCCAGCTTCTTTTCCTGTTCCGCCAGCTTCATGTCGGCGTCGGTCATCATCCGTGCCAGATCCCGGAAACCGACCTTGGGAGTCCAATTCAGCTTCTTCTTCGCTTTCGTCGAATCTCCCAGCAACAGGTCCACCTCGGCCGGACGGTAATACCGCGGATCGATCTTCACATACTGTTCCCAATCGAGTCCCAGGTAGCCGAACACTTCTTCCAGGAATTCCTTGACCGAGTGCGTCTCGCCGGTGGCAATGACATAGTCCTCCGGCTCATCCTGTTGCAGCATCAGCCACATCGCCTCGACGTAATCTCCCGCGTAACCCCAGTCCCGGCGTGCGTCGAGATTCCCGAGGAACAGATTCTTTTCGAGCCCCAGCTTGATGCGGGTAGCCGTCCGCGTGATCTTCCGCGTCACGAACGTCTCGCCGCGCCGCGGGGACTCGTGGTTGAAGAGGATCCCATTGCAGGCATACAGGCCATACGCTTCGCGATAGTTCACCGTCTGCCAGTAAGCATAGACCTTCGCACAGGCATACGGGCTGCGGGGATAGAACGGGGTCGTCTCGGTCTGCGGGGTTTCGACCACCTTGCCGTACATTTCTGAAGAGGAAGCCTGGTAGAAGCGGACCGGCTTGCCGCTCCGGTTCATGTAGTCTCGCATCGCGTCCAGGACGCGAAGGGTTCCCAGGCCGACGACATTAGCCGTGTAAACCGGCATGTCGTAAGAAACGCGGACGTGCGACTGGGCGGCGAGGTTGTAGATTTCGTCCGGCTGCACCTGCCCGATGATCTCTCCCAGGCGGGCGCCGTCCGAGAGGTCGCCGTAGTGCAGGATCATGCGGGATTCGGGAGCGTGCGGATCCTGATACAGGTGATCGATCCGTCCGGTGTTGAAGCTGCTGGCACGCCGTACGATGCCATGCACCACGTACCCCTTGGAGAGCAAAAGCTCGGTCAGATAGGATCCATCCTGACCGGTGATCCCCGTCACCAATGCGATCCGCGGCGCTGTTTTCGACTGCATGCCTTAATCTTCCATACAACAGAATTTTGATGAGAAAGAACCGTTAATCCTTTAAACTGCAGCCAGAGGAGGGGAGAGAAACCTCTGATTGCCGGTCTTTCGACCTGCCGGCGATCCGGCAAGCGGACGTTTTCCAGCCGCAGAAAATTGGCCCGGAAAACCGCCCCGGAAGTCGCCATCCTAGCCGGTTCTAGCAGACCGAACAACTCGCCACCCTCCCCTCATCCCCCAGGATTGTTACCTGTCCCGTCCGCAGGCTGACACCCAGACTCACCACGCATCCCCGCCCCCCAGGAAACACCATGAAACGCCGCGATTTTCTGCTCCAGTCCGCCGGCTTCTGTACCACCTTTGCCGGGGGTTCGCTCTTCGCGCAACCGGCTGCATCGACCCCGAAGATCCCCTACATCGACATGCATACGCATATCGGAACAACCTGGAACGGCGACGAGGAACTCACCCCCGATGCCCTCCTCCGCTGGATGGATCAGCACGACATCGAAAAGTCCGTCCTCCTGCCGCTCGTCTCCCCGGAATCCTCCAGCTACCTCCTCCTCACCGAACCCGCCTTGGCGGCCGCGAAGGCCCACCCCGACCGGCTCATTCCATTCTGTTGCATCGATCCGCGGACTTCTTACCAGCACGGTCAGAAAGGGCTGACGGAGATGCTGAAACGATACGTCGACAAGGGGGCCAAAGGTTTCGGCGAACACAAATGCGGCCTCAAGTTCGACGATCCCTTGATGTTCCGCGTCTATCAGGCCTGCCAGGATCTCAAACTCCCGCTCCTGTTCCACATGGACAACCAGCGCGGCGTCGACAAGCCAGGCCTCCCCGCTCTCGAAACTGCACTCAAGAGTTTCCCGGAACTCAACTTCATCGGCCACGGTCCCGGCTTCTGGGCCTCGATCAGCGGCACCATCGAGCAAAAGGATCTCAGCGGCTATCCTCCCGGAAAGGTCTTCCCCGGCGGAGCTCTCGACCGCCTGCTGGAGAAATACGCCAACCTCTACTGCGATCTCTCTGCCGGTTCGGGGTCGAATGCCATCTCCCGTGACAAGGAATTCGGCAAGCAGTTTTTGATCCGCCGTCAGGACCGCGTCCTCTTCGGGACCGATTATCTCAAACCAGGGCAGGACGTGCCGCAGTTCGCACTGATGAAGGAGTTACAGTTACCGCACGACGTGGCGATGAAAATCCACCGCGGAAATGCGATCAAGCTCCTGAAGCTGACCTAGCTCCCATCACTCGTACCGCAGCGCTTCGATCGGATCCAACTGGCTCGCGCGGCGGGCGGGGTAGTAGCCGAAGAACACGCCCACGCACGCGGCGAACAGAAATGCGACGACACCGGCGGACATCGAGATCTCGTACTTCCACTGCGTCCCCGACGTCACGGAATTGATGATCGTGATTACCCCATAGGAAGCCCCCACTCCCATCGCGAAGCCGATAATTCCCCCGATGCAGGAGAGCATCACCGCTTCCACCAGGAACTGCAGCAGAATATCCCCCGAGCGTGCCCCCACAGCCATCCGAATGCCGATCTCGCGGGTCCGTTCGGTGACGGAAACGAGCATGATGTTCATGATCCCCACGCCACCGACCAGCAGCGAAATCCCCGCGATGCTCGCCAGCATCATCGTCATCGTTCCCGTGACGATGCCCAGGAGATTGGCAATTTCGGTGGAGTTCTCCACTTCGTAGTCGCGCCGCTCGCCGGGCTGAACTTTGTGCCGTTCCGACAGGAGTTGATCGATTTCCTCCTCCGCCTGTTTCATCGTCGAGCGCGAGCGGGCGGAGGCGAGGATGGCGTTGACGTTGTCGAACTCGGAGCCTTGCAGGCGTTTTCGGACGGTCGTGTGAGGCATCAGGATGATGTTGTCCTGATCCTGCCCCACCATATTGGCCCCTTTCCGCTCCAGAATCCCAATCACGGTAAACGGGATATTCTTGATGCGGATCGTCTCCCCAATCGGGTTGGTCGTCTGAAACAGCTTCGCGACGAGGGTGTAGCCAATGACGCAGACTTTGTTCGCCCCGACGACGTCCCGCTCGGTGAAGAAGTCGCCGCTCCCCAGAGGCCAGTTACGGACCGTCAGATAGGAACCGTTGACCCCCATCATTTCGCGGGGACTGAAGTTGGCGCTCCCATAGATCACCTGCCCTGCCGCCCCCACAATCGGCGTCGCCGCCATCACCGAGGGACACTCTTTCTCAATCGCGTCGCAATCCCGCGCATTCAGGCTCACCTCCGACTGCGAGACCCCCGACCTTTGGCGATGCCCCGGGAACACCATCACCACATTCGTTCCCAGCGATTCCAGTTGCCCTTGAATAAGCGAACCCGCACTTTGCCCCAGCGAGACCATCGTCGTCACGGCGGCAATGCCGATCACGACCCCCAGGACCGTCAGCCCCGCCCGCATTTTGTTTTTCTTCAGAGCCCGGAGTGCAATGACCAGCGTCTTCAACGAGATCTCCTTACCTGACATTCACACTGGGCACGTCGATCCCCACCACCAGTTCATCCCCCAGCTTCAAATCGCTCTTCAGGATTTCGGTAAACTGGTTGTCCGTCAGGCCGGTCAACACTTCCACCGCGCGCACCCGATCCCCATCCGCCACCCAGACGTAACGGCGGTTCTTCTCCTTCTGCAGCCGACTCCGCTCCGTGGCGGAAAACTGGCTCTCCGCGGGATCGGTATCTTCCTTGCGGCTGCCGGGGCGTTTTTTGGCTTGTCCTTCCAGGATCGGAAGATCCTCGGTGCGCACCTGCCGTATTGTCGGATAAAACCGCAACGCGGCATTCGGCAGCTTCAACACATCATCCCGGTGATCCACCTGGAACGACAGGCTCGCCGTCATTCCGGGGAGGAGTTTCAAATCGGGGTTAGGGGTTGTTACCACGACGGGATAGGTGACGACATTCTGGACAGTCGTGGAATTCAGACGGATCTCCTGAATCGCTCCCGTAAAGAGTTTGTCGGGATACGCATCCACGGTGAAAGTCACCGGATATTTCTTTTCCTGGGCGATATTGATCCAGCCGATGTCTGCTTCGTCCACCGAGGCGTGGATATGCATCTCCTTCCGCATGTCCGGGGCGATGATGAACAGTTCCGGCGTCTGAAACTGGGCGGCGAGGGTCTGTCCCGGATCGATCTTGCGATTGATGACGATCCCATCGACAGGCGCCTTGATCTTGGTGTAGTTCAGATTGGCGAGTGAGTTCCGCAGGGTCGCTTCGGCGGTCTTGACCGCGGTTTCCGACAGTTTCACCTGGGCGTCCAGGGACATGCGGGCGAACTTGTATTTGTCCATTTCCGCCTGGGCTATGAAGGTCGGATCCTCCTGCCGAAGAGCAATCGCCCGTTTCTCATCATTGATCGCCTGCTGCAGAACCGCCTTGGCCCGGAGAACGTCCGCTTCGCGGTTCAACAGCGTCGCCTGGTCCCGATCGACCGCCGCCTGATAAATCATGGGGTCGATCTTCGCCAGGATCTGGTCCTTCTTGACCTCCTGGTTGAATTCGCAGTTCAACTCGATGATCGGCCCCGAGACGAACGACCCGACCGAAACCTGCAGCTTGGGCTTCACTGTCCCCGTGGAATTGACCACGGAGATAATATTTCCCTTTTCAACCGCTGCCGTCCGCCATACCGGCGCGTTCCGCTTCCGCCAGTAATCCATGGCGGGCTTATACAACGCTGCCCCGAGCGCGACAGGGATCAGCAGAATCAAAAATAGACGGACGAAGAACTTCATGGAACGCTGTCGGGTCCGGTGTGCGGACCATCTCTTTTCAAAAGGTCGGGGATGCCCCCAGGGGGGATGGTGGTTGAAATCTGAAACACCGATCCCCGGTTTTGAGTATGTTAACTGGCTAACTATTGTACTCCGGTAGGGTACCCTGTGGTTTACTGTTTTCTTCTTTAGTGGCGGAAAACCCTCCCAGAATTACAGTAAACTGGGTGTTCAGAGATCAAAACATCTCCCTCGAAAGACTTTCTTCACAATCCAGGACACTCCCGTGCCCCTGATCGAAATCGAAAACGTCTCAAAGGTTTATGACCTGGGTGAAGTCCGGGTGACGGCTCTCCATACCGTCAATCTGAGCATCGAACAGGGGGAATACGTCGCTTTGATCGGCCCCTCCGGGTCGGGGAAAAGCACCCTCATGAACACCCTCGGCTGCCTCGACCGCCCCACCACCGGCAGCTACAAACTCGCCGGGGTCGAAGTCGCCACGATGAACCGGGACGAACGGGCCAAGATCCGGAACCAGCGGATCGGGTTCGTGTTCCAGAACTTCAATCTGCTGACCCGAACCACAGCGCTGGAAAACGTCGAACTCCCGTTGCTCTATACCAAGGGGATCACGTCCCGGGAACGCCACCGCCGCGCCGTTGAAAAACTGACGCTGGTGGGCCTCGAAAACCGGCTCGATCACCACCCCAGCCAACTCTCCGGCGGACAGCAACAGCGGGTCGCCATCGCCCGGGCGCTGGTGAATGAACCCTCGATCCTGATGGGGGACGAACCGACGGGGAACCTCGATTCCAAGACCAGCCGGGACATCATCAAGCTCTTCCGCGAACTGAATGAGAACAACGGCATCACGGTCATCCTGGTCACCCACGACCAGAACGTGGCGCGGAATGCCCGCAGGAAGATCGTCCTCCGCGACGGCCGGATCGTCTGCGACACCCAGGATATCGACGAAGCCATCAACGCCCTACAAATGGTCCCCGTCGATGAACCGGCGGGGGAAGGTGAGGCTGAGGATTAGTGGCGGAAGTCACTTCTTCTCTTCCGGCTGCGCAGTCCGGAATCAAGAATACAGGTCACCCATTATTCTGACTTCACTTCACTTGCATCGCCGCCTCGTAAAGCTGGTCCCGCAACGACCAGTTCGGAGGTCTCTTTGCCGGATCCAACCATAGCTCTCCGCTCGCAACAAAACTTAAGAGCGATTCTTCAAATGACGTCGGTGGCGGATCCGAGTCGTCATTTCCAAATTCAAATCCACAACAAGGGCAGACTTCGTAAGAGGCCATTCCAAAGTGATCTTCATATGGCGGAGCCAGTCCTCTGATCAAACCAATACCCGTCGCATGTGCATAGGGGAGACATTTCAAGCCGACGAAACCACAACAGGGACAAGTGAATGCCAGGCGTTCATACGAAAGCTTTTTCACAGCGTCTATCTCGTCGAAATGTTGATTGGATCAAAGCAAATGCCCGCTGATTGCCGACCGGGTTTATGAATTCTAACGGACTTCCAGGCCATCCTCCCCCTCCAATCTCGACCCCCGCACAACCCCTACAACCCATCCCCCACGAAGATCCGCCAAGTCCGGACCAATCCGCAGACGACATAAGAGACGTATAACCGGACTTCGTTCGGCTGTCAGAACGTGCGCCCCGGGACCACAAACCTAAGCGCCACAGCCTAAACTCCCATCCCCCTTAGGGATGGGACAGCCTGACGAAATCCGGTCTTCTGCAAGGGACTGCAGATGAACACTCGTGGCCTGGTCTGGGGAATCGCAGCGCTCAGCTTTGCGTTGTCGGCAAACTTTGCCTATGCGCAACGGGCCATTCCCACCCTGCTGCGCGAACAACGGTCGACCAGCATCCGCGATCCGGAACAGCTCCCCAAATACCGCCTCCGCGATCCCGAGGTCACCCCAGAAACCGTCTCACGCCCCCAGCAGGATCTCGCCCCCATCGAATTCTCCCTCGATGAGGCCCTGCATCGCTCGATGGAAAATACGAATGTCGTCCGGGTTTTGACGGGCGTCACGGCAGTAGCGAGCGGGCGGACGATTTACGATGCCTCGGTCACCAATACCACCATCGATATGGCGAATTCGCAGTTCGACCCGACACTGAATGCGACGAACACCTGGAACCGCCTGGAAAATCCGACGGCCATTTTCGATCCGATCGATCCCAATTTCGCCAGGATTACCGGCATCCGGACGGACTATTACAACACGAGCACACAACTGCAAAAACAGAATGCCTTTGGCGGGGTGCTTGGCTTCGGGGTCACGGCCACTCCCACCAATTTCCGCCCGGGGGTGTTTCCTCTGAACACGCAAACCACCAGTGCCACCAACCTGAGCTATACTCAGCCATTGTTGAAAGGTAGCCGCGTCTCCGCCAACTTCACCCCCATCATCGTGGCCCGCATTAATACGGAATTCTCCTTCTTTCAATTCAAGGACGCGATGCAGGAGCAGGTGCGGGGTGTCATCGAGGCCTACTGGGCACTTGTGGCCGCGCGGGTCGATGTCTGGGCCCGCCGCCGGCAGATTGACCAGCTCACAGAAGCTGTCAAGCAGATCAAA
Source organism: Planctomycetales bacterium (assembly GCA_046349635.1). Lineage (GTDB taxonomy): Bacteria > Planctomycetota > Planctomycetia > Planctomycetales > Planctomycetaceae > JAXMBX01. The sequence continues at coordinate 26,191 of JAXMBX010000015.1, forward strand.
GGGGGCGTCGCCGCACAGCGCGTCAACCGTGCGGACCAGGCGCAGACCGAACTCAGCCTCGCGACCACCCGGGCCACGCTCATTGCCTCTGAAGCCAACATGATCCAGCGGGAAGCCGCGCTGCGCAACATCCTCGGGATGGCAGTCTCTGATGGAACCCGGCTCGTTCCCGTCACTCCCCCTTTCCGTGAGCAGATCGATTTCGACTGGGAAAACCTGATGGAACTGGCGGCTGACCGCCGCCCCGATGTCATCGAACTGAAATTGATTCTGGAAGCTGATCAGCAGTTGATTGTGCAAGCGAGGAACAACGCCCTGCCGCAACTCAACGCCGTCGGCCAATACCAATGGAACGGTCTGGATGGGGTCATGCCCAACGGCAATCCACTCTCCGCTCCCAGCGGCGCTTATGCCAACTGGACGACGGGTGTCACCTTCTCCGTCCCCATCTGGTTGCGTCAGGCCCGGGCACAACTCCGCCAGCAGGAACTGGTCGTGATGCGCGACCGGATCAATCTCAACCAGGGCCTTCATGCCGCGGAACACAACCTCGCCACTACTGTCCGCAGCATCTCGCAGACTTATGAACAATACCTCGCCTATCGCGAAGCCCGCCGCGCCGCACGCGTCAACCTCGAGTATCAACTTAGTCGCTACAAAACCCAGCAAGGAATTCTGTTGAACGTCCTGCAGGCGATCTCCGACTGGGGGAACTCCATCACCGCCGAGGCCCAGGCCCTCACGCAATACAACACGCAACTCGCCAACCTCGAACGGCAGTCAGGCACCATCCTCGAAACCCACGGCATCGTCTTCGTGGAGGAACGCTTCGGGTCTATCGGTCCCATGGGCCGCTTCTTCAAGGATCGACCTTACTCGTCCGATCTGCTCCCCACCGAGAACAGCCCCAAGTATCCCGTCTCCGACAAACCCTCTGAAGAAGACTTCGATCTCAAGTCCCCTCCCAATTTGCGTGAGATCAACCGCGATGTCCCGTATGAGGACATCAAGCTCCCGACGCTGGAGGAGATTCTCAATCCCCCCGCGAAACCCGGTCCGGGGTAATCTTCTTCCGGGATGGCCCACACGCCAGCAAAGGCGTGTGGGTGGCGCGAGCCACAAGAGGTCCGGAATTGACCTCTCCCGAAAATTGGCCCCTCCGTGATCCGAAGCGCGGATCGGGGCGTATGCAGGCTGGTTCACTGCTTCAAAAGGTCTGTTTTGCCGTTGAATCAGGCCGCTTTCGGCGAATTACAAATATATTTGTAATTCGTATTGCAATACCGTAGACTGCGGGGCGCAAACCCATCTCTCCCATGGTCAAGGGTCTTTCGCACATGAATGGTCCTGCCCGGTTTTCACTCCCTGCGGATTTGACCCCGTCCACTCCCGGACCCGTCACCACCGCCCACTGGTTCCGGGGGCTGTTCGCGGGACGCGTCACTCCTCAACAGAATGATATCCCGGCGATCGTGGAGCAGATCCTCTCCGCCGCACGTGACGCACGGGCCACTGACGTCCATCTCCAACCGACAGAGGTCGATTGGGAAATGCGGTGGCGGATCGACAGCGTGTTGCAAGAGGTGGCCCGCTTTCCGCTCGACGTGGGACGGCGGATCGTGACGCGGCTGAAAGTTCTCGCCGAACTCCTGACCTATCGAGTCGATCTCCCCCAGGAGGGACGGGTCCGCAGCGACCTCGGGGCGAACGAAACCCGCATCAGTTGTTTTCCGACGATCTTCGGCGAAAAAGTCGTCATCAGGCTGTTCGTCGGCAGCGCGAAATACCAACACGTCGCGGATCTCGGTTTTCCCGCTGATCTCCGCCAGGCACTGACCTTATCGCTGAGTGACACCGGGGGCATTATTCTCGTCACCGGTCCGGCAGGGAGCGGCAAGACGACCTCGCTTTACGCCTGCCTGCGGGAACTCTCGGATCGTCATCAGGGTGGACGCAATCTCGTCTCGCTGGAGGATCCCGTCGAAGTCATCGTCCCCGGAGTGACGCAATCACAAGTGAACTCCCACGCGGGGTTCGACCTCGAAACCGGCCTGCGATCACTCTTGAGACAAGACCCGGAAGTGATCATGGTCGGCGAAATCCGTGACCAGACCGTCGCCCGCGTGGTCTTTCAGGCGGCATTGAGCGGCCATCTGGTCCTGACCACCTTCCACGCGGGGCATAGCATCGAAGCTCTCTGCCGTCTGGGAGACCTTGGGATTGAGCCGTTTCTGTTGCGCAACGCGATCCGTCTGGTACTCGGTCAGCGGCTCGTGCGAAAACTCTGCACCTGTGCTACCCCTCCCCAGAATTCCGTCGATGGAATTGCCTCCAGAATGCCGGTCGGTTGCGCCGAGTGCGCGGGGACGGGCTATCAGGGTCGGCTGGTACTGGTTGAGGGATTCTCTCCCGGCCTGGAAGCGCTGCGGCCGGAGTTCCTGCAGGGGATTGACCCGCAGCGTCTCGCAACGAATGCAAGGGCCCATGGCTTTCAATCGTTGCGCGATCGGGGACTGGAACTCGTTCGACAGGGAGAGACTTCACTCCTCGAAGTGTATCGCGTCCTGGGAACGCTGGCGGAGCCTCCCGCTTCGGCCACCTGAACCCGACTATTATTCTCAAGATTTCTTCTCCCATGACTGCCGCTTTGACACCCGAACAACTGCTAATGTTCCACGTGGAACTTTCCATGCTGGTCCGAACCGGATCACCGTTGGAACCGGGACTGCGCAGACTAGGAGCGGAGTTGCCGGGGAAGTTGGGGCAACTGGGTGAGCGTCTCAGCGAACGGTTGCGCGATGGGAAAACGCTGCAGGAGGCACTCGCCGCAGAAGCGCAACCCTTGCCCTCCACCTATAGTCACATTCTGGCGATTGGTGAAGAATCGGGAAAACTGTCCCTGGCTCTGGAAGCATTGATCCGCATGACGCGGCAGATGATCGACTTGCGCCGCCTGATCGGACTGTCGTTTATTTATCCGGTCGTGGTGACCGCCTTTGCGTATGTCTTGATCCTGCTGTTTCTGTCGGAATTCTGGGAACGCTACCGGCTCTTCCGGGAAGACCTCAAAGTCCCCGCTGTTCCGTGGATGGAAACGCTCTCTCTGCTCGCAGGGAACATGCATCTCTGGTGGTGGATTCCCCCGGCGGTCGTGTTTTGCTTCTGGCTGGGGCGCAGATGGTGGGGACGACGCGACCTGTTGGAAATTGGAGTCGGACTGGGGTTGTTGCCGGGTGTCCGGCGCTTGCGTCGCGAATGGCATCTGACTCAATTCACGGAGCTGCTGGCCATGCTGGTGGAGCAGGAAGTCCCGCTGCAAAAGGGAATCTTGCTGGCGGCGGAGATGACCGGCAATGCGGCCCTCAGCCGTTCGGCGGAGGCCCAGATCGCCGCCTTGAATGCCGGCGAAACGCCCAGGGTCTCCACCCGACGGGGGATTCCGCAGTATGTGTTGTGGTTGCTCGGAACAGCGGGAAGCCGGGACCAGCTCGTGCGGAATCTGCGTGGAGCAGCGGATCTGTTCCGGCGGCGGGGGATGCGGCAGATCTACGCGCTCAAGTACCTCTTGCCCGCGTCGCTGACCGTCATCATCGGAGGGGGAATCGCGCTGGCGTACACCCTCATCGTGTATCAACCGGTGGTCTTCCTGATGTCGGAGGTCACCCGCCAATGATCTCCTTCCCGGCACCTGAATCCTCCTCCTCCGGAAAGGTTTCCTCGCCGAATCTCGACGTGGAAAGCTGGGACCGAATTGCAGAGCTGGTCCGCGCCCGGCAGCCTCTGGAAGCGGGCTTGAAGATCGTCGCGCAGGAGTTACCCTCCGGAAAACAGCGTCGCGAACTGCTGAAGCTGGTCCGGGAACTTGAGCAGGGGAAATCGCCGGCGGAGTTGTGTGAAGACACGGGGCGATCGAGCGAATTGCGACAACTGCTGAAAGCGGGAGTGGAGACGGGGCAACTGGGAGCGTTGCTGCAGGATTACGTTGAGGATGCGATGCAGGCCCGTGAACTCCGCTGGCAGGTTCGCTTCTTCATGCTGTATTCCCTGGGGCTGGTGACGCTGGCGTTGAGTGTGAACGCTTTTCTGCTCACGTACCTCAATGACCTGGGGGGCAAACTCGCCAGGGACTTTGAAATCAGTTCTCCCGTTCCGGTCTTCACGACGAGCGCGGTTTTCTGGGCCGGTTGGGGGGTTGCATGCCTGCCGGTGCTGGTGGTTTTATTCGGGTGGTTGGCCTCGAAAATCCTGCCGCTGCGGATCTGGGGTTTGTTTTATCACATCCCGCTGCTGGGAGCGATTTTTCGCTGGGAGGGTTTTGCCCGTGGCTGCCGCATCCTGGCGCTGATGTTGCAGGCTTCGTGTCCGTTGCCGAAGGGGATGTTGATCGCCGGGCGCGGTGTGCGACAGCCGTTGGCGGCGCATTCCTTTCAACGCCTGGGGGCGCTCGTCGAAAACGGAGCTCCGCTGGAGGATGCGGCCCTTACCATCCACACGCTACCTCCCAGCCTGCGGGAAGTGTTCATCCAACTGCGGGACGGAGAATCCCTGCGGGAAATGCTGCGCGGACTGGCGGATCTGTACACCCGCCGTGCGCAAGAGTTGATCCGCTGGTTTTTGATCTTCTGGGAACCGGCGGTGCTGCTGGTGTGTGCCACCTGCATCATGATTGCGTACATGGGGATCATGTACAACTTGACCACCCTCCTGAGACAACTGATGTGACATGCACCTGACAGTCTTCCTGATCCCGATCGCTGTGATCGTGTTCCTGATGCGACTGCCGAAAGTCGCTTCGCGGGCGATGGTGCTGCGCCTGCTCGCCATCGGACTGGAACGCAATGTCGCTCTGGGACCGCTGGTGCTGGGCTTTGCGGAGGAGTCGGGGTGGTGGGAACGGAGAAAGTTGCTTCAACTGGGCCGCCGTCTGGAAGGAGGCTTTTCCGTCCCGGAGGCGCTCGACAGTCTGGGTGGATTCGTGCCGCCGGAAATCTCCGCGGCAACCTTTACTGCAGAAGCGTGCGGAAACCTGCCGGAAACATTGCGCCGTCTGTCACTGGAGTGGGAACAAAATTCCATCGAACGGGGACGGCAGCTCCCCATCGCGGTGTTGTATTTCTCCATTCTGTGCTCCCTGCTGGCGGGAACTCTGGGCTTTCTGTCGATTTATGTGCTCCCGAAATACAAAGCGATCTTTCAGGACTTCGGCATGGAACTGCCTCGGCAAGTTGGTGGTATTCCGCTGTCGCTCGATGGCCTGTTTGTCGTCCTGGCATGGAGTGATGTGGCGATGCTGCTGGTTCTGGCGGTGCTGGTCTTCCGAGGGCGGAGATACTTTTCACGGTTCTTCGGGGAGAAGGGGCGGAGTCGGTGTTTTCGGCGTGGACATTTTCACTAACCGCCGCCGGCGAGACGCCGCTGATCCTGAAGAATCTGCAGGTCCCGCTGCAGACCGGTAAGCCGTTGTCGGTCGGGATCGAGACTCTGACGATTCATCATCCGTTTTCTTTTATGCGACAGAAAATGCTGCACGTGCTGGACGATTTGATGGATGGGGTCTCCTGCTGGGAAAGCCTGCGGAGGTTCAGGCTGATCACTGAAGCCGAATTCGGGTTGCTTGAGACTGCGGAACGGGGTCACAGCCTGGAATGGATGCTGGGGGAACTGGCCCGCAGTCAGGAACGCCGTGCAAACCGCCGCTGGGACGCACTGGGAATGCTCCTGCAGCCATGCCTGGTGGCGTTGTTGGGATTTGTAGTCTGCTGGATTGCCCTGGCCTTCTTTTATCCGTTGATCCTGATTTTGCAGAACCTGGTGTGAGCGCGGGCATGTGGGACATTCTGAAACAATTCGACAGGACAAAATCGGACCACGACGGGAATCTCTTCCGTCCGGGACGGTCGCGATGCGGGATCACCTTGATCGAGTTGACCGCGGCCTGCTTCCTGATGGCTGCGATCGGGGGGAGCCTGCTCCCGTTGCTCTCCCGATTGGATGCGGCGCGCGAGAACCAGCGGCGACGGCAGGTGGCACTTGTCGAACTGGAAAACCTCCTGGAGCGGGCCTCGCTGATCCCGGCTGCGGAAGTGACCCCGGCGCGACTGTCAGCACTCGCAGACAAGCTACAGATCGGCGAACTCCTCCCCGGAGCGAAGGTGCAGATCGAGACGCGAGAACAGGAAGGAAAACCGGCCGCGGTGCAGGTCCGGTATCGAATCACACACACCACGGCGAAGGAAGGAACACGGGAATTAGCCTCCCTGGAACAATGGTTCTTTTCGGGGGAGAAACCCTGACATGGTGAAACCAACCAGTCACAGACGCAAAGGCTCCACGCTTCTCGAGCTGCTGACGGTGATCAGCGTCGCCGGCATCCTGTTTGTCGCAGGGACGCTATTTCTGCACCGGCTGCTCGCGGTGGAACGGACCTTTACCCTCGCCGCCCGGACGCAGATCCTGTTATCCCGGTTATCCGAGCGGTGGCGACAGGATGCCCATGAGGCGGAAAAAGTGGAGGTGGCTCTCGCGATGCAGGGAATAGAAGCAGGATCGGTCACTTTCCGGCAAGGAGACCGAGAAATCGTGTGGCGGAAACAGTCGGGGGGTGTCACGCGCGAAGTCCGCCGTGGAACGGAGCGGCTCGCGTGGAATGAGTTTGCCTTCGCACCAGTCACCGAAATGTCATTTGCGTTCGAGCCTGCGGAAAAAGTGGCACGGCTGACGGTGAATCGCCCCTGGCCTGCGGCGGTCGCCAATGCCGAGCAACGCAGATACGAACGGGAACAGCCGGCGGAATTAAGAATTGAAGGGGCCTGCCGGAGCCTCAAACCATGAAGCATCTTTCCAACTCAAAACGGCACAGCGACGCTTCCCGCAAACGAGGGTTCGTCCTCGTTCTATTGATCCTCACACTGGGGGTCGGAGCATTGATCCTCACTTCGGTGACGAGCGTCACACTCCGACAGGGACTCTCCCTGGATCGGGAACAGCGCTTCGCGCAGGCACGGCAGTATGCTCTCGCGGCGCTGGAACGGACACGCTTACAGCTTCTTTCCCAGCCGAACTTCGCAGGGGAAACGTGGAGCATTCCCGCGTTTCAACCGGGTGAAGAATCCCCCGCGACGGCTGCGATCCAGGTTCTTGCCGTACCCGATCGGGCTGATCAGCGGAACGTGCAGATTGAAGTCAGTTTTCCCTCGGCGATCGGAACGTCGTGGAATTATCACAGCACGCAGCTCCTCACTTTGAAATTTCCCTCGGGGACGAACCCATGATGACCTCACATACTTTTTTCACGAGCGGGAAGAACTCTTCGGGCTCGCGCCCGCCGGTTCGAGGGTTCACATTGATCGAGTTGCTGGTGGTGATTGCGATCATCGCGGTGCTGATCGCATTGATGCTGCCGGCGATCCAGCAATCGCGGGAGGCGGCGAGGCGGGCACAATGCCGCGCGAATCTCACGCAAATCGGTCTGGCGCTGCACAACTATCAGCAGGCCCATCGCTTCTTCCCGCCGGGGGTGGTGAATGCCACCGGGCCCATCGATGACTCGAAACCGGGCTATTACGTCTCGTGGATGGTGCAACTCCTGCCGCTAATCGACCAGGGGGTCGCGTTCCGAAAATTTGATTTCGCGGGGGGAGCGTTGTCTCCGAAAAACGCGGAACTGGCGTCGCATGGAGTTCCCTTATACATCTGTCCTTCTTCAGCACGGACGGGAGCGGGGAGCGACTACGCCGGTTGTCATCACGACAAAGTGGCTCCGATCGACGCGAAGCAGAACGGGGTACTGTTTCTCAACAGCAGCGTGGCCCCGGATGACATCAGCGATGGGCAGGGGTACACAATCCTTGTCGGTGAATCCACCGGGGGAACGACCTGGCTGATCGGCTCGAACTCGACACTCCGGAACACGGGTATTCCGCTCGACAACAGTGAAAACAGTTACGTCCAGCAGCTCAATCAGGCGGTGAACCAACCTCCCCCTTCGAAGCAGGACAAGCAGGGAGTTACGACACCCCTCAAGACGACGGGGGGATTTACCAGCAATCACGCCGGGGTGTTCTTTCTGCTGGCTGATGGAAATGTGAAATTGCTCTCGCCGCAGATTGATTCCGGGCTATTTCAGAAGCTCGGCAACCGGGCGGATGGGAACCTGATCGGAAATTTCTGATATCCCGAGCGGAAGTCTCGGTCCGCGGATTAAATCCTCCCCGAGGTTGAAGGGAGGTACTGGCTCTCCCCCTGTTCAGCGGGTATCCTCGCGGTCGTGCCAAAACAGGTAGATCACGACCAATTCAGCGGGGAATTTGCACCATGCGGTATCGACTCTGGGGACCGATCTGTGCGGTTGTTCTGGGGACTGCAACCTTCACTTATGGTGATGATCTCGACCTGACGGGCGCAGTCGTCGTCTTCCGGGAGGGCGAACTCCCCGCAGGAGAAAAGATCGCCCCGACGATTCTCGTGGAAGAGGTCGGGAAGCGGACCGGGATCGCGTGGAAGATTGGCACGGACTGGCCGCGCGATGCGGGGACGATCATCAATGTTCGTATCTACGACAAATCTCCAGAAAATCCTCTCGGCTTTAAGAGCATTCCTCCCGCGCTGACACATCCGGAAGGATTTTGGATCAATGTGGGTGACTGGACTGGGATAGGACCGCGTCAAATCACGATCTATGGCGCCGATGCGCGAGGGGTGATGTATGGCGTCGGCAAATTCCTACGGAGCCTGAACTGGCAACAGGGGAAGGTTTCGATTCCGAGCGACTTCAAGGCGGCGGAATATCCGGACCGGCCCATTCGCGGACATCAGATCGGCTACCGCAACACCGCCAACAGTTGGGATGCCTGGAACTACGACCAGTTCGACCAGTACTTCCGGGAACTGGCGATCTTCGGCGCGAACTCCGTGGAGAACATCCCCTGGCAGGACAGTGATCCCTCGCCGCTCTTGAAATACTCCCGAGAAGAGATGAGCTACAAGTTTGGTGAACTGTGCGCGAAATATGACCTGGACCACTGGGACTGGGTGCCGGTGCTGTTCCTGCTCCCGGATGAGGAAAAGGCCACCACATTTCTGCAGCAGCAGGAAGAGTACTACAAGAAGATCAAGCGGCTCGATGCCATCTTCGTTCCGGCGGGGGATCCGGGAAACAACAAGGCGGTCAACCTGATGCCCTTCCTCAAGCAGATGGCGGATCTGCTGACGAAATATCATCCCAAAGCGAAGATCTGGCTGTCGACGCAGCACTTCAAGGCGGACGACATCGACTTCATGTACAACTATCTCGATCAACAGAAGCCCGCGTGGTTTGGAGGGCTGGTGATGGGGCCGGGGAGTCCGCCGATGGAAGGAACCCGCAAGCGGCTCGCGAAACAGTATCAACTCCGCTGGTATCCCGACGTCACCCACTCCGTTCGCGCCCAGTATCCCGTCCCCTGGCTCGATCCCATCCTGGGGATGACCCTCGGACGCGAATGCGTGAACCCACGCCCGGTCGATTACAACCAGATCTACCAGATGGATTACGGCTTCACGGACGGGTTCATCACCTATTCCGATGGGGTCCACGACGACTTCAATAAAAACCTCTGGTCGCAACTCGGCTGGAATCCGAATCGCAGCACGCGCGACATCGCCGAAGAATATGCGCGGTTCTATTTCCGCCCCGACGTCGCGAAGGAAGGGGCGGACGGGTTCTTCGCCCTCGAAACCGACATGCGCGGGTCGCTGGCGGAAAACGGCGCGATTACTTCCACGTTTGACCTGTGGAAAGGGATGGAACAGAAGGTGACGAATCCGGGGAGCAAGTGGCGGTTCCGGATGCACCTGTTCCGGGCGTACTACGACTATTTCACCCGCGAACGGTACCTGTATGAGACCAAACTGGAGCAAGAGGCCCTCGCACGCCTCGGAGAATTGGCACGTCTGCCGGAACAGGCGGGAGTTCCACTGAAACTCACAGGGGTGCGGCAGATTCTGAACCGGGCGTCGTCGCATCCCGCCGAGCCGGAACTGATCAAACGCCTGGAACAGTTCGGAGACGAACTCTTCCAGGAAATCGGCCTGCAGACGAGCGTCCCGAAGTATCACGCCTCCAACTCGCAGCGCGGGGCGGTCCTGGATTTCATCGCCTATCCCCTGAACAACCGCTGGTGGCTGGAGGACCAGTTCGACCAGATCGAAAAAATGACCGATCGAAATGAACAACTCAAACGGATTGAGGTCATCCGCAACTGGGAGAACCCCGGAGAGCATGGCTACTACGACGTCGTGGGGGACGTCGGCCGTTCTCCGCGCCTCGTGAAACTCCTCTACGCCGGCGACGTGATGCGGAACTATTACGACACCCCGTTGCCCACGCAGCGCTGGCTGGGAGAAAAACCGAACAAGATCCGCCTGGCCTGGCACATCTATCAGGACAACATGCCCGGCGGGATCATCTACAACGGCCTCGACTCCTCCTCCCCGTACATCGTGAAACTGTTTTCGCAACGTTCCTCGCCGCTGGTCATCGACGGCAAGAAAGCGAAGCTGATTAAGACGGGGGAGACCTACGACAAGGTGACGGAGCAGATCTTTGAAGTACCGGAGGAGGCCTCCAAGGATGGGAAGATCACTCTCACGTGGGAAGCCTTGCCGGATGAGGTGAACATGAACTGGCGGCAACGCCACTATGTGACCGACATCTGGGTGATGAAGCGTCCGGCGGATCTGAAGGCGAAATGAATTATGCTCGCTGGAGAGGAGCGTGTTGCTGGAGCAAGTCGAGGAGGTGATTCCGGTCGGCGTCGGAGAGGTGACCGAGTGGAATAGTGCGCCAGCCAGGAATGTCTTGGCACTCGATGCGGAGTTTCTTGGTGTTGGAGATCCAGGTGAGTTCCTTGAGGCTGGCCCAGGGATAGAACGTCCGGAAGATACGGTCTTTTGGAACCAGCCCGCGTGTCGTGACGATGGTTCGCTCCGCCCGCGTAGTGACCAGCATGGCGCCGCCCTGCACCAGTAGAAACGGGGGATAGAACCACCAGAGGGCGGGCTGCGGGGCCTTCATTGTGGCGATAAGCCGCAGGCTCAAAACCAGCAGCACAACGAGTCCGAGACAGAGAAGTCGTGAAAAGAACAGGGCTCTACGTTGGGGACGAATCGCGGGAGGAGTTTCGAGGAGCGTTTCGGCGCCAGCCAAGCACTGTTGAAAAAGGTGACGTTGCCTGCGCTGAAAGAGAACCATCATCATCCGCATGGGGAGGAAGACCGCGAGCAAAATGGAAAGTGGATCGAAGATAATCGGCGGCCGGTTTTGACGCCAGATGACCGTCAAGCACGCCAGGTACAATCCCGCCAGAGCTAAAAACGGCCAGAGTTGTTTCAGGGTGGCGTCGGTAGTGACCCGATAGGAAATCGGGCGACCCGTGGGTTTTGAATCTGAGATTTTCTCGGATTGAAGCGTGGTGCTCATATTCATGCCCGTGTGAGGGTCACGTGTTGTTCGATCCGCTCGATGAGCAGTTGCCGATCGGCGGGTGAGAGGAACGACAAACTGATCGTCTGTACTTGCGCGAACTGCTTTGGTCCACACTTAACCTTACAAATGAGACTTTCCAGCTGCTCGCGCCATTTAATCTCCTGAAAACATTCCCAGGGATAAAAGGCGGTGCCTAAGGGCTGATCCAGCAGGAGCCCTTGATCGAACAGAGCAATCCGTTCCCGCTGGATACTCATCGCTTGAAACACAAATTTCACGAACAGGCATAAACCGAGCGCGGTCAGCATTAACGACGGCAATCGCGGTTGCGGTTGAAACGGAACGAGCAGCAGGATCGGCAGGCAAATCACAGGCATGACCTTCGACACCCAGGACCATGCGGCCTGTCTGCTCGCCTGGACATCGATCAAAGGGGCCGAGTTCTTCAAGAGAGATTGCAGACGAGTTCGTTCGCGGCATTGAAACCGGGCTTGGAAGATTTCAAGCCCAACGAGCAGGAATAACGACGCAAAACCCAGGCCCAGTCCGATATTGAAATCGCGTGCGACAGTGACGGATGGTAGATTTCGAGAGAATTGCCCAAGCAAAGCCCCGAAGAACCCTAAGGCTCCGATCAGAACCGGCAGGGTCTGTCGACGCCCCAGATTCGCAATCGCCAGATACCGCAAGGGTCTGGAGGAGCACTGAGAATCAACACTTGAATGACCGAGAGCAGTTGCCATCATTCTAGACTCACATTAAACGGCTGATCTGCGTGTTTAAGCCTTAATCATAACGACCCGCGAGACAAACCCCCAAGCCTATTTCCTGCCGGTTTCCCTAACCAGTGCCTCCGCATTCCGATGGGTGATCTGCTCTAGAATCGGCTGAGGGAGTGCGGATTCCTGTAGTTTCAGCTTCGCCGACTCCCACACAAAAAATGGGAAGTGTGAGCCGAAGCAGAGGCGATCAGGAGTGAGACGCTTCAGAGTTTTCTCAATTCCGCCGACACCTTCCAGCGTGGCGATGTCGAAGGAAACTCTGTTGGCGGAGGGATCGCTGAGAAACGCCTGCACCCCCGCGTTGTGGAGCCCATTCAGCAGCATCAGTTTTAACGTCGGGTATTGAGGGAGCAGTTTGATCAGCGGCTTCACATCGACGTCCGCGGCTTTGAGGAGGGGGTGCTGGGTCCGCTCGTCGTCGATGCGGACGACGATTTGCACGAGTAGATTTCGTTCGGATGCGAGTGCACACAAACGATTCACGAAGGGATTATCGAGGGCATAACCGTGCAAGCCGGGGGTGAGCCGGATGCCGGGCATGTGATGGACTTCGTGACAGCGGCGCACATCCTCTTCCCAGTCCGGCAGCACCGGGTTAATCCCGCCGAAGGGGAGCAGAAGATTAGGGGCATGCTGGCGACATTCCTCGGCCAGTCGGGCGTTCACCCCCTCCATGTCCTGATGCAGCAGCATCTCGAAACTCCCCGCCCAGGCCAGCGTAACTTTGTTCTCGCGCAGTCGGGCGACGAGAGTGGGGGTGTCATCAAACGGCAGCCGCCGCGTGGGATAGCGTCCCAGCCAGACGTTTGTGTCGGTGATCATAACGGCAGTCCCTTCGCTTTCAGGATCGGAGTCAGCAGACGCCGCAGGTTATCCCCCAGAATCAGGCGGCGGGCTGCCTCGGGGATCTGTGCGCCATAGACCTTTGTCAGTTGCGAGGCGAAACTCCGGCCGCCGATGTCACTTCCGTAGAGAACACGTTCCGCCCGCAGTTCCCGCACGGCCATTTCCACCAAACCGGCGCAAGGATCGTTCCCTCCCAGGTCACCATACAGGTTCGACTGCGCGCGAATCGTCCGGATCGCCAGCTCCCAGGTACTGCCGATATGTCCGCAGATCAGCGGGGTGTGGGGATGTCGCTGGGCGAGCTCGACCAGATCCTGCGGCGTGCTCTTCGCCAGGAAGGTTGCCGGTCGTCTTGATCCAAGTGTGCTGATAGATCAGCCCCTGCAGTTCATGTGTCCGGCGGATGATTGAGTCGAGACGAGGATCGTTGCACCGGACCGCCACCCACAGTTTGATCCCCACCAGCGGCCCATTTTTCACACACCGTTCAATCTCCGCCAGGCTTTCCTGCTCGTAGCGTGGGTTAATGTAAGCCAGTCCCAGTGCCCGATCGCGCCAGTGGGCCAGCGCCTGTATGACCTGGTCATTCTGACGGCGGAAGTCATCCGGCGTGGGGTCATTCGCCCACGGAAATCCCATGAAGAAAATCAGCCGGTCAACCTGCATGCGGTCGGCGTACTCCATCAGGCGCGCCATCCGCTCCTCGGGTGTTTTCCCGTCAACTCCGGACAAATGGCAATGAAGATCCCAGATCGACATTGGAGTGCTACTTTCCCGGCGATTCGCCCGCTGAAAATACTTTCTTCAACTCTTCCGGTTCAACGACAAAACCGGTGAACCGTAGCGTTTTCGTGGGACGGGCTTCGATTTCAAAGTGATCAACGTCGGATTTCTTGTAACCCGAGAACTGCTGGTGAAGTCCTCTGGAATTGCCGGATGAACCGGCAGGGAGAGGGTAGATGCCGGGAGGATAATCCCCCGTGATTCGTTGGCCTGACTTCGTCACCAGTCGCAGCCTCAATTCCTCGTCCAGAGGAACGTTTTTGAACACCGTCACGTTCGCATTAAGCTTGATGAGCCCCTGCTCCGCATATTCATACACGCTGAGATGAAAGGGTTTTCTCTCCAGGGAAACGGACGCCGGTTGAGAATCCTTCGTGGTAACGTTTCCGAACGGTTTCCACGGGCCAAATCCCGAGATGATCTCCGCTTCTCCCTTCCCATCCGGGAGAACTTTCGCCGGAAGGCTGGCATATTGCACCAGCCCCTTGGTCGCAGGATTCGCGAGCGATAACGAATCGGAGAGGGCGTAGGCTACATCTCCGGAAGTCCGATATCCGGTGACCTCCAGTTCAGCAGCGGTAATCGCCTGCATCGCAACATTCGGATCGGCAGAATCCATCACGCGAAAGATGACTCGCGGGTTGTTCCGGGATTCAGATGCCATGAACGCTTCGCTGTGACTCGGAATATACCTGGGGAGAGGGTGCCCATCGGGAGACCATTTGAAGTTTGGATATTTTTCCTGTTGAGTCACTGCAATCAGGGTCACTGCCCGTCCGTCCGGAAGAGTCTGCGTCCACTTTGCGCCTGGAACAATCTCTTTCTGCGAAACCTGATTTTCCCAGGCGAGCAGCGCATCCGAGGTCTTCCGGACAAGTTCCGGTCCATTCTGAATCCAGCGAGAGAAGGACTGCTGCACCATGATGTCGTGTCTTCCCGGCGGAAGATCGACCCGCTCGCAGACGGTGACCAGCACCGGTGCCGGCAGCTTTTGAGAAAACCGGGTGACCATCACCAGTGCATTCCCACGCTTGAAAATCATCTTGCAGTCGATGTTGGCGATGGCAGATTCTGTCTCTCCCTTCTCCCGCTGGAATTTGAAATTCTGCAGTTTGATGTCCCCTCGCATTTCCACCTGCAGTCGATCCCTGGAGAGGAGCGCTCCCCCCTGACGCACATCCGGCAGGATCTGGAAGAAGTTCTGATTTGCATTCTTCCAATCGGTTAAGGATTTGCCCTCCCAAAAGCCGAATGGCAGGAAGCTGTTCACCCGACGCAGTCCCGCTGATGGAAAAAACACACGGGTGAGAGAAACCAAAGGGTGTGACGCGGCCTGTGCGCTCCTTAAACCGGCAGGGATGCTCCAGACGACTTTTGTGGGAGGAAAGTTGATGGCCGAAGAAGCCAGAACGTCGCGCATGGCCGTGCGCACTTCTTCTCCCGACCCACCGTAATAGGTGACTGGGATTTGATCTTTGGGACCATTGGGGTGAGTGACCCGCGTCGCTTGCGGGGGAGAGTTCATCGCCTCCCATTCTGGATCGTTGGAGGGGACCTCTTTGACCGATTTCAGAAATTCCGCCGTGGCCTGGTCGTCCAGCAGGACCTGCCAGGTGACGAGATAGGTATCCGTCGGCTCCGCATTGCTCGACACCAGCCACATGAGCAGAGGAACGGTCACCAACCCCAGCAGACAAACAGCGATCACAATCGTCAGACGCCGTCGTCCGGATCGATACACTCGCGGACTTTGGGTAGCTATCCCAGTTTCGGGCGAATTTTCGCTCATGGTGATTTGATCCCCTTGAGATAAGCGAGCAGGTCCGCCATCTGGTCTGGGGAAATCTCTTTTTCGAGCCCCTCGGGCATCAGGCTCAAGCCGGTGTTCTTTAGTTCCTCGATCTGGCTGCGGAGAATGACGTCCTGTTTATTCTCCTGCCGCCTGAGAGTGATGCTGTTCGGGGTTTCCTCGACAATCATGCCAGTCAACGTCCGGCCATCATCCAAGGCGACCACATATTGCACAAAGTTCGGGCCGACCTCCCGGTTCGGGTCGAGGATCTGCGTCAGGATTTCATCCGGACGCCGATGCTGAACGGTAACGAGGCTCGGCCCAACATCAAATCCCTGGGTTCCCATTTTGTGACACGACATGCACTTCGCCTGATAAATCTGCTGCCCATTCGCGGATCGCCCCGGCTTGGTAAGGGCGGACTGGTAGGCGGCGATCACCTGTGCCCGCGAGCCGGTCTGCTCTGAACCAAACAACTTGATCGCTCGCTGTCGCAGTGCGGGATCGAAATGCTTCATTAGCAAGGTTCGACGGAGCGGGCTGAGTTGCGCGGGGGAAACCTGTTTTTGTTCGATCGCATCGAACAACCGGGAGAGTCGCTGAGGATTCAAGGCCAGTGCCTCCGCCACCTCGAACTGGGTGGGGGGCGAGTAATTCGACCAGTTCTTCAGCAACTGATCCGCGATAGCAGTGTCGGAATACCCTGTCAGTGTCCGAACCGCCACCGATTGCAGTTCGCGTGGTTCGCGCGGCGAGAGGAGCGTGAGTAACGTGGGCGAAGCAGCGTCATAGGTGCCACAGGCGACGATTTTCATCGCATCCAGCCGGCAGTTCTTGTTTCGGGTCGATCACTTCGACTTTTGCACGCTCGACCAGACGCTCCACAAGTTTCACTCCTGCGGCGGGGCTATTCTGCGAACCGCCCCACACCTGCATTAGCGTGCGGCCATGGCGTTTCAGACCTTCCTGCAGGCCCAGGACGATTGGCTTGACGCCGGGGAGATCGGGAGTTTTTGTTAGCGATTCCGCGAGGGGCTGAATCTCTGCTTCCTTGTTCCGATTTCCGACAACCGAGGCTAATTGCTGCAACAGCGGCGCGGACGTCGCTTTGGTCAGGAAATCGTGATCCTGGGCCAGTTGCCGCAGCATTGCCGGAGCAGACGTGGTACTGGAACTGAGAATCGCAATCGCGGCCCAGGGGTTGTCGGCATCTTTCCGAGCAAGGGTCAGCAGTGCTTCCGCATTTCGCGGATCTTGAAATTCCCCCAGCGTGAACGCCAGTTGGAATCGAACTGCCAGTGAGGAATCGCTTTGCAGGGACAGCACCTTGTCCCGCAACGCAGATTGTGCAGGTTCTTTCAGGAACCGTTCCGACAGAGAAAGCGCGTGTGCCCGTACCTGCTCGTTGGGGTCCGACAGGGCTTGCAACACGTCCTCCGCGCGCAGCGCCCCGAGCCCGGACAACGTATACAGCGCGTGCAGACGGCCAAGTGGAGAGCCGCTGGATTTCAACAGACCCTGTACCGCCGGTACGACGCTTTTGTCCTGCCGTTCAAAGAGCAGGCGTTGCGCCGTCTCCCGGTGCCAGAGATTGGGATGTTCCAGATACGCGACCAGTTCCAGCGAGGTCAGATCGCCGAGCTTGGGCGTCGGCCTGCGGGAGAAATTCGGCGGCGCCAGCCGATAGATCCGCCCCTTATCCCGGCCACTTTCCAGATCGAGCAGTTGCTTCAGGTCATCCGGAATCGACCACGGATGCTCGATGGTTTCGCGGTACATATCCAGCACGTGCAGCGTCCCGTCCGGTGCATGGATGAAATTGACCGGGCGGAACCAATTGTCGGTCGAGGTTAGAAATTCCGCCTTTTCCTCGACTCTCCGGGAGGTGAACGTGATTCCGTCAGACGTAGCGATCTCGCGGTGAATCAGATTCGCGGCCACTTCCCCCACGAAGAATTGTCCCCGGAATTGGGGTGGATATGCATCTCCGCGATACACGGTCGTCCCGCAGGCGGAGGTCATAAACCCGTGGGCATTTTTTTCGCTGCGGGGAATGAGGGGGTCCGATTGTGCGGTGAGGCGCGCGGCATTGATCACCCGCCACGGCTCTGGAGGACTGGCCCGATACACCGGAACCTGATCCCCGATGACGGAGACATCATGCACCGAGGACGCGACCGCGAGATTCGGATTGCGTGCCAGATAGCGGTTCGGCAACAGCACCTGCTGGATGGGGTTGCGGATATTGCAGATGAACCGATGACCGAAGTCATCGAAGGTATTCCCGAACCGGGCACCTCCGGCCAGGATTTCAAACTCAGGCCGGCGAGGATCGAATCGAAAATCGCCCCGCACGAGGGGAACCGGTTTTTTATCCAGCAGCGGTTGCTGAATCGTCCCGCCGTTGGTCCCCCCTGCCCCATACAGATGATTATCCAGTCCCCAGATGAGGTTGTTGACCACTGCCTGGACATTCAGCTTCCTGAAGCCGGAGAAGAGTTTTGTGCGGACGTCGGCCACGCCATCCTCATCCGTATCCTTCAGGTACCAGCAATCCGGCGTCCCTGCGACAAACACGCCGTGCTTGTAGATGGCGATTCCCGTCGGCCAGGAGAGATCGCGCGCGAAGATCTGGCTCCGGTCGAACACACCATCGTTGTTGTCATCATACAGCACCCGGACCTTCCCCAGCGGAAGATCCGTCGTCCGCTCCACACTTGGCTTGTCGGTCGATTTGTCCGTGTACGGGTAATCGTTCATCTCCACGACATACAAGCGGCCGTATTCGTCGTAGGCCCCTGCCACCGGATCGGTGACGAGTGGTTCGGCTGCGAGGAGTTGCATCGAAAACCCTTCCCGAATCTGGAAGGTTTTCAATGCCGCCTCGGGAGCCAGCGGCGGAACCCGCGGTAACGCAGGGAGAGAGACCGGCTCCGCAGAAAAAAGCCGCAAGGGCAGGAGCGTGAGAAACAGGAACGCCAGAACGGAGGGGCGAAAGGACATCAGACCGGCTCCGGAGATCTTGAAGAAAACATCGTGAGAATTCAGTCTATCGCACCCGCCAAAGCCGAGGAAACCAGAACTCCCTGGAATTGCTTCCGGGGAACAGGGGAAGTTGTGTATCCTGAGAGCCAGATTCGACGCGCTTGATTGACCCCAATTATTGTCACTGACCTTAAAGGTGAATTGTGAAAGCTTCGCTGCAATATCGTCCGGACGCCGCCTTGCCCCTGCTCCCCGCTGGTAGCCTGAAGGCACTGGAGCCCGCCATCCTCAAAGCGCGAGAGGAAATGGCGCAGGATCTGGAACTGCTGAAGCCCGGCAGCCAGATCCCCCCCGCGAAGCAACCGCTCGACGCCGGCTTTCAGGAACTCCCCCGCCTGCTGCTCGAAGAACACCAGCAAAAAGGGAAAGAGAGCCTGCTGGGACGCATCCTCAGCGCCGCCGAAGAACTTCGAGGTCAGATTGATCGTCTTGTCGTCCTCGGCATCGGCGGGTCGTACATGGGGCTGCGTGCTCTCTTCGAAGGGCTGTGCCATCCCTACCACAACGAACTGTCGCGCGACTCACGGACGGGACACCCCCGCCTGTACTACGAAGGGAACAACGTCGACAGCGATTGCGCGAGCGGCCTGCTCGAACTCCTCAGCCAGACGTGTCAGAACCCCAAGGAACTGGCGGAACGCTGGGGGATCGTGGTCATCAGTAAATCAGGCGGGACGCTCGAAACCGCTGCCGCATTCCGCGTCTTTCGCGAAGCTCTGGAAAAATATTACGGACCCGATTCCAGTGAAAGCAAAAAGCTGGTCATCCCCGTCACCGGCGACGCCGGGCGGTTGAACGACCTCAGCAAGAAGTGGGGTTATCCGCATCAGTTCCCGATTCCGGATGGAGTCGGCGGACGCTTTTCCGTCTTCACGGCGGTGGGCTTACTCCCCGCCGCGATCCTCGGCATCGATATCGTCTCGCTGCTGCAAGGGGCCGCCGATATGACGGAACGGTTCAAGAAAGAACCGTACGGCAACAACCCCGTCCTCGATTATACCGCCGTCTGCCACCTGTTCGAGAAAGACAAGGGGTTGCACATCCGCTTGCTCTCCACTTGGGGAAAACGGCTCGAGGCGGCTGGCCTGTGGTACGACCAGCTCCTAGCGGAAAGCATCGGGAAGGAAGAGAAGGGGGCGACGCCGCTGACCGTCGTCAATACCCGCGACCTCCACAGCCGCGGCCAGCAG
Source organism: Planctomycetales bacterium (assembly GCA_046349635.1). Classification (GTDB taxonomy): domain Bacteria; phylum Planctomycetota; class Planctomycetia; order Planctomycetales; family Planctomycetaceae; genus JAXMBX01. The sequence goes on from JAXMBX010000015.1 coordinate 46,093, forward strand.
CATCAGGAAGGGACGCGCGACAAACTGATCACCAACGTGATCGTCGGTGCTCCGAACGGCAAACCGTTGCCCATGCCTCGCGTCGCGGATGACAAGGATCAGGACCAGTTGAACCGGCTCAGCCACAAGAACTATGCGGACCTGATGGCTGCCGCCGTGCAAGGGACCAACCAGGCGTACGCGGAAGTAAACCGCCCCACGACGGACATTCTCCTGCCGCAGATCAATGCCTACACCCTGGGCGAACTCCTGCAGATGCTGATGCTCGCCACGGTTTTGGAAGGACGGCTGATTGGGATCAATCCTTACGGCCAGCCGGGGGTCGAAGCCTACAAGAAGAACATGGGAGCGATTCTGTCGAAGTGATCGCGCTCCGGTGTTTGGCTGACTACAGGCAGGTCTGCAGGGCGAGGATGGCGAGGCTGGTCGTTTCGACATTCGCCAGGCCGACCGGTTTTGCCTGCAGGTCGTAATCGGTGATCCATCCCCCGACCGGTCCTTGTAGTGCCAGGAGGCGCTCGACGACCGGTTGTTTGTGGGGATGAGAGATTGCCAGTTTTTTCGCGGCAATAAGCGAGAGCGCCAGTTTGTACGTCGCATACTGCTTGTGGTGTTTCACCACCGCATCCTCAAATCCCAGGCCGCTCCACATTTTCATTCCTGCCTCGAAATGTGCACGGGCTTTGTGAGGATCTTTCTCCGCCATCGCGGCGAAGAATAACAGATCCGCGTATTTCTCCCAGCCGAGAAGCAGGTCTTTCTTCACGACTTCGGTTCGGATCAACTTTTTGCCGATCCGTCGCACGTCGGTCAGTTCATACTGCTTGTACGGCAGTCCTTGCGGCGATTCGCCGAACAGGATCTCGATTTTGCCCGATTGAGCGACGCCGTAGCTTTTGATCGCCGTACGGATGCTCCGCGACAGTTTCGGATTTGTCTCAGCCAGCACTTTGGCGGCGAGATAGTTGTCGTGATAGAGCCAGTAAACGTCTGCACCGCGGTATTCCGGGAGCAGATGGAGGTCAGGGTCAACCATCTCGACCAGGAATGACCGACCTCGTTCGATCGCTGTACGGAAAACATTTGTCCCGGTCTTCTCATCAGATCGCAACCATTGAAAGCTGCCGATCAATGGCAAAGTGAACAAAAATCGACGGCGATCGAACGACATTGTGGCGGGCCTGTAATGGGGATTAGGAAATACTTTCAACATCATGGTGGCAAACCGACAGCTAAACGTCGAATCCAACACTGAGAAAGCTGTTTTCGCGGAAAGCCGTCTGGTATCTTTGATAAGGATCGATAAAGATTTTTTGGACTGGGAGGAATGACGATGACTCGGCGATTGACGGCAATCATTCAACGAGAGGATGAGGTCTATGTCGCGCTCTGTCCGGAAGTTGACGTTGCCAGCCAGGGGGAGACAATTGAGGAAGCTCGTGAACATTTGCGAGAAGCCGTCGAGCTTTTCTTTGAAACTGCCTCTCCTCAGGAAGTCAACTTGAGACTCGGCGAAGAAATCTTCGTGACACAAATCGAGGTCTCCGTTGAGTAAGCTGCGAATCCTTTCCGGGCGTCAAGTCTGCGATCTTCTAGAAACACACGAGTTTCGTGAAGTAAGACGGAAAGGAAGCCACATCGTTATGCAGCGCATCGTTGATGGACAAACAAGAACGGTTATTGTCCCCGATCATCGAGAATTGAAGATCGGCACTTTACAGTCAATTATTCGGCAATCAGGAATACCTCGAAGCGAATTCGAAGTTTAGGAATCACACGCCATGACGTCACAACTCACCTGGCTGGGGCACGGATCGTTTCAATTGCAGACGAACGGCAAGATCGTCCAGATCGATCCGTTCCTGACCGGCAACCCCGCTGCTTCCACCACGGCGGATAAAATCGCGGCCGATTTCATCGTCATCACCCACGGACATGGCGATCATATCGGGGACACCGTGGGCATTGCCAAGCGGACCGGGGCGCTTGTCATCGCCAACTATGAAATCACCGAATGGCTCAAGAAACAGGGTATCGAGAATGTCCACGCTATGAACACCGGCGGAAGTTATGCATTCCCCTTTGGTCGGGTGAAATTCACCATTGCCCACCACACTTCGGGCCTACCCGACGGCAGCTACGGCGGAAATCCCAACGGCCTGCTCTTCACGCTGGCTGACGGGAAGAAGGTTTACCACGCCGGGGATACTTCCCTGTTCTACGACATGAAACTGATCGGCGAGGAAGGACTGGATCTCGCCATTCTGCCGGTCGGGGATAACTACACGATGGGTCCTGAGGATGCGTTGCGTGCCGTGAAACTCCTCGCCCCTAAGCGGGTGATCCCGGAGCACTTCAACACCTGGCCCGTCATTGCACAGGATCCCTCCGCGTGGGCTACTCAAGTGGAAAAGTGGACCGGGACAAAGGTCACGATCCTGAAGCCCGGAGAATCAACGACCGTCTGAGATAGACTACGTCGGCGTCGGTGAAGAGGGAGCGGGCGCGGCGGGGGGTGGAACCCGCAGCAGAATGTCGTCTCCTTCGACTTTCACCTCGTAAGTCCCCAGTCGAATCGGAGACTTGGGGGCATCGAGCCACGTCCCTTCCCGGACGCAGAATCGCCACGCATGCCATGGGCAGATGACTCCGCCGTTTTCCACGTGGCCGGTGGAAAGAGAGGCTCCCATATGGGGGCAGATGTCATCGACGGCGGTGTAGTTCCCGTCAACATAGAAGACGGCAATCAACCGCCCAGCGACCCGAAACGCCCGCCCTTCTCCCGCGGGAATTTCCCCAACCTTGGCAACCGCCTCGAAATCGGACATCCGTAACTCCACAGAACATGACGGTGAAACTCCCTCGCATCATGGAAGTTGGAGCCGGACGGTCCGCTCCCTCTACAAGGAAGATGAATCTTTAATGTAGGCTCTGCTGCCAAGGGGAGCAACCATCACCTTCCGAGAGAGTCCCCCCAAACAGGGAGAGACTGGATTCGCTCACACGCGGGGAATAGGATGGGCGTGGTTTTTCAGCAATCCAGATGAACAGGAAGATGCGTCCATGAAACAGAATCCGGTCAAGGCGGCGTTGAAGGCGGGTAAGCCTCAAGTGGGAACCTGGCTCTCGCTGGGAAATGTCTTCGCGGCCCGATTGATGGCCCGCACCGGTTTCCCCTGGTTGACCGTGGATATGGAGCATTCCCCCATCAGTTGGAATGAGGCCGCTCTTTTGTTCGGGGCAATCGCGGACGCGGGTTGCGTTCCACTGGTCCGCGTCCCGCGCGGGACGCATGAAAACATCAAGCGTGCGCTCGACGCCGGTGCCCACGGCATCGTCGTCCCGATGGTCAATACCGTCGAGGAAGCGAAGCTCGCTATCGCCGCCGCGAAGTATCCCCCCGTAGGCAACCGGTCCATTGGCGGCGGTCTCCACTCCATGAACTTCGGGACATCCTCCGGCGAGTACTACAAACGGGCCAATGATGAAATCCTCGTCGTCCTGCAGACGGAATCTCCCGAAGGGGTCCGGAACGCGGAAGCGATTTACAGCCTCCCCGGTTGCGATGCTATTTTCGTCGGCCCCAACGATCTCCTGTGGCAGATGAAAGGGGAAGACGGAAAAGATCCGACGCCGGAAGAATTTGAGGCCATGCTGCAACGAGTGCTGGCAGCCGGCAAGAAAACCGGAACTCCCGTTGGGTTGCACGTCTTCTCCGTCGCGGACGTGAAACGCCGGATCAACGAAGGCTGGCAATTCATCGCCATGAACAGCGAACTGAAATTCATGACGGTGGAAGCGCAAAATGTTCTCGAACAGTTGGGGATGGCCAAAGCGGGTGATCTGGCTCGCTACTGAGTTCTGTTTGCAAAATGCTATGGACGTAAGCTGTTTTCTGAGAATTGTGAATCAAACGGGGTCACCGACCGCATATTGCGAGGTGTCCTGATGGATAAGAGTATTCAAGGAGGATGACCGATGGCGGAACTGACCACGGGACAAAGCTGGAAATCGTTGTTTGAGAACTGGCCGGATGCCATTCCGCAGAAGGGGCTGGTGATCACGACGTTTCAGGAGACGATTCCCTTCGTCAACTTTCTGATTTCGGGCGGGCTGCTCCTGCTCGAGCGGGATCGCCCCGACCAGAATGGGGGGCGCAAAGTCATTCTGAGCTACGATGCAATCTCCGCGGTCAAGATCACGGACCCCATTGAACTGGTCAAGTTCCAGGTGATGGGCTTCCAGAAATCGTTCTGATTCGGAGGAATCAGCGGCCCGCCACGATGAGCAGGGACATCACCAGTCCGTTGCTCAGGCCATGCGCCACCATTCCCGGAATGAGGGAATTGCGCCATTCCCGGATCAGGCTCAGTCCGAAGGCAATCCCCATCAGCGGGGGGATCGCAATCCATCCCTGCGGATGAATCGCCGCGAACACAAAGCCGTTCCACAAGGCGCTGAACAGGACGCTCAGCAATATCCCCAGTCCCGCGCTCGCGTCTCGCAAATGCCGGTACAGAAAGCCGCGAAACATCGTCTCCTCCACCAGCGGTGCAAAGACGCACGCCAGCAGGACCATCTGCGCCAATAGCAGGGGATTCCCTCCCAATGCGTACCGAATGATGGGATGCGAAGGGAGTTCCACGGGATCGAACGAATTCGGATCGAGCGGAGGCGTCCCGATGGAAACCGCGGCCATCAGGATCATCATCACGATCATGCCAAAACAGAGAAAGGGAAGCGTGGCCCAATAGCCCACGATCCCCAGAATCGATTCCACAAAAATTCCTCTTCCCCGCACCAGTCCCACATCCCGGACGATGACATACGCGGGGACACCGCGCATCCACGGCCAAAGTGTCGCCAGCCACAGGCAACCAAGCATCGCCAACCCCTGACCTCCCAGTTCCAGGCCGGGAATCGGATACATCGCCGCAACCGTCCCCACGATCGCGAACATCAACAGCCAGACTGCGAATGTCTCGGCGTAAATCCGACCGGCCCCATGTCCCGGAGTAAACTTTCGGGCCAGGCCCCCGGAAGCCGTCGCCCCTAACCCGAACAACAGTCCGAACGTCCCGAGGAGCATCCAGAAACCGAGCAGGCAGACGAGGATCCCCGCGTACAAGACCAGCCCTTCGCATTTCCGCAGGACCGATTCCCGATTTGCCCAGGGTGAAATCCCGCGCGGCACGAGAGCCAGGTCACCATACCATCCTAATTGTTTGCGGAGAAACTCCTGATCGGGCTTGGGAATTTCGCCGACGGGATCCTTATTCCCCTGGACGCTCCGATACACCGCCAGAAGAACTTCACGGACCCTTTTCTGATCAGCCGACATCGCAGGGCGTCCATTGCCTTTCATGCCGACGAGGAGCAGTTTCGCATCCAGTTCGAGCAGCGCCCCCAATGCCCGGCCTGCCCCTTCAATCTCGCCGATGGTAATAATCCCGCGCAGCCGCTGGTTCACATCACCTTGATTCAGGTATTCGAGAGATTCCTTGTAGAAGTTTCCCACGGATTGGGTTTCTCCGCGCCGCTCCAGTTGCCTCAGCCCCACGAGAAAGCGGGATTGCATCTCGATGGCAAACGAGACGTCCAGGGAATCGGCCCCTTTCGCCGCCGGTTGTTGCGCGGCGACAATTTCACTCGCCAGTCGCAGCCCCACCAGCGCGAGGATTAAGATCCAGGCAATCCACGCCTGCCCACGGCCCACATACGTTCCACCCGGCTCAAGAGCATTGGATTCGGCCGACGGATCGGACACGCCGAAAGAAGGTTCGGTATAATTTGGGGAAAGGGGATCTACAGGATCCATACGGCGGTGCCTCTAGAGCAACTTCGTTTCGGCGTTGCGTCTATCGCGGTGATCCTCGTGCAAACAAACCATCGATCGGGACGCGACACGGATCCGTGACACGCTCCGGTCAGGCCGTTTCCGAGCCGGTCGTGGAGGGTTCGTTCTTGAGGCAGCGTCCAATCTGACGGACCGCCTGGCGGAGGCGATGCTCGTTTTCCACGATTGCCAGCCGCAGATAACCCTCACCCTCTTCACCAAAACCTCGTCCCGGGCTGACGGCGACTCCCCCTTCGTCGAGCAGCTTCATGGAAAAGTCGATGGACCCCATTTCGTTCCACGGTTCGGGAATCTGTGCCCACACGAACATCCCAGCCTTGGGTTTTTCGATGTTCCACCCCATGCGAGTGAGTCCCTCACACAGGACATCCCGCCGCTTCTGGTATTCCTTTGCGATCGCCTCAACTTCCGATTCACAATGTCGGAGGGCAACGATCGCCGCAATCTGCACTGCCTGGAAGATGCCGTAGTCGTAGTACCCTTTGATCGTCTGCAGAGCACGCACCATCTCTGCGTTTCCGGAACAGAATCCGATCCGCCAACCCGCCATGCTGTAACCCTTGCTCATCGTCGTCAGTTCCACACCGACGTCGATGGCACCGGGAGTCGACAGGAAGCTTGGGGCCTTGTAATCGTCGTAGCAGACGTCCGCATAAGCGAAGTCGCTGATGACCAGGAAATCGTATTCGCGGGCGAGTTTCACCAGTTCGACGTAGAAGTCCTGCTCAATAGTCGTGCCGCTCGGGTTGTGCGGAAAATTGACGATCACGACCTTCGGCTTGGGAAACAGGTGCTGGCAGGTGTACGCGACGTTACTCAGAAAGACGTCCGGCTTGCGAACGTCCAACGCGATCACGTTCCCCGAGGCCAGCATCACGGAGTAAGAATGAATGGGAAACGTCGGAGCCGGCACAATCGCCGTGTCGCCCGGCCCCATCAGCGCCAGGCACATGTGGCTGAAGCCTTCCTTCGATCCCAGGCAGGCGATGACTTCACTGTCCGGATTCAAACGGACGCCGTATTTCTTCCAGTAGCGGGCGGCGACTTCCTTCCGCAGGTTGGAGATCCCGTTCGCGACAGAATAGCGGTGGTTCCGGGAATCCTTGACCGCCTCGCACAGTTTTTCCGAGATCATGGCGCTGGGAGCGTCGGTCGGATTTCCCATCCCCAGGTCGATGACGTCGATCCCGTCAACCCGCTTCTGATACTTCAGCTTGTTGATCTTCCCGAACAAGTACGGGGGGAGGCGTTTCAGGCGGTCCGCCACAGGGATTGTAAAGGGATTGTCCTGCTGGGGACGTTCGGATTCGTTTCGCATGAGTTCGGGCTGCCAGTCTCGCTTGAAGTCGGAAATACTGAGTCGGACGACAGGCCGCGAGTCAGAAAAGTTCGCAGCCGATCGAAATCCTTGATTTTAAGCCGATTCCTGATTTTATGCGGAGTGGGGAAAACTCTCCAGATCGAATCGCGCGGACAAATTTCCCCGCCGTGAAAAAAACGCGAAAAAACGCAAAAAAGCGGCCCGGACATGCACTCGCACCGGGCCGCTTTTGAATTCCAGGTTCACAGACCGGACACGACTTATTCTTCCGCTTCGACCTTCCGCACCGGTTTGGTGGCGGGGGTCACATTGCGACTTTCACCTTGGTTGCCGGTCTGCTTGATGTTCCCAGTCGCCGATCCCGTGGGAGCACCCTTCTCGCCACCGCGGTGGGTATTGGTCAGGTAGTTGTCCACGCGGGTTCTCTGGCTGATCGATTCGAACAGTGTCGCCACCGCCTGTTGCGTCTTCTGCGTTTTCAGGTCTTCCTGCAGGTGTTCGCGAACCTCATCCATCGTGGCGATGATCGGTTCCGTGCGTCCTTCGCATCGGATGATGTAATACTGCGTCACCACCTGGATCACGGAGGAGATTTCTCCCTGCTTCAGCTTGAAGACCTTTTCCTCCAGTTCCCGGACGTCCGGATTGCCCGAGAAACGCTGGATCGGAGGAACACTTCCTCCCAGTGCCCGGCTGTTCGGTTCGACCGAGTTTTCCTTCACGAACTTCTCGAAGTCCTCCGGATGTGCCTGGACCTTGTTCCAGACTTCCGTCGCGCGGCGGACGTTATCCATGACGATGACTTTCGCCTTCACCCGTTCGCCGTATTCCCGGATGAACGCCTGCTTCAGGTCCTGCTCGGTAATCTCCACGTCCTTGCCCGCAAGCTTCTTGAGGGCAATCATCGGCCACACGATGTCGCGACGATAGTGCGCCGCCGGAACGTTCCGTTCCGTCTGCATCATGTTGTACCACTGCTCGACCGACATCCCGTACTTCTGCGCGGTCTTGATCACTTCCTGATCCACTTCCGCATCGGAGATCTTGATCCCATTCTCATCGCAGGCGATTTCGATGATCTTGCGGTTGATCAGGTTTTCCAGAACTTCAGTCTGGTGCCGGACCATGCATTCTTCGATCACCTCTTCACGAGTGATGAATTTGTTCCCCACGCGGGCGAGATATTTCTTGCTGTTGGGGGTCGCTTCGGTCGATTCTTCCCGCACGGTCGTCGTGGACTGCTTGGAAGCCGTGCGGCGCTGGGCCGCCTCCCGATCGACCGCTTGCCCGGTCGTCGGACGGAAGAACTGGAAGCTGACGGCGGCAATCAGAATTGCGGTCACCGTTCCCATGACCATTAAAGGCCATGATTTTCCGGCCCGGTCGGCGTGGCGCCGACGAATTTCCTGTTTCGCGACATGCAAACGATGTGCATCCTGCGATCGTTGAGTGTGCATCCCTTCACCCCTGTCGATTGTGCTGTAAACCTGGATCAAAACACCGGTCGCAGGCGCGTCCCGGTGACCTGGAATTCCCCCCGGGTTTTCGGCACATCCCCCCACTCGTCGCCTGGGTAAGCCCATGTCTTGCGGGAGACGGCGACAAGCAGTTTTTGCCGATTGAGGGGCCGGGAATGTATGTCAGACCGGCATACGGGTCAAGAGCGGAAATTTGGAGCGATTTCCCAGCCGATTACGGGGCAACTGAGGGAGGGAGAGAAGAGCCCTCCACCATCCGTTTCACCGGGCCGTTTCACCGGGATCGGGTCAGGCCGTTTCCGGGGGACGGAGATACATTAACCGCCCGCAACTCTTGCAGAACAGCAGCTTACCGCTCCTCAGTTCCATCTGGGCCTGGGGAATCAACTGAACATAGCAGACCGTGCAGGTATTCCCGTCGACTTCGGAAAACGCCCCTGCCCCGTGAGCCTGCACCAGTCGTCGGAATTGAGGCTGCAAATCGCCGGGGACGATTGATTCCGCCTCCGCAATCGACTTCTCCAGTTCCGCCCGCTTCGCCTGCAGCCCCGGCTCCGCCGCGGCAATTTCGCCAGCCAGCTTCTGCTCATCCTTCCGGGAGTTTGCCAAGTCTGTTTCGGCCCGAATCACAGCGGTCTTGGCCTCATCGACTTTTTCCAGGAGCGCAATAATCTCGTCTTCCAGCACGCTGTTGGCCATCGTATCCGCCTCGATCTGGGCGGTAATGATCTCATACTCCTTGTTGGAGTTGGCAGTGTTCAGCTTGACCTTCAGACCCTGCAGTTTCGACTCGCTCGACTTCAACTGCAGGTTTCCCTGGTCGATGGCAATCTTCAGTTTCTTCTGTTTCTCCTTCTGCGTCTCAAGCTCCGCTTCCTTTTGCTGCAACGACTTCCGACGGGCGGCCAGTTGCTTAGGACCGCGCTCGATGCAATCCAAGACTTCTTTCAGTTGGAGATGCAATAGGTGCAATTGCCGCAGACCGGACGCCGAACTCATGCAAACTGCTCCCTTGAAACGATGGGAAGGTGATCCCTTCAGAATTGCGTTTCACGTATTATAGAGCGTTTACGAGCGAATGCGTAGTCAGCGGGGCTTCTCTCCCCACCACAAATTCTCACTCCCAGCCGATGTCTACTACTCCGTGCGAGACCGGCGACTCCAGCGATCTTTCAACTTCAGGAAGGGACGCTCCACAAGGTAGTGGCACGCCACCGCCAGCACCGTCAGTTCCAGCAGGTTCAGCGGAATCCAGGTCCAGTCCCAAGAGAGGTGCGGTGGACGCAACACCAGTCGATGCCAGAGGTATAGGCTATAGGAGAGTACTCCCACCTGCACCAAGGCGGGATGATTCAGGAATCCTTCCATCCAGCGTCGAGGCCGGCGCACCACCCCCCACACCAGCAGGCTGATCGCTACGGTTCCGGTCGTAAATGCGAATCCGATTCGCGATTTCGTGCTGATCAGCATCAACCCCACCGTCCCGATCAGTCCCAGTGAGACCATCGGCCAGAACCAGGAACGGCAACTGAGTCGATCCAGCGCCTTCGACCAGCCGGCATCCTGGGTGAAGTAGGCCAGCAGACAACCCGCAGCAATGGGATCGTACCGCGTCCAGGTCCAGAATCGCGCCAGTTCCGTGTATTGGGGAAAGTCGATCAATACGATCCATCGGGTCACGAACACCACGGCAAATGAAGCCCAGATCACTCGCATCGCCGTCCGGTTCGGCAGCAGACAAAAAAGTAACGGCCAGATGAGGTAGAAATGCTCTTCCACCGACAGGGACCACAAATGCCCGAGGTCCCACGAATCGCAGTCGAAAATGTTGGTCGTCCAAGTGAGCGCACTGATCCATCCCAGCGGCGTGAAACTCTCTATCTGGAAAATCTGGAGGCAGGCGAGCGCAGCCAGGTATGTGAAATAGGCGGGCATGATTCGCAAAGCACGCCGGATATAAAAATCCCGCAAGCTCACTGTTCCAGTGCGATTCTGTTCCCGAATCAGCAGGGACGTGATCAGAAAACCGCTGATGACAAAGAACAGATCCACCCCCATCCCTCCCAGCAGTCCCGCAATCTCATACGGATCAGGAATCGGGAATCCCGGAGAATGCACTGCCTTGGAGAGGATCACAAACAGGATCGCAACGGCCCGCAGACCGTCCAATCCCGGCACGCGCCCGGTCTTTGGATCGACGGATCGCTCCACAACCCCGGTGGATTCGGTGACGACAGCGGACTGGACAGGGGATTCCAACAGCGAGGTGGACGATTCGGACATCTGAAAGTTCCTGACACGGGAAGTTCATCAATGGCGGCGGCGGGTTGACAAACAATCTTCAGAGTTTTCATCAGATGATGGAGATGTCTCCATCCAATTGACCGCTGGCGGTCGTCTTGCCGGTCACTTCACTGAAAGTGCCGGTGAAATGCTGGGAGTTCGTGAAGCCGGCAGTCCACGTGACCTTGGTCTTGGGACCTTCCGCACCGTTATCAATCTGTCCGTGAAGAGTGAGCGTGTCCCCCTTCACCTTGCCGGTGAAGACGTAGCTGAAGGCATTGTTGGTCTGGCTGGTGACGTGCTTGCCATCCTGCTCGAACACGATGCTGCTGAACTGCACATTGTCTTTGTAGATGTACCAGTTCCCGGCGAAGTTCGGGATCGGTTTGCTCTCCTTGGCATGGGTCCCCTTGTGGACGGAAACTTCCGCCTCAACCGGAGCGTGCAAAGCATGGGCACTCAACAGGCAGCGGGACTCGAAGGCTTCGAGACCCGCAAGCGACGAACGGCGTTTGCGCATCGCAGGGCGGGACGACAGGGTAGAGAACAGCAAGCGGAGGGGCATGAGTGTGCAGTCCTGAAAACGAAGGTGGGAAACTAAGACTGTGTGTGATCCTACAACTCTCCCGGGACACCCCACGCGCAGGAATATGCTGGAAAACTAGCGAATTCATCTTCCCCGGTCAGGGACAACAGATTTGCGCGGGATGCCCCGTACAGCAGAAACTCCGGACTGTTTCTTTTTGGCAGCAAACCTGACGAAACCTCCCAAAACGCGTCAGAATTTCGTAAGGTTTGGGGGCTATTCTGCACATCCTTCCAAGGTGGAGTCGCAGGAGATCTGACACTCTGACTTCTTTGAATTCGAGAACGGTGAACCGCATGATCGGCTGGTCCGTCTGTTTTCTGTTCGTCTGCTGCTTTTCAACGCTTTCCGCCGCGGAACGACCGAACCTGCTGTTCGTCGTCACGGACGATCAACGCTGGGACACCATCCGCGCACTAGGGAACTCGCAGATCTCCACCCCGACGCAAGATGCGCTCGTGAGGCGAGGCACGGTCTTCAGCAACGCCTATTGCATGGGAAGCATGTCGGGGGCAGTCTGCATCCCCAGCCGTACGATGCTGATGACGGGGAAATCGGTCTGGCGTATTCCCCCTCAGAAGACGAAACCCTACAACGATCCCACGCTGGGGAAATCCTTCCGCCAGGCGGGTTACGATACCTTCTTCTGCGGCAAGCGGAACAACTCGTTCTTCGCCGCCAATGAGGATTTTGAAACCGTCGTCTACGACGAATCGCGAGGCGAAACCAATAAGCTCCGTGACACCGCCAGCCAGTTTGTGGCTGATACGACGATCAACTGGCTGAACAAACATCCCGCCGCGGAAACGCCTTTCTGCATCTACCTCGGCCCGCCGGTTCCGCATGATCCCCGGGTCGCCCCACCGGAATTCATGCAAATGTATGACCCGGCCAAAATCCTCCTCCCCAAAAGTTTTCTCCCTCAGCATTCCTTCGACAACGGAGAACTCCAGGTGCGGGATGAATTGCTCGCTCCCCATCCCCGCCTCCCCGAAGAAATGAAGAAACAACTCGCGGAGTACTACGCCACAATTACTTGTTTCGATCATCACCTGGGACGGATCATCGATTTGATACGGGAACGAGGCCAACTCGACAACACTCTGGTCGTCTACACCAGCGACCATGGTCTCGCCGTTGGTGGCATGCACGGTCTGATGGGAAAACAGAATCTCTACGAACACAACAAACCACCTCTCATTCTCGCCGGGCCCGGCATTCCCGCGGGCAAGAAATCGGACGCGCTGGTCTACCTGTACGATCTCTTCCCCACCGTCTGTGAGGGGGCCGGGATTGCGATGCCGCAGGGGATCGAAGGGAAAAGCCTCTGGCCGACCGTACAGGGAAAATCAGACGGCGTTCGCGAGACGCTGTTTACCGCGTACAAAGAATGCCAGCGCGCCGTCCGGGACAATCGCTGGAAACTGATCCGCTATCACGCAGCGGGAGAATATCACACGCAGTTGTACGACCTGCAAAGTGATCCCGAAGAACTCAAGAATCTCGCAGACGAACCGCAATTCGCAAACGAACGCCAGCGTCTGGAAAAACTTCTGACCCAGTCCCGCAAGGATTTCGCTGATCCCATCGATTTCGACAAAGACCTGGCCGCGAAAAAATAATTCTATGTTCCGTAGCGGCTCCTGACCCACTTACGCGCCCGGCTGCAGGCTCATGAAAAATCCTGTCGCTAGGTCAACTCCTGCCGGAAGAGGATTTATGCGGCCACAGGCGTGCCAGTGGCGTCCCTTCGGATAACTTCAAAGGCCTCCCGATCGGTGTGGTCAATTCCTTCGCATAATCCACTCCCAGCGCGTTCAACAGCGTCGCGCTGAGGTCTTTCACCTCGACTGGATCAGTGGGGGGAACTGCTCTCCCTTCCGGATCGGTGGAGCCGATCACCTGACCAGCCTGCAAGCCACCTCCTCCGAGTAGACAGGAAAATCCCTGCGGCCAGTGGTCCCGCCCGTCCAGCTTGTTGATGTGTGGCGTCCGTCCAAATTCTCCCAGGCAAATCACCACCGTGGAATCCCACAGGTCCCGGTCCCGCAGATCCTTGATCAACTCCGCAAGGGCCGGGTCGAGTTCCCCCGCACGGGCTTTGTGCATTTCGAAATTGTTTGCGTGGCCGTCCCAACCGGCCAATGTCACTTCCACCGCCCTTACCCCCTGCTCCACCAGTCGCCTGGCGGCGAGGCACCCGCTCCCGAAGCGTGTCTCTCCATACGCCGCTCGGACAGATTGCGGTTCTTCCTCAATGCGGAACGCCCGCAACTGCGCGGAGTTCATCATCTTCAGCGCCTTGTCCAGCGTCTCACGATGCATTGTCTCGCGCACTTCCTGTTCCCGTCCCTGTCGGAACGCCGCCTCCACGACCGCCAATCCCGCCAGCCGCCGATCGGTGCGGGCTTGCGCTACGGGCATCTTCAGATTCGTCACGTTCTGGCGCGGATCGTATACCGCAAACGGATCGTACTCATCCCCCAGATATCCTCCCCGCGCGTCGACGTTTCCATCTCCGATGACGATGAACGGCGGAATCTCCAGTTTTGGATTCGGCAGTTGATGATTCAGCACCGCTCCCAAAGCCGGATGCTTCACGGTCGGATCAGGCCGATACCCCGTCTTGAGAAAATAACTTCCCCGCTCGTGGTCCCCCTCCTTCGAAACGAGAGACCGGATAACCGACAGTTGCGACAAGCTGGCTGCAATCCGGGGATAGTCCGCGCCGATCTGTACCCCGGAAATCGAAGTGTTGATCACTTGCGTCGGCCCCGAGATTTTCGAACCCGGATGCGGGTCCCACGTCTCCAACTGGCTGGGACCTCCCCCCATCCAGAGAGTGATCAGCGACTTCAATCGCTCCGGCCCCGGCTGTGCGACCTCTTTCCCCTGCAGCCCCGGAACCGCGAACGACAAACCCCAACCCGCGGCACACAGGAGCGCGCTCCGCCGCGTCATCGGAAAACCACTCGTAAATAAACGGCTTAATGGTTCCATGAGAACTCCGGCGAATTAAACAGGCTCCAATACAGATCGCTCATCACCTGCGGCCGCTGTTTTTCGTTGACCTTCGATAACTCACCCGTGAAGTGCATCAGTTCCGTACTGGTTGGATCCCGGCTGAGACAGGCCCAATACGCGATCTGCACCCGCTGCGAATGATTCCCGGAGAAGGCGTTGATCCGCCCCACCGCGGAAAACGGATTCGGATCGGACAATTCCCGCGTCAACTTGCCGTTCATCTTCATGAGAGTCTGCGGAATCGTTCCCCCTCGGTCGGTGACTTCATTCTCTCCCAAGTCACCGTAGTTCTTGATAAAGTCCGCCTCTCTCACAAAACGGAGCGTGCGGATCAGGAAATTCGAATTCTGGTCGATAGTCCGGATCGAACTCGCCTGCAGCATCGAGCCGATCACCTGCTCAGGGCGCAACCGCACCAGGGGAAACATCCCCCACGCCTCGACCAGGCGATGCGTGTCCACGTCACTCGAAACGTGTTGCGGAAGGACCGAGTCCAGACCAAACGGACGACTGAGCGCAACCACCCGAATCAGCCTCCGCAGGTCGTAGTGATGAGTCCGGAAATCTTTCCCCAGAATGTCCAGCAGATCCGTCCCCTCCGGTTTTGGATCGGGAAGATCATCGACCGGATCGAGATACGGCCGCCCGAACATGAGGGCCCAGATCCGATTGGCGACCGCTCGCTCAAAACGGCGGTTCTCAGGATGCGTTACCCAGGCAGCCAGCTTAGCCCGACGAGTCCCTTTTTCCGGAACCCATTCCGGATGAAACGGAACGGCGGGAGCGACCGTCCGCTTCTGTAAGGTCTTGCGATCCTCAACGACGTATTCCCCCTTCTGGTCCACCACTCCCGCGAGCGAAGTCCGGACCTGTCCATACCACGCCGCCAACCCTTCAAACTGTTCCTGCTTCCAGTGTGAAAAGGGATGATCATGGCATTGCGCGCAATCCATCCGCTGCCCCAGAAACGCCCGGACGGTTCGCCCTGCGAGTTTGTTCTCGTCGATTTGCTGATTGGCGACCGCCGCGGAGATGAAATTCGTCGCCGGTTCCCCGGTCCACAATCCCTCTTTCGAAATCATCTCCCGAACCATCGCATCAAACGGAATTTGCTTCTGGAGTTGTTCCCGCACCCAGACCAGGAACAGGTCCCGCCGAAACATCACGAACTGCCCGGTCTCCTTCCCCACAAACACCCGCGCCAATCGTTCTCCGAAATAATCGGAGAAGCGGGGATCGGCCAGCATCCGGTCCAGCCAGCGTTCCAGCCGCGCCGGTTCTTCATCGGCGATAAACAGCCGGATTTCCTCGACAGAGGGGATCGTCCCATGCAACGCCAGCGACAACCGCCGCAACACCTTCAGGTCAGCCGCCTGTTCGGCGGGCACGATCTGTTCCACCCCCCAGCGCTTCTCAAAAATCTGATTGACCTGTTGCACGACACCTGCAAGGTCAGAATCAGAGTTGACGGGGGGAGGATTCAAAAGAAGAGGACGGGTGGTGAAAGCTCCGGCTAACACCGACAGCCCCCCCACGATGATCCCCACGAGCAGGATTGAACGAGAAAACAATCCCATGATTCGGCTCTCAGATTCGCCTCTCAATGGCATAGCCGGGGTGTAACCTGTCCTCCTGATAGTACCACTTTCCCCCAAACCGGTTACATTTTTTCACACCGCACCTCCGCAAAAAGCTGTTAAACTCAAGCAAAATCGTCTCGTTCGAAACCCATTTCCCAGCTCCTGCAGTTGGTCCCTGCCATGGTTTCTGCCGATTCCATGTCTGTCTCCCCCCCGGATGCCCCCGGCTGTGAGGAATCCCCGCTGGCGAGTCTGGAACAGGCGTCTCTGCCCCCGGTTCCTTGGCGCAAACCGATCCGCTTCCTGTTCTGGTCCGTGCAGATGGGATTTGGCTTCGCCAGCCTGATCATCATCCTGGCCGCACTGGCCGCCATCCCTGTCGTGAACTTCGCAGTCCTCGGTTATTTCCTGCAGGCCGAGACCGACATCGTTCGCAAAGGGCGCTGGAGTGCCGTCTTTCCCTGGGGATATTTGATGCCTCGGCTGGGGTCATTGTCGCTGGGGCTGACGTTGTTCTTCGTGCCCCTCACATGGCTGGCATCCGCGGCCTACGATGCCCAACTGGTCGAACCAGGAGGCCGTTCCGCGCAATTCCTCGTTACCCTGACACGCATCATGACGGTCGTGATTGTCATCCATCTTTCACTGGCGATTGCGCGGGGCGGAAATCTCGGCAGCTTCTTCCGCCCGATTCGCAATCTCCGCTGGTTCCTCAAAAACTTCCGCCACTCCAGTTTCTGGCGGCAGGCGGATCAGACCTTCTGGAAGTTTGGGGGCGAATTGAAACTCGCACACTGCTGGTGGATCGGCTTGCGCGCCTTCACGGGGAGTTTTCTGTGGCTGTTTCTGCCGACGCTAATGCTGGCCTCCACTCGCAAGACGCA
Organism: Planctomycetales bacterium; assembly: GCA_046349635.1. Classification (GTDB taxonomy): domain Bacteria; phylum Planctomycetota; class Planctomycetia; order Planctomycetales; family Planctomycetaceae; genus JAXMBX01. The sequence continues at coordinate 63,106 of JAXMBX010000015.1, forward strand.
GGGGCTGCCGGTCGTACTGACGGTGATCGGAGGACTCTGGCTGATTCCCGTCCTCGCGGTGGCTCCCTTCCTGCAAATTCGGGCAACACTCCTCGGTCGCTGGCGGGAGAATTTCTCCTGGCGGGCGATCCGCAGAGAGCGCCGTCGTGCGCCACTTGCGTGGCTGCTGGCGGTCATCATCACCTATGCTCTCTCGTTACCCGTGTATCTGACGACGGTGGTCATCCCGCCGCGCGATGGTTTCTGGTTATTGACCCCGACTTTCATCCTGACGATCTATCCCGCCCGAATGCTGGTGGCGTGGGGTTATCGGCAGTCGACTTTACGCGCCACCGATGCCCGTTGGTATTGGCGGTGGCCCTGCTATTGGCTGGGCTGGGGCGCGCTGGGGGCGTATGTCTTTCTGCTGTTCTTCACGCAGTTCATCGGCGCCCACGGCAAGCTGGTTCTGTTCCAGCACCATGCGATTCTGCTCCCGAGCCCGCTGTAGCTACTTCCACTCAGGCGGGATCTGGTACACGACGAAGGAATCGTTGTGATAAACCGGATGCAGATGACACGGCGTCCCCCGCGTAATCACCAGGTAATCACATCCCGTCTCGTGCCGTAGCTTTCTCAGCTCCGGCTCAAAAAAGCCTTCGTGGAACCAGTTCCAGAGTTGTTTCTGGCGTTGATTCCACGCCAGAATCCCCACCACATCTTGCGGGCAATCCTTGTAGCAAAAATATTCCGCCCGTTCCGCATACCACTTGAAGGCAAACCCCCGGTTCGATGTGAGGAAGAGGGCGTCTTTGGGGGCCTTCTCTTTGATCCACGCACAGGTCGCCTTCCAATCGTTCCACATCTCCGGCGGCAGATGGGACGGATCCCAATCGGATGGAATCACAAATGTCCCCACTACGATCAACACTCCACATACCAACCCCTCGGCGAGCTTCCCGCCCATCCGTCTCGGCGAAATGATTTTCGCCGTCAGGAGTGCCACCACCAACGGTAGAAAAATATCGAACAGGCGGAAGGGATATAGCTTAAGGAAACCCACGGTGGAATTACGGTCGAAGAAACTCAGAAAACCAACGACGAGTCCCAGCACTGCAATCCCCAGTGTCACGATCACGTACCAACGCACAACCTTCCAGTTTCCGTCTTTGGGACTGAGCTTCCACAACAACAGGAATAGAGCCAACAGGACTGCATACCCGATGTAGCTCGACAACAGAAAAGTTGTGGGGTCCAAATGATGGGCCAGTCGTTCAAAAACTTGAATTTGCGAGGCGAAAACGGCCCCTTTTCTGTCCTGAAGCGTAGATATGGCCGGAATCAATCCGGGCAGAGAAATCACAAACCAGGCTGATGCCGCAAAAAAAAATCGGCGAGGAAAATGATTAATGAGCGGATCAATCCGTGCGAATTGGTTGATGGATAACACTAGCAGCGCAATCGCGTGCCACGCCCCAATGACCGGATGAAACGCGACCGCCACACCTCCCCATGCCCCTGCCGCGATCGCTCGTCCCTCCATCACTGCCGCCAGTGACAGCAACACCGCCCCGTAGCTGAAGACCTTCCCTTCGGTCCCACCGACCATCCATTCACCGGAGAAATTGCCGATGGCGGCGAGGCAGAGATAGATCCAGAGGCCCGTCAATGACTCGAGATTTGACAACCGCAGCGCGCGGAACAGTTCGTCCAACCCCACGCCAGACCGGCCCAGCCGAGGATCCGACCGATCCACGCGGCAGCAGGAAACCCCCACCAGACCGTCGGACCTCCCAAAAGATGAAGAAGACGACATGCACGGGGGTGGATTGCAGGAACGGGTCTCGGCGCACACCAAGTTGGATCCCAGTACGCGCGGCCTTGGTGAGATAATGCGGTTCGTTCGTCCCCGGAATGGGAGTCCGCCAGGTGGCATAGAGAGTCAGGCTCAGGAATACCGCCAGACCGGGGTGACCTCGCTCCGTGAGCGTCGAGATACGGGCGGACCGACAGCGGCAGCGGGGGATGGATCAACGGCACTCGTGCCGCCTGGGGTCCCTGGTTCAACCTGGCTCCAGCGAATTTGAACATGCAAGAAAAAACGGGATTCGCAGTATGCCGCCTGCGTCTGCAGATAGCCATCCAACCGCCGCCGGCGAGAGATATTCATCGTACCGTCAGCGCGCATGCCCACCGGTCTCATTCAAACTCAGGAAAAAGATCTTGGGCTTTTTCGACAACCATTCCAGCACGGTGAAGTTCTGGTTGATGTTTTTTTTGTTGCTATAGGTGACTACATCGCATCTGCGATTCTCAGGAAACCATGCGACGTCTAGAGCATTTTGTGAAACGAAAAAAAGAAACCCACGGACGATTGAGTACTGGGATTTCCCAATACCATCCTTCCGTGGGTGATCTTCAACCGGACAGAATCTGTCCGTTACTTCTTTTTCTTAGCGGATTTCGCCTTGGCACTCTTGGGAGCAGCCTTCACCGTCTTTTTCGCAGGGGCCTTAGCCGCAGATTTCTTCGTTGCTCCCGCTTTCTTCTTACCGCCAAATACATTGTCCCAGTTCGCCCAGAACGCGGGATTCGTTCCCGTTCGCACAATCGGACCGCCCATTTCAAGCTCCTCAAAAACGTTCTTCAATATCTGTCAGTCAAGCAGCGTGGATTATCAAGCCGTGATTCCATTGAATCAAGCGAGTTTTCGATTCTTCTCCCCTGGTGCCACAAGCTGCGAACTCCCGCCAAACGTGCTATCGTGGAGTCATAGATTCTTCTCCTCCCAGCATCAGCAAGGGACGTTCCCATGGTTCTCCGCGAAGTCACCACCTGGCACTATGAAATGACCTCCCCGGACCAGTTCCACCCGTCCCAACGAAAGACACCGGGACTGGAGTTTCGGCAGTCGAAAATCTGCCTGCCGTCGTTCGGGTTGTTTTTGAACAACGCCGTGGGAGCAAATTACAACTGGGTGCTGCGTCGCTCCTGGACTGCGGAACAGTGGCATGAATTCTGGGACCGCCCCGAATTGCAGGTCTGGGTCGCCTGGCTGCAGGGAACCCCGGCGGGCTTCTTCGAGCTGGAGTTTCAGCCAGGCCAAAGTGTCGAGATCGTCAAATTTGGAATCGTTCCCGAATTTGTCGGCCAGGGACTTGGGGGGGAGATGCTCACGTTCGCTCTGCAACATGCCTGGCAGTCCAAAGCGAAGCGTGTCTGGCTGCACACCTGCTCACTCGATCATCCAACCGCCCGTGCGCACTATGAAGCGCGGGGCTTCCGATTGTTCAATCAGGAGACAACCACGAAAGACATCCAGCCCCCGCAAGGAGTTTGAGTCACGCGCGACTGATCGGTTTCTGCTCAGTCCGCCGGAGGAGACCAATCTCCCCAATGACTCAGATAGTCGGCATAGGCGGGGATGCGGCTTCCTTCCCCCTGCAGCCACTCGTGAGCTTCCTCCACCAGATCGTGTTCCTGCTCCACTGACAGTTTGCCGAGCAGCACCCGCGTCCGCAGAAACACAAAATAAGTGTCCAGGACGTCACAGCGGCAGTAATCGTTGATTTCCCCGACTTTTCCCGCGTCGTACATGTCCTGCACCTTGCTCCCGTCGATGCCGGTTTTTCCCGGTTTGCCGATCAGGTTGGCCAGCAGGTTGAGACCTCCCACCATGCGACTGGCACCGAAGTTTGAGAGCAGGTCCATCAGGTCCAGGTGAGCGTCACTGTTGTAGCGATTACGCGCCTGCGCGTATGTTTTTTCGGCCACGTTGAACCACCGCGGCAGAGAGATTCCGTATCGAAACGCCGCCAGTTCCAGCAGCGGAATGTCGTATCCCCGACCATTGAACGTCACCAGTGTCGGCTCTCCGTAGTGCTCCCATCCCTGCCAGAACTTCCGGGTAATCACATGGGGACGGTAGGCGGGTGAATCCAGAACGGTCACATCCTGCAGTCGATAGTCGGAGGCGACTTTGGCGATTGCCACCGAGATCGGAAGCATGAATGTATAGGGGATAAAGTCTTTTCCGTCCCCACGTTCCGCGACCAGTTCCGCCCGGTACCTGGCGGTTGCCGCCCCGGCTTTCAAGCCTTGGCCGGGATACCGGATCCGGCTGATCAGTTCCCCGTCTGCCGCCGCTTCGGTGTCAAAAATGAGAAAGGCCGTTTTCGAGCCTGATCGTTTCTCTGGCATAACCTGCCTGTTCGGAAGAGGGGTCTCAGCTTCTGCAATCCGCCATGTGATTTCGGAAGTGTAACCTATTCCCTCTTGAGAACGACAGGAAGTTAGGATTCTATGACATTAGGCGCGGTCTGGACTTTTCATCATATCCGGCGATTATTTTCTCGAAGTCATTTGCAGGCCGACCCTCTCTCTACATCAAGCGCATCGCCACACGACGGTCGGCAGTGACAAAGCTGTAATCTGGAAGGCCACCCCTTAACTTCCACCGCATAATTTCAGGGAGGAACATGCGGGAAGATTGTTGTCTTCCGGTTTTTTGAGTTTGTATAATTGGGGATGCAAGCGGATTGCTTCTCTTCAGAAAGGGAGGCGTAAGATGAAAATGAGATGGCTGGTTCGAGGGGTCGCGCTGGGTGCGGCCTTGCTCGTTTGTGCGCCAGCCGCAGTGTGGTCGCATGGCCACGGCGGTGGAGGAGGAGGTGGCGGTGGCCACGGTGGCGGTGGTGGAGGCCACTTCGGCGGCGGGGGTGGTCACTTCGGTGGTGGCGGTAGCCATTTCAGCGGCGGCCATATGGGCGGCGGCGGTATGAGCCACTTCAGTGGTGGTCACACTGGTGGCATGTCCCACTTCAGTGGCGGCCACATGGGAGGTGCCCAGCACTTCAGCGGATCCCACATGGGAGGCGGTACTCAACACTTCGGCGGTGGCGGCATGAGCCACTTCAACGGTGGTGGTGCATCACGCGCGGGTGGTGGTGGAACTCAACACTTCAGCGGGTCTCATTTCAACGGCTCGCAACACCTCAATGGAGGTTCCTCCTTCAGCTCCCGGCACATGGTCTCGGGCAATAGTGGCGCCATGCACCACTCCGTCGGGACTGCAGGTTCGCACCTCGGTCGTGGAGGACAAAGCTTTGCGAATGTCCATGGCGGCAACGCCGGACTCGGCGCAACTCATCACGGCTTGGGAGGCTCCAACAACCACGCTCTTTCACACTCGACCAATCACTTCTCCGCGCGACATGCGACCACAGGTTTGAGCGGGAATCAGAGCGCTGCGCGATTCCACTCCACGCATACAGGCGGAGGAACGGGGAGTATGAATCGCGCCGGAGGCAATAATGCCGGCCCCGGAAACCATGGTGGCTCTCTGCATAACTCACTGGCCAGCAATGTCGGTCGCGGTGGCGGCAACGGAGCGCCGCACGCAGGAGTTCAGGGAATGCACCACACCGGTGCCGGTCTTGGTTCCTCACAAGGAGCCCTCCATGGTGGAAATCTGCACGCCGGAAATCTCCACAGTGCCATGCACAACGCGGGAACAAACGTCTCCCACGGCTTGAATAACTTCAACCACAACTCCTCAATTCGTTACGCTCATAACGGCGGCGGGACCGGACGTCATTTGACAACCACCGGCTATCACAACGCCATGTCACGCGTCGGCTGGGGTGTCGGCAGACACTACTTCCCGTATGGCGGTGGCTTCGGCCGATACGGTTATGGAGGCTGGGGATACCGGCACTATGGCTGGGGAGGCCGCTGGGGTTACGGCTGGGGCCGCCCCTGGGGTGGATGGGGATGGGGTTGGGGAGGTCGCTGGGGTTGGGGATACCGACCCTGGGGTTGGGGCTGGGGAATTGGTTTCCCATGGTTCGGCTGGGGTTGGGGTGGAGGCTACGGTGGCTGGGGGTATGGAGGCTACGGTGGTTATGGATATGGCGGCTACGGCTGCTATAACGGCTACTACAACTACAACCCCTACTGCACCTATGGCTACGGCGGATCCGGGTACCCGGGTTATGGCTACGGCTATGCTGCGGTCGGGACGAATGGTCTCCCGGTTGCCGGGGCGCCTGTCGCCACGGATGCCGGTACCAATCCGCTCGTGATCCAGGCTGACCCGAATGCTCCCAAGTTCGATTCCGTGACGAGCAATGCTTATGCGGATCGTGGCGAAGAACAATTCAAGGCCGCGAACTACGACAACGCCGTCAAGGAATGGCGGCATGCGGTCGTCGAAGATCCCAAAAACGGCGTCCTCGTGATGATGCTCGCCCAGGGGCTCTTTGCCACGGGTAAGTTTGAAGAGGCCGCCGGCGCCATCCAGCAGGGTATGCTCATCCTGCCGGAAGAAAGTTGGGGTGTGGTTCCCAAGAACTACAAGGAACTTTACACCAACATCGGCGACTATACGACTCAACTGCGCGCTCTCGAGAAAGCCCGCAAGGAGAAGCCCGATGATCCCGCACTGCGGTTCCTGTTGGGCTATCACTACGGTTATCTCGGATTCCCGCAGGAAGCCGTTGTGGAACTGAAGAAGAACCTCTCGATCGTGCCGGAAGATCAACTGGCCGACAAGATGATGAAGCAGTTCCAGGCCAAATTGAAGAAGGAGACGACCGCTTCGGTGATTCCGGTCCCACCCGTACCGGTAGGGGACCAGAAGTAACTCCTTTCTGACGGAAACGCCCCTTTCGATCCCTCCTGGCCCAGCAACGGGTCAGGGGGGATTTTTGTTGCGCTGTTTATTGAACTGTCTAGGGGGTTCTCAGTCCGCGACCCGCATCCGGACCATCGGTTTCCGCACGGCAGGTAAGGCATGCAATGCCGTTTCCGCCAGTTGCAACTGTCCCGCTGTCGTCCGGTGGGTCATGATCACCAGTGGGACGATCGACTGCGACGTCACTTCGTCGACCTCCGGGGCTTCATGCTGGATGACCGACGCGATGCTGATCTCATGTCGTCCCAAGATATCCGCCACGTCCGCCAGCACGTGCGGGCGATCTTCGACATTCAGCCGCAGGTAATACCGGCTGGAACTCTCCGCAGCGGGCAAGAGCGGAAACTGATGCTGTTCTTCCCACAGCCCCAGTTGCGCGAATGTCAATTGCGCCCGTCCGACCGCCATGTCAATCAGGTCCGCCACGACCGCAGACGCCGTGGGAAGTTGACCCGCACCGCGCCCTGAATACCACGTCTCCCCAACCACATCCCCCTGCAACGCGATGGCGTTGAAGGGGCCGTTTACCTGTGCGATGGGGGTCGAATGCCGCACCAGCGTCGGCGTGACATGCGACTCCAGTTTTCCATTCACCAGTTTCGAGACGGCCAACAACTTAACCGTGTAGCCAAACTCCGCGGCGTATTTCAGGTCTGCCAGGTCGAGGGTGTCAATTCCCTGGCGGGGCAGTTGCTCAAAGGGGACTTTTGTTCCATACGCCAGTTGGCACAGGATCGACAGCTTTTGCGCGGCGTCGCTCCCATCCACGTCCATCGTCGGATCCGCTTCCGCATACCCCAGTTCCTGGGCGTTCTTCAAGGCATCCGCATACGCCTGCTGCTTCTGGATCATCTGCGTGAGAATGAAATTGCTCGTCCCATTCAGGATCGCCGCAATCGAAGTGATCTGGTTCGCCGTCATGCACTGGCTGACGACGTTGATGATCGGAATCCCCCCCGCGACCGCCGCTTCGAAGGCAATCGAGCGCCCCAGCGACTTTGCCTTCGCGAACAGTTCCGTCCCATGTTCGCACAGCAGCGCCTTGTTGGCGGTCACGACATCCTTTCCCGACTCCAGCAGCGCCAGCATGATTTCTCGAGCCGGATGAATTCCGCCCACCAGATGCACGGCAATCTTGATCTCCGGATCACGGATCACTTTTTCGACGTCAGTCGTCAGCATTCCGGCGGGCAGATCGAGTCCCCGGGACTTCTTCAGGTCCCGCACGACTGCCGTTTTCAGCTCGAGACGCCGCCCCGCACGACGCGTCACCCGCGGTTCCTGCTCGAGCAGGACCTTGGCGACTCCCGTTCCGACGGTTCCCATGCCGACGATGGCAACTGGCAAAGTGGACATAACTTCACGGACCTTAGGGTTAATCTCACGCAACGCAAGCGGTTACATCAACGGAAACGGCATCAGCCGACATCTCTCCGGCAAAGCCTGTTCAAGAGCATAGCTTGCACTCACAAGGGAGTGAATCGACCACTGTTGTCGAGACCTGTAACTTCTCGCAAGTCCAAAAACAGGAATGAGTTGTACTACTTTTCCGACCACTGCATAATACACGGGGTGAATCGATTGCAGGGCGTAAACACCTGCCTCTGATCCCCACGCAAAAGGGTTTCTGTCATGTCCGAGGCTCACACGCCCGGTTATCGCCCCCACCCGATCCGGGTTGGGGCCGTCAATTACCTGAACTCCAAACCCCTCATTGAGGGGCTGGCTGACCTTGCGCCCAGCATTGAACTCCACTTGGACTTCCCCAGCCGCCTGGCGGATCGCCTGGCACAAGGGGAACTCGATGTGGCCCTGATTCCCTCCGTCTCCTGCCTCGGAAATCCGCATTACGAAATCGCCTCGGACGCCTGCGTCGCCACCCGCGGCAAAGTCTTGAGCGTCAAACTTTACAGCCGGGTTCCCATCCGCCAGATCAAGACACTTGCTCTGGACGTCGGTTCGCGCACCAGTGCCGCACTCTCCCGCATCCTGCTCGCCGAGCGCTATCACGTTCTCCCGCAACTGCAACCGCTTCCCTTCGGCCTTTCCACCCGCGAATCGAACGCCGACGCCGTCTTGCTCATCGGCGACCGGGCCATTCCCCAGCCCGAAGAATCCTTTACCGAAGTCTGGGACCTGGGTGAGGAATGGACGAACTGGACCGGCCTCCCCTTCGTCTTCGCTATGTGGGCCACTCGTCGCGGGACCGATCTGGGAACCGTGGAAGAGGCCCTCAGCGCCGCCCGCGACCGGGGCTTGGAAAAAGTGCGGGAAATTGCCGTTCGAGAATCGGCAATCCTCAATCTGACACACCAACTCGTTCACGAATACCTCACACAAAACTTGTACTTCTATCTCGGACCGGAAGAGCGCCGCGGGCTGCAGCGCTACTATCAACTGGCCGTGAAACAGGGACTGGCTCCCGAAGGAATTCCCCTTGTCTTCCGAAATTGCGCCGCTGCTTGATAAGGCCGTCGCCGGGGAACGTCTCACCCCTGCGGAAGGTCTGCGGCTTCTCGAATCTCATGATCTCGTCGCGTTGGGGCAGGCAGCCAATGCCATCACGAAACGCCTCCATCCGGAGCCGTACCGCACGTTCAATATCGACCGCAACATCAACTACACGAACGTCTGCTCCGCGGTCTGCGACTTCTGCGCGTTCTATCGCCCGCTGGGGCACGAAGAAGCCTACGTCCTCCCCCGCGAAGTCCTGCACCAGAAGATTGAGGAGACCGTTGCTCTCGGCGGTGACCAGATTCTGCTTCAGGGAGGGATGCATCCCACTCTCAAGCTGGAGTGGTACGAGGAGATGCTCCGCGATCTCAAGCAGCACTTCCCCCAGGTCAACATTCACGGTTTCAGCCCCCCCGAGATATTCGCCTTCACCAAGGTCAACAAGCTCTCCCTCCGCGAAGTTCTGGAACGCCTCAAAGCCGCCGGCCTGGGGAGCCTGCCGGGAGGAGGGGGCGAAATTCTCGTCGACCGCGTCCGCAAAGCGATGACCCGCGGCAAGGTTCTCACCGACGGTTGGCTCGACGTCAACCGCGTCTGGCATCAGATGGGGGGCAAATCCACCTGCACAATGATGTTCGGACATATCGAAACCCTCGCCGAGCGGATTGAACATCTGGAGCGACTCCGCCAGTTGCAGGACGAAACGGGTGGCTTCACCGCCTATATCTGCTGGACCTTCCAGCCCGACCACACCGACATGGCGAATATTCCCCCCGTCGGTGCGTTTGAATACCTGAAAACCCAGGCGATCAGCCGGCTCTACCTCGACAACATCCCCAACATCCAGTCCTCCTGGGTTACGCAAGGGGAGCAGATCGGCCAGATGGCCCTTCTGTTCGGGGCCAACGACATGGGGAGCCTGATGATTGAGGAAAACGTCGTCGCCCAGGCGGGAACCGTCCACCACCTCACTTTGGAGACAATCAAGCGCTGCATCCGGGAATTGGGCTATATTCCCCGCCAACGTAACGTCTTTTACGAATACATTGACGACGAGGATCAGTCGCAAGTTGGGGAACTTGCAGGCATTTTGAACTGAGCCCCCGTCCGGTTCCCCTCATCCCTCCCCATAACTCTGTGGAGCACCCGGATATCGGGTAGACTTCCGGTGCATACAATGGGAGTGGACTGCGGCCCCGCAAGTCCGAAAAGAAAGGGCATTCCCTTTTCAGCACGCGGGTTCCGTTTCGCTACATAGACCTGAGGACGCATCCTCGATGATTCATGTGTCGCAACTGTCGAAAAGTTTTCCCGATCTTGATCGGGGACACGTCACCGCCCTCGGTGGGGTCAGTTTCGACGTTCGACCGGGAGAAATCTTCGGACTTCTCGGTCCCAACGGAGCCGGGAAAACGACCTGTCTCCGGATCCTGAGCACCGTCCTGCGGCCAACGGGGGGCACAGCCACCATCGCCGGCTATGACGTCGACACCCATCCCGAAGCCGTGCGTGCCCGCATCGGGTTCATGTCCTGCAACACCGGCATCTACGACCGCATGACCGCCTGGGAAATGGTCGAGTACTTTGGCCGCCTCTACGGCATGGAAGAGACTGCCCTGCAGGCCCGCCTGGAAGAAATCTTCAAGATTCTCCAGATGCAGGAAATCCGGGACGTCCTGGGCTCAAAGATGTCCACTGGAATGAAGCAGAAAGTCTCGATCGCCCGGACGATCGTTCACGATCCCCCTGTCATGATCTTCGACGAACCGACCTCCGGCCTGGATGTCCTCGTCGCCCGGGCCGTCCTGCAGACCATCGCCTCCCTCAAAAGCCAGGGGAAGTGCATCATCTTCTCCACCCACATCATGCGCGAAGTGGAAAAGCTGTGTGACAGGGTGGCCATGATCCATCGGGGAAAAATCCTCGCCCAGGGAACCCTGGACGAGCTGCGAGAAAATACAAGCAGACCGATCTGGAAGAACTGTTCTTCGCGTTGATTTCGCAATCCGAAGAAGAAGCCCTGTCCTCTGCATGAATCGATAATGTCCGGCTGAATAGAAAATGCTCATGAACTTGAAGTGGCGAAATGTCGGTTTGATTTTCCACCGCGAGGTTCGCGACCAGTTGCGCGATCGTCGCACCCTGTTCATGATCCTCATCCTGCCGCTCCTGCTGTATCCCGCTCTCGGCGTCGGCATGGTTCAATTGACCCTGCTTTTCACGGAACAGACCCGCACTGTGGTCATCTTGGGCGATCAATCCCTTCCTCCGCCTCCCTTAGTGGAAGGGAATCGTTTCGTCAGCAGTTGGTTCCGCAATCCCGAGAATGCCTCCAAGCTGGAAGTGATCACTGAAAGCGAAGAAGCCGGCCCGACACCCCTCGACCACCGCAAAACTCTGTTCCTCTCCGAAGCACACGCCCTGCAAAAGAAACTGGCCGAGCGCCAGCAAATGGAACAGCAGCTTCACAAGGTCAAAACCACCGGCACCAAGCCCCAGATCGCGGAAGCGCAGGCGAAATGCGACGCCCTGCAGGTCGAACTCGGGAAACTCTTCTCCACCAGCCATATTCAGGTGCTGGTGATCGTCCCCGAGAAATTCCGGGAAAACGTCTCGCAGGTCAACGAGTTGATCTCCAAAGGCCAGCCCGCCGATAAGGCGCAGGACTACCCTCGCCCGATCATTCTGCATAACGATGCCGACGAGAAATCCCTGATCGCCTTCAACCGGGTCCGGGAAGCGATGCGCCGCTGGGAGCAGGCCATCCTCAGCCATCGCTTACGGGAAGCTCACCTGCCCGAATCCTTTCCCGAACCGGTCAGCCCGATCGTCGAAAACCTTGCCCTGGAGAACCAGATCTCTTCGAATCTCTGGAGCAAACTCTTTCCCACCCTCCTCGTTCTGATGTCGATCACCGGAGCTTTTTACCCCGCCATCGATCTGGGCGCGGGCGAAAAAGAACGCGGGACGATGGAAACGCTGCTGATCTGCCCCGCCTCCCGCACCGAAATCGTCCTCGGCAAATTCCTGACCGTCTTCAGTTTCAGCGTCTGCACTGCGGTCTTGAACCTCGCCAGCATGGGGTTCACCAGTTCCCACATTATGAACGTCACCGGCAAGCTGGGGCAGAATGCGTCGATGACCCCTCCTGACCTGGGAACCATTGCCATCACCATCGTCCTGCTGATTCCGCTGGCCTCGCTGTTCAGTGCCCTCTGCCTGTCGTTTGCGACCTTCGCCCGTAGCACCAAGGAGGGGCAGTACTATCTCACTCCGCTCCTGATGGTCACGCTGGGCCTGACGATGTTCTGCCTCTCCCCCGGCGTGGAACTGACTCCTTTCTACAGCATCATCCCCGTCGTGGGTGTGGCGCTCCTCCTGAAGGGATTGTTGCTCCATTCCGTCACCGGTGGTGGACTTTACATCTATGCCCTTCCCGTCCTGGTGACGACCGCCGGCTACAGCCTCCTCGCCCTGTGGTGGGCGATTGACCAGTTCCGCCGCGAGGAAGTCCTCTTCCGTGAGGCCGAACGCTTCGACCTCCGCCTGTGGGTCAAGCACCTCCTTCGCGATAAGGAACCCCTCCCCAGTTCCGCCGAGGCGTTGTTCTGCTTCCTGCTGATCATGCTGCTGCAGTTCAGCATTTCCCCGGGGAGCCTCCCCAGCGTCAATGACATGCTGCAGTTCGTGATCACCCAGCAACTCACCATGATCGCCTGCCCGGCGCTCTTCATGGCGCTGATTCTGACCACCAATTTCCGCAAGACGCTCCGGCTCAACCCCACCTCCATCGCCTCGCTCGTCCTCGCCATGCTCCTGGCCTGTACCTTGCATCCCCTCACTGTCGAATTGAGCGACAGCCTCTCGTGGTTCTTCCCCAAACTCCCGGAAAGTGTCACGAAATTCCTCGGTTCAATGTTCGATCCGAACCGCCCCCTCTGGATGCCTATCGTAGGGCTGGCACTGACTCCCGCCATCTGCGAGGAAATCGCCTTCCGCGGCTTCATTCTGAGTGGATTCAGCCGGTCAGGACGAATTGGTTTAGGGATCGTCTTTTCCGCCCTCACCTTCGGAGCGATGCACATGATCCCGCAGCAGGTCTTCAATGCCGCCCTGCTCGGACTCGTCCTCGGCCTCATCGCCGTCCGGACCAACAGCCTGTTCCCCGGTATCTTCTTTCACTTCGTCTATAACTCGCTGGCAATTATGCACGGGAAGTTCGGCACGACCTTCGCCAAAACAAAGATCATCAGCCCCTTCTTCGACGTCACCGACGAAGGCAAGCTCCACTACAGCGTCATCACGCTTTCCCTTTGTGCGATTGTCGGCGGCGTGATCCTGAGGCATTTCGTGCTCCTCCGTCCGGACAATCTCCCCTCCTCCGAGCCGGACGACCGCGACATCTCCGAATCTCCTGAAGTTCCTACGAAGGCACTCAGCGCCTGACCACGGCAAGGAAATTTCGTGGAAGAGAAAAAAACCTTCCGGGCTCGTTGGGTCTTTCCCGTCGGTCAACCTCCGCTCGAGAACGGTGTCGTCGAGGTCCAGGGGGACACGATCACGGCAGTCCACAACCGGCCCGGTCCCGTGACGACCGATCTGGGAAACGTCGCCCTCACTCCCTGTTTCATTAACTGCCACGCACACCTGGAATTCAGCGCGCTCTCCAAGCCCCTGACACCAGCGCAACAGTTTGCCGAGTGGATCAAGGCTCTCGTAGGTTACCGGCGGGGTTTGAATCCCCAGGAAGTGATCCAGGCGATCGGACAGGGGATCGTCGAATCCCGGGAGGCCGCTTCTGCCGTCGTCGGTGAAATCGCCACGACCGACTGGCCCCTGGCTTCTCTTCCCGACAGACGCCCCCATCTCGTCGTCTTCCGCGAAATCCTCGCCCGCGACCCCGCCTCGATCCCTGAGCAGATGCAACGGGCCACGCGGCATCTGGACCTGAAAGGATCACTGCGGGAGACGACCTTTGCACTCAGCCCGCACGCGCCCTACAGCGTCCATCCGGATCTGATCCGCGGGCTGGTGAAGTTGGCAGGCGAGCGAAACGCCCCCCTCGCCATGCACCTGGCGGAAACGAAGGAAGAACTCGAACTTCTCACCCACGGCACGGGACCGCTTGCGGACATGCTCCGCGGCTTCGGCGTGTGGAATGAATCCTTCCTCCCCACCGGCGTTCGCATCCTGGAATATCTCCAAACTCTCCGCGAACTCTCCCACGCGCTCGTCATCCACGGTAACTATCTCGCCCCCGACGAACTCGACCTCCTTGTCGACAACCCACAACTCACCCTCATCTACTGCCCTCGCACGCATGCCTTCTTCGGCCACAAGAATCATCCCTGGCAGCGAGCCTTGGAACGAGGGGGCTCAGTCGCGCTGGGAACCGATGGCCGGGGCTCAAATCCCGACCTCAATCTCTGGGGAGAAGTCCGCTATCTTCGAGCGAATTTCCCGGACGTCAACCCTGCAACCCTGCTCGAACTAGCCACGCATCGCGGCGCCCGGGCGCTCGGACTGGAAGCGCACTACGGCTCCATTACACCGGGAAAACGCTTCGCCATGACTCCGCACACGATCAATGGTTCCGGAACAGATCCCTACGACCTGCTCTTCGGTTCGACGGCGAACTCCCAACTCTTACGCTGAATCACTCCAGTGCCGCTTGCACCGCGTTGGAGCACCGCGCCAGGAACTCGCCGCGCGGGTCTTGCGGTGTCGTCGTCAGAAACACCAGAAACGCATTCCGCACCGGATCGATCCACAATACGGTCCCCGTCGATCCCCAGTGTCCGTACGAACTCGGACTCCACAGATCCCCGAACGTCTCGCTGCGCCCCGGCTGATGCAACCGCCAAGTCCACCCCCACGGGATATGCGACTTTTCCTCCACCGCCAGATCCGGAAAGCCACCCAGTTGATTCCTCGTTGCCCCCTCCACGCTGGCAGGACTCAGGATCCGGACGTCTCCCAACTTTCCTTTGTTCATCATCATCCGGGCGAACAGCCCCAGGTCCGCAGGCGTCGTCAGCAAGCCACCCCAAGGGGCGCCCAGCTGTCGCCAATACCGGCTGTTCCAGTTCCAGTCATCCTCCCCCACCTGGTCCTCGGGCAGGATCGACTCCACAATCCGCTCACTCTTCGGATTGGCGCCCGCGAACCACTCATCCGGTGCCCCAAGAGCCGAGTCTTTCATCCCCAGCGGTTCCAGAATCTCCTCCCGAAGGTACTGTGAATAATGCCTCCCCGTCACTCGCGTGATGGTCTCTCCCAGCAGTGCGATTCCCATGCTCTGATACTGCACGCTTCGCCCGGCGGGAAAATCCGGCGTCAATTCGCAAATCTCCTGGATGAATTCGTTGAACGGCGCCTGCCGCTTCCGCAACTCCCGATTGTTCGGCAGCATGTCCGGCAATCCGGAGGTGTGTGTCATCAGGTGGCGGATCGTGATCCGATGCTTCCGGTGACGCGTGAACTCAGGAATATATTTTTCTACGCGGTCTCCCAGCGTGAGCAGTCCCTTCTCCACGAGCGTCAAAATCGCGGTTCCGACCAACGGCTTCGTGATCGACGCCACCAGAAAAATCGCATCCTGGCGTATGGGGAGAGCATCGTTCCCAGGCCCCTGTTTTCCGAACAGAAATGACCGCGTCATCCCTCGGTCATTACCGACGACGATTCCCGCCGAGGCGAGGTCTCCATTTCCGCACCAGCCATTAATTAACTGCAACACCCGCTCCCAGCGCTGGGGGTGCAATCCCAACTCGCGAACGTCTTCGACGGGGGTCATGTTGTCCTCAGTTGCGGAGTCTATGGAGATGCCTGTGACAAACGGTTCAACTGCTCGCGTAGAAATGCAGGGCGATCCGTCGTGATCGAATCGAAACCCAACCCTTGAAAATAGCGCCCCAGATCCGGGTCGTTGATTGTCCACGCATGGCATTCCAGTTTCGCCGCCCGCAACTTCTCCACGAACTCCTTGACCACGACCCCACGCTCCGCCTGCGTATCCAGACCATGCGCATCAATCTCTTTCAGCTTCGCGAGGACGCTTTCGGTGGAAGGTTTATACTCACCCGTCTCCTTGTCCTTCTTGTATCCCACCAGCCAATAGGCCTTGATATGGGGGATCTGTCGCCGTGTTTCCCGGATCACTTTGTCGTCAAAGCAGATCACCACCGTCTGCTCGGGGGCCAGCGTAGACTTGGCGAGGGCCGTCTTGAGAACCGGGACGATCTCCCCGCCGCATTTGATTTCAATCAGGATCTTCTTCCCTTTCGGAACGATCGCCAATACCTCTTCCAGAGTCGGCATCTGCTCTCCCCGGAATTTCTCCCCTTTCCACGCTCCCACGTCCAGCTTGCGCAGTTCGGTCAGCGACGATTTCGGAATTTCCAAGTCGACACCCGCCGTCCGCTTCGTTCGAGCATCGTGACTGCAGACGATCTGATGATCCCTCGTCAGGTAGAAATCCCCCTCAATCGCGTCCGCTCCCTGCTCCCACGCCAGTCGAAACGCCGCCAGCGTGTTTTCCGGTGCGTCATAGGATGCCCCCCGATGCGCCACAATCTGCTGCGCCATTGCCGAATTACCTTCACACATGCATAACAAAGAAAGCATCACCCCAAGGCACGCAGTCCGCATCGAAATGGGACGGTGAATTACCGGCCGGCGATAATCCATGAATCCAACCTTACTACGATTGAGCAAAAAGCAATTTTGGAGAGAAAGAACTCTAAGGACAGCAAACGGGCTTTAGCCTACCATCCTCTCCCATGACCTTCCACAACCTTTCCGCTTCCCTCACGCTCTTTCGCTATCTCTCCCTCTCTTGTCACTCCGATCCCCGTTTTCATCCAGTTCCCCTTTTCTTACAGTATAGGTCCGGAATCGCTCATCCCTGACTTCAGGATATTGCGCACATGCCCTCTGATCCGCATCTCATTCCCGAGGAACTGGAAACCGTTCACGGCCTTCATAAGCGACTGTATCACGGAAAGATTTCCTGCCGTGAAATTCTCGCGCACGTCCTGGAACAGATCGACCGCTGGGAACCGACGATTCACGCCTGGGTCTCGATACACAAGGACGCCGCGCTTGAACAGGCCCGCAAGTTGGACGCCGAACGGGAAGCAGGACACATTCGCGGACCCCTCCACGGTATTCCGCTCGGAATCAAGGATCTCTATGACTGGGAAGGTCTCCCCACCGCCGCAGGCTATGCTCCCTGGGAAGAACTCCGCGCCGCGGCCGATGCGCCTGTCGTCGCTCGGTTACGCGCGGCGGGAGCGGTGCTGCTGGGGAAAACCGTCACCACTCAGTTCGCGAGTTTCGACCCTCCCGTCACCCGTAATCCCTGGAATGTCGCACGGACCACCGGTGGCTCTTCCAGCGGTTCCGCCGCCGCAGTCGCGACCGGCATGTGCATCGCCGCGATGGGCTCACAAACCGGCGGTTCCATCACCCGCCCCGCCACTTATTGCGGTGTCGCCGGCTTCAAACCTTCCTTTGGCGTCATCGAACTGGAAGGGATCATCCCGCTGGCCCCCGCCATGGACCATCCCGGCCCGATGGCCCGCTCCGTCCGAGATCTCGCCATCATCAGCGGCCTCCTCGCTCCCACCGTCTGTGGTGATCCCGTCGAATGGGTCAACGCCCCCCTCATTACACCACCGCGCATCGGCATCCTCCGCGAGCAATTCGAAACCCTCGCCGATCCGATCTATCACACCCGCATGCGGGAAGTCGCAAACATTTTCCGTGCCGCTGGGGCGACATTGCTCGATGTCCCTCTGTTTCCTGGTTTTGAAGAAGTCATCCGCATGCATCGCCGCATCATGGCGACCGAAGCTGCCCGCTATCATCGCGAACGACTCGCCACCCAGCGTGAGCATATCCTTCCCTGGGTCACCAGCCTCATGGAAGAAGGCTTGAAAACTACGGAAGAAGAATATCAGGACGCGATCGCTCATCAGCTCAACGCCAAATCCCTCGTCCCGGAACTCTTTCGTCATTGTGACGTCGTCATCTGCCCCGCCACTTCCGGCCCGGCTCCCGATGCCTCCTCCACCGGCAACCCCTGCATGAATTCCCCTTCCAGCTTTCTGGGAATCCCCGCCGCTTCATTCCCCATAGGCCTGAGCGACGACCACATGCCACTCGGCCTGCAGATTCTCGGTCCAGCCATGGCCGATAAACAGGTTCTCCAAGTTGCCCTCTGGTGCGAAACCATCTGGCAACAGGCACAAAGCGGGGATGTCGTACCATGACCACCCCCCCCGAATTTCGCTGGGACTGGTCCGCCCCTCGTCAGGTCTGTTTTGGCTGGGGACGGCGGAAAGAACTCGGCGAACTCGCTCAAACGGTCGGTCGCCGCGCCTGGCTCGTCTGTGGCTCCCGAACCCTGAAAGCTGATTCCCTTTGGCAGGAGATGCTCCACTCTCTCGAATCCGCAGGAGTTCCCGCGCTCGATCTCGCCACTCTCACCCGCGAACCACTCGTCGCTGATGTCGATGACGCCGTCCGTTCCCTCACCAACGCCGGTCTTGCCGACGGAGACTTTCTCCTCGCGATCGGCGGCGGCTCAGCCATCGACCTCGCCAAGGCGGTTGCCGCCCTCGCTCCTCAATCCGCTTCCACAAGCGCCCTGGAATATCTCGAAGGGGTCGGCACTGGTCGTAAACTGATCGAAGCACCTCTCCCCGTTTTCGCGGTTCCCACCACCTCCGGAACAGGCGCCGAGGCCACCCGCAACGCGGTCATCTCCTCATTTGATCCGACCTTCAAGAAAAGCCTCCGTTCCCCCCGCATGGTCCCGCAGGTGGCCTTGCTCGATCCTGAGTTGACGGTTTCAAATTCCCCGCAGGTCACCGCGCATTCCGGTCTGGATGCCCTCACCCAACTCCTCGAAAGTTACATCTCCCGCCGCGCGGCACCGTTGACCGACAACCTCTGTCTTGAAGGACTACAGGGGATCATCCCCGCGTTGAAATCCGCTTATCGCGATGGCACGACACCGGAACCCAGAATCCGCATGGCTTACGCCGCCCACCTCTCCGGCCTCGCTCTCGCGAACTCCGGCCTCGGCATCGCGCATGGTCTCGCTGCCGCCCTCGGAGTTCATGCCGACGTCCCTCATGGTCTCGCCTGCGCCGCCATGCTTCCTCTGGCATTACGGATCAACGCCCAAGTCGCCGGCGAAAAACTCGCCCGCGTCGCCGCACTCTGGGATGCCCCCCCTTCGCTGGGTGTTGATTCCTCCATCCAATTCGTCCGCGACCGCATCGACGAACTCCTCCACGAACTCCACATCCCCCGCACCTGGAATGGATTGGTAGTAAAGCGAGAACAGATCCGTGCTATTGTGCGCAGCTCGCACGGCAACAGTCGGGACGGAAACCCCTGTTCCATCACAGATGAAGAGCTCACGTCACTTCTGGAGGAGATCCCGTGATCCTCGTCGCCGGTCTTTCCCCCGCCTGGCAACAAATTCTGGCCTTCGACCAGTTTCAACTGGGACAGGTCAACCGTGCCGCCGAATGCCACTGGTGTGCCTCGGGCAAGGTGCTGAACGTCGGCATCGCTGCCCATCATCTCGCTGCAGAAACCACCGTCTTGACACTTCTCGGTGGAAAGACCGGCGAACTGGCCCGCGAAGACTGCGAACGTCTCGGCGTCCCCTTAATCGCTATTCCCTCCGCCACCCCCACCCGCGTTTGCACCACTCTTCTGGATCGCGGGACGGGGACGATCACCGAACTCGTCGAAAACGCCGCCCCCGTCACTAACGAGGAATTATCCTGCTTCGCCACCGAGTATCGCACTCTCGTGCGGCGCGCCTCCGTGGTCGTTCTCACCGGCTCACTCCCTGCGGGAATCCCGGTGACGTTCTATCGGGATCTGTTGCGCGAAACATCCATTCCTGCGATCCTGGATATCCGTGGCCCGGAATTACTCGCAGCCCTGCCGCTACGTCCCTGGCTTGTCAAACCGAACCGGGAGGAACTCGGCAAGACCTTTCCCGGGACCGACAAGAATGATTTAAACGCCGCTCTGGGCAATCTTATCGAGCTCGGCGCGGAACACGTCCTGATCTCTCAGGGAGGGGAATCCCTCCACCTGATGCACGCCGGGGGACATCAGGAATTCCAGCCCCCATCGATCCGCGTCGTCAATCCGATCGGTTGCGGCGATTCTCTCGCCGCGGGGATCGCCGTCGCCCGAGATCAGGGGGAGTCGGTGGAGCAGGCGGTCCGCTGGGGAATGGCTGCGGCGGCGGCAAATGCAGCCGACTTGCTCCCCGCCCGCTTTCGACTGGCCAATGTCAGGGAATTCCTCCGCTGAGCCTCGCTGCTCGTGATCCCCTCATCCCGCCAATGGGAGCCTACACGGGAGGCTCGTAGTCATCCTTTTCTTCGTCCTCGTCACCGGATGCGGCCTTCTTTCCCTTCGATTTCTTGCCTTTGATGAGCTTAACGTCACTGTGTCGCAGGTCACTCCAGCCCAGCGACGGCCAATAGGCGAATGGGAACATGAACAGCCCCAGCGCAAACGACTTGTCCTGGTCAAACTTTGCCGCGATGTCCTCCATCACGGCTTTCCGAATCCAGGGGACCAGCAGCGCTAGAAAGGAGTTCGGATCTCGACCGGCCAGTTTCATCACCGTCATCCCGTTGGAACCCGGAATGAGCGACAGATAGCCCGGCTCTCCAAACTTCATAAATGTCACCCAGCGCCCCGCCGTTGAGAACTGGATCGCCGCCCCGAAGGCGGCTCCAAACCCTGCGGCGATCCACACCTGGACATTTTCCGGTGGAATTCCCTGCTCGCTCAAAAATGTCTTCATGATCGCGTACCAGGTCTTCTGCGCATTTACCTGGAGGTAAGCCACGATGAAGTAACCCGCGCCGGCGAACAAGACGGGAAGCCATGCCAGCGACATGGCCACCGACATCCCAATCGCTTTGGGACGCTTGATGACCTTCACCTCGCGGACCGGCATGTCGCTCTTCGACACATAAACCTTCTCCGGAACTTCCGCCACCAGTTCCAGAGGCTTCTTGAAGATCTGGACGTACATCGACATCGAACGGGCCAGAAATACGCTGCTGACCGCCCACCAGGCAGCACATCCCATCAAGCACCCAATGACGGTCCACCCCTCCTCCGCCAGTCCAGGAATCTCCTTGAATTGCGGCTCCTGAGGGGGACTTGTTCCCTTGAGCAGCTTTTCCTTCTCGATCGAATACTGCCGGTATTCCGTGTGATATGACTCCAGGTATTCCAGTTTCGGCAGCAGGTCCGTGCCATAAATCGCCCCCACCGCTGCCAGCCCCGCCAACGGAACGAGGTTCACCGTCAGGAACAGCAACCACCAGAACAACGTCGGCCCTAACAGTCGGAAAAACAGCGGCGCCAGCTTGGGCATCACCCACGCCCGGCTCTGCACCGGCATCGTGAAATGCCCCATCGCAATCGGGAACATCAGAAAGACCAGGCCGTTCAGCACACCGAAGATAATTCCTCCCGCCAGATCATTCCCCGAGCGGGAGAGCACCCACCAGATCACTCCCCCCAAGATCAATGTCGGCAGCAGAAAAATCAGTGACCAGAATACGAACTTCAATCCGTAAGCAATGCACGTGAACGGATCATAATTCACCCGCAGTTTCAGCAATCGTTTGGACAGCACCGAGTGCGTCGTTTCGACAGTCATGTGCCACTGCCAGCCGATCGCCGACATGAAACACAGGACCATGATCACCCCTATGAACGCCTTCGGCGGGAGCGTGACGCACCAGAAGAACGCCATCGCGAGCAGACAACCCAGCCCCACACCCATCAGGATGTACAACTCGGACTTGGCGATCAGGCCTTTATATTCCATCAGGAAACGCCAGGACTCACCAAACGCTCCCCGATAAAATGCCGAGGCGTTCACCGTCCCTTTGGCTTTCTGCTCCGGCAATTCCCCCGTCGCCTGATCCACCCCGCACACCGGGCAAAGCGCATCTTCGTCCGATATCCGCGCGCCGCACTTGATGCACACCGTCGCGTGCTTGTCCTCGACCTCTTTCAGGTTCAGGTTGGTCAGGAACTCGCGGCTGTCTGCCAGTTCATCAGGGGCCTTGGTCGGAATTTTTTGCTTCCCCGAAGTCGTTCGGGGCAATTTCCCCGTCTCGGTACGAGGCAATTTCCCAGAAGGATTTGCCCCCCCCGGAACAGATTTCTGCGGTCCGGTCGGCGTGGCGGGAGCAGCGCTCTCCTGCTTCACGATCTCCGGCGCATCCTCCGGTACCTTGATCTTTGTCTGGCATCCCGGACAACGGACACTCTTGCCCCGCACCGTGTCGGGGGCATTCAGTTTTTTCTGACAACTCGGACAGACAATACGGATCGCCATGCGAGACTCAAATCCTTACGAGCGGAATTCCACCGGCTGGGGCCTGGAAGCCCGCTTCTTCTCCCCACCGGAATCCTTCCACTTTAATCAACCGGAGTAGTCAACGCATCAGAAAACCCGCATCCATTCTCCTCCCAGGGCTGTAAATGCCCTGTTTCCAGACCTGTGAAGATCCGTTCAAGTTTTTGAACGGTCCTGTCAATTCCGCTCGCTATCCCGCGACCGGCGATCATCACCCCCCCCGGAGGGCAAACCGAATTCTGGAGGGGCAAAAAAACGGGAGGTGGCTAAGCCCAAACCTCGCGCCATCTCTCACTCGGCTTGGACTTAAACCACCTCCGAAAGTGATCTTGGCCCAAACTGGTGACACAAAGTGGCACGGCAAATCGAAATTCGCGACGTTTTTCCGATTTCAGCCCGACTTCGTCCCGCCGAATTGGAAGGTTTTCTTCCCCAGCAACGGCAGGTTTGCCGTGACTTTTCCTTGAAAATGTTCCGCGTCGTTCAGCGAAATCAGGAGTTTTGCCTTCACGGAGACGGGGAAGGCATTCAACTGCACCCGCCCAGCCAGGTCTCCATTATGCTTGATCCGCCCCTGCCCGGAGACATGTCCTATGTTTCCAACGTCGAAATCGATTCCCACACTCCTCCCGGATTGGGTGATCGTGGCGCCACTCTTCGTCAGCCCGGACAGGATCTCCCAGACCCCTCCGAAATTCGGCAGCGAACCCGTGGCGTGGGATTCCAGCGCGGGGCTGGACGCGGGGGATACGCTCAACAGCACGCGTGCATCGAGCAGGTCCGGCCCTATCGCTGCGGGAATCGGGCACGCAGCCCGCCTGCGTCGCGAGGCTCCCACCGAATCCCAGCCTGCGATCCGGCACACTTTCCGCATCCAATCCTTCATGTCAGCGCTCCGCTCCTTCAAATTCTGGAACGGGAGCATGCTAACAGAGTTAGAAACGCAGCGGCAATACCCTTCCCAATTACTTCTGCAGAATCAGCTTTCCGTTGCGGGTCAGCCGCAGGCGGTAGATCTCGCTCCCATGCTCGATCAGCACCTCCCGCTCGCCATGCAGCAAGTCAGTAGATCTGATCCTGCGCAGATCGGGGACAGAGGTCTCAATTTGACCCTCAGGAGAGGGAGCTGGGGCAGGTTCCACGGGCAAATCACTAACCATGACGAAGCGAACTCCGAGTCAATCTTCGGGACGAGCGACGAGTCATGCCCCTTCGGAGAATGTCCCGGGTTGGCGAAGCCATATTATTGAAACTGAGATTCAATGTCAACTCTTGGTGATGACTTTTTGTCCTTTCTGCTTTCCTGGCTTCTTTCCACCCAAAACTCTCCCTCGATGTACAAGTGGAATGTGATGCGATTCTCCCGCCCCCGGTTTACTCAGCCTGGAGATAGACCGCGCTCAAATAAAAACGGGGATCTGAACCGCAGTCCAGATCCCCGTCGAAGTCATCAATTCGTCCCGGCTTGCGCCAAAGACCGATTTAGTTCAACGTAATACAGAGCCAGCCATCGATCGCCTTCACGGAAGTGACCGTGACTTTCTCTTCCTTGTCGTTCATCTTCTTGATCGTGGTTTCCTTGGAGGCCTTTTTCGTGCTGAAGGAAGATTCAAACTTCTTCCGCACGACACCGGACAGGATCACCTGCTCGGCACCCTTCGAGGCACCCAGTGCGGACACAGACACGTCTCCGCGGGTAACGCTGATCTCCGTAGCTCCCACTTCCACGTTCAACGGAATGGAAACAATCTGCGGAGGAATGTCTTCCTTGCCGTCACGCTTGAAGCCGGCCCGGAACACCACTGTCACCTTGCCACCATCGATCTTGACCCGCAGCGGATCCTTCGCATCCAGAATCATCGCCTTGGGAGCGGAAGCATCGTTGTCGGCCGGGGTCGGAGCGCTCTTTTCGATCTTCACATCCCGGTCGAGCAGCTTGCTCAGCCGCTCCTGGACCAGGTTCCGGAGTTCGTCTTCGGTCATCGTCTTGCCCCCGATTCCGAGGCGGTCGATGCTGTTGTTGATCACGGATTCGTGCAGCATCAGCGTCATCCCTTCGCGGGCGATGATCGAACGGTGCGGCACGTAGCCGCCCAGTTCACCGGCTTCCATCAGGCGAGACGCCACTTCCACGTAATCATCCGTCGTCTGGTAATCAACGACGTCCGGGTATTCACCCAGTTGCTTCAGGCGTTGCACGATCTTCGCGTCGAAGTCGTCCGTCGCCTTCTTGAACTTGTCGTCGACTTCACTGTTGAAGCGGGGTTCGACGCGGTCGCGGACCCGGCTGGCGGCGATTGCTTCCGTCTGCGGACGCAAGTTGCGAGCCCGTCCCAGCGCGGTGTCTTCACCGATCGCTCCGATGAAGGGGACATTGCCACCCTTCACTCGGGCATACGTCGGATTGTTGTAGGCGTTGACATTCGTTACGGCGGGAGAGGCCGAGAAGACCTTCCCGTCGAACTTCGCTTCCTTGCTGGAGGTAAAGGTGTGTGTCCCTTCCGTGTGAATCATCGCCCGGTCGGTGTATCCGTCCGTGCTGGAATTCACCGTGCCGGCGAGATTGATATTGAACCGCACCGCTCCCTGCGTCGGCAGGAAGTCAATGTTCCAGTCGGTATTCGTGACCTGGTTGCCGAACACGTCCGCTCCGCAGATGTAATCCCGGACTTCGCCGTTTTCGACGCGGCGTTCCGAAATCATCCGGCTCACGAAACCTTCCGTTGCGGCGATTTCCATGTTGTAGCTGAAATAATTCGGACGCAACGCGGCGTCGATCTTCGCACCGCCGTCGGCTGCCGCCGCACGCACGCCCTTCCACGCCTCGCGAACACCCTTCGCCGCCGTGCTCAGCCCTTCGGCCTCGTACAACTCCAGGTTCGTCACCAGCGCGGTCAGTTGTTCACGCAACGCCTTGGGGTCCGCCGCATGGCTCGCCACAGCGACCGCGTTTGAGTATTGGGCCGTCGCCTTTTCCAGACGCACGATCTCGGGCTTCTTCAGGAACGCTTTGACTTCCGGATCGGTGACATGGCGGTGGTCCCACTGCGGGACGACCGTCTGATGCGACACCTGAATGATTTTTCCTTCTTTGGCCTCACCCGCCGGGGAGGTTAGTTCTTTCAGATCCGTCAGTTGCAGGTAGCGGACCCAGATCTCGCCGTTCTTCATCGGAGCCAGCCACTTATCCGCGGCATCCGTGGCATCCGCCAATTCCTTGCGGGCGTTTTCCAGCACCTCGGCCTTGGCAGTCGCGGCGTTCTGGCCCAACGTGTCCAGAATTGCTTCAATGATCGCCAGGCGACGGGACAGCGCTCCGTGCGCACCGGCCAGCTGATCGTAAATTGAGACGTACGCGGGATCGTTCAAGCTCGTCTTAATCGTTCCCAGCCGCTTCTTCAACTTCTCCAGCAGGGCACGCTGACCGGAAACATCCAGACCTTCGCTGGCGTACAGTTTCGCCAGTTCGTCCAGCGTCTCATCGGACCACTTCTTCCAGTTTCCCTGCAATGCACCGATCGCGTTTTCCAGTGGTTCCGGAATTTCCGCCGGCAGGATCCCTTTCAATCCGGCTGTATCCGCCAGGTTCTCCGCTGCCATTGCAGTCAGGGCGAGTACACAGACCAGTCCTCCAAATAGCGGGACCAGCCCCTTACGTTTCCATTCACCCCTTCCGGGGTTGACCTGCCGGCCTACCAGATACTTCATGCCTGGACTCCTGTGGCACTGAGAGATTGAGATGTCCTCACAGGCTTTCAATTCGGCGTTTTATGCGCGAGGCCAAATGAGAAATTCAACGTCCCTGTTTAATGTGTAACTTGTGTTCAATCCCACCAATTTCGCGGTTGCGATCTCCGACTCTCCACATCTCCCAGACGTGGCAATCGATATACTCGAAGGAACAGAGGGGGGTTGAATCCGCGTGAGTTTTCCGGAGACACACGGCTCTCGGGATCGGGCAAATTTTGCCGCTCCCCCCTCAATTGGCGCGGAGTCTAATGGATTTCAAATTCTGGATCAATCTGAGATCTCAGCCCCAAATTCCACATCAGTCTGACTCTTCCGAAGTGCCCCGTTTGTATACATCGGGGGACTCTCCCGGATATGATTCTTATGTCGCTGTGGAAATGAAGACACCATCTGCGGGAACGTCGTCCTCGTCCTGATTCTTTCCAGATTCAGCGGCCTCCAGACTGGAAAATTGCTCAGCAACACCCCTTAACATTCTGTCGAACAACATCTTAGCACCACACCCTCGACCATCTACAACGGAGTCCCTGGTCGCCGTGAACGCTCCCCCTGACGTCACTCCTGCCCAATGGCAGGCGATTGATCACTTCGAAGGACCCCTTCTGGTCCTGGCGGGGCCAGGGTCCGGAAAAACCCGGGTCATTACCCGCCGGATCGCCCGCCTGATCGAAAAAGGGGTCTCCCCCCGAGAGATTCTGGCGATCACTTTTACAAATAAAGCGGCCAATGAAATGGCCGAACGAGTCGAGAAGCTCCTCCCCGGCACTCACGTCTGGGTCAGCACCTTTCACCGCTTCTGCGCCAAGCTCCTCCGCTGGCATGGTCAATCGGTCGGCCTTCAGCCCAACTTCACCATTCTCGATGCCTCCGACCAGCGGGCCATGCTCAAACTCGTCCTCGCAGACATGGACCAGGACATTTCCCATGTCCCCATCGGACAGGTCGCGTCCCGCATCAGCCGCGCTAAGAATCGCCTGCAAACTCCCGAGCACATACTCCAGCAGAGCGAGGAAGGATCAGGAACGTATCTCGACCGGTGCGTGGCGCACGCGTACCGGGCGTATCAGAAAGCACTTCTTGCCAGCAACGCCGTCGATTTCGACGACCTGCTGATGCACGTCGCGCTGATGCTGCAGGAACAAGAGGGTCTACGTCGCCAGTGGGACCGCCGGTTCCGTTTTACCCTGGTCGACGAATATCAGGACACCAATCTCGCGCAGTATCAGATCGTCCGCGCCCTCTCCGTCGATTATCCCAACCTCTGCGCAACGGGGGATCCCGATCAATCCATTTATGGTTGGCGCGGTGCGGAGCTCGATAACATCCTCCGTTTCGAACACGACTTTCCGGATCCCCGGATCGTCCGGCTGGAAGAAAATTTCCGCAGTACGAAGTCCATCCTTCAGGCCGCCGATCAACTCATCAAGCACAACGTCCACCGCAAGGCCAAGGATCTCCACACCGCAAATCCGCAGGGCCAGGCAGTCGAGCTGATCACCACTCAGGATGCCACCGAGGAGGCGGAGCAGATTGCCTCCATCATCCGTCAGGAAGTCCAGTCGAAAGGGCGTCCCTGGTCTGATTTTGCCGTGTTGTATCGCGTGAACGCCCTCTCCCGCCGCCTGGAAATCGCCGCCCTGCGGCAGCGCATTCCCTACCAGGTCGCGGCCGGTGTCGCGTTCTACGAACGGGCCGAAGTCAAGGATCTCCTCGCCTACCTCCGCCTCATTCACAACCCCAGCGACCTTTCCGCCTTCCAGCGAGTTCTGGGAATGAGCGTCCAATGCTTTGGCAATAAGAAGAAGAAAATTCTGCAAGGCATCAGCAAGCAAAGCCAGACCCGCGTGATTCGCTGGGCAGAACGCCAGCAGATCACCCTGTCCGAAGCAGTCAAACAGGCCTCCATTATCCCGCAACTCTCCAAACAAGCGGTCCCCGCGCTCAAACGCTTCGGGCAGATGTGGGACGAACTCATCCAGGCGGACAATGGCAGCGTCGAGGGTCTGCTGCAGAAAATTGTCCACCGCACCCAATACACCTCCGCCTGGGAACAAAGTCAGGTGGAACAGGACATGCAGCGGCTTGCGAACGTTGAGGAATTGATCGCTTCTGCACGGCATCACGATGAAACTCATCCGGCCGAAGATTCACTGGCCGCCTTTCTGGAGGAATGCAGTCTCGTCGCCGATCTCGACAGCGTTGATACCCAGGCGGGGAAAGTGACGTTCATGACGTTGCACGCCGCGAAGGGACTGGAATTCCCCGTCGTCTTCGTGCTCGGAGTCGAACATAACCTCCTCCCTCACGAACGCTCCCTCAAATCCGACAACCCCCGCGAACTGGAAGAAGAGCGCCGTCTGCTTTTCGTAGGGATGACGCGTGCGAAACAGGAACTGTATCTCACATACACTAACTATCGGGATATGCACGGGCAGACACTCCCCACCATCCCCAGTAGTTTCCTGGAAGAAATTTCCGTCCTGCAACCCCGGGAGGCCGCACCGCTCGAATCGCCGGATCTCGAAGTTCGCAGGCCGGACGTTCCCCGAGCTGAAATCTCACCCCGAACCCCCGCGGCGTCGACCGGCACTCCCGAATCTCTTAAAAGGATGCTCGGCGGGGTGAAATTGACCACCGCTGCTGCACTCCTCCAAGGCAAGCACACCCCTGCGGAAATCCCGATCGGCTTTACCGTCGGCATGCGCGTCCGACACCCGCAGCAAGGGACTGGCTCCGTCGTCGAAATCCACGGCGCAGGGGGCAAATGGAAGACCATCGTCGTCGAGTTTGACTCCGGCGAACACGCCAGTTTTCTGGCTCAAAAGTGCCCTCTCCAGCCCATTGGAGCCGGTTAAGCACCCCTCTTCAAAAATCATAAGGCGATACTAAATAATCGCTTAAGACAAAACAAAAACACCTGACAACACAAAGTTGACATTGAATCTCAGTCTCGATAACATTTGGTCAACTGGTCGCCAGCATGCCGCCCGCTACCGTCTCCGGGAGTCCTTCCCTCGCACGGTGCGAGCCCTCAACCGACTCCCGCATTTCTTCTTTCCCCGGGAGTTGGCCATGCCTCGATCCTCCACGCGACGCGCCTTCACGCTCATCGAGCTGCTCGTCGTCATCGCCATCATCGGCGTCCTCATTTCTCTCCTCCTGCCCGCCGTCCAGCAGGCCCGCGAAGCTGCCCGCCGCACACAGTGCTGCAACAACCTGCACCAGTTGGCGCTCGCGATGCACAACTATCACGACGTCAACAAATGTCTCCCCTATGGCATCAATGCCAACCTCTACAGCCCCTTCGTCGCGACCCTGCCGCAACTGGACCAATCCAATCGCTTCATGAAGTACAACTTCAACCAGCCCTATTCCCATCCCGATAACACCGCCGTCATCAATCAGGAAGTTCCTGTCTTCACCTGTCCCACGATGTTTGTCCCCCGTGCGGTCCCCGATCTCCCCTGCAATGAGCCGGGCGCCATCGGCAGCTACGGTGTCAGCGGTGGTTCCACCGCTCGCTCGGAAGACGGTCCCTTTGCTCCCGAAGGAACCTGGACCCCCAACGCTTCGGGCCGCTCCAACTTCGCCAAGATCACCGACGGCCTCGCCAACACCATCATGATGGGGGAGTTCAACTACAGCCATAAGGACTATCTCTGGACCGGCGGCCCGGGAGGTTCCTGTCCCGCGAAGGCCGGACAAATCCGCTGGGGGAGCGCCCGCTGGGGGGGTGGTTATCCCGGTCTCGCCATCGGAGGCATGGGAGGCGTTTACAACGGCCAGTCCGGGAATATCACCACCGACCGAGAAACCTGGCACAGCGATCACACAGGGGGCGGACACTTCGCCCTCTGCGACGGATCCACACGCTTCATCAGCCAAAGTGTTGATGGCAATCTGCTCCGCGCCCTCGCCACCCGCTCCGGAGGAGAACAACCCGGTGATTACTAATTCATTTCCACAAATGAGGGGGGAACACAGCAACTCGTGGGGAAACCAGAATCCCCCTTCATTTCTCTTTCATTTGCTGCTGTCACTCGTGTACCTGAGCCTCCTCGCCTTTACCCCCGGCTGTGCCCGTAAGCCGGTGCCGAAGGTGACTCTCGTCCCCATCGAGGGAAAAGTCACACTGAACGGACAGCCGCTCGACAACGCCTTGATCCGCTTTCAGCCCCTGGACAAAACCCTCGGCCCTGCCGGAGTCTCCCCCGTCAAGCAAGGGACATACTCGCTCGATCAAAAACACGGAGTCCCCATTGGGGAACTCCGCGTCGAGATCAGTGACCTCCCGCCCGCCGATGGTGAACCACCCCCCGGAGAGCGCCTGGCACCCAAGCCTCCCGCGATCGTTCCGGAACGCTACCAGACAGATAGCCAACTCATTGTGAAGACCGTACCCGGGCCTAATAAACAAGATTTCAAACTCACCGCTCCCTGATTTTCACAAGGATTCGTTCATGAAACGCTGTTCTTTCTTCCGTTCTCAACTTCGCAACTACGCACTCTGCGGATCGGTCCTGCTGACCTCCGCCTCGTCCGTGGTGCGGGCTCACTTCCTGTGGCTCACCCCCAGCAACACTTCCGGAAAAATCGCCGCTGCCGACGGTCACACCGTCCTGGCTCACTTCAGTGAATCACCCTCCGATCCGGAACCGGAGCTTGCAGCACGCATCGCCGATCTCAAGATCCGCCGTCCTCAGGATGACAAACCCCTGACCCTTAAGAAGGTTGAGGACGGCCTCCTCGTCGATCGCGACATGGAAGATACTCCCGTCGTGTTCGCCGAGCAGAACTTCGGCGTCATGTCTCGCGGCAAAGACACCTTCCGACTCCAGTATCACGCCAAAGCGCTCCTCAACCGCGACGCCACCAAATTGAACGCCATCCCCGAGACCTCCCCCCTCCTGTTCGATGCCTTCCCGAATGTTCAGGGGAGCGAAGTCACCGTCGAATGCCGCTGGAACGGTAAACCCCTCCCTAATGCGGAAGTTACGACCGTCATTGGTGACTCCGACAAGGCCGAGAAATCCAAGACCGATGACGCGGGCATCGTCCGCGTCAAAGGCCAGCCCAATCAACTCCTCGCCCTGCGGGTCAAGCACGTCGAACCGAAGTCGGGATCGATTGACGGGAAAGCCTACTCGGAAGTACGTCACTATCTGACTCTCACCTTCGTCGTCCCTGAAAATTCCACCGCCGCATCACCCGCTCCCGACAGCAAGCCAGCTGAAACTGTCGCCAAGAAACCCGTGAAACTCGAAACCCCCTATCCCCAGATGGTGCAGGGTGTCACCAGCTTCGGGGCGGCGATTGTGGGTGACAAGCTGTACGTCTTCGGCGGGAACATCGGCAAAGCGCATGACTACTACGTCGGTGCGCAGGTCGGCACGTTCCGCGAATTGAGCCTTCAACCCAATTCCACCTGGAAGGAACTCCCCTCATCCACGCCGCTACAGGGCGTCTCTCTCGTCCCCTACAAGGGCAAGCTTTACCGCGTCGGAGGCTTTGCCGCCCAGAATCCCAAGGGAAAGC
>JAXMBX010000016.1:0-93709 GCA_046349635.1 Planctomycetales bacterium
GGGCGAGTCTGAGTCTGGTCGTCGCAGGGGCGCTGGGGCCAAGTCTAGGCTGGCGGAATTGCTTTTTCCTGCTGGGGGCAATCGGTCTGTTTTGCTCCCTGCTTGTTCTGTTGGTGAAAGATCCGGGGCACGTGCAGCATGCAGGGATTGAGAAGAAACCTTTGGACTTCGGAAAATTCTTTGCGTCACTGGGAGAAATTCCGGGGATTCTGCTGCGGTCCCCGCCGCTGCTGGTCACGATGATCGGCGGATGCCTGCTGAATTTCTCAGTCGGGACGACCTACCTGGACATGCTCTGGATCAAGGCCGGGGGGAAGTTTCCCGAAGACAAGGCGCGGTGGATCATGGGAATCGTGTTCCTGTTCGGCGGGACGCTTGGAAATGTCCTCGGTGGTTATATTGGGGACTGGATTCAGAACCACCTCGGGCGACATCGATTGTGGTCCGTGATGGGATCGCTGATCGTCTGCACGCCGATGATGTTGATGTTTCGCTGGAGCGATCCGAACGGCCTGTGGTTCTGGGTGGGCTATTTCTTCGTGTCATTCATGGTGACGATGTACTACGGCCCGGTGTTTTCAACGGTGCAGGAGCTTTCTCCGGCCCATCAGCGGTCGATGATCATGGCGGTGTTCCTGATCGGCATGAACCTCCTGGGGGTTTCGCTCGGCGCCATGGTCGGAGCGATTTTGATCAAGGTTTTCAAGGACTTTACGCTGGCTTTAGTAGTGACTGGGCTAGTGAATCTGGGAGCGATCCCCTGTTTCCTGTATGCGATCCATTTGCGGAAAGTGGAATTGGCGAAAGCTTCGCCTTGAGCCAGATGGTAGAAAAGAAATGTGCCCTGGCAGAGCCGGCGGCACACAGAGAGAGTGAATAACGAATCAAAGTCGAGGACGTCAGGCCCAGCCTGACCAATAAGAGATATCAGGAGAGAAGAGCGATGCGAGAAGCAGTGATTGTCGACAGTTGCCGCACGGCGTTGTGCAAGTCGTTCCGCGGTTCGTTCAACATGACCCGGTCCGATGACCTGGCGGGACATGCCATTGCGGAACTCATGAAGCGCGTGCCGCAGTTGAACCCTGCCGAAATCGAGGATGTGATCCTGGGCTGCGGTTTTCCGGAAGGCCCGCAGGGGATGAACGTCGCCCGCATCGCTGCCTTGCGGGCCGGTCTGCCGGTGACGAATGGCGCCATGACGGTCAATCGCTTCTGTTCCTCGGGTCTGCAGGCCATCGCCCTTGCGGCCCACGAAGTGCTGGTCGGAGAAGCGGAAGCGGTCATGGCCGGGGGTGTGGAAAGCATCACCGCGACCTTCAAGGCGAAGATCGACCCGAACCCGGTCGTCGCGAAGGAAAAGCCCGGCATCTACATGGTGATGGGGGAAACGGCGGAAGTCGTCGCGAAAAAGTACAATGTCAGCCGCCAGGCGCAGGACGAGTACTCCGTCTCCAGCCAGCAGCGGACGGGGAAGGCGCAAGCCGAGGGATTCTTCAAGCAGGAAATCGTCCCCATGAAGGTGACTCGCGCTCTGCTCGACAAGCAGGGACAGGTGACCGGAACAGAGGAGACCGTGGCGGACAAGGATGAATGCAATCGTCCGGACACCACTCTCGAAGGTCTGGCAGGGCTCAAGCCCTACTTTGATCCGAACAGCGGACAAGGCTCCGTGACGGCGGGGAATGCCTCGCAGTTGTCCGATGGTGCCTCCGCGACCCTCGTCATGTCGCGCGAGCGGGCCGAACAGTTGGGGATCAAGCCCAAGCTGATTTTCCGTGGCTTCGCCATTGCAGGCTGCGAGCCGGAGGAAATGGGGATCGGTCCGATCTATGCCGTGCCGAAGCTACTCAAACGCCACAACCTCTCCGTCAAGGACATCGACCTGTGGGAACTGAACGAGGCGTTTGCGGTGCAGGTCCTGTACTGCCGCGACTTCCTGGGAATCGACCAGAACAAGTTGAACGTCAACGGAGGCTCGATCGCGATCGGCCACCCGTACGGCATGACCGGCTCCCGCATGGTGGGAACGTTGGCCAACGAAATGCATCGCCGTAAGGTACGTTACGGAGTTGTCACCATGTGCATCGGCGGAGGCCAGGGAGCCGCGGGTCTCTTCGAACTTTACCCTCAGTAAGCAGAGTCCGGCGGGACGTTGGTGAAATCCACGAGAGCGGGTGCTACGCTGGAGTGGGCGCGCGTCGCAATGGATCACGGGAAACGGGATAAAGGAATACGGCATGGGAGTTCAACGTCGGGTGATCATGGTCAATCGGCCGCACGGAATGGTCCAGGAATCGGACTTCCGTGTGGAGGAGGTTCCTATTCCCCAGCCTAAGGATGGGGAGTTCCTCGTGCGGGTGATTTACCTCTCCGTCGATCCCTACATGCGGGGACGGATGAACGACCGTCCCTCCTACGTGCCGCCAGTGAAGTTGAACGATGTGATGTGCGGCAACGGGGTGGGGGTGATTCTGGAATCGACCCATCCGGAATACCCGGTGGGGACGTATGTCGAGGGCCCCTTCAACTGGCAGGAATACGCCGTCTCCGATGGGCATGGCGTTCGCCGGATCGATAAGGAACTGGCTCCCGTTTCCACGGCGGTGGGAGTTCTCGGCATGCCGGGCCGGACCGCCTATTTCGGACTGCTGGATATCGGGCAGCCGCAGACCGGGGAGACGGTGTTTGTCTCCGGAGCGGCGGGAGTGGTGGGGGCCACCGTGGGACAGATCGCCCGCATCCACGGTTGCCGTGTCGTAGGAGTCGCAGGGTCTGATGAGAAGGTGAAATACCTGACTCAGGAACTTGGCTTCGATGCGGCATTCAACTACAAGACGGAACAGAACTACCACGCCAAGATCAAGGAAATGTGCCCGCACGGGATCGATATCTATTTCGATAACGTCGGCGGTCCGGTGACCGATGAGGTCTTTCACCACATCAACAACCGGGCTCGGATCTGCGTCTGCGGCCAGATCTCGGGCTACAACTCCGACAAGGTTGAGATGGGGGAACGGATCTTCTGGCGGCTGATCGTGAAGCGCGCACGCGTGGAAGGCTTCCTGGTATTCGACTACGCCAACAAATACCCGGATGCGGATCGGCAACTGGCAAGCTGGTTCCAGGCGGGCAAGCTGAAGTACCGGGAACACCTGCATCACGGGATCGAGAACGCTCCCAAGGCGATGATCGGGCTGTTCCACGGCGAAAACATCGGCAAGCAACTGGTCAAGATTTCTGATGAATAACGGCGATGCTCTTTCTCGGATGCATCGCGTAGGCATAAGTTTTTTCTGATTTGCAAGAAGGTTGACGACACCATGAGCGAACTGGTCACTTTGTCCAAGGATGGGGATGTTGCCATCCTGACGATCAACAATCCCCCCGTGAATGCCCTCAGCCCGGGAGTTCCGGAAGGGATCGCCGCGGGAATGGAATCGGTTCGGAACGATCCCGCCATCAAGGCGGTCATCCTGATTGGTGGCGGACGGACTTTCATCGCCGGTGCGGACATCAAGGAATTCGTGAAGATCACCGCCGGGACGAAGCCGCTCGACCTCGGTGTCGATCGGATGCTGAACGTGGTGGAGAATTTCCCCAAGCCTGTGATCTGTGCGATTCACGGGACGGCGCTCGGTGGTGGACTCGAGACGGCGATGGGATGCCATTACCGAGTTGCTGCCGTGAAGTCGCAGGTGGGCCAGCCCGAAGTGAAGCTCGGACTGATTCCTGGGGCCGGGGGAACGCAGCGTCTGCCGCGGCTGGTGGGTGTCGCCAAGGCGGCGGAGATCTGTGCCGGCGGAGACATGATCCCCGCGACCGAAGCGAAGAAGCTGGGAATCATCGACGAGTTGATTGAAGGGGAACTGCTCCCCGGCGCGATTTCCTATGCCCGCAAGCTGCTGGCCGAAGGGAAGGGGCCGCGTCGCACCCCCGATCTCACCGACAAGATTTCGGACGCCGCCGCAAACGCCGCCGCAATTGCAATGGTCAAGGAAGTCGTCAAGAAGAAGGCCCGGGGTCTGATTGCTCCCGTGAAAGCGGTGGAAGCGGTCGAAATCTCCACGCAGGTGCCGTTCGAAGAAGGACTGAAGAAGGAAGTCGAAATCTTCAAGGAATGCATCTTCTCGGATCAGTCCAAGGCCCTCGTGCACGCGTTCCTCGCGGAGCGCGAAGTCGGCAAGATCCCCGGCCTGGGAAAAGACGTTCCCATCAAGCCGATCAAGAAGGCCGCCGTCGTCGGTGCGGGGACCATGGGGGGTGGCATCGCGATGAACTACGCGAACGCCGGTATTCCCGTGCTCCTCAAAGAGACCGACCAGGCTGCCCTCGACAAGGGGCTCGAACGGATCAAGGGAAATTACGCCGCGACCGTTCAGAAGGGTCGCTTGACCCAGGAGCAGATGGACAAGCGGATGGCCTGCATCGAACCGACACTGACCTACGACAAGTTCCAGGAAGCGGACATCGTCGTCGAAGCGGTGTTCGAAGGGATGGAGCTCAAGAAGAAGATCTTCGGAGAGCTCGATAAGGTCACTCGTCCGGATGCGATCCTGGCCTCGAACACGTCCACTCTGAACATCGATGAGATTGCGTCCGCCACAACCCGCCCGCAGCAGGTGATCGGGCACCACTTCTTCAGTCCCGCCAATGTGATGAAGCTGCTGGAAGTGGTCCGTGGGAAGGCGAGTTCTCCGGAAGTGATTGCGACCTCGATGGCCGTCTCCCGCACCCTTGCAAAAGTGGGGGTGCTGGTCGGGAACTGCCGCGGTTTCGTCGGCAACCGCATGTTCGACCCGTACACCCGCGAAGCCCAGTTCCTCGTCGAGGAAGGGGCGAAGGTCGAAGAAGTGGACAAGGTGCTGACCGATTTCGGCTGGGCAATGGGACCAATGGCGGTCGTTGACCTGGCGGGAATTGACGTCTGCTGGCGAATCCGTCGCGAATACGAGCATCTGAAGCCCGCCGGTGAGCGGGACGTCCTGATTGTCGACAAATTGTATGAGAAGGGACGCTACGGCCAGAAAACCGGCGCCGGCTGGTACAAGTACGAAGGCCGGAACGCAGTGCCGGATGCCGAAGTCGAGGCGCTGATCGAAACCGAAACCGCGAAAGCAGGCATCAAGCGCCGCAAGATTACCCCCGAGGAAATCATCGAGCGGACCGTCTACATGCTCGTCAATGAGGGGGCGAAGATTCTGGAAGAAGGGTATGCCCTCCGCGCGATGGATATCGACATCGTCTATCTCTACGGCTACGGCTTTCCGGCGTATCGCGGCGGACCCATGTGGTACGCGGATACCGTGGGCCTCAAGAAGGTCTACGAACGAATCCGCGAATTCGAGAAGGAACACGGGGCGATTTGGACGCCGGCCCCGTTGCTGAAGAAACTGGCGGAATCGGGAAAAACCTTCGCCGACTTCGATCAGGAAAAATCCGGAGGCTGATCGGCTGAACAAAAGAGACAGGATCTCGGGGCAACTGAGGCTGCGAGATCCTGTTTTTGTCGTGGAACTGTCATGTCAAACGTATTAACCCCCGCCCAGTGGAACCAGCTGCCGAAGTATCACGAGAGTGTGATCCCCCCGGAGTACATCGATGGGATGGGACACATGAACGTCATGTGGTACACGAACCTGGTGAGTATCGGCCTGTGGGGATTCTTCCAGAAGGTCGGCCTCACCCGGGACTACTTCATACAGAATCGGTGCGGAAGTTTCGCGTTGGAGCAGAACATCCGCTACATGGCGGAAGTCCGCGAGGGGGAGAAAGTGTCCGTCCGTCTGCGGGCGTTGGGACGCTCCGCCAAAAAGCTGCACTTCATGTGCTTCCTGATCAAGGACGATTCGGAAACTCTCTCCGCGACCGCGGAACTGGTGACCGCCCACATCGACATGACTGTCCGCAGGACGGCTCCATTTCCGGAACATATCGCGAACGCTTTTGACGGATTTCTGCGCGAGCACGAGCAACTGGACTGGCAGGCTCCCGTCAATGGGGTCATGAAACCGTAACAACGACAGACAATCATTCAGGGCATTCCCATGAATTTCGATCACTCTCCGAAAGTGAAGGATCTGATCCGGCGGGTGACCGCATTTATGGAGGAACACGTTTATCCGAACGAGAAGGTGTTCTACGAGCAGATTCGGACCGCCCCCAGCCGCTGGCAGCCGGCCCCCATCGTGGAGGAATTGAAACAGAAAGCCCTCGCTGCAGGATTGTGGAACCTGTTCCTGCCGGAGAGCGAATACGGGGCCGGGCTGACGAACCTGGAATACGCACCCCTGTGCGAAATCATGGGACGCTCCCCGATCGCGCCGGAGGCGTTCAACTGCTCCGCTCCCGATACCGGCAACATGGAGGTGCTGGTCCGGTACGGCACTCCCGACCAGAAAGCACAGTGGCTCACGCCGCTGCTGGAGGGAAAAATTCGCTCCTGTTTCGCGATGACCGAGCCGGACGTCGCATCCTCCGATGCGACAAACATCCAGTCCCGGATCGAACGGCAGGGAGACCACTACGTCATCAACGGAAAGAAGTGGTGGACATCCGGAGCGGGAGATCCTCGCTGCAAGATTGCGATCTTCATGGGCAAGAATGATCCGACTGCGCCCCCCCACAAGCAGCAATCGATGATCCTGGTTCCCCTCGACACGCCGGGGGTCAGAATCACCCGCATGTTAAACGTCTTCGGTTATGATCACGCCCCGCATGGACACGCGGAAGTGATGTTCGAAAACGTGAAGGTGCCCGCGTCGAACATGCTGCTGGGAGAAGGACGAGGTTTCGAAATCGCGCAGGGGCGCCTCGGGCCGGGGCGAATTCACCACTGCATGCGGCTGATCGGGCAGGCGGAGCGGGCCCTGGAAGCAATGTGCAGGCGCGTGAAGGCCCGGGTGGCCTTCGGCAAGCCGATCGCGGAGCAGGGGACCGTCCGGGCGGACATCGCGAATTCCCGAATTGAGATCGAGCAAGCCCGCCTGCTGGTGTTCAAGGCGGCACATCTGATGGATACTGTGGGGAACAAAGCCGCACGAGCCGAAATCGCGATGATCAAGGTGGTCGCCCCGAACATGGCGCTCCGCGTCATCGACCGGGCGATTCAGGCACACGGCGGCGGCGGTGTGTCGGAGGACTTTCCGCTGGCGACGGCGTGGGCCGACTCCAGGACGCTGCGACTCGCGGACGGACCGGATGAAGTCCATCGCGAATCCATCGCAAAACTGGAACTGCGCAAGGGAGAAGCGGGTTCTCCCGGTGATCATTAATAGAGGAATACCGTGCAGATCAAAGATAAGGTGGCGGTTATCACCGGAGCGGGACGCGGGATCGGCGCGGAACTGGCGCGGCGGTTCGCCCGGGAGGGGGCGCGGGGAGTTGTTGTCGCCGACCTCGAAGGAGATCTGGCCGACCAGGTCGCCAAAGAGTGCGGCGGCGTCGGGATCGGCGTGCGCGTGGATGTCACCCAGGAGTGGGAAGTCCAGGGGCTCGTGAAGGATGTCCTGCACCGATTCGGGCGGATCGACTTGTTCTGCTCGAACGCGGGGATCATGCGGGACGGCGGGATCGATGCAAGTAACGAAGCGTGGCAGCAGGCCTGGGACGTCAACTTCATGTCTCACCTGTATGCGGCGCGGGCCGTCATCCCGGGGATGCTGGAGCGCGGGGGAGGCTATCTGTTGCAGACGGCGTCCGCGGCGGGACTTCTGACGCAGATCGGGGCGGCTCCTTATTCCGTGACAAAACACGC
The DNA here is from genome assembly GCA_046349635.1 of Planctomycetales bacterium. GTDB lineage: Bacteria > Planctomycetota > Planctomycetia > Planctomycetales > Planctomycetaceae > JAXMBX01. The sequence goes on from JAXMBX010000016.1 coordinate 7,754, forward strand.
GGCAGTGGCCTTTGCGGAATGGCTCGCGATCACCTATCAGCGAGAAGGATTGCGCGTCTCCTGCCTCTGCCCGCAGGGGGTCCATACGCGGATGCTGGATGATTCCTTCTCCGCCACAGCGGACCTGCTGCGTCCCTCGGCGGCGACCGTGGAGCAGGTGGCAGACGCGGTGATCAAGGGGCTGGCGGAAGAGCAGTTTCTGATTTTGCCCCATCCGGAAGTCGCGACCTATTTCCAGAACAAGGCCAATAATAACGAACGCTGGCTGGGAGGGATGCGGAAACTCTGGGACAAGGCCATCGGCATCTCCAAACAGGCCACAGGGGGAGATTCGATATGAGTCGCCTGATCCTGGTTCGACACGCACAGGCCTCCTTCTTTTCGAAGAACTACGACAAGCTCTCGGATCTCGGGGAGAAGCAGGCGCAGTTGCTCGGGGAATTCTGGCTCAGGCGCGGAGTGATGCTGGATGACGTGATCACCGGCCCGCGCGAACGGCACCAGCGAACCGCCGAACTCGTGGGAGAAGTCTACCGGAAGGCGGGTGCTCCCTGGCCGAAGATTGAGTTCGTCGGGAATTTTGATGAACACACCGTCGATCAACTGCTCGGGGAGCCCCTCGAAAAACTGCAGCAGGAGCATCCTCAACTCGAAAAACTGGTGAAGGATTACAAAACCGCGAAGGCGCCGGAGCAGGTGCAGCGGACGTTTCAGCGTTTATTCGAGGCCGTGAGCCACCTGTGGTGCGAATTGAAGCCGGGTACGGAATCCATCGAAGGCTGGGCTTCGTTTCATCAGCGGGTGGGGGAAGGGCTGGAAGAAATCTTCGCCCGGCCCGGACAAAGCCGGACCATTGCGCTCTTCACCTCCGTGGGGAACATCACGTCTATTCTGTGCCGCGTCTTGAAATGTTCCCCCACGCAGGCGTTGGAACTGGGCTGGCGGCTGAAGAACTGTTCGTTGACGGAGTTTATCTTTTCCGGGGATCGCATCACGTTGGACCACTTTAACGGCGTTCCGCATTTGACCGATCCCGGATCCTGGACTTTTCGGTAAAGCGCGATGTCGTCACCATCCACAGAAACACGAGCGGTCCGTCCGGGAGAGGAACTCGATCTCCCCAGGCTGACGGCATTCCTTCGCGAACAGGTTCCCGCGTTCAGCGGTGAACTGACCGTGGAACAGTTTCCACACGGACACTCCAATTTGACATACCTGCTGAAGAGCGGGAGTCAGGAGTGGGTCTTGCGCCGGCCGCCGTTTGGCAATCAGGTCAAATCCGCCCATGACATGGGACGGGAATACAAGGTCCTGTCGGGATTAAGCCAGGTCTTTCCTCCCGCTCCGAAGCCGATCGCCGCCTGCGCGGATGATTCGATCCTGGGCGCCCCGTTTTATGTCATGGAACGGCGGAAGGGGCTGATCCTGCGGCGGGACTGGCCGGCCGATCTGCCCCGCAATCCGCAGCTCCTCCGTCGGATGTGCGAAACATTGATCGACACGCTGGCCGACCTGCATGCCATCAACCCCGCGGAGTGTGGGCTGGGAGACCTTGGGAAGCCCGATGGTTACGTCCAGCGGCAAATCGGGGGCTGGACGAAACGCTACCGCGATGCCCAGACCGATCAAGTTCCTGAGATGGAGGCCGTTGCTGCCTGGCTGGCCGCGAACATGCCCGCCGAATGCGCCGCCTCACTGATTCACAACGATTTCAAGTTCGATAACGTCGCGTTCGATCCGAACCAGCCCGAGAAAATCACCGCCGTATTCGACTGGGAAATGACCACGCTTGGCGATCCGTTGATGGATGTCGGTACCACGCTCGGTTACTGGGTGGAAGCGGATGAAGTGGGACAACTCTCCGAGGCGGTCGTCGGCCCCACCGCACTCCCCGGTGCGATGACCCGCGCCGAGTTATGGGACCGGTACACGGCCCGCCGGGGCCTGACGGGAAGAGATTCTCGGTTTTATTACGTCTACGGCCTGTTCAAGATCGCCGTCATCATCCAGCAGATTTACGTCCGCTTCGTGCGCGGGCACACGCAGGATCCGCGGTTTGCAGGCCTCGCTTCGCGCGTGCAGCAGCTCGCGCGGCAGGCAGAATCCCATTTAAATCAATAATTCACTCCGAGCTTCGACAGAAGAGACGGTTTCAACAGAAGAGAAGTCCAACATGAGCGCGAGCATTTCACTCAAGGGAAAAACAGCCCTGGTTACCGGCGGCGGACGCGGGATCGGCAAAGCCATCGCCAAGCGGTTCGCCGAAGCCGGTGCGAACGTCGTTATCGCCAGCCGCAAAATGGAAAACCTGCAGGCCACGGCGGATGAATTCGCCAGTCTCCCCGGAAAAGTCGTCCCGATGGCCTGTCACGTCGGCAAGGCGGAAGAAGTCGAAAACCTCGTCAAGCAGATCGAGACCCGGTTAGGCCCGATCGACATCCTCGTCAACAACAGCGCCACGAACATCGGCCAGGGACCGGCGCTGCAGGTCACTGCGGAGATGCTGGACAAGATGATCGAAGTGAACATCAAGTCCTGCCTGCGGCTCATCAATCTGACCGTCCCGAAGATGATCGAACGTCAGTCGGGAGGCTCGATCATCAACATCGCCTCCATTGCAGGTCTCGAACCCCAACCGGGAGGATTGCTCTACAGTTTCACCAAGGCGGGACTCCTGATGATGACCCGCAGTTGGGCGCGGGAATTCGGCAAGCATAAGATCCGGGTCAATGCCATCGCACCGGGGCTCATCCAGACGGACTTCAGCGAGTACTTCTGGAAAAATGAAAAGTACCTGGAACACCACATGGCGACGCAGCCGCTGCAGCACATCGGCAAGCCCGAGGAGATCAGCTACGCGGCGTTGTACCTCGCTTCCGATGAAGCATCGTATGTGACGGGCCAGACATTCGTGATCGACGGTGGAAACATCTGTTAATGAACACACATGTTCTGTCCGAAGGGCGGCATGCATGTGGTTGAATCATAGGCACATTTAATCGTCGGGTGGCGGGGGCGCACCGCGAAGTGGAAGCCCCCGGAACTCCGTCAAACGGGAAACTAGAGTGCGGAAGAAACGTTTGAATCACTAAAAATGATTGATGGTTGAGTGTGACCTGGTTGTCGAAGACATCAGGCACGGCCTGACCTACAAGAAAATTTGAGGAAGAGTAAACATGGGCGTGTTGCAGGATAAGGTGGCGATCATCACGGGGGCAGGCGGAGGCTTGGGGCGCAGCTATGCACTCCTGTTCGCCAAAGAGGGAGCCAAAGTCGTCGTCAATGACCCCGGTGTCGCTCGGGACGGAACCGGAGGCGGCAACGCCGCGGAGCAGGTCGTGGCCGAAATCAAAGCAGCGGGCGGCCAGGCGGTTGCGAATACCGAAGCAGTCGGTTCGGCTGCCGTTGCGGAACGCTTGGTGAAGACCGCCGTGGATGCCTTCGGCAAGCTCGACATCCTCGTGAATAACGCGGGTATTCTCCGCGACCGCACGATCCTCAACATGACCGAGGAGGAATTCGACCAGGTGATCCACGTCCACCTGCGCGGTACCTTCACCTGCCTGCAGGCCGCGGGACGCCAGATGAAAGAGCAGGGGACGGGCGGACGCATCATCAACGTCTCCTCAATCGCCGGGCTGATCGGCAGTTTCGGACAGGCGAACTACTCCGCCGCCAAGGCGGGGATCTATGCCCTCACCCGCACCGCCGCTCTGGAATTCATGAAGCTGAAGATCACGGTCAACGCGATCGCGCCCTTAGCCATGACCCGCATGCTGAGCACCGCCCCCGAGTTCGCGAGCGGACATGCAAATGACCACCTGACCATCGAACAGGTCGGCCCGGTTCTCGCGTTTCTCGCCTCCGATATGGCGACCGGAATCACCGGCCAGATCATCGGCGCTGAAGGGGAACAGTTGTTCGCCTACCGGATGATGACCACCCACGGCACGACACGCTACAACCCGGAGGGATCATGGACGGTTCAGGAAGTCGCCCAAGCGATGCCGCAGATCCTGCATGGCTGAGCCAATTGACAGAACAGACTAAGTGCCACTTGCTAACGAATGCGAGCAGTGGGTCTCAAGGAACCATGAGCTATGGGGCAATTGCCAGAAAAAGTTCAGGTGGCCTGTCCCGTTTGCAGCGGCGAACAGTTTGAAATATGCGCTCTGAAGGATGAAGGGGTTGCTACTCTCAAATGCCTTCAATGCAACTGCAATTTCCTCTTATTGGATAGCAAGGATCACTGGTTCGATGTCATCCAGAATGGCTACCCGCGTCTCACAAAGTGTGGGTGCAAGGCGGTTTCGTTTGGCCTGAAATGCGAATACGCCTTTCGAGAAGACGGGGATGTCAGATTCATCAAAGTTTCAACCACGTGCTCGGCCTGTGGAAAAACAAAAAAATTGATGAATTTTGAAATCGACTACAGCCCGACGTATCATCTGGCAAAACACCCTTTAACTCCCTGCACAAATCCGAAGATCCTTTACGATCTCCAGAACCTCGATTTGTATTGCACAGGAAGTGACATCCTTGAGATCTCGGAGTTTTTGAGTTCTCAGCTAGACTGTGTCCTTACTTGCTGGAAACGTGACGACGACGATCTGGCTTTAAGTCACGTTGATCTACAGGAACTCAAAGACCATCTCCCACAGGCGACTGAGAAAAGACTGCCTTATTTGAGTCTTTATGCGATGAAAAAAAGTGCCGGGCTTCCGGATGTCAAAGTCAATACCGCAAGGCGAGAAGAGAGATTCTGGAAGCGGAATGAAGTCATACGAATCAGCTCCCCGATACACATGGTCTTCGGTTCGCAAACGGGGCTGTATTTCCAGATCAATTTCTCAAACGAGTTTATCGACGGTGAAAAGATCACCAAAAAAACTGCGGAGTTTCAAAGCCTCACGAAATGTTTTGTGGACTGGCTGAAGAATCGGTTCGTCTCATGGCGTGGGGTTCGTTGTTTTGATAACCCCGACGAGAATCGTCGTCTATTCGGCGATCGATTTGCTAAGGAAAGTTAGGTGTGGCGACGGCCCGATAGGGAAATTTACTCTCCCATGGGAGAATTAGGCGTGGCCGTTGCGGAGGGCGAATTCCAGCGCTGCGGGGGTTTCACCAATCCCCCCATACAGCAGCGACTTCAAGTTAAGGATAACGTCGTCGCAGGTGAGGTTCCCCTGGGGGTTGTACCACCGGGGGAGCCACAGCAGCATCCCGAAGATGCTGTACGCCATCACGGTCGTATTCAACGGCTTGATCTTCTTCAGCGCGATCAGTTCTTCCAGCGTGCTACGGACGAGATCGAAGTAGTCCCGCTTGCGGCTGATGATCAGCTTGTGATGCTTCGGATTCAACCCCGCCATCTCATCCGTGAGGATGGTGATGGTCTTGTTGTTCCCCATCACCAGCCGCGCGTGGTTCTGCAGGATCAGCGACAGCCGTTCTTCCGGATCGGCCGTCCCCTTGGCGGGATCGATCACCTGCTCCTGGAGCATGCTCATCGCATACTCCATGATCGCAAACAGCAGGTCTTCCTTGCTGTCGATGTAGTAGTACAGCCCCGCCTTGGTGAGATTGACCGCTTCCGCGATGTCACTCATGGAGGTGGCATCGAATCCCTTTTCGTGGAAGATCTGGGCCGCCCGGTGATAGATCTCTATCTGGCGGACGTTGTCTTCGGCGGAAGGGGACTTCGTGCGGGAAGGCATGGTACTCGGGCTTTCTGGGGTCCGACGACGAACACGAAGAAGGTTCGGCGGCACGTCACCGGGGGAGCGTGCGAGAGCGGCGTCCCCCCGCGAAGAAGAAAACCGGCAGATCAGGTTTTGACCTTGGCGCGATCGAGACGGCGAGCCTTGGAATTCGCCGGACGGCGTCCCTTGTTGGCTTTCTTGAGGCGACGGTGGGGCTTGGCCATTTGAGTTCAATCTCCAGATTCAAAATGAGAATTTGTGCAAGTTTCTTTCGCAAAAGGGAACCGAAGATCTTACCGAATTTGTCCGCCGACAGAAAGCGTGACGTAACTCTTTGGCTCCCATCAGGTTTTACACCACATTCCAGGAGCATTTCCAGCCCAGTTTTCGGCGGACTGCAGGGGGAGTACCTTGTTCCGATGGGGCCGATCTGATGCAATGGCGCGAGGATCCGATTTGCAGGCCTTCTGACCGCAGCATTCTTACCCACGGAGCGACCGTTGACCACTTCCCAACCCCCCGCCGGGGTGACGTATCGAGATGCCGGTGTCGATCTGGAACTCTATGAACAGGCCATGGAGCGTCTGCCGGCGTTCATGAAGCGGACGCACACACCCCGGGTCATGGATCTGGCGGGAGGATTCGCCGGCCTGTTCCGCATGGACCACGATGCCCAGTTCCCCCGGAACTACAAGGAACCGGTCCTGGTTTCGGGGACCGACGGTGTAGGAACCAAGCTCAAAGTCGCCCTCCTGACCCAGACCTATAACACCGTCGGGATCGACCTGGTGGCCATGTCAGTGAATGATTGCCTCTGCCTGGGGGCGGAGCCGTTGTTCTTTCTGGATTACCTCGCCCTCGGCAAGGATGACCCGGACCTGATCGCGAAACTGGTCGAAGGAGTGACCGAAGGATGCGTGCAGGCGAAAGCCGCGCTGCTCGGCGGTGAAACGGCCATCATGCCGGACATCTACTCCCCCGGCGATTTCGACATGGCAGGCTTCTGCGTGGCGGTCGCCGAGAAATCAGAACTGATCGAAGGGAAAGACATTCAACCCGGCGACGTGGTCATCGGTCTGGGATCGAGCGGGTTCCACTCCAATGGTTACAGTCTGGTCCGCAAAGTGGTCTTCGACGTCGCGAAACTGAAGATCGATCAACACATTCCGGAACTTGGGCAGACGGTCGGCGAAGCGTTGCTGACCCCCACGACGATTTACGTGCAGCCGATCCTGGAATTGCTCAAGACCTTCAAACCTCGGACCACCATCCGCGGACTGGCCCACATCACCGGCGGTGGTATCGCGGATAATCTGGTCCGAATCCTGCCGGAGAACTGCCACGTGGAGATTGACGGAAGTTCCTGGCAGGCGAAGCCGATCTTCCACTGGTTGCAGAAGCTGGGGAACATCGACCGCGAAGAAATGTTCCGCGTGTTCAATATGGGGATCGGGTTCGTGATTGTCGCGGCCCCCGAAGCGGCGGATGGCATTCAACAGACGCTGACCGCCCGCCAGATTCCGAACTGGCTGATCGGCAACGTCAAGGCCGGGGCCCAGGGGGTCACCGTCCGGCATTGATATCCGGCATTGCGCGTTTAAAAAAAGATTGTGTTTATCTCTTCATCAGGGCTTTGGGTGGCATGCCTGCATCGCCACGGAGTGGCAGGGTAGGCATGTGCCCGTTTGACTCCGATTGACTGCATGTAGACACGGTCCAGTATCGATAGCACCAACAGGAACGGATTCTCGCACAATGGTTTATCTGAATCGGATTTACACCCGCACGGGTGATGAGGGACAAACGGGACTCGGCAATGGAGAACGAGTCGCCAAGACCCATCCGCGCGTCGTGGCTTATGGAGCCGTCGACGAATTGAACGCCGTCATCGGTGTTGTCCTGACGACCGGAGTCTCGGGCAGCATCGCGGAGCAGTTGCGGCTGATTCAGAACGACCTCTTCGACGTCGGCGCGGACCTCTGCGTGCCGGAACCCGCCGAGCCCGGGCCGGAACCCGCCCTTCGCGTGGTGGAGCAACAGGTTCTGACGTTGGAGCAGTGGATCGATGAGATCGTCGCTCAACTGAAGCCGCTGGAGAGTTTCATCCTGCCGGGGGGAACACCGACGGCGGCGGCGCTGCATCATGCCCGTACCGTCTGCCGCCGGGCGGAAATCGAAGTCCTGCATCTCGCCGAGTTTGAGGATCTAAACAAGCACCTCGTCACCTATCTGAACCGCTTGTCCGATCTGCTGTTCGTGATGGCCCGCCACTGCAACGACAACGGCGAGGGGGATATCCTCTGGCAGCCGGGCCGGAATCGCTGACGCCTCCGACTCTCCGTTGATCGGCAATTCCTGCCGGTGACGCACGACCGGTGCGAGAGTCTGCCGCCGCGCGGGGGGAATTTCAAGCAGATTTCACCTCGTGCCGATCTCCGATGCTGGACGGGTCTTCGATTTGATGGAGATCCAATCGTTCACAGGGAAGGTGGAACGGCATGGGAGCGTGGACTCCGGCAGAGATGGAACGGGTGAAGGCGGCGTGCGGCCAGAATGCGCCTGCGCTTGCCGAATCGTTCAATCTCTGTTTCCAGACGCAACATACGTTCCGGATCGGTGATCCACTGGCCTGCGTCCCCAATGTCCTTCCTGAAGAACTGTCGCAACCGGGCTTGATCCTCAGTTTCGAACTCGAGGGAGGGGCACTGCTCGCGTTGCTCCCCGCGACACTCCCGCTTCCCGAATGGCATCGCCAGCCGGACAAGAGCGAATCGTCCCGCCTGCAGACCCTTCCGGTGGAATGGTCGTTGAACCTGTTTCCGGAAGATCTGGAGGTTCAGGCCTCGAAGACAGATCTGGTGGAGAGTCTGGCGGAAAGCCTGCTTTCCTGCGGGCCGGTCGAAGGGGCGATTCTCCAGCCGATTTTCCTCGGCGAAGAGGAAACCGCACCATCGTTTTTTCTCCTCGGACCAGTGGAGCGTAGTTTCCAACCCGCTGTGAGTGCGGAGACGACTGCTCCAGAGGCGGGGACAGCCTCGAGTCCCGAGCCGATTCAACCCCCCGCCGCGGAACGGATTCCATTAACGCCCGAAGAGGCGGCCCGCCGCCGCGACCAACTGATCCGGATGCGGCACATCCTCAAACTGCCGGTCCCCGTGATCGTGGTCCTGGCGGAAAAGAAGATCGAACTCGGCCAGTTGATGACGCTCGGCCCGGGAGCCATCGTGACGTTCGAAAAGTCCTGCGACGACCTGCTGGACCTGTGCGTCAACAACCGCCCTTACTGCCGTGGTGAAGCGGTCAAAATCGGCGAAAAGTTCGGCCTCAAGATCAACTCGCTGACCCCCGGCGTCGTCGAACTGCGGAATTAGAGCATTCGTTTCGAATGCGGACATCCGAATCCTAGCGACGTTTGGTTTCGACTTTTGCGTCAAACGGGAACGCACCATTCACCAGTCTGACGCCCCAGCGGTGTTCGCGGCCATCAATTTTCATGACGACCTCAGCGTCTCCTTGAGGTAGACTGATCGGCTGCCGGAGGACGACTTCATTCTCTCCAATTTTTGAGAGCGAATAAGTCTGATTTTCCATCACGAGCGTGAGTTGCACGTCAGCGGAATAATTCGCCGGAATATGCATGTTCACAGTTCCCACAATGTATGCCGATGCGCTGGATAGATGTGCATCAGTCTACATTTGGCGAAACAATTGGAAAGACGTTTACTGCCGTCGTCTGCCGTCATCATCACGCAACGCCCAGACCGGATGCGGCTTGGCAATGATGTTCCCCCCCAGTTCCCGGATATCGATGTAGTACGGCCCGCGCCCGTCGAACCCCTGGAACCGGGACGAATACTCGATCAACCGGCCTAGCTTCTGCTTGGCGGTCAATTCCACCGACGAGGGGTTTTCATTCTGCCGTCCCCACAGAATCTGCGTGTGCCCCGTCGTCCAGAGAGAGAAAGACTTGTCCTCCTCTCCCGCTTCGGGACTGGGAGCAGCGATTGTCTCCAGATGGAAGTCTTTCCAGTTGGTCGCCAGGTGCGTGGCGATCTGGGCTCCCTCCTTCACCAGGGGATCTTTCCAGACTTGCCCGGCTTGTAACGGCGGAGCCGAGGCAATTTTGGTGATCTGCGGATAAAGCGCGGCTTCTTCGGGTGTGAAATCCTGCTCCGGAAGCAGCACTCCTTGTTCGTCGATCGGGAACAGCCGATTGGTCACGCGGACCATCGCCACCGGATAGCGATACCGCATCTCGACGGAGAGTTCTCCGGGGTAGCCCTTGTGGACTTTTTCCACCTTGGAAACCCAGGGATGACGACGGAAAGCATTCGCCACCTCTTCCACCAGATCCCGATCGAGCAGCGACAATGTTTCCGGGAGCTTCGAATCCGTCAAAACGCGCTGCACGAAATCCTGCGGCACCCACGGAGGAGGCGGGGTAATTCGGATCTGCTCCGCCCGGACCTGATAGGCGGGATTCCTGTTGAGATCTGGGAGCCAGCGAGGTGCCGTCGTCACTGCAACGACGACCGCCACGAACACCAGCGAGACTACAATCGGGGCCGGATGCAGCCAGCGGCGCAGACGGCTGGGGCGTACGTCAGCGGGAACAGACTCCTGAGGCTGCTCGGCGGGTTTTGTTTCTTCCGTGTTCTTCTTCCTGCTCCACCACTTCACCGTAACCGTCACTCCTTGAATTCTTTCGTTTTGCTGTCGGCCCGCGCTGTCCGCTCAACTTCTCTGTCTGCCTTGTTACGCGGATTGCCGCCAGGGAACCCGTTTTGCTCCCGCTAGCGCCGCGTAAATCGCTCGTTCACACAATTCCCCCATGGACCAGCCGAGTTGCGCGGCCGCCTTGGGAATCAGGCTGTGGGACGTCATCCCCGGAACCGTGTTGACCTCCAGCACCCAGGGGCGGTTCGCCTCATCCAGCCGCAGATCGACCCGCGCGAGCCCTCGTGTCCCCAGGGATTTGGCCGCCCGTTCCGCGACCTCTTCAATCGTTCGGACGACCTCCGGTGCGAAACCGGTGACCAATTTGTATTGCGTCGCTTCGTCTTCGTACTTCGCCCGATAATCGAAAAACTCAAGATTCGTCTCGATCAGAATCGGAGGGAGATGCTGATCGTCCAGCAGGCCGACAGTCCACTCCGTTCCGGGGACAAATGACTCCAGAATTCCGAACGGTTCCCATTCGAAACAGCTCTGCAGCGCGGCGTGCAGTCCGGAGGGGTGCCGGACAATCGTGACTCCCAGACTGGAACCCTGGGAGTTCGGTTTGACGACCAGCGGGTAGCGAATCTCATCCGCCAGCTTGGCGATGCGCGTTTCAGGATCGCTGTGATGAAACAGGACGTAGTTCGGTGTCGGCACGTTCCATTGGGCAAACCGTTCCTTGGACGCGGACTTGCTCATGCCCAGTTGCGACGCAATCGGATCGCTCCCGGTATAGGGAACTCCCAACTGATCGAGCAACGCCTGGACGCGGCCATCCTCACCGGCAGCTCCGTGGAGCGCGATGAATGCAATATCGGTCTGCGACCAGTCGTAGGTTTTCAGGTCGATCTCAGCCGGATCGACAACTTGCACCGGTGCTCCTGGCGAGCGGAGCGATTCGACATGTGCGCACTACTGGCGAGGCTGATCTCCCGTTCAGAAGAATCTCCCCCAGCCAGGACTGCCACCCGACACGCGCCGACCGGTCCCGAAAGACCAGATCCCGCAGCCGTCTGCCGCACGATCATCGTTCGCCTCCCTGCGTCGCCGCGGCTCAAGATTGATGAAGCCGCAGCCCTGCAACCAAATCCATCGCTGCGCAAATTAATGTCGACTGAGCCACCCGCTCGTTTGTCGTGGCGGAAATCTACCAGATGTCGATTTCCAGCTCCAGATCGACTCCAAACTGCTCGGAGACCTTGGATCGGGCCAGATCGATGAGCCGCAACACATCCTCGGGCCGAGGCCCCGGGTTCCGTCACGATGAAATTGGCGTGACGGTTCGCTGATTTCCGCCTGCCCGATGCGGGTTCCCTTCAGTCCCGCCTGATCAATCAGGAGGCCGGCACTGATTCCTCGCGGATTTTTAAAGATGCACCCCGCCGACTGGAAGCTGAAAGGCTGGGTTGCCTTTTTGGTAATCCAGAGAGTCCGCATGTGATGGGTAATGTCGTCCACATTCTCGGGCTGGAGGGAAAACGTCGCTTCCAGAATCAGCAGGTCTCCCGTGATTGCTGCTCCGATATTCGAAGAACAGTTCTTCCCCGGAGCGAGTCACTTTTTCTCCCTGGGCGTTCAGTCCGGTGACGCTTTCACAGAACTGGCCGATGTCTCCGCTCTTTCCACCCGCATTGCCGTGGAGAGCCCCACCCACGGATCCCGGAATCCCCACCAGGGTTTCCAATCCGGCGAGTCCCGCTTTTACGGTGTGGGAGATGAGATTGGACAACGTGCAGCCGGCCCCCGCGGTGACGGAATTGTCCGACTGAATCTCGGTCTTGGAAAAGGCCTCACCGCTCAGCTTAAGGACGACCCCACTGACACCCTCATCCTTGACGAGCAGGTTCGAGCCGCCGCCGAGAATGCGGTAGGGAAGCCCTTCCTCGCGGCAGCTCTGCAGGACGTTGGAGAGCTCTTCGAACGTGCGCGGCTCAATCAGATACTGGGCCGGTCCTCCCACCTTCATCCAGGTGTGCGGAGCGAGCGGTTCATCCCGGCGAATGATCTCTTGAAAATCGGCTGTGGCTAACATGATGGATCCGATGGATATCTCCTGCCCCAATCGTCAACACCACGTCGCCGGGGCGAAACTCATCCTCCAAAGTTGGGAGAATCAGGTCAAGGCTGTCGCGAAAACTGGCTTTTCCCCCGTATTTATTGACCTTGTCGCACAGGCGCCGAGCTGTTTTCACCCGGCTTTGGGAGTCACTCTCCCGCGCTCCAAACACCGGCACAATGACTGTCCGATCCGCCGCCGACAAGCTGCGGGCGAAATCTTCAATGAGTGTTTCCGTCCGCGAGACCTGATGCGGCTGAAAAATGCAGAACAGCCGTCCGGACGGAAATTCCGCGCGGGCGGTCTGTAAGGTGAGCCGCACAGCCGTGGGATGATGAGCGTAGTCATCCACCCAGGTCACTCCGTGCGATTTGCGTAGAATCTCAAATCGTCTCCGCACTCCTGTAAAGGAGGCCCACCCCTGTAAAATCTGATGCGGTTGCGCTCCGGCTCGATAAGCGAGAATTCCCGCCGCGAGCGCATTGGCGACATTCTGCTCGCCAGGCAGCCGAATACGTCCGGTGAAAAAGTGGCTTCCCTGGTATTCGACCGAGAAAGTCGTCCAGCCATTCTCACGGCGGATGTTGCGCGCGGTCCACGTGGCAGAAACGTCGAGGCCGAACGTCTCGACGTCGACACCGGTCACCAGCGCGGAGCGAAGTTCGTCCGCACGGCTGTGATGCAACAATGCGAATCCGCTTTGCGGAACGCGAGAGAGAAATTCCCGGAACGCGCTGACGGTATCTTCGAACGAGGAAAAATAATCGAAGTGATCCGGTTCGACGCCGAGGACGGCGGCGGAGTGGGGGCGGAGTTTCAGGAAATTGCGGCGGTATTCGCACCCTTCGACCACAAAAGAACTGCCGGTTCCCAGCCAGCCATTCCGTTGGGAGGGATCGCACAGCTCCCCTCCGATCACAGCCGTCGGATTGAGTTCGGCGGTGTTGAGCAGGTGCGCGGTCCAGGCTGTGGTCGTGGTCTTGCCGTGAGTCCCCGCTATCACAATGCTCTCGCCGCTCCGGGTCAGTTCTCCCAAAGCTTCGCTGTAGGAAAATTGCGCCAGTCCCAATTCGGCCGCGCGCAACCGCTCGGGATTTAATGCGGGGATCGCGGCACTGTAGATGAGAAGTTTGGCTTCAGGGCTGACCCAGGCGGATTGATGCCCGGCATGCAGATCGACTCCCAATCTCTGTAAAGGTGTTGAAGCGCCGACAGCCTCTGCATCGAGATCCGATCCACTCACCTGCCAGCCGGCGTCGATGAGCAGCTCCGCGAGAGCCTTCATCCCCGCACCGCAGATGCCCGTCAGGTGGGCGCGGCCCGGTTGATTGAAGGGAGTCGGCAACCGCGCCGCGGAAATGTTCCCCGTGCGCAGAACCTCTGCGCCTGAGAGAGCTTCCAGTGGCAGCGGTCGGCTGGACATGCGCGAACTCAAAATGCAGGATATCGAGCGCAACAAAAACAGGGGCGGGATCTTAGAGCGATTTCTGAAAACTGTCAACAGGCCACAGATGGCGGGGATTTTGATTGCCTGTCTGGGAACGGATCGGTACGCTCAGGAGCGTTCGAAGAGACTTCAATCCCTTCCCAGTTCTTGACTTACAGGCCCGCCATGACTCCTTCCAAACAGCGTTCCCGCTTGCAGGGGGCGAAATTGCTGTCCCGCCGCAACTTTCTGCAACAGGGGACACTTGCCGCCGCCACGTTCGCCGCTCCGGCCTTTCTCAGAGGGCGAAATCTGAATGAGAAATTGAACATTGCGGCGATCGGAGTCGGAGGACGAGGGGCGGCCAACCTGCAAGGGGTGGCGGGGGAGAACATCGTCGCCGTCTGCGATGTGAATCTGAATAATTTGAACTCTGCCGCAGCCCGGCATGCGAACGCCAGGAAGGTCGTGGACTTTCGGAAGCTCTACGATCACGCGAATGAATTTGACGCCGTTGTGGTCAGCACGACTGAACACACCCACGCGTTTGCCACGCTCCCCGCGCTGCAACTGGGGAAGCATGTCTATTGTGAAAAGCCGCTCACGCATAGCGTGTGGGAAGCCCGGGTCATCCGCGAAGCGGCCAATAAGGCCAAAGTCGCCACCCAGATGGGAACCCAGATCCACGCGGGGGACAACTACCGCCGCGTCGTGGAACTGATTCAGACAAACGCGATTGGACCGGTGCGCGAAGCACACGTCTGGGTCTCTGCCTGGGGACGGCAGAGCGGGGAAGCAGGCGGCCACGCGGCTGGGGACATTGTTCGCAGGAACGACCCACGGAGACCCCTCCCATTCCTCCCGGTCTGGATTGGGACCCGTGGCTGACCGGCACCCGCGAGACCCTTCAATGAGGTCTATTTCCGGGCCGAAATGGTACCGCTGGTGGGATTTCGAAATGGAACTACATGTCCGACCCCGGAAGCGCCACTGGATCGATCTGCCGTTCTGGGCGTTGGGAAGCCTCCTCAAAGCTCCGCTCACCATTGAAGCGGACGGCCCCGTGCCCCATCCGGAACTCGCCCCGAAGCGTCGATGCAGGTCACTACGAGTACGGCCCACGCGAGAAGATGCCCGCCGTCAACCACCTGGTACCAGGGGCACAACAAGCCCGCCATTCTGAGGAAGGGATGATTCCCGCGGGGACAAAGGGTGCTGTTCATCGGTGACGATGGGATGTTGCTCGACTACGGCGTGCTATCGCATATTGCCGGAAGAGAAATACAAGACCCAAAGCCTCCCGATTCTTCATCCCGGCATCGATCGGGCATTACGCCGAGTGGGTGCATGCCTGCAAGACCGGCACTGACGACCGCAACTTTGAATATGCAGGGTGGTTGACCGAAGCGAATCACCTGGCAACGTCGCCTACCGAAAACTGTGGTGTGGAAACTGCACTGGGACGCCGCGAGCCTGTCGGCGAAAAATACGTCCGAATGCGATAACATTCCGCCGCGAATATCGCCCCGGCTGGAAACCCATTTAGTCCGACTTCTAGAGTGGAGGTGAGCATGAGTTGGGATGTTGTAGCTCTCACCGGTAAGGTACCGCCCCCTCCTGCAGCAGAAATGACCGATGACTGGCGAAATGAACTGCTCGAACGTCAGCAGAGGTTCGACAAAAAATTTCTGAATGTCTTCCTCCTGAGGTGAATGGACGGACCCTGCTCACGGCAGATTTGAGGGTGATGGCTTTTCACTCGGGTTCAGTCTCCCGAGTGACATCAGTGAAAGCATCGGGGTTCAAGTTCGCGGTGAGGGTGATGCGGTGGCAACCCTCATCCGTCTCGCCGGAACGCTGGAACTGGTATCTTATGATTGTTCGCATAGTCGGCTACACCATTGTTCCGATGTCAATGCTGGCTGGAAGGGTTTCCAGGAGTTTCGGAATCGCGTCCTGCAGCAGAACGTCACCGAAGACGAAATTTGATCCGAGCTCAATCGTAAACAGTGTTTCATCATCTCCGCCTCATTTTCAGGAGTCGCCTTTATCCAGGATTGCACATCCCTCCATCCGTCGCTCGTTCAACATCCTCCTCTGCAATTGGTCTCGTCGCACTGACCACCACTTCACACGGTGATGATCCCCCTGCTTTGCTAAAGAGCGTTCCTGGATGGAATCGGGTCTCCGGATGGCGGGATTCACCGCAGACGATTTTTGAAAAACGTCAACCGCCCCGGACACCTGAGCTGGAAAGATGGAGTCGCGGCATTGCACCGGGAAGCCGGTGGGGGGTCATCCGGACGAAGAAGAAGTTCACGAATTTCGAAATGAGCCTGCAATGGCAGCACCTTCGCTCCGGAGGGAATTCCGGCGCGTTCTTGTGGGCCATCGATGTCACTGGCGACGCCTGCCCGGTGGATTGCCGCACGGACGAAGTGCAAGTCCTCGACCACGGCTACACGGAGGCCTACATGAAGCAGACTGGCAAGAAGCCGGGACTGGCTCCAATTACAAACGGCGATGTGTTCCCCGTCGGCGAGGCGAAGATGACCCCGTTCCCCCCCCGTTTCACCACAGGGGAATCGCAGTTTTCCCTCGAAGAACCTGAGCAAGGGGATCAACCAGTGGAACCACTACTACGCATCCGGGCCATCAATGGTGAAGTCCGGCTGTGGGTGAATGGAGAAGAAGTCTCTGGAGGGACCGGCTGCAATCCGGCCACCGGTTACCTGTGTCTGGAATCGGAGGGTTCCCCGGTGGAATTCCGCAAGCTGCGGATTCGTGAACTCCCCTGATCTTGCTGACTTTGGGTCGCCCATACGCCGGTAGTCCGGCGTGTGGGTCGCGAAGTGACAAGCGGACGCAAGCAACATCGGAGGTCCTGTTACGCTGCGGGTGTGCCCACTTCCGACCGCAACCGATACTCGCAGCCTCGTTCGCTCAGGGAGGGGCCGTTACCCCAGGCAGCCGCGCGGCGGAAGGAGAGAGTCGCCAGGTTCTGACGCTGCATGCGGCTGAAGACCCGCCCCAGCCACAGGAAGCAGTGACTCGTGGCGTTGTCATCGCGTCCCCCCCGGGCGAGTTTCAACGCCTCGCTGAATTCCCCCAGGGCCTCCTGCCATTTGTCCTGCAGATAGGAGAGCATGCCGAGTTGGAGCCAGCGCTCGGCCTCATCCTCCTGCTGACCCCGTGCCAGGGAAAGCAGCAGATTGAGCCCCAGTTCTTCAGAGGTCTTTCGAAGATGCGGCTTTGAGAGAGGGACACCGGACGAGTTCGCTACCGATGTGTTGACGCCCGATCCGATGCAGGCTTCCAGTCGGATGGCATGTTCCAGAAAATAGCGGCTCTGGTCCCTGTGCCCCCATAACTCGTAGGTCTGAATCAGATCCCAGACCACCTCCCGCTGAAACTCCAGAGAGGCGGGTCGTTCTTCGAGAGAGCCGAGGACGCGGGAGAATTCAGCGACGGCAGAGGCATATTCCTGCTGCTGGGTCAGGAAGCGGGCATACGCCTGGCGTGCACGGCCGCTCCGATCCTGACGAAGAGCGCGCAGATAATATTGCCGCGCGAGAATCGGCTGCTCGGAACGGCAGGCCTCAGCGGCGGACTTCAGCAGTTGCCAACACGCTGCGGAACAATCGGGGGGCGCACCATCGACCTGCGATGCGGAATTGAAAGACACAGGTGACTCCTCTCATCAATCGGACCTTAGAGCCGAATTGAGAGAGCGCCTGTTGAGAGAAGAGAGTGTCTGCCCGCTACCCTTGAGGGGTCTGAGAAAACCTCCTCGCGTAGCTCAGAAATCATCCTCGCGAAGTCGCCCGACCTTCGTCAACGAGTTTTTCCCCGTCAGCCGGTTTTTCGTGGCAGGAGGAGAATTCACTCGGTTACGGCTCCGAGCGGGACTTCCCCCGAGCGCTGCCAAACTGGCAGAGGGAGTCAGGCCCGAACCCCCGAAATGTCGGAGTTGGCAGACGAAACGCTCTTTAGTGTTTTGATGCAAAGCTCTGAAAATATTGGAGTTGTGGTTTTTTGTGGCATGGCATGAGATTCGCCAAGAGTGAGGTGGTCCGGCGATGATCGTCCGTTGAGTGTTTTTACGCGCGACGGCTGCGAGTCGGACATTCCGCATGCACAATCATTTAGGGCTTTTCCGAGGCACGGCTTGTCTTGGAGTCGCGTTTCCTGCAGGGGCGCGGTGAGCCAATTTATCTCTGAACGGATCCGTAGGTTGAGGAGAATTCGATGGCGAAGAAGGGAACGGCGACTGCCAGCCGCAGCAATGTGAAAGTGGTTCCGCTCGGAGATCGCGTGGTCATTCGTCGTGAAGACGCCGAAGCGACGACGGCGGGGGGCATCGTTCTGCCGGACGCCGCTCGCGACAAGCCCCAGAAGGGTGTCGTCATCGCCGTGGGTGATGGGCACGTGACCCGCGATGGCAAACGCCATCCCCTGACCGTGAAGGCCGGGGATAAGGTCATTTTCAGTTCCTACGCCGGCGATGAGATCAAGCTCGACGACGAAGACCTGCTGTTGATGCGCGAGAGCGACATTCTCGTCGTCTACACCTGATCAATTTTTCCGCACGCTAATTTTCCGGTGCAGCCCACCGGTTCCCTGAATTCAATTCAACGCATTACGACATCGAACGAGGAGATGTACAGACATGGCAAAGATGATTGCCTTCGATCAAGAGGCCCAGGAAAAGATGCGGCAGGGTGTCAGCAAGCTGGCCCGCGCCGTCAAGGTCACCTTGGGTCCCAAGGGGCGGAACGTCATTTTGCAGAAGAGCTTCGGCTCTCCCACCGTGACCAAGGACGGCGTGACCGTCGCCCGCGAGATTGAACTCGCCGACAAGTTCGAGGACATGGGAGCCCGGATGGTCCGCGAAGTCGCGAGCAAGACCTCCGACGTCGCCGGTGACGGAACCACCACCGCCACCGTCATGGCCGAAGCCATCTACAACGAAGGCCTCCGGGCCGTCGTCGCCGGTGTCAGCCCGATCGAAATGAAGCGCGGCATGGACAAGGCCGTCGCCGACATCATCGAAAAGCTGCAAGGCATGTCCATCGAATGCCGTAACAAGAAGGCCATTGCCCAGGTCGCCACCGTGGCCGCCAACGGCGACACCGAAATCGGCGGCATCCTCGCCGATGCGATGGAGCAGGTCGGCAAGGACGGCGTCATCACCGTCGAAGAAGGGAAGAGCCTGAAGACTGACTTCGAAGTCGTCGAAGGGATGCAGTTCGACCGCGGCTATCTCTCTCCCTACTTCGTGACCGATCCCACCCTGATGGAATGCGTCCTGGAAGACGCCTACATCCTGATCAACGAAAAGAAGGTCTCCAACGTCAAGGACCTGGTCCCCGTTCTGGAGAAGGTGGTCCAGTCCGGTAAGCCCCTCCTGATCGTGGCTGAGGAAGTCGAAGGGGAAGCCCTCGCGACCCTCGTCATCAACAAGCTGCGTGGCACGTTCAAAATCTGTGCCGTCAAGGCCCCCGGCTACGGCGACCGCCGCAAGGCGATGCTGCAGGATCTGGCAATCATGGTTGGCGGCCAGGCGATCTTCGAAGATCTCGGCATCCAACTCGAAAACGTCCAGCTGGCCGACCTCGGCCGGGCAAAGAAGATCATCGTCGACAAGGACAACTGCACGGTGATCGAAGGGGCCGGCAAGACCGCCGACATCAAGGCCCGCATCGAGCAGATCCGCCGCGAAGTCGAACTCTCCACCAGCGATTACGACCGCGAAAAACTCGAAGAGCGGATTGCGAAGCTCTCCGGTGGCGTCGCCCAGGTGAACGTCGGTGCCGCGACCGAAAGCGAAATGAAGGAGAAGAAGGCCCGCGTTGAAGACGCCCTGCACGCCACCCGTGCCGCCGTTGCCGAGGGGATTCTCCCCGGTGGTGGTGTCGCTCTCCTGCGTGCTTCCCGTGCTGTTTCCAGCAAGGGACTCTCCGACGATGCGAAGACCGGTTACGACATCATCATTCGTGCCTGCCGCGCTCCGCTGACCCAGATCGCCGAGAACGCCGGTGTCGATGGTGCCGTCGTGTGCGAGAAGGTCGCCGAACAGACCGGCAACATGGGTTACAACGCCGCGATCGACAAGTACGAAGACCTGGTCAAGTCCGGGATCATCGATCCGACCAAGGTGACTCGCACCGCGTTGCAGAACTCCGCCAGCGTGGCGACCCTGCTGCTGACCAGCGAAGCCTTGATCGCCGAAATGCCCAAGAAGGAAGCCAAGGCCGGCGGTCACGACCACGACATGTACTAAATACAAACCGATTTAAATCGGTTTTGAAATAGAAACGGCGGAGAGTTTTTCCAAAACTCTCCGCCGTTTTTTTGTGTTTTCCGTGGTTCTCAACCCACTGGGTTATCGCATCCCGCAGAACGGATTGGACTGCTTTTCAATGCCGGTTGTCGTCGGTTCGCCGTGCCCGGGATAAACGACCGTGTCATCGGGGAGCGTGAACAGCTTTTCGCGAATCCCGGTGACAAGTTGTTTTTGATTGCCGCCGGGAAAATCGCATCGTCCGATGCTCCCCTCAAACAGGACATCCCCCCCCAGCACGAGAACAGGCTGGAACTGCTTGAGGACGTACACAATATGCCCCGGACTGTGCCCAGGGATTTCGAGGACTTCCAGGTTCAGCCCTGCCAGGTCCAGCACTTCCCCCTCGTCCAGCAGGCGATCCGCCGGAGGACTGACAAACGGCGTTCCTCCCCACGTGCTGAGGTTCAGGCGCGGATCGGTCAGCATGGGGGCATCACCGCGACCAATCAGGATCGGCAGGTCGGGCCAACGCTCTTTCATCGCCTGGTTCCCACCAATGTGGTCCGCGTGGCCGTGGGTCAGCAGAATCGCCGCGGGGTTGAGTTTCTCGCGATCCAGCAGTGAGAAGATCTTGCGGGGTTCGAGGCCGGGGTCGACGACGAGACAGTCGGACTGTCCCGGCAAGTGAACGATGTACGTATTCTCCATAAACGGCGCGGAGACGACCAGATGGACGGAGAGTGCGGAGGCAGACGCGTTCATACGTTCTCTCGACAAGGCATGACGGGATGCATCGGAGCGCAAAAAGCAACCCCTTACAGAAATTGTAAGGGGTGTGGGAAATCGCAGAAATCAAAAACCGGATGGAGCGGAGGCCGAGACCGGTGGCTCAGGCATCCTTCTCTTTCTTCTCCTTGGCAGCCTTGGCGGCAGCGGGAGGTTCGGCAATCGGTTCCTTGCGAGGTTGGACGAAGTATTCCCGTTTGTTCTTTTGACGGAGAGCTTCGGCTTTCTGTTCGGCCTCTTCCTTCTCCGCATACGGGAACGTCGCTTCTTCCTTCATGCTGGAACTGTAAACCACCCAGATCATCTTCTTGCGCGTAACGGCCTTGGTCTTGGTCCGTTTCACACGGGTGGCAGGCTTCTTTTTAACCGGCTTCTTTTTCTTCTTCGGAGACTCATCATCCGAATCGTCATCGGAGTCGTCGGCGTCATCGGCATCCAGCTCCAGCTCGAGTTCGTCTTCGGCTGCTTCCGCAGCTTCAGCCTGTTTGCGCAATTCCAAGCGATTTGGGGTCTTACGTGCCATGACTTATCACTCTCCGCTCCACTGCCGACTTCCGGGGAAGCCGCAGTTTTCAACCAAAAGACTCTCGAAAACAAGGGGGGTAATATAGCAGGGAATCCGCGAATTCACCACTCTCCCAAGGAGAGACTGTGGGCAGTGGCTTGAGGCTGAAGCCGTTTGATTGCTCCCGCAGTAACAGAAGTTAACGATCGCAGGGGGAATACTTGCCCTAAAGTTCGTAATTGTCGCCACTTAGCTAATTGACACATGTCCGGGCAGCTATTAGCTTCATGAGAATCCGCCTGAATGCACGTATTCCCAATGTGTTATGTCATCTCTCTCCCGACCATCTCGGTCCCGGGGATCGTCTATTCTAGAAATCGAACCTGTCACCTCTGGGGAAGGGTTTTTGATGTTTGAATTTCGTAGCGCCTCATCATTCGGCCGCCCGACTTCCTTCGAACCAGGACGGGGAGCCAATCCGAAGCGTCGCGTCGCATTCTCCCTGGCCAGATTCGCGGAGCTGCTCGAGGAGCGGACCTTGTTGTCGGCGACGATGGGGCCGGAGCAGTTTCCCGCCCGCGTCCCCTTGATCGGGGATTCCTTGCAAGGGGCGTCGATCACTCCGCAACTGGCGCAATCGGGCCCCTTGATTCACATCGATCAGTTCCGGGCCGATCCGATTTTTGCAGGGGTCGACGGGACTGGTTTCTCCACGGTGATCATCGATACGGGGATCGATCTGAATCATCCGTTCTTTGGTCCGGATTCCGACAACAACGGCGTCGCTGATCGGATCGTCTACAGCTATGACTTTTCCGACGACGATGATTCCGATGCCTCCGACTTCGATGGTCATGGTTCCAACGTGGCGAGCATCGCGGCCTCCAGCGATGGGACCTACACGGGAATGGCGCCGGGCGCCAATATCATCGCGTTGAAAGTATTCCCCGACGATCCAAGTTCAGGGGCGAGCATTGTCGATATCGTGCAAGCCCTGGATTGGGTTGTCGCACACGTCGATCAATACAACATCGCCAGCGTGAATCTCTCCCTGGGTGGAGGGTTCTACACCACGGCACAGACCGGCGGATATCTCGCTTCGGACTTCGCCGCCCTTGTCGCGAAGGATGTCTTTGTAGTCTCTGCGTCGGGAAATGACTTCTATGGAAACAACAGCCAGCAAGGAGTGTCCTATCCCGCCGCCGATGTGAATTCATTGTCGATCGGGGCGGTCTACGATGGGAACGTCGGGGGGTTTTCCTACGGCAGCGGTGCCGTCGCTTATTCGACGGGTCCGGATCGGATCACTCCGTTCTCGGAGCGTTCTTCCACACTCACGACGGTCTTCGCGCCGGGAGCGCCCATCAAGGGGGCGGGTCCGGACGGGGATCTGCTGACCGAGCATGGAACCAGCCAGGCGTCTCCGCACATCGCCGGGATTGGTGCCCTCGTGCAGCAGTTGGCGGTGCGAGATCTCGGTCGACGTCTGACCCAGGCGGAATTCGCATCGCTGTTGAAATCCACCGGAGCCACGATCAACGACGGTGACGATGAAGATGACAACGTCACGAACACAGGCTTGGACTTCAAACGCGTGGATGTTTACGAACTGGGCAAAGCCATTCACGCCATGGCACCGACTGCGGGAGACAGTCCGGGTGTCTACCGGAACGGAAAGTTCTACCTCGATTCGAATCTGAATGGCGCCTGGAATAACCTCGCTGGTGGAGACCTTCTCAAGACCTTTGGGGCAGTGGGGGACATTCCTCTGGCAGGAGACTGGGATGGGGATGGAGTCTCCAACATTGGTGTTTTCCGGAACGGAATCTTCTATCTCGATTACAACGGTAACGGCAAGTGGGACAACACCGCCGGCGGGGACAAGCTTCTCAAGTTCGGCACGGCCACTGACATTCCGGTCGTCGGTGACTGGAACAACGATGGCAAATCCGATATTGGGGTCTTCCGCAACGGACGTTGGTACCTCGACCAGAACGGCGATGGTGTCTGGAAGGCCTCGAATGACGCCACGTTCACGTTCGGGATTGCCGGCGATACCCCCGTGACCGGTGACTTTACCGGGGATGGGAAGTCGGAGGTCGGAGTTTTCCGCCAGGGGAAGTGGTATCTCGATTTGAACGGCGATCACAAGTGGAACGGGGTCGCTGCCGGTGACTCTCTCTCCGCCTTTGGAAGTCCCACCGACATTCCCGTCACGGGGGACTGGGACAACAGCGGCAAAGACAAGATCGGGACCTTCCGGTCGGGCACTTTTTATCTCGACATGAACGGCAACCGAAAGTGGAACGGTACCGCGGGCGGTGATTACCTCACCAAGTTCGGCGCCGCCGGAGATCTTCCTGTCACCGGGCTCTGGACGGATCCGGCCAATTTGACTTCGGATTCTCTCCTCGCATCGCAATCTGCGGCCACCGCCTCGTCCCAGCAGACTCCGGTTGCAGCCTCACTGCAACAGGCTGCTTTGACCCTGTCGAAAACAACCGTTGCAACGAGTCAGGCCTCAGCTTTTTCGCTGGCGGGTACCCCACTCTCGAACGCGCCGGTTTCCCAGAATTGGACCCTTCTCTCCTCCAGTGTGCCGGGTCCGGATTTCAGTGCCCAGATGCCTATGCTGCTGTCGGATGGAACCCTGCTGGTCCATGGGGGAGACGATGGGTCTTATTCACCGACCTGGTATCGATACTATCCTGATGCGACGGGCGGCTATCAGGACGGAACCTGGTCGCAGGCGGATTCAATGAACGTGGGACGGCTCTACTTTGGGTCCGTGGTGCTCCCCTCGGGAAAAATTTTCGTCGTCGGAGGCGAGTATGCCGCGGATCAGAGTTTCAGCAATTCCGCAGAAATCTATAATCCCCTGACGAATGTCTGGACGTCGGTTGCGAGCAGTCCCAAGCCGGTTGTTGGGGACGAACCGACCATGGTCTTGCCGGACGGACGCGTTCTGGTAGGTAATATCGAAGACCCCGGCACAGAGATCTACAATCCCTTGACCAATACCTGGTCCGCGGGTGGTACGAAGATTCGTTCCGACGAGACGAGTGACGAGGAAACGTGGGTCAAACTGCCCGACGACAGCATTCTGACGTATGACATTTTCTCCAGCATTGCCTCGGGGACGGGAAAAGCGGAGCGATACATCCCATCCACGAATACATGGGTTGACGCCAGCAACGGAACCTTGCCGCTGCTCAGCAGTGCTTCCGAAGGTTATGAACTGGGAGGCGCCGCGCTGTTGCCGGATGGGCGGGCCTTCTTCACCGGTGCGAACGGTAAGACCGCGTTTTATGACACAAAGACGAATACCTGGAGTCAGGGGCCGACGATGCCGACGTTTGCGGGCATCCAGGCGACCATGGGAGATGCTCCGCTCGCCGTGATGCCGAACGGACACGTCTTGATGGCGGTCTCTCCGGAAATCACTACGACGAACAACAATATTGACTTCCCCGGCCCGACATTGATTTTGGACTTCGATCCGACGACGAATGTCTATACGAACGTCACACCTCCCTCGTCGATGTTTGATTTATCGAACAACTCTTTCGTCAACTGCATGCTGGTGCTTCCCACCGGCCAGGTGATGCTGACAAATTTTTCCGGAGATGTGGTGCTTTATACTCCGGACGGCTCCCCGGACGATTCCTGGAGGCCGCATATCACCGGGCTGACTCTCCAGGGTGACGGTTCCTACTTGCTAACCGGAATGCAACTCAACGGATTGAATGAAGGAGCGTCCTACGGTGACGACAATCAGATGTCGACGAACTTTCCCATCGTGCGGGTCACTGACACGATCAGCGGAAATGCCTATTACGCAAGGACGTCCAACTGGAGTCTGACGGGGGTGGCAACGGGGAGTGCTGTCGAGACGGTCCGCGTCGACCTTCCCGCCGCCCTTGGGAACGACCCCTTCACGTTGGTTGTGATCGCCAATGGAATCGAGTCGAATTCGGTGAAGTCCATCGCTGGAACGGGACTGGGAACCTTCCGCAACGGCCATTTCTACCTCGATACGAATCTCAATCAGGCGTGGAATAATGTCTCCGGAGGGGACACCCTCGACACGTTCGGTATCGCAGGTGACACCCCGCTCAGCGGTGATTGGAATGGGGACGGTATCGATCAGATCGGGGTCTTCCGCAACGGCGTTTTCTATCTCGACTACAACGGCAACGGCAAGTGGGACAATACCTCTGGAGGAGACAAATTCTTCCAGTTTGGAAATCCGACTGACAAGCCTGTTGTCGGTGACTGGAACAAGGATGGCAAAACCGACATTGGCGTCTTCCGCGACGGGAAGTGGTATCTCGATTTGAACGGCGATGGAAAATGGGATGCCGGCGATTCCTCCTTCAACTTCGGAACGACCGGTGACATCCCCATTGCAGGCGACTTTAATGGCGATGGAAGGTCTGAAATCGGTGTCTTCCGCCAGGGGCGCTGGTATCTCGATCTGAACGGGAATCACAAATGGGATGGTCCCGCCGCCGGTGATGCGACGCCGCTCTTCGGCAACCCGAACGACATCCCCGTGATCGGCGATTGGAATAGCAGTGGTAAAGACAAGATCGGTGTGTTCCGTAACGGAGAGTTTTATCTCGATGTGAACGGCAACCGGCACTGGAATGGAACCGCAGGCGGTGATGTCCTGGCAAAGTTCGGAAGTCAAGGAGATCTTCCCGTCGCCGGATTCTGGGTTGACCCGCACTCTCTCCAGCTGATCACTTCCGCCCAGGTTCTGGGCGGTTACCAGAGCGTTTCTCAATCAGTGACGCTCACAGATTCGTCCTCTGTCGGGGGCTCAACTCCACGACTAACTCTTGCCACGGCCTTGGAGCAGGGAGCTTATATCGGCTTTGCTTCCGCGGAGACGAGCACTGCTGCCACGAATTCGGTCACCTCGGACCCGAGTAAGAGTTCCACGGCAACAGCCTCTGCCGCCTCTTCCCAGGCCAAGTCCGTCGTTCCGCTGCCCGATGAAGGACTGCAGGGACAACTGGGGGAAGTGTTTGCGAACCTGCTGTCGATCTGAATCTCGTTCCAAACTCCCGTGAACAGGCCTTGTTATTCATCTTTGAAGATGAGGGGTGGTCCGTCTGGATGGATCTGAGACAGGGGCTTCCCTGATTCTTCGGGCTTATTTCGCGGAATTTCCGATTTTTAATCGTCTTGGAGAAACCGGCGCCAGGTAATTTTGTATCTCTTAGATCAGAGAGTCTTATCGCGCGATGGGATCTGCATCGGCAGATGTCGTGAGCGCGTGACTCGACCCGCAGCCTCTTCTTCCATTTGATCAACACCCACTCTCCTCGGGCAGCTAATATGTTCAACGCCACTGATCGCTCCTCACTCCGCCGACGTTTTAGAGAGATTTCGTTAGCTGGAGTGGAGTGTTTTGAAAAACGGGAACTCCTTTCGGCAGATTCGGTCCTCTCGGAACTCGTGGCCTCGCCGTCTCCTGCAGCCGGGTCATCAAGTGAGACGACCCCGATTCTCCCGCAGGTCTCTCGAAGCTGGTCCTATCTTCCCTTTGTCCCCGGTCCGGATTTTGGTGCCCAGCTGCCGATGTTACTGTCCGACGGCACGCTGTTAGTGCACGGCGGAGCAGGCCCCTATTCCTCGACATGGTACAGATTTCATCCCGACACGACGGGAGGTTATCAGGGGGGGACGTGGTCGGTGGCAGATTCCATGAACGCGGGCCGCTTGTATTTCGGATCGGCAGTCCTGCCGGATGGCCGCGTTTTTGTTGTCGGGGGAGAATATGCTTCCGACGGCCAGCTCCAAAATCCGGACGAACCGGACCAGACGGAGAGCAATACCGCCGAAATCTACGATCCGGTGACCGACGTCTGGACCCAGGTGTCAGATTGTCCCCAACCCTACGTCGGAGATGTGCCGACGATGGTTCTCCCCGACGGTCGAGTCCTGGTCGGTAATCTCTTTGACGAAGGGACCGAGATTTATGATCCCGCGACGGATACCTGGGTATCCGGGGGAAGCAAGATCTACTCCGCTGAAAGCAGTTCCGAAGAAACCTGGGTCAAGCTCCCCGATGACAGCATCCTGTCGTACGACATTCGCGCCAGCATTTCGGCCGGCACGGGCAAAGCGGAGCGTTATATCCCTTCCACGGATACCTGGGTCGATGCCTCCGCAGGCACCCTGCCGCTTTTGTCCAGCGCCTCCGAATTTTACGAACTGGGAGGCGCCATCCTTTTGCCGGATGGACGGGCCTTCTTCACCGGGGCCAATGGAAAAACCGCCTACTATAACACCCATACGAACACCTGGAGCCAGGGGCCGAACATGCCGGTCTTCAACGGCGTCCAGACGACGATGGGAGACGCTCCGCTGGCAATGATTCCGAACGGACACGTGTTGATGGCGGTCTCCCCGGAAATCGTATCGGATTTTCCAGGGCCGACATGGATTGTGGACTTCGATCCCGCGACGAATGTGTTTACCGACGTCACTCCGTCCCTGGTGGATTTGACCGGCAACTCTTACGTCAATTGCATGCTGGTCCTCCCCACGGGCCAGGTGATGCTCACGAATTTCTCGAAGACCGTGGCCCTCTACAATCCGGATGGAGCGCCGCTCGATTCCTGGAGGCCGCACGTCACCGGCCTGGCGCGACAACCGGACGGCTCCTACCTCCTCTCCGGGACTCAGCTCAATGGCTTGAATGAAGGAGCGTCCTACGGAGACGACAATCAGATGTCGACCAACTTTCCGATTGTGCGCGTCACCGACACGCTCAGCGGAAATGTCTACTACGCACGGACCTCAAACTGGAGCACGACGGGTGTCGCGACGGGAAGCAAAATCGAAACCGTGCGCGTCGATCTGCCTGCCGCTCTTGCGAATGACCCTTTCACTCTCGTGGTGATCGCCAACGGTATCGAATCGCAATCGGTGAAGCCGGCTTCGAGCACAGGATTGGGTGTCTTTCGATCGGGCAAGTTTTATCTGGACACGAATCTGAACGAGGCCTGGAACAATCTCGCCGGAGGAGACTCGGTCGATACCTTCGGGGCGCTGGGAGACATTCCGATTTCGGGAGACTGGAACGGGGACGGCGTCGACAAGATCGGGGTTTTTCGGAGCGGCAGTTTCTACCTCGACTACAACGGGAACGGGAAATGGGATGGAGCCTCGAATGGCGACAAGTACTACCACTTCGGTAATCCTACGGACAAACCCGTGGCGGGAGACTGGAACAAGGATGGGAAGACGGAGATTGGCGTCTTCCGTGATGGAAAGTGGTATCTGGATCAGAATGGAGACGGAAAGTGGAATGCCGGGGACAGCTCATTCAATTTCGGATCGCCGGGTGATACTCCGGTCGCGGGCGATTTTGACGGTGATGGACGTGCCGAAGTGGGAACAGTTCGGCAGGGAAAGTGGTATCTCGACCTGAACGGAACCCACAAGTGGGATGCAGGTGACACTATTTCCAGTTTCGGAATCGCGACCGACCTGCCGGTGGTGGGGGACTGGGACAACAGCGGCAAAGACAAGATCGGAGTCTTCCGCTCGGGGTCGTTTTACCTGGATACGAACGGTGACCGACGCTGGAATGGAACGGCGGGTGGCGATGTCCTCGCGAAGTTCGGAACCCAGGGGGATCTGCCCGTCGCAGGGTTCTGGGTTGCTCCACTCTTCACGCAATCGATCAGTTCCGCCCAGGTTCCAGGCAGTTCCCAGACCGCTGCCCAGTCAGCAACGCTGACGGGTTCGTCTTCCATAGGGGGCTCAATTCCACAGCCCACGCTTGCCACGGCCTTGGAACAGGGAACCTATGTCGGCTTCGCTTCCTCCTCCGCCAGCCCAGGTGCCACTACTTCTGTGACCGTGGAGCCGAGCAAGAGTTCCAAGGGGACTGCTTCGGTGGCCTCTTCCCAGCCGAAAAACGTCGTTCCGCTCCCGGATGAGGGACTGCAGGGACAACTGGCCGAAGTCTTCGCGAACTTGCTCTCAGTCTGACCCCATTGCATGGCGCAAGTCCCTTTTCCAGAATGACTTGCTGCTCTATCATCACGGCTGGGAATACCCGTGGGAAATCCGCCAGCGAGCCCTGCTTTGGCCTGCTCCTCGCCCACAGGTGCGCTGGCAACCCGCGCCGGGAACGAATACGATAGCGTGTTCTCTTGGGTACGCACGCGGTGGTCTCATGGTGGAGGCTTCCCCGTGCTCTTTGTCTTTCATTGATCCGGGTCTTTCATTGATCGGGGATTTCTTCACATGCTGGGGACGATGCTCACCCCGAAGGACTATCTGGCCAGGTGCAGCGCCGAGTTCGAAAAGCTGGATCTGAAGCAGATGGAGGGTCTCGCCAATGAGATCTTCGCCGCGTACCAGGAGGGGCGGTTCGTGTTCATCATCGGCAACGGCGGGAGCGGATCAAACTCTTCCCACTTCGCCGAAGACCTCGGAAAAAGCACCCTCCGGCGCGAGGATTTCGACAACGACGGGATGAAGCGGCTGAAGGTGTTGAGCCTGACCGACAACACTCCCTACATCCTCGCCTGGGGAAATGACGAGGGCTTTGATCGGGTCTTTTCCGAACAACTGAAGAATCTGGCTTCTCCGGACGATGTGTTGATTGCAATCAGCGGCAGCGGAAACAGCCCGAACATTCTGCGGGCCGTCGAATGGGGGAATAAACACAATCTCCGGACCTGGGGCATCACCGGCTACAGCGGCGGAAAGTTGAAGTCTCTCGGAAAGAACAACCTGCACGTGCCGCTGGACGACATGGGGATGGTGGAAAGCATCCATCTGCTCGTCTTCCACTGGATCCTGAACGACGTCTACGCCCGCATCAACAAGGTGGGACGTCACGCCGGATAGTCTCCAATCTCAAAGAAGCGAAACGCGAGGGACGAGCCCGCACCAAGGACTTGTCCCTCTCATGATTTAAAAAGGTCTTGTTCGACGGAACCCTGCTGAGTCAACGACTCTCGTCATTACTGATAATTCCCGTGAAGAATATTCCATCCGAAACACCTGTCAGGTTCCCAATATGACCAAGTATTGCCTGGGAATCGAGATCGGGGGGAGCAAGCTGCAGTTGGGGCTGGGAGAGGGGCGTTCCGCATCCCTCCAGGGACTGTGGCGCGCCTCCATCGATCTGGCACGCGGTGCAGAGGGGATTCGTGAACGGATTGTCCAGGGTTACGCAGAACTTCTCGCCCAGACGGGGGTCGCTCGTTCGCAGGTGGCCGGTGCCGGAATTGCCTTCGGCGGACCGGTGAACGCGGACCAGGGGATGACGGTCACCAGTCATCAGGTCCACGGCTGGGACCAGTTCCCGCTCGCGCAGTGGTGCCAGGACCACCTGGGCCTGCCCGCCTCATTGCAGAATGACGCGGATACGGCAGCGCTTGCGGAGGCGTTGTTTGGAGCGGGGCAGGGGTTTAACCCGGTGATGTATCTGACCGTCGGCTCGGGAATCGGCGGAGGGCTGATTCTCGGCGGAAAAATCTATCGGGGCTGCGGACCCGGCGCACTCGAAATCGGACACCTCCGGCCGGGACAACTTCCCCGCCATGTGCCTGTCTCGGGCGGAACAGTCGAGTCGATTGGTTCCGGATTTGGAATCACACAACGCGCCCAGGCCGCGATTGACGGATATCTTGAAACGGCGAAATTCGTGCAGTCCCATCATGGCAGGAGCCCGCACCAGGGGCAGGTCGATCCGGAGTTTGCCAGCCGCTTCAAACCGGCGCAGGATCGTTTCGCCCGGCTGTGGGATCTGTGCGGTGGCGATCCCTCGAAGATCAACACGCAGATGATTGCCCAGGGAGCTCGGGATGGAGACCGGCTCTCGCTCGAATTGTTTTCCGATGCGACGTCGGTCATTGGTTGGGCGATTGCCCAGGCGATCACCCTGGTCAATCCGGGGCGTGTGGTCATCGGCGGGGGCGTTTCACTGATCGGCGAAGAGCTGTTCTTCGCTCCCGTTCGCAGGGCCGTCGCGCAGCATGTCTTCGGCCCGTTTGCAGGCCTCGCGGAGATTGTCCCCGCCGCGTTGCAGGAAGAAGTGGTCGTATATGGCGCGGTGGCCGTCGCTGCCGATGCCTTCTTGAAGTCGTGATACAATCTGTTGGTTTTTCGATTCCTTACTCAAACGTGCGAGACGAGTGGCGATGTATACCGTTTTGATTACCGATAACCTCTCCAAGGGTGGCTTGAAGATTCTGGAAGAAACTCCCGGGATCAAGATTGATAACCGTTCGGGGCTGACCCCGGAACAGGTCCGCGAAGCCCTCAAGACCGCAGATGGGATCATCATCCGCAGCGGCACCACCCTCACGCCGGAACTCCTGAAGGATCAGCCCCGACTGAAGGTGATCGTCCGGGCAGGTGTGGGCGTGGATAACATCGACCTCCCCGCCGCCACGCGCGAGGGAATCGTGGTGATGAACACCCCCGCCGGGAACACCACGAGTACCGCCGAACATACCATCGCGATGATGATGGCCCTCTCACGGAATATCGGACCCGCCTCCGCCAGCATGAAGGCGGGGAAATGGGACCGCAAAAGCTACACCGGAACGCAGCTCGCCGGGAAAACGCTGGCGGTCGTGGGCCTGGGGCGGATCGGCCTGTCGGTCGCCAAGCGGGCCATTGGACTCGAAATGAAAGTCGTCGGGTACGATCCCTTCCTCTCCGCCGAACGGGCCGCCGAATATGGCATCACCCTGTATCGCGAAGTCGACGACCTGCTCCCCTTGTGCGATTACATGACGGTTCACACTCCCATGACGGAAGAGACCCGGGGCCTGATCAATGCCGAGCGCTTGGCCAAGATGAAAAAGGGCGTCCGGATCATCAACTGCGCCCGCGGCGGGATCGTCGATGAAGAAGCCCTCGCCGATGCGATTGAATCCAAGCACGTCGCCGGGGCGGCCCTCGACGTCTTCGTCAATGAACCCCCGGGTGACCTGCGGGTCGTGAAACTGCCGCAGGTCCTGACGACCCCCCACCTGGGAGCTTCCACCGATGAGGCCCAGGAATCGGTCGGCGTCGAAGCGGCGGAGATCATCACCGGATTCCTCATCCGCAACGAAGTCCGCCACGCCGTCAACATGGCCCCCATCTCCGGCGCGGAAATGGAAGACATGCGGGCGCACCTCGACCTCGCCCGTCGGCTGGGTCTCCTGCTCGCCCAACTGAACAAGGGGGGCGTGGTCAAATCCGCCTCGGTCAACTATCGCGGGGAAGCCGCCTCCAAGAAAACGAAACTGCTCACAGCCGCATTCGCCTCAGGTCTCCTCGAAACCGCGATGGATGAATCGGTCAACATCGTCAACGCCGAGATGATGGCCCGCGATCGCGGGATCGAAATCGAAGAAAGCAGCTCCTCAGAAGTCTCCGACTTCTCCACGATGATCCGCGCGAGCCTCCAGACCGAACATGGAGAACTGACCGCCGCCGGGACCGTCTTCGGCAAGCAGTTCCTCCGCCTCGTTCGCCTGGGGCATTTCAACCTGGACGCCTACCTCGATGGCCTGTTGATGATCTATCGCCACCGGGACGTGCCGGGACTCATCGGTTACATCGGCACGATCTTCGGACGCCATCAGGTCAACATTGCCCACATGGCGCTGGGACGGGAAAAGCCCGAACCCGGCGGAGACTCCGTGGCTGTCCTGAACCTCGACAACGAACCCTCTCCGGAAGCACTGGCGGAAGCGCTCAAACATCCCGAAGTGACCGGAATTGAAGTGGTCAAACTTCCCCCCGCTGGGGCACCGCTCCCTTGGCTGGTCTCCCAGGGGTGATCTGTTTCAGAAGAACATTCGATAAAAAAACACCGGGGATCTTTCGATCTCCGGTGTTTTTGTTTTCTCGCGCGTGAAGTCGATTATTTCTTCGACGCTATTTCTTCAACGCGACGTTGGCTTCTTTCGAAGCACCGGCGTTCGTCTGGCGATCGGGTTTCTTTCCCTCGCTTGCGGGCGATCCCTTCCCGTCACCGTGGGCGCTGTAGTACTCGAAGTAGCCGATCATCATTTCGTTCCAAGTCTGTTCTCCCCAGCGGACGGTCTCCTTGGGATTGGGATTCGCCGGGTTATTGGGCGAATTGTCGAAGAACGCGACGCATTCCAGTTGGGTTCCCTGCGGAACGACGAGCGGTTTTTCCAGCACGTAAGAGTTCTGCCAGTTGAAGTCATACTGCGGAACGGAGAGAACCGTCTCCTGGCGTCCGTCCGGATACTTCATCTTGTACTCGAACGATTTCCCTCGCAGGTGCATGTGAGGCATGAAGGCGAGAATGGTGGTCTCTTCCTTGAAGGTCATGCTCGAAGCGACACGGTAGTGCGGATCTTCGGGGGGAATCGACAGGCGGCGGTTGTACAGTCCGCGCGTCTTGACGTTGTGCTTCGGAGCTTCTTTTCCGCTGTAGAACTTGAACGCCAGTTCAGAGCGGTCCAGTTCTTCTTTTCCCGTGGGGGTGTAGTGTACTTGCCAGATCAGTTCCGCCCCGGCCGGGATCTTTCGGGCGAGTCCATCCTTTAATTCCAGCGGCGCGCTTCCCGGTGCGTAAGCGACCACCCAGCTGTCATCCAGCGGGCCGCGCATCCCCGGAGTCCGGTAGAAAACGATGATGTGATGGACGACGGCACGGTTGCCGGGACGGGCTTCTGCCGCTTCGATCCATGTGTCTTCCTTGAAGTTCGTCTTGGTGGAGAAATACTTGTAGCGGACGACTCCTGTCGATTGGACCTTCACTTCTTCCGGGAGCTGAAACACGATATCCGGCTTGCCGATCATCCACCCATCGGAATAGCTCTTGGGAGCGGCAAGCTTGGACTTGTCCCCCTCGGGTGTTCCCTGGTCAATCCAGGCGACAACCGACTCCAGTTCCTGGGGAGTCAGCGAACAATCGTTGGAGAATTTGCCGAAGCGCGGATCAGCGTGCCACGGTGGCATCCGCTTTTCGGTGATCACTTCGCGAATCATCGCCGACCAGTTGACCGCATCGTCATACGTCAGCAGAGCGAACGGGGCCGCGGTCCCCTTGTGATGGCAGTTCTGGCAGCGCTCGGTCAGGATCTTGGAGACGTGCGACGCGTAGGTAATCTGTTCTTTCTTCTCGCTGATCTCGCGACGCGTGATCAGGCACCCCTGCACGGGAGTTTCCTTGACGCTCACGTCCTTGCGGTCGAGGATCTGCGTGATCGCTTCGGTCAGATCGTTGCGAGTCGGCTTTTCTTTCTTGGTCCCGTAACCGATGCGGTCGTCAATCCGCCCCGCGTAACGGATCGTCCGTCGGAAATCCAACACGAAAGCCTGCGCCAAGCGCTCGGCTCCGAACAGGTTCGCCACTTGTTGATTCGGATCGCACAGGACTGGAATCGTCAGCTTGTATTGATCTGCATGTTTGGCGATCTCAGCGGGCGTGTCCCCGGCCTGCGAATTAATCACCAGGAACTGCACCCCTTGCCCCGAAAACTGCTTCTGCATCTCGGTGAGGTAGGGGATGTAGGCATTTCCGATGGGGCAACCCGTCCCCAGGAAAATCGCCACCACGACCGGTTTATCGTGGAAATCCGCCAAAGCAATCTTCTTACCCTGGGCGTCCGCCAGCACAAAATTCGGGACAACATGCCCAATATGGGAGACCGCCTGGGGCTTTGCGGCCCCCTTCGAAGAGACGTCCGCCGCGAAGAGGGTGGTGCCCTCCAGACCGCATATGACGAGTGATACTGCCAAGGCTAACCGATTGAGTAAAAACATCTTACAGCACGTCCTTTGACTCAAAATCACAAGGGCCGGGGCGGACCAACGGTGCGAGCAGGTTGGCAAAGATCGTCCAAACACCAAAAATGGGAATGGGTTAAGCAAATACCGTGCGGCATTTCTCTGGGTTTCAAGCGGATTTTATTCCAACTGAATTTTAACCCGGGAACCGACTCCGGCACAGGGGAAAGGACCGGACGGGAAAATAAGGAGAAATGGGGGCCTCTTTTCCCGGACAGGACTTTGCGAAATCGTGTGCTGGTGATAACTTACCGCCGCAAAATCCCCGTCATTTCACCTCTTCCGGCGATCCTCCCGACACAGCTCTGTTCGGACGTCGTTGGTGATGATCGTTCCCCTTTCCGGCGGCCGCTTGATCGTGATCAAATCTTTCCACGCATGGATGCTGATGCTCGTGGGACTCTGCCTGTTGGCAGGGTGCGGCCGAGTCTTCAGCCAGCGGTGGGATGCGATTCCCGAATGGTCCGAAGAAGAGTGGCACGAACTCAGCGACAAACTCGCGGGTGATCAATGGCAACCCAGAACGGATTGGACCTTCTGGAAGATGGCCGAAATCGCACATGAGGAACTCCCCTCCGAAGTCGGAATCCATTGGCGGCACCCTGCGGAAAACATCGTCCGCGATATTTTCGAAAAACGTTCCTGGGAGAATCAGGAAATCGCGACGGGCATTTCTTCTGCCACGACGAAAGACGCTCCTTCCGACCAGACAAAGACGTTGCCCGTGGATGATGCCGCGCGGAAGAGCGGCCCAGCCACGAATTCCACGGTCTGGTCCGCGTCGAAGCGGGAATTGCTCCACGCACTCGCCGTGGAAGATTCGTTGCCGGGGTGGAACGGTGCCATCCTGATCGGACTGGTCCGTCCGCAGGAAGGGGCGGGGTTGTTGCCGTCCTCTGGCCGTTGGTGGAAACGCCACGCGAATACAGAAACCACTCCCGCACCCAACGCCAAGACACCTCCTCCCCCCTCAAAAACCTCTCTCAAGTTTCAAGCCGCTGCCGCGGAAGCGTGTGGCCGGATTCTCGCTGCATCCGGAGAGTCCTCCCGGCGAGGACGTCGATAAACTTCGCGCTGTTGAACACGGAAAATCTTCCGGACCTGGTGCATGTCGAATTGCTGCTGGCTGCGGGCAAATGTCTCCCGCCGCGCGATATCCCCAATCTGTCGAAGCTGCTCGGGCTGGAGAAGAAACCTGCGGAACAGGCGAAGCCGGTTCCCCGGACCGTCAGGCGTGCGGCGTTGCAGGCCTGCCTGTTGCACGCCCTCCGGAAGCGACGGCAAGCCACTGCCGGGACCTCTCTCGTCGCCACCAAGATCGCCGAAGACTGGCCGGTGAACCTCACGAATCTGCAGCAGGATGAAGATCAGGCGTTGCGGATCGATCTGGGCCGCCTGGTCGCGATTGCCAAGCATCCCAAGGCGTGGTTGATCCTCAGGGAACAAACCCGCGATTTCGATCCGACTGTCCGTCAGGAAGCACTCGTCAGTCTGGGCTGGCTCGGAAACGAGCAGGCTCTCGAAGAACTCCGAAAGCAGCGGATGAGCGAGCACGAAATGATCCGCGCTGCCGCGGTCAAGGGCCTGGCTCACTGGGGAGCGGATGAACTTCGCCCCAGTCTTGGTCCCCAGGAAAAATCTCCCGTCGTACGGCAGGAAGTGGCGCATCAGTTGGGACAATTTCACGACGATCACGCCGCGGAAATGCTGCGGATCTGTCTCACCGACATCAATCCTCAGGTTCAGAAGGAAGCGATTCAGCAGGCCGAAAGATTGCCGGAACGACTCGCAGTGCCGCTCTTGTTGACCGCTTTGACCGAGAGTTCCTCCGAGCCGCGCCGGTTGGCTTTGGCGGAACTCGAACGTCGTTCCGGAAAGTCCCTCCCGTTTCCCATCTTCGGTTCCCTGGACGAACGGCAGCGCGAATCGGCACTCTTGCGTCAACAGTGGCCGCAGCGACTCGCCACGACGGAAGCGCCGCAGACTCCCTCGGCTCGCGAGAGCGAGCGCCAGGCAGAACTGCGAATTGCCGAACTGCGCGGAGAACTCCGCGCCTACCTCGATCTCCCTCCCGGTGATCCGCGCCTGGAAGTGGCTCGGGAACGGTTGAACCCTCTGACTGTGTCCGATGTCCGTTGGATCGAAGAACTGGTCCCGCAATCGAGCCCCGAACAGAACGAACGACTCGCCACTGATGTCCTTCCGAAGATCAGCCCTGTCTACCAGGCGTTGCATGACCTGCGCCAAGCGGACATCTCGGTCCGTCGCAAGGGGGCGGAACGCTTGTATCAGGAAGGAAGCAAGGTTTCACTCAGCCGTATGGCGACGCTGCGACTGCAACATCTCCTGACACACGAGCAGGACTCCATGGTCTGGCGCTTCTGCATGCTCGCGGTGGCGCAGGATGGTTCCCCCGAAGCGCTGCAGATTGCGCAACTGGCGGTCAACAGTTCCTGGCCGGATATCCGCGTCCTGGGTTGTGATTACATCGCCAAGCATGGCACGGCGGAGCAGGCGCTCTGGATCCGGGGACTCTTCGCCGACAAGAATACGAACGTGCAGGCGGCCGCGGTGCGGGCTGCCATTCACTGCCGGAATCCGATTGTCCTGGCGGACTCTCCCGATGGACAACCGGGGTTGAAGCGGGTGCTCACCACCGCCGGCCCCGAGATCCGGGTGCAGGTCGCCTGCTGTCTCTGCCTGTTTGGAGACGACCAGGGCTATCAGGAATTGATGCGCCTCAGCCAGAACGGAGACTGGATGGTCCGGCTGCAGGTCGTCCGCGGCATGGCCGCCAGTGGACAGACCCGCTTCGTCGCGTCACTCATCAACCTCGGCTGGACGGAAAGGCATCCCTCTGTGCGCCTGGGAATTCTGCAGGCACTCGATGCTCTCGTCCCGGAAACGCAACGTCCCAGCGGATTGGCGAGTACCACCGGCGTCGATCAGAAGTTGACCCTCTGGGCCGCCTGGTGGGAAAAGACCCGACAGAAAGCGGAGCCCCCACGGGTTCCTCCGGCGATCGTCGAAGCCGCCCCGTAGATCGCTCCTCTACTTTGCCTCCGGAGGAATGTTCGCCTGCGGAGGAATGAGCAACGACAGGATCGTCTGGGCATACAGCCGATGCCCGAAGTCGGTCGGGTGATTGAGACCGTTCCCCAGCAGGTCCAGATCCTGTTTGTGCTGCAGGAACGTCGTCCACACGGAAGTCACATCCGCCAAAGCAACCCCCGGCCCGGTGAGCGATTTCAATTCATCCCGATAGAGTGCAAACATTTCGCGCGGCGTGGCGATCCACTCCTTGTTCCCCAGCATGGAGGCGACAAGGATGACTTCGATCTCCGGATCAGCCTTGCGAACTTTATCGAGAAACGTCTGGTTCTGTTCCTTGAACCACTTCGGATCTTTCCGCCCGACGTCATTCATACCATAGGCGACGATCAGCAGGTGAGGCTTCTCCTTCAGTAGTTGATTCAAATCCGTGATGCCGTGCAGGATGCTCCAGCCGCTCACCGCGCGGTTCTCCAGGTCCACGTTCACTTTGTAGTGGTCCTGCAGTTGCGCCGCGACCAGTTCCGCGTAAGCAGGCTGATTCGGGGGCCAGTTCGCGAGCGCGGAGGCATTGAGGCCGTAGGTGATGCTATCTCCGCTGACTCCCAATGTGAGTGACTTCCCGGCTCGTAGCCGGGCGAAGGTTTTGGGAAGTTGTTTTTCCGCGAGTTGCGGGACAGGACCTGTCCAGGCGTTCGGTGCCGGGCGATAAGTCACTTCAATCTGGCGGGTGTGGAAGAAGTGCCCCTCCATATGCAGCATGAATTGCTCGGGATGTCCCACGCGGTAGGGGAGCGCAGAAGGGCCTTTCTCGCGGGGATAAAGCTCCCGTTCGGTCAGGAACAGGAGTTTCGACTTTGGCTTGATGGTGAGCGTTCGTTTATCTTCCGCGAGGGTGTAGTCCGTCCCCTCTTCCAGAGTCCGCTTCCGGTCAGCCGTCCGAACTTCAAAGATCTTCTGTGCGGGGAATGCCAGCCGGCCGGTGATCGGCCCATCTTTCTCCAGTTGGAGCAACGTGGAGCTTTCCCCGTAAATAATCGGCGACTTCCAGACCGGATCGAGCAGATGCAATTCCGGCAGCATTTTGAGGGTCTGCGAACGGTCGTACCTGATGAACTCGTTATCCGCGGCCTCAAGGGAGGCAGACAGAATCACCACAGTCGAGAGAATCATTGCAGACAATCGGAGCGAGCGCATGAAACATCCTTTATCAGGCGGGAGAATTTGTAGTGGCAGAGGGTGTTTTATCGGGCTGCCAGAAGAGCCACAACGCGACACAGGCCAGAAGCGGGGCCAGGCCGACGGAAATCATGATGACCCCGTGTGAGCCGGTGAGGTCCACCACGCGTCCGGTCAGTTCCTGCATGGCGGCGGTCGCCAGCCAGGTGATGGCACTCAATGTACCTGTGATCTTCCCCTGGTTGCGCGTCGAGAGATCCTGCGAGAACGAATAATAATTGGGAAACAGGCCGAGCGCGCCGAAACCGATCGCGAGCAGCAATCCCAGCAGCAGGTTTCCCGCGGGAAGAAACGCAATCACGGCGCTCAGGGACGTCAGCAGGGCACAGAAAGTAAACGTCAGCATCCGCGCGGAGAATACCTTCCAGCCCCGCTGTGACAGTACCCGCGTCACGATTCCAACGGCAATACACCCCACATCCGTCGAGATGTAATACGCGGAAGTAAAATAATTCACAAATCGCCGCTCATACCCCAGCGATTCCCGCAGGTACGAAGGCATCCACGCCCGGAAATAATGCCACGCCAGATTGATCGTCACGACAATGCAGGCTAGAACGGCGAACCGCTGCCAGAACAGGGCCGCGGGAAGCGCGGGAAGAGCGGTTGTTTGCGTGGAGGAGATTTCTTTGGGGGCGGCGAGATCCTCCGCGCGAACGAGCCAGAACCAGGGAATTAACCAGAAGAATCCAATCGCCCCGATCACAATGAATGGGCCCCGCCAGCTACCTTCCTGATCGGTCACCAGTTGTTGCACCACCAGCGGAGTCAGAATCGCCCCGATCGATGCCCCGCTTTGCAGCAGGCTGTTGCCGAACGTCCGTTCCTGTGATGTCAGCAGCCGTTGTGTGGTCACCAGAGCGCAAGGCCATTGGCCCGCTTCAAACAACCCCAGGATCACACGGCAGGTGA
This sequence comes from Planctomycetales bacterium, assembly GCA_046349635.1. Taxonomy (GTDB): domain Bacteria; phylum Planctomycetota; class Planctomycetia; order Planctomycetales; family Planctomycetaceae; genus JAXMBX01. The sequence continues at coordinate 48,236 of JAXMBX010000016.1, forward strand.
GCAACCCCAGATAAGTGGCCGATGCGTCCGGAGTCAGCCCTTCAAAGCTGCATGGAGAACCGAAAAGAGTCACGTTCCACGTCTGCAACCACCGCCCGATTGCGGCGGCATAAGCTGTCGCGAACCCTGCACAGGACCAGCCCAGTACGACCAGCGGATACATCCACCTGACCGGAATCAGGTCGACCAGCAGCCCGGTGATCAATCCCCCCGCGGCGAACGCCAGTCCGAAACCGGTCTCCAGCCGGCCATACAGCGTGTTGGAGAGGTGCAGTTCGTTCTTGATGTCGGTCGACGTTTGCGACAGCGTCTGCCGGTCCATGTAGTTGAGCAGTGTGGCGAGTAGCAACACGCCGCAGATGGACCATTTCCAGGCCGAAGAACGAGACCGAGCCTCTGTCATGCAATTCTTCTCCGGAGGAGTTCGAGTTGAGTCGTGTGAAGCGTCTGTCGCGACCAAAAACGTGGAAAATCGTCGATGTCCTGCGCGACACGAAAACGCGATGCGTTCTAGCCGTTCCAGGACTTTCCATCCCAGGCGATCATTCGATTCAACAGGGTCACCACGTCCGCGGAGAACGTCTCGAAGATCACTTCTCCTTTTTCAGCAGTGGCAATCCGTGGGTCGCCAATGTGCCCCGGAGTGCTGCGGTCTTGCGTCACCCACGCACGGGCGGCCGGTTCGAACCCGACACCGAATTCCACCGACTGCGTCTGTTCATGCTGGCGGACGAGATGGGGTGCGATCCGCAGGATCATCGAAGTCTCGAATTCGCAGGCGTGTCCCATCCGCTCTTGTTGAATGGCCGGATTGACCTTGTGAGGCTGTCCTCCCAGAGTCCAGTAGGTCGCCGCCAACAACAACAGATCGTTGCGCGTGCGATACTGCTGGCGAAGTTCGAACGTCGCCTGTTGTGAAGAGGACAATGTTCCCCCCGTGTCCGTTCAGTAACACGATCCGCTGAAACCCGTGCCCGATCATGTTGTCCATCAGGTTGATCAGCAGATCGAGATACAGCCGGGGATTCGCGCTCACCGTCCCTGCGAAGTCGAGATGATGGTGCGAGTTTCGATCCACGTCAGAGGCAGAAACAGAACCTTGTCTCCCATCGTCTCCGATACACGGCGGACAATCTCTCCGAGGAGCAGACTGTCGGTAAACACCGGCAGGTGATGGCCGTGTTGTTCCACAGCGGCGATAGGGATCACGACCGGGGTTTGTTTCGGGAGAGCTTTGACCATAGGCCAGGTCAGATCGGCGAGATTCACAGGCAGGGCTCCGAATCAGGGAGGGAACAATGAAATCGATAGGTATGTTGGTAAACAGTGTGGCGTTTCGGGCGGAAAATCGCACGCAAAAGACGGGAAATCATCAACTTGCGACGCAATTCTTCGGTCCCGAAGGAATTCCGGAAATCCGACCGTTCGGTATTGACGTAAAACACAGGGTGGTTATAATCACGACCAAATTGGTGTTAATTTTCTTCAGCCATTCCATCGGTCCTGTCGATGAAATTATCGCGCAAATCTGATTATGCGTTACGGGCTCTGATGACCCTCGTGGAGCATCAGAATTCCGGTCCGTATTCCATCCGCGAATTGGCGGAAGAAAACGACATTCCACGGCGGTTTCTGGAGCAGATCATGCTGGAATTGAAGTCTCAAGGCTGGGTGGAAAGCATCCCCGGCAGGGACGGCGGTTACCAGATGAAAATCGCTGCCGACAAGCTGACCATGGGGCAGGTTGTTCGCTATTTCGATGGGATCTTGGCACCTATTGCGTGTGTTTCGACCTCGCACTATGAACCCTGCTCTCAGGAACCCAGGTGCCGCTTTCGGCAGGTACTCCTCGAGATTCGAAACTACGTCAGTCAGGCGATGGATAAGGCAACTTTGGCCAAGGTCGTTCGTGGTGCGATTGTGGCCAAGGAAGAAGTCTTCAGTCAGGAATTTGCGTTTGCGGATGGGATTTGAGGTCGGCAATTTTTTTTGCGAACCAATATATCATCCATTAGGTCGTTGATATCAGAAAGCGAATGAGAGTTATGAGAATCACCCCCTTCCTCAGTCTGTTGCTGCTCGCCGTAGTCGGCTGCGGCGATCCCCTGCGAAACCTCAGCCTCAGGCCGCAGCCCCTGCGGCGACCGGAAAAGCGGAGCCCGCGAAGGCCGACAACGCCAAGCCTGATGCCGCGAAGCCTGCGGAACCGGCGGCGGCCAAACCTGATGCCGGCAAGAAAAATATCGAACTGCTCAACGTCTCGTATGATCCCACCCGCGAACTCTGGAAGGATCTGAACGCCGCCTTCATTCCGCACTATGCGAAAGAAACCGGGGTGCAGGTCAAGGTGAAACAATCGCACGGCGCTTCCGGCAGCCAGGCCCGCGCCGTCGTCGATGGCCTTGAAGCGGACGTCGTCACCCTCGCTCTCTGGCCCGACACCGATCAACTCCGCAAGAAAGGGCTGATCAAGGAGGGTTGGGAATCGAAATTCGGAAATCGGAGCCTGCCGTATACCTCCACGATCGTGTTTGTCGTGCGGAAGGGAAATCCCAAAGGAATCAAGGACTGGGCGGACCTGCTCAAGCCCGGCGTGGAAGTCGTCACCCCTAACCCCAAGACCTCCGGCAACGGCAAGATGGCCTTCCTCGGTGCCTGGGGAAGCGTGATCAAGGGTGGCGGCGATGAAGCCAAGGCGACCGAGTTCGTCAAGAAGCTCTACGACACCAAGAAAGTTCCCGTCCTCGACACCGGTGCCCGTGGATCGACCACCACTTTCGCCCAGAAGGGGATCGGCGACGTCCATCTCACCTGGGAAAGCGAAGCCTACCTGGAAGTGAAAGAAGCCGGGAACGATCTGGAGATCGTCTATCCTCCCACCAGCGTTCTCGCTGAACCGCACGTGGCAGTTGTTGACAAGAACGTGGACGCCAAGGGATCTCGTGCCGCCGCGGAAGCCTACCTGAACTTTGCTTACACCGAAGCCGGTCAGGAGATCATCGCCAAGCACTATTACCGTCCTGCCGATCCCAAGGTATTCGCCAAATACAAGAGCCAGTTCCCAGATCTCAAGATTTATCCGGCCACGGATCTCGCCAAGAGCTGGGAGGAACTGCAGAAAAAATTCTTCGCCGATGGTGGCGTGTTCGATTCGATCTACACGAAAACCGCGACCGCCTCGGCCAGGTAATCGAGACGTTTGCTCCTGATGAGTTTGAGGACCGAACCCTCTGCCTGGAATGTCCGCAGGCACGGTCCTCAAGGAGTGAACCGCACAGAAGGAATGAGTTGCAATGTCGGTCATTCCAGAAGTCATCAGTTTCCATGGAATTTCGGCCGGCGGTCGGCGGGAGCTTACGCACTCCGCGACGATCCTCCAGGTGTTCCCGGTGGCTGGTGCTGCTGGCCGGGCTGAGCACTCTGGCGGCTTTCTCCGGCTGCAAAAAGCCTTCGGGAAGATCGACAGAAATCCCTGCAAAGTTCCACGGAAAGGTGCTGTTCAGATAAGCAAGCCCGCCGTCGGGCGAGCTGTCGTCCTGAGTCCGCAGGAAGGTTCCTTCCGGAATCAATCCCATGGCGATGACCGACAAGGATGGGAAGTTCAGATCAACAGCTACAACCCGGATGACGGCGCTTTCGGCTGGCGGATATGCCATTACGGTCACCTGGTTCAAGGTCATTGAAGCCCCCTCGGGGTGACTCCCGGACCAAACGTGATCCCGACAGTATGCGACTGCGGAAACATCCCCGTTGAAATTCACAGTCCAGGCCAAGGATGTCAACGAGGGTCCCCGTGATCGATATCGCGTCCAATGAGCGATGAGTTGCCGAAGAATTCGCCGGAATCGAAGTTCGGCGTCGGTTTGTTCGCCTGGGACGAGAATCGAGCAGTGGAATACGAAACGAGGAGGTAGGGATGATCGGTGTTGTTGAAAGTCAATCTGGAAGCCGGTCACGCACGCGTGACCCTCGCAAAAAATTTGTTTTGACCCCCGGCATTTTTACCAGTTGTTGTTTTGGAAGATGCCGCACGAGCGACCCCCCATTCCTTGTTCGTTTTATTTCCGTTTCCATTCAGAGTTAGGAGCCGAGTCATGAAGAAGTCAGTCGTTCGCTCGCAGGTCGAGCGTCAGAAGTCCGCCGGGTTTACGTTAATCGAGTTGCTGGTCGTGATCGCGATCATCGGCGTGTTGATTGCACTGCTGCTCCCCGCCGTGCAGCAGGCCCGCGAAGCCGCCCGCCGCACCCAGTGCAAAAACAATCTGCATCAGCACGGTCTCGCCTTGCACAACTACGTCGACAAGCAGCGCAAGATTCCTTCGGGACGCCGTCCTCCGTCCACCGGCCCGTATGCCACCGATCCCCGTGCTTCCACCCAGACTTTCCTGCTTCCGGAACTGGACCAGGTAGCGATGTACGCGCAGTACAACTTCCAGAAGAACTGGAGCGATCCTTTGAACGTTCCGGTCACCTCGAAGGTCGTTCCCGCCTTCAACTGCCCCTCGACGCCGGTCTCCATCGACCGCCGCGACGATGATCCCAAGTCCTACACGACCAACGGCACCTTCCCCGCCACTCCCACGCTGGTCTCCACCACCGACTACTCTCCGGTCATCGGCTATCGGGCGGAATTCCAGGCGCTCGTTCCCGGTCTGCAGGATCCGACCACCGGCAAGACCGACAAGTACGGCAACCCGACCACCAACGGTTTCTTCCAGAAGAACCTCGATGTCGGCTTCGAAACCATCACCGACGGCTTGAGCAACACCATCGCGTTCCTCGAATCCGCCGGTCGTCCCTTCAAGTTCACTCGTGGCTTCAAGAATGTCGGCACCGACGTCAAGCATGTCAATGCCGGTGGCTGGGCTCGCCCCGCCAGTGACATCCAGTTCGCGGGAAGTTCCTACGACGGTAACACCGTCCCCGGAACCAGCGTGAACGCCACCAACGGCGATGCCTACAACGAAACGGAATATCTGGACACCACCGGCACGACGGCCCCCGCGGGTTCGCTGTTCTGGGGTGTGCAGGGAAGCGGCCAGCCGTACAGCTTCCACCCCGCTGGATTCCATGCCCTCCTGGGTGACGGTTCCGTCAAGTTCCTTGCCGACACCGTTGACATCAAAGTGTTCGGTGGATTGATCAGCCGCAGCGGTGGCGAAGGTCCCGCCGATCTCTAAGATCTCCTCACAAAACGCGGTTGGTGATCATGCGGGATCTGCGAATTTTGAGAAACCGTACTTCGTCCGAAGCATTTTGTGAAATAGTCTAAGAAACGATTCAGAAACACGTTGCCGCACCTCGTTGTTTGTTATTCGGTGCGGGACGGGATTCCCGCGTGCTTCTCCGGCCTTTCGGCCCACGAGACCGGAGAAGACGCAGGAATCTGACAGGAAATTGCAGGCTTGGATGGGGTCCCGTGTTGTGGTGGAGACTGGTCGGTAATGACTGGTCTCCCGCCACACACGTATTTTCCGAGGCTGCAAAAAACGCTTGAATTTCCAACGCTCAGCATTGAACATGAGGCCGAAAGATCAAGAATGTAAATTTCGCAGCGAGAACCCGGCCCCCAGCGCTGATTTGAATTTTGAACCACGGACTCCATTCATTACCTCCCCATCCTAATGATTGGTCAACACTCATGTTCCGCAAACCTCGTCATCCCTTGCCGGGATTCAGCGCTGAGCATCGCGGCTCGGCTACCTCACATTACTACTGTTGATCCCTTTGGGAGCCTGCATTCTCAAGGTCTCCACACTCACTCCCGAGACCTTCTGGAAGTCGTCTGGTCGGAGCGGGCGCAGCCCGCCTATCTGGTGACGTTTGGCGCTCCGCAATATCCGCGGCTCTGAATGCCGTTCTGGGAGTGCTCCTCGCGTGGGTCCTGGTCCGCTACCAGTTCTTCGGGCGGAAAATTCTGGATGCCCTGATTGATCTCCCTCTCGCGCTTCCGACCGCCGTCGCCGGTCTCGTCTATTCCGGCCTGTATGTCCAAAAGGGATGGTACGGCCGCTATCTCGTTCCGCTCGGCATTCAGGGAGCTTACACCCAACTCGGGATCGTGCTGGTCCTGATCTTCGTCGGCCTTCCCTTCGGCGTCCGAACCGTGCAACCGATTCTCGAAAGCCTCGACCACGACGTCGAGGAAGCCGCCGCCTGCCTGGGAGCCAACCGCTGGCAGACCTTCCGCCGAATTCTCATCCCCGCGATGTGGCCCGGCATCATGACCGGCTTCGCTCTCTCTTTCGCCCGCGGCCTCGGGGAATACGGCTCCGTCGTCTTCGTCTCGGGGAATAAGCCCTTCAAGACCGAGATCGCACCCGTGCTGATCGTCTCCAAGCTGGAGGAATTCGCCTATGCCGAAGCGACCGCGATTGCAATGGTCCTCCTCGCCGGTTCGTTCCTGTCTCTCGGCGCCATCAACTGGCTCGAACGCCGCAGCCGCCGCTACGCGGGTTAAAGGAGGAACCCATGTCACAATCCAAACTACGCAAACATACCGAGCCCCTCTGGCTGCAGATCCTGTTAATCCTGCTCGCAGCGAGTGTTGTCATCTGGATCATTCTCGTTCCTCTTGTCTTCGTGTTCGTCCAGGCACTCTATCCGGGGCTGTCCGTCTTCTGGCAGAACCTCTTCGGAGATGAGGACACGCGGCACTCCATCTGGCTCACACTCACCGTCGCTCCCCTGGCAGTCCTCTGCAACACCATCTTCGGCCTCACGGCCGCCTGGGTGATCACCCGCTTTCAGTTCCCCGGGCGGACATTGTTAATGACGCTCATCGATCTCCCTTTCGCCGTTTCTCCCGTCGTGGCCGGATTGATGTTCGTGCTGCTCTTTGGCATGCAGGGGTATTGGGGACCGACTCTTCGGGAATACGGCATCAAGATGATCTTCGCCTGGCCCGGCATCCTCATCGCCACCATCTTCGTCACCATGCCCTTCATCGCCCGGGAACTCATCCCGCTGATGCAGTCCATCGGCAGCGATGAAGAAATGGCGGCCGTCAGTCTGGGAGCCAACGGCTGGCAGATGTTCTGGCGCGTCACCCTTCCCAATATCAAATGGGGTCTGCTGTTTGGCGTCATCCAATGTTACGCCCGCGCGATCGGCGAGTTCGGGGCCGTCTATGTCGTCTCGGGAAGAATCTCCGGAGAGACCGACACCATGCCCCTCCGTGTCGAAAAACTGTTTCAGGAATACAACAATCCCGGCTCGTATGCCGTCGCCTCTCTGCTCACTCTCATGGCCCTCGTCACCCTGGCGTTGAAGGTCTTTCTGGAGCATCGGACGGTTCGCGAAGTCGAGGAAGTCAAGGCGGCGCACGCCGAGGAGATCGCAGCATGAGCATCAGTATTCGCAATGTCACCAAGACCTTCGGCAAGTTCGTCGCGCTCGATGATGTCACGCTCGAAATCCCCTCCGGGAAACTCGTCGCATTACTGGGCCCTTCCGGGTCGGGGAAAACCACCCTCCTGCGGATCATCTCCGGCCTGGAACACGCCGACCGGGGATCGATTCTCTTCTCGGAAGAGGATGTCACCCATCGGACCGCGCGGGAACGAAATATCGGATTCGTATTCCAACACTATGCGTTGTTCCGGCACATGACCGTCTTTGAGAACGTCGCCTTCGGCCTGCGGGTCCGTAAAGCCCCCAAAGCGGACGTTTCTCCCCGCGTCCTGGAACTTCTCAAACTCGTCCGTCTGGAAGGCCTGGGGCAGCGGTATCCTTCGGAACTCTCCGGCGGCCAGCGGCAGCGCGTCGCACTTGCCCGCGCTCTCGCCGTTCGCCCGGGGATGTTGCTGCTCGATGAGCCGTTCGGTGCTCTCGATGCCAAGGTCCGCCAGGAACTCCGCACCTGGCTCCGCAAACTGCATGAAGAAATGCGGATGACGACGATCTTCGTCACCCACGATCAGGAAGAAGCCTTCGAAGTCGCGGACGAAGTGGTTGTCATGAAGCAGGGGAAAATCGAACAGGTCGGAACCCCGCAGCAAGTCTTCGACCAGCCCGCCACTCCCTTCGTCATGGACTTTCTGGGGAACGTCAACGTCTTCCATGGCCGGGTCCAGGGAGGGAAAGCCCAACTGGGACCCTTCGAAATGTTGTATCCGGAACATCCCCAGGCCGAGTCCAAGACGATCACCGCCTACGTCCGCCCCCATGAACTTCAGATCGAGCGCGCCGCCGGCGGGTCTTCGCACCTGCCGGTGCGCGTGTTGCAACTGAACCCCTCCGGCTCGGTCCTCAAGGCCCGCGTCTTCTCGGAGGAACTCGGAATCGAACTGACGGTGGACGTCTTCCGGGACCACGCCCAGGCACTGCAGCTTAAAGTCGACGACCACGTCTTCGTCGGCCCTAAAAACGTCCGCGTCTTCATGCCCGACTATTCGATCTGAGTTCACTTCCCCGGCGTCAGCATTTTCACCGGCAGCACGGGACAGCCCGCTTTTTCCTCAACCAGCAGAAACGCCTCCGCGTGGGCGACGCCGCATTCCTTGCCCCGCCGCTGCTGCGCGGGATCGTGATGATCCGCCCAGATCGTCTCCGGCTTCTGGCTCGTATGCCGCATCAGTGCCTGGTATTTCTTGTCGCGCACCGTCCCGATATCCAGGTAACGATTCGGCTGATACGCCAGCGTCTGGTGATTGGGATTCACCTCGAAATAGTACAGATTCCAACCTCCCGGACGCTGATAGCACCGCCAGACGAGCGCACTCATCGCGGCGTGATCCGGATGTGTGTCGACCGGCCAGTGGGTAAGCACAATGTCCGGCTTCTGTTCCTCCAGCAGCTTCGTCAGTTTCGCCAGCGATTTCTGATCGGCGTAAAACTCCCCCGCCGCATCGTCGAAGAACATCGGCTTCGCCCCCATGATCGCACACGCCGCTGCCGCTTCTTCGCGACGGACTTCTTTCTCGGGGCGGTTGAAATAAGATCGTCCCTGCCGATACGTCACGGCATACAGCACGGAAACCTCATGCCCCTGTTGCGCCAGCAACGAGATCAACCCGCCGCAGCCCGATTCGGGATCATCGGGATGCGCCCCACAGACGAGAATCTTGAGGGGCTTGGCCGGGACCGCAGGCTCTGCCGTGAAGCCGGATGTGGAGAGACTCAGCCCAAGGAAGAGACTGCAGAGGCACAGGGAGAAGAGACGAGGCATCGGCATGATCTCACCTGCGACACAGTGGGACATTCTCACGCCGCTTTGCGGAGCGGCGTCTGCGAAGTACCGCCGGGAACCTGGGCTTCCAGGATCTCCAGCATCTCTCCGGCCAGCCGATCCCGATTGAAAAACTTCGCCACGTAGTTCCGCCCGCTGAACGCCTGCTTTCCGCGGCGCTGAATCTCGGCGATGCACTCCAACAAGGAATTCGGATCGTCAGGGGTCATGGGCACTCCCGCCCGGGCTTCCTCCACGACCTCTCCCGCTTGCCCCCGCACCCCCATGATGATGGGAATATCCATCGCCATGTATTCGAACACCTTGGAAGGCATCACCGTGCTGAACAGATCCGCCCCCCGCAGATGCACCAGCGCGGCATCGGCGGCCGACATCACCTCCGCCATCCGTTCCTTCGGGAGCATGCCGGTAAATACGACATTCGTCAGTTGTCTCTCCCGGGCCATCGCTTCCAGTTCTTCGCGGCGGGCACCATCCCCCACGATCCAGAACTGAATGTCGTCTCGCTTCTCAGCCTTCAGCTTTTCCGCGGCGGAAAGGACCACTTCCAGACCATGCGCCATGCCGACCGTACCGACATACGCACACACGAATCGCGATCCGCTCTGATACTGGTCACGCAATTCCGAGCCATCGACCCGCACAAAACGGGAGAGATCGACCCCATTCGGAACGACGGAGATCTTCTTCGCATCGACTCCCCGCTCGATGATCCCCGCGCGGTAATCGTTCCCCACGGTCACGATGTGGTCAGCCGATTGGTACAGCTTCTTTTCCAGCCATTCGAGCAGCTTGATAATCGGGGAGCGTTTCATCGCTCCGACCGCGACGATCGACTCCGGCCACAAGTCCCGGATTTCCAGCACGAACGGTGTCTTGCTGCCACGTCGGGCAAACACTCCCCCCCAGCCGCAGAAGAGTTGTGGCGATGTCGCGACAACCAGATCGACATCTTTGACCCGCCGCGATTCCCACACGGCCCGGACCGCATAGGTGAGGTAATTCGTCACCCGCCGCAGAAAACCCTTGTTGGGCGCGAGGTAGGTCCAGACCCGGATCACCCGCACACCATCCACCATCTCTTCCGCACGCCAGGCATTCCTGTAACCCTCAAACACCACTCCCGAAGGGCAGTTCGGGGCGCACGTGATGACCGTCACGTCATGTCCGGCCTCCACCCAGCGGCGGCAATGCTCCGATGTCCGGGACGCCGGAGCATTCACCTCGGGGGGATAGTAGTGGGTGAGAAACAGGATGTGCATGAGCGGCTACGTCTTGGATGTGTGAGGAGTGAATCGGATTTCGACGGAGAAGGGCTGCTGATATGTGGTCTGCCAGACGAGGCGTTGCGCGGCGACTTCCTTGCCGTATTCCGGATGCCAGACCGCCGGTTCGACGTGGAAGTCGAGCGCCTGTTCCGAGCGGAGATGGACCCGCAACATCCGCGAGCTATTTCGCAGTTCCCAGCCGCAGGGTGTCTGTGTCACGCTCCATTCCGGAGCGAGCAGAAATCCCCCCTGGGCATGATGCTCTCCCGTTCCGGTCAGATGATCGGTAATGCACAGGCCGGAAGCCGAGCATTGAATACGGCGGAAATGGGACGCGTGGCCGGGGAGATGGTCGTAGCCATTGTGACTCCCTTGGGCGATGAATTGATTCACGCCAAAGTCCGCCCGCACGTCGCGGGGCAGGGCTCGCCGCCCCACTCGGAAAATATCCCACGTCTCGCTTGAGTCCTGATGATCGATACAAACTGTATTGTGCGCGGCCGTGGAGCGATCCGATTTTCGAATGCCGCTCCGGTCGTAGTGATAGGTTCCCGGATCGACGATCAGCCGCATTCCCCGGTAACTGGCTTCAATCGTCAGCGTGTCGGCGTGGGCATGTCCCGGTTGATAGTCCGGGCCAACCGCCCCGACGTCGAAAAACAGGCTCCAGTTCGCATCGTGCCAGGCGATCAGGCCCGTGTCGGAGAAAGACCGGCCACCCTGATGGGGAGAGTCCTCCGCGGAAGTCCAACCTTGCTCCCGGCAGATTTCAAGCATCTGTTCCGGTGCGGCGACGGCATGCAGAGCCGCATCGTTAAACAGCGGAATCTCTCCATCCGGATGACGCATCCAGCCGACGAATTCGCACATCCGCGCGATCGTCGACCGAAGTTCTTCGCGGGCGGTTTTGCTTTTTAACAGCAACGCCAGCGTGCAGAAATCCTCCAGCGCGTGAATGTGATACATCGGGCTTCGCTCGAAGTGCCCGCCGTCGGAGAGGACTTGTTCGTGAGCCTGGCTGATGGCGATGTCCGTCGCCGTCTGCAGCCAGTTCTCCGCTTTGGCACCGGAGAAACAGCGTCCTCCCCAGGCGAGTCCGACCGCATCCCGCAAGACGTGGTTCCCACGCAGATCCCATTCCAGGTGATCGTGCAGGAAATCCGCCTGCTGAACCGCACTCTGAACCAGCCGTTCCTGAAGTGCCGACGAGAAATTTGTATTCGCCAGTAATGGAAACGACCGCATCCACCAGCCCAGACGGGTCGCAATCGCGAACGAATTCCAGACCAGTCCCCGTGCCCCAGGCCGCTCCAGCGAGCAATTCTCCAGCCAGTCGCTGAGGAGCCGTTCCAGCAGTGAAACCGCTTGAGCATTCCCGCAGGCCGCCTCTTCTGCCAGGCCGTAAACCCACGCGTGGTAATGCAAAGTCACCACCCACAACCGCTCGTGAGTCGCTTCCTGCACCAGCCAGTTGGTCGGGTGAATCTCCAGCGCACGGCTCAGATTCAGATGCTCAAACACACCCGCACTCAACTGCTCGACGAGTTGCGTTCCCGTCTTGCCCGGCCGATGAAAGACCGGCACCGCCGGAAAATCGGCGAACGGTCGCAGCGAGGGAGCGGTGGCGAGTTGAATTCGCGCCGGGAAAGAACCGATCCGCCGTTCCAGCATATACCGCGTCCGCCACAACATCTGCGAATAGCGCAGATGTCGCACGGTACGCAACAGCCGGGCGGCGTGATTCCATTCGGCAATCATGGCTCAGACCGTAAGTACGGACGGGAACTGTTCGGCCCGCACCGTTGCGGACCGGCCTCTTGGTCGTGCTACTCGAGGTGCCCATGCACCCCCTTCGTATGAGCTTAGGCGGCTTTTCGGACCGGAGCGTTGCTCTGCAGGGGACCGCGCCAGAAACCGCGCGTGTCCACCAGGACTTTCTCCTGCAGGACCCGGACCGGAATATCCTTGAACGGCTTGTGATCGGTCAACAGCACCAGGATCTGGCAGCGTTGCAGGACTTCCGCGATCGTGTGCAGCGGAAACTCCTTGAAGTTTTCCGAGGAGACGCACGGGTCGCACGCCATGATCTCGCCGATATTCGAGCGATACAGCTCCTGCACGATCTCCAGCGAGGGAGACTCACGCAGGTCGTCCACGTCCGCCTTGTACGTCAGTCCCAGGCAGCCAATGACCGGTCGCGTAAATTGCGCCGCCAGTTCCTTGATCTTGTGCGTGACGTGGTGCGGCTTGGCATTGTTCACTTCCCGGGCCGTGCGGATCAACGGCGTCAGCGCGGGGGCCGCTTCGACCAGGAACCACGGATCGACGCTGATGCAGTGTCCCCCCACACCCGGGCCGGGGTTCAGGATGTTCACGCGCGGATGGCGATTCGCCAGCGAAATCACTTCCCACGGATCGACGCCGAAGCTCTCCGACAGAATCGAAAGTTCGTTCGCGAACGCGATGTTCACGTCGCGATAGGAGTTTTCCACCAGCTTGGAGAGTTCCGCCGCGACCGCATTCGTACGGCAGATTTCTCCCTTCACGAACGACTGGTAGAAGCGATAGGTTTTTTCAGTGCAGGTCGGCGTCACCCCGCCGACGATCCGGTCATTTTCGACCGCTTCGATCAAGATGCGTCCCGGCAGAACCCGCTCCGGGCAGTGAGCGACGAACACGTCGCGCCCCACCACGAAACCCTCCGGAATCGCGTTCGGAATCACCACCTTCTCCGTCGTGCCGGGAGGACTGGTCGATTCCAGAATGATCAGGTTCCCTTCGCGAACGTAGGGACGAATCGCTTCGGAAGCCTTCTGGACGTAGGTCAGGTCCGCCTTGTGGTCGGGAGTGATCGGCGTCGGAACGCAGATCATAAAGATATCCGCCGGCTGAGGAGTAATGCTCGCCTTGAGGCGGCCGCTGTTCACCGCCGTCCGGACATGTTCTTCCAGGTCGGTTTCGATGATGTGGATTTCACCGCGGTTGATCGTGTTCACGACTTCGGGGCGGACGTCCACGCCGATGACCCGGTGGCCGGCGTGCGCCAGGATGCTCGAGGTCGGCAGGCCGATGTATCCCAGCCCCATCACGCACACGGTTTTCCCTTCACCGTGGAGAGAAACAGAGGTGGCAGATTGAATCGGGTGAGATGCGGGAGAACTGGCATCGTGTTTCATGACTGAGGATCCTGCGGGTGGGGTGACTGACTGTGAGGGGAATACAGGCCCGGGCCTGTCCATGATTCAAGTGAACGAAATTAAGCCGCACGCCGTTGCGGAACGGCCTGTTGACCGAACGCGGCCAGCATCAGGTCCAGAATGCGCGTGGAGGCGTGACCGTCTCCGTACGGGTTATGGTCGATCTGTCGCGCGGCGTATTCGCTGGCATCGGACAGCAGCAGCGTCACGCCGTTCAAAATGGCTTCGTAAGAAGTGCCGACGAGTTCCACCGCACCGGCGTCTACCGCCTCGGGGCGTTCCGTCGTGTCCCGCATCACCAGGACCGGCTTGCGCAGCGAGGGAGCCTCTTCCTGCACTCCCCCCGAATCGGTCAGGATCAGCGTTGCCCGATCCATCAGGTACACGAATTCGGGATACGCCGCCGGAGCGACCAGATGCACGTTCGTGCAATTCCCCAGGATGCGATGCACCGGGGCCTGCACGTTCGGATTCAGGTGGACCGGGTAGACGAATTCCACATCCGGAAAACGCCGGGCCAGTTCCGCAATCGCGCGGCAGATGTTTTCAAATCCTTCGCCGAAGTTTTCGCGGCGATGTCCCGTGATCAAGGTCATCCGGCGATCGCCCAGCATCGCGTACTTGGCATTCCATTGATCGGAATTCGCCCGTTCGCGCTTCACGGTCCACATCAATGCGTCGATGACCGTGTTCCCGGTCACATGAATCGACTTCGGATCGAACCCTTCCTTCAGAAGGTTCTCGGCCGAGCGCTCCGTCGGGGCACAATGCAGCGCGGTCGTCAGTCCAGCGACGCGGCGGTTGTATTCTTCCGGCCACGGAGAGTACATGTTCCCCGTCCGCAGACCCGCTTCCACATGAATGAACGGTAAGCGGCGGTAAAAGGCCACCATCGAAGCGGCCATCACCGTCGTTGTGTCACCCTGCGCCACCACGCAATCCGGCTTGCACCGCTGGATGATTCCATCCAGCCCTTCCAGGCATCGCGAGGTCAGCCCCGTGAGCGTCTGGTTCGGCTGCATCAACTCGAGATCGTAGTCCGCGGTGATCCCGAAATAATTCGTCACCTGCGCGAGCATTTCCTTGTGCTGACCCGTCGAGCAGACAATCGGCTCGATCGCTGACACGTAACGGCGTGCCGCGTGCAACAGCGGAGCGATCTTGATCGCTTCAGGACGGGTGCCGAACGTAAATAAGGCTCGCAACTGACTCATACAGAAATCCTTTTCTGTCGAGAACGGGGTCAGGAAAGAGTGCGAAAGATGCGAATTTCGAAGGAGTTGCAGACGATGACACGTCGCGATAGGACGTCGCAGGGGAGCGGGAATTTAGGGCAAATCACTCAGGGAGACAAGATGAACTTAATAGAACTTTAGAGTCACTCACAATTCTTCTCAGGCCGCCCGGGCTTTCACTCGGGTGTCTGGAATCAGAACGTCGATTTCGGCGGCCTTCGGCTTCTGCAAAACGGAAATCACGATCACCCGGAACCCCGACAACCCCGGAACACAATTCACCGCCCGTTCATACAGCCAGCCGCAGAAATAAAACGGGGCCATCGACCGCAGATACTCCGGCCGACCTTCCCGCATGCAGATCTCCTTTGTTTCCAGCCCCGCACCATTCGCCAGCTTGCGCGTTTGCCCGGCGGAGTTCGCCCGGTAAAACGTCGGAAACGTGTCCTCAGAGTCCCGGCCCCGTAGCTTGTTCACATATTGATGGAACCAGTGCGGCGTGCAGCGGGAAATCGTCGGGACATAGTGATACCGGTTCGGTGTCTTCGTCAGACAGACTCCTCCCGGCTTGAGCACACGGCAGAATTCCCGGAACACCTGCTCCGGAAACTCCAGATGTTCCAGCACATTGTCCGCGAAGATCACGTCGAAGTGATTGTCGGGGTAGGGGATCGCATCCCCCAGTCCCTGCTGGGCTTCGTCCAGATACGGATTCGTCATCACCCGGGGATCGGGATCGACACCGCAGATTTCTTTCGCCAGGCCGCGGAAGTTCATCTGCGGAACAATCCCCGCTCCCGCTCCCAGATCGAGAACTCGCGCTTCAGGCGTCAGATACTCCAGGATTTTCTCCCGGAACATCTGGTCATCCCAGTTCCCCTGCAGGTGCGGATACAGGTTCCGATCCATCCATTTTGTCAGTTGGGACATCTCACTACTCTTTCCGTGAAAAGTTCACTGGAAACAAGGTTGAATCAATTTCTTAGGCGGCCAGTCGGTCTGAAGTTTGTTCCATGCAGGCGATACAAGAGGAGGGAACGTCCAGCGGCACCCCTTCCCGCAGGCTTTGCACCGCCAGCAGGGACGCGAGCGTCACGCTGTGCAGATCCTGCCAGGAAATCGGCGACGCACCACCCTTGGACAGCACTTCCGCAAACGCGGCCACTTCCGCCTTGTGTCCCTTGTCCTGCGTCCCGGACACCTTCTTCACCTTCCCTCGATAGCTCAGCACCGCTTCGCGGAAGTCATCAATAACCGCCACTCGTTCTCCGCCGATCACTTCCACCCGTTCCTTGGGGAACATCTTGTCCCCGCCGGAGAGGTAGGCGATGTTGGAAATCGAGCCGTTGGCGTGCCGCAGCGTGATGAAGCACTGATCGTCGGTGATCTTCGGAGCGGCAGGTCCGCCGATCGACTCCGCGAACACCCGCACCGGCGGCGAACCGACGAGGTACGTCGCCAGGTCGATCGCATGGCATGCTTCCCCGATAATCCGTCCCCCGCCCACCGTCTCGTTTTGCGTCCAGTGCTCGGGACCGATCATTCCCGCGTTGAACCGCACCGTCACACACAACGGCGTCTTCACCGGGGCGAGGAATTGTTTCACCGCCTGCGTGAACGGAGAAAATCGCCGATTGAAACCGACCATCACCAACGGCTTCGGATCGGCCAGGTTACGGACCGTTTCTTCAATCTGCGTCAATTCCTCGACCGAGATCGCCAACGGCTTCTCGACGAAAATATGTTTGCCCGCCTTCAGGGCCGAGATTACCTGTCGGGCATGTTGATTGTGTCGCGTGATGCTGAACACCACGTCCACCTGCGGATCGTTGAACACCTGCTCTTCGTCAGCGGTCGCGACATCGAAGCCCATGATCTTCCCGCTGGTGGAAGCGGACAAACCCCCCGCCGAACACAGTACGCGCGGATGGAATCCTCCTGCCTTCTTCAACGCCGGCAGCAGCACCATCCGGGCGAAACCTCCCGCTCCCAGGCAGCCGACCCCCAGCTTCCCCGTCGGCTTGGAGGATTGCAGCTCGATCCGCGAGGGAATGCTCGCTTTCTCGTCTTCACCAAAATTCAGGATGATCCCCAGGTAGGGAACCTTCGCTTCACGGATCAGGTCATACGCCGTCTCCGCCTGTTCGATGTCGTAGCGATGCGAAATTAGCCGCGAAATATCCAACTGGCCCGATTCCATCAGATCCAGAATCGCCTGCATGTTCCGCTGTTCGGTCCAGCGCACGTGTCCCACCGGATAGTCACGCCCCTGTTCTTCATAGTCCGGGTCGTACCGCCCCGGTCCATACGAGCAGGAGATCACCAGTTCCGCTTCCTTGAGATACATCGGCTGGCGTTCCACGTTCATCCCCACCACGCCAGTGACGACGACCCGCCCCTTCGGACGGACGCAGCTTCCCGCCAGCTGAATCGGCACATCAGATTTCGTCGCCGCGGTCAACAGCACCGCGTCCGCGCCGATATTGCGGGTCATTTCCTGGACCTGCGATTCACCGATCCCCGGGGCCGCGTAATCCGCTCCCAGTTCCATCGCCAGTTTGCACTTGGCCGGATCGAGATCGGTCCCGATCACGCGACAACCCTGCGCCTTGAGCAGTTTGACGGCGATCTGGCCCACCAGTCCCAGCCCCACCACCATCGCGGTTTCGCCGAGGGCCAGCTTCGACAGCCGCACACCCTGCAGCGCGATCGACCCCATGATCGTAAACGCCGCCTGTTCCAGCGGAACGTTATCCGCCACTTTCGCACACAGATGCTTGGGGACGCACACCACCCCGGCGTGCGGACCGTTGCTCGCGACCCGATCACCGGGCTTCAGGTGCTGCACCCCCGCACCGCAGGCGAGGACGTAACCGGCGGAGGAATACCCCAGGCCGATCGGTTCGTTCAGTTTTTCAAACACCTGCTGGACCGTCGTCACGATCCCCTGTTTCATCATCTTGTCGATCACCTGCCGCACCCGATCGGGACGGGCCCGCGCCTTCCCGATCAGCGATTTCGAGGCCAGGTCGATCACCATCTTTTCCGTCCCCGCGGAGATCACCGAGCAGACATTCTGAATCAGCACGTGACCGGGCCGAACCAGCGGTTCCGGAACCTGCGAGACACTCAGACGGCCATTGCGCACGTTTTGAACAACCTGATGCACTGCTAATTCTCCTATCTCAGGGCGTTCACCGGGCGACCTCGCCGCGGTGAGGAAAGTACGGGGGGTGTCAGATCACGATTGGTTCGGGCGGGGTTCGGCACCTCTCGGGGAGGTTGATTGAACAACACCAGCGGAATGATCCCGATAAACGCCCAGAACAGGCCGTAGCAGGAGAGAATCGCCTCTCGGAACGACGTCTGGGTCAGGTAATACACGAACACCAGCGATTGAATGTAAAACGCGAAACTCACCGGCCCGTTGATCCGGCCGCGGAGTGAACCGACCGCTTTCAACGCGAAACCGATCAACGCCAGCGTAAACAACGCGAACCATTCTCCCCCCTGGGAGTAGGCCCGGACGTGGGCGGGACCAGGGGTAGCCCCTTCCACCCACGTAATCTGCGGATACATGTACTTGAAGACGTCGAAGTTATCGCGCGACGCCTCGCCGATGCCGATCAGGTGCAAACCCAGGTCGATCCCGCCGAAGGGCAGGACGTCCGGATACACCGCCATGTAATACGGATAACAGTGCGCCATCCGGAAGATCATCAGGTTCAGGCTGCGGGCATAGTCCCAGTCCTGCAGGTAAAAGGACTGCATCAGATTCAGCATCCCGACGATGCCGCAGAACATCGCGATCATCCCCTGCCAGCGGATCAGCTTCATTTCCACGCAGGCGATCCCCTGGAACACCATGAAAATGATCACCGGGCTTTTCTGCACCAGCGTCATGCTCAGGAAGACGTTCCCGCCGAACATGAACAGGAACAACGCCGCCCACGCCATCTTCCGCGTCTTGCCGAACTGATACAGGGCACACAGCGACAGCATGGGGAGCGTAATGTACGTCAACCCGAAGAACAGCGTCCCGAGCGTGGTCACGAGCGTGTCCCGGAACACCATCATCGAGAGAAAATCACCCTGCAGAGTGAACCACATGGTGATCCCCAGCAGGTATCCGTGCATCGCCAGTTTGGCGATGCAGTACGCCATGAACGCCAGGTAAACCAGCAGCAACGTCGAGCAGTTCAACCCGTCCCGGTAACTGGCCAGCGTGGTTTCAATGCCGTATTCCACGACTCGGAAATCCTGAAACAGGACGATCACAATCCCGGGGATCAGCAGGGGCCCATACAGGAGTGCCCAGTAGCGGAGGTTGTTCAGATCCCCCAGGACGGAGACATCCAGCCCCCACTCGAACGTTTCGAGCAGGTCTCCATTCGTCAGGGCGAGCGCCACGCCGCCGATCCCTGTCGTCAGGACGTAAAAACCGAGGTAGATGAAGTACGGCATCCGGACCGCGGGCGCACCGTAACGCCAGACCAGCGCCGTGACGGCGATAGCCAGCGTCGTGAACACTCCGAAATATCCGAGTCCCTCGACAACCATTGCGTTTACGCGGCCTTTGACAGGGAAGGTTGTGTATTGATCACCGGAGACACGTCGTTGCCCCGCGCTCCCAGTTCTTCCAGACGTTCCAGAATCGAATCGACGTGCCGATCCCAGGTATATTTTCGCAACGCTTCTTCCCGGACGTTCCGCCCGAGACAATCGCCCCATTCCGGACGTTCCGCCAGGAAGCGAATCCCTTCCATCAGGTCTTCCACGCTCCCCGGACGGCACAGGACGGAAATCCGCGACTCATCATTGTCCGGTTTGCCGGCGGGGAGTTGACCCACCCGCAGACTGTGGGCCAGCACCGTGCCGATCTGTTCCAGATCGGAGGCGATGATCGGCTTTCCCATCACCATGTATTCGAACAGCTTCGTCGGTGACCCGAAAAACCGCGTTCCATCCGCGTTCGGAACGTGTGGCGACAAGAGCACGTCCGCAGCGGCCATGTATTGCGGCGTCTCCGCCTGCGGAATCAAACCCGTCAGCGTCACAAACGGTTTGCACCGTTCGTCGTTGAGAATCTCTTTCACCTGCGGCATCCGCAGGCCGTCCCCCACGATCACAAAATGGAGCTTTTGTTCCCGCAGCCACTCCGCGGAATTCGCCGCCAGTTCCTTGATCGCCTGGGCCAGCACCTCCACCCCATGCCACGGGCCAAACGTCCCCACGAACGTCGCCAGCCGCGCATCGGCGGGGATGTTCCACTTCTTCTTGATTTGTTCCTTGGTTTTCGCGTCGAACCGTGCCGGGTTGTACACCTCCGGATCGATCCCGTTCGGATGCGTCACAATCCGTTCCGCCTCGACACCCCGGGCGAGTAATTCTTCCTTGAGGACGTCCGAAACGGTCACCACCACGTGCGCATGTTGCAGGCTGACATCCTCCGCCAGCAGGGACGCGTTCCCGTCCCGGAAGGCAACCCCCCAGTTCTTCTGGGCCCACACTTCCGACCCGTTGTATTCGATCACCAGCGGAATGTTCATCTGCCGCGATAACTGCACCCCCGCGTAATTGCTCACCGACAGCCGTTGATACAGAAACCCGTATTTCTTCCCCCGCAACCTCACCTTGAGCTGTTGCGCCATCTGCTGCTGGAAGCGGAACAGATTCAGTTCGTACGGAATGCCATATGTCTCCGGGATGTCGAGCGGAATGAAGTTCACCCCGGGCTTCACCATCAAGGGGGCTTCCGTCCCGGCGAAGTCGATCCCGTAACCACGGGTCAGCAGGCTGTTGACCACTCCCGCCACGTGCCCCACGGAACCACCCGCCTGCACCCCCAGCCACAGGTTGCTCTTCAGATAGAACAACGACCGTTCTGGAGAGCGCATCCGAATGCGGGCCGCCTGCTGCAGCCGCGCAACTCACTGCGGCATTGGGCTCAGGCCTGTCCGGCAACCAATCGGAAGCCGAAATCGTCGCCGCCAGCGAACTCACCGTCTTCCATCGCGAAATCGGTTTTTGCCGAAAATCCGGCGTGATCAATGGATCTTCTTCGCCCGGCTCACACCCGCGAAGCAATAGAACACCGGCAGCAAGCGCCTGGGCATTCTGCCCCTCCACCGCGATAAACATCCGGTCCGCCTTCAGCCCGAACAGCGTCTGCAGCGACTTCTTCAGCGGTTGCCGTGACCGCAGGCTGATATACGTCGGTCGGATCCGATCAACTGTTCAAACTTCTGGCGATAGCTGTCCGACAAGGGGTAACTGATCGCGCCGCGTAATCCATACCACAGTCCTTATGCGGAGAAGAGCCGTGCGCAGAGAAAAGGTCACCCAGCTCGGGGAAATCCCCGATTGTTTCCGTTCGATCAACCAGGCCAGCCCGATCTGCAGCACAAACACGAGGCCATACGCCGCCGACAACGAGGCCGAAGCACCCGCCGCTCCCCACGCCGGAATGAACAGCCAGCCTGTTACGAATGTGCACAGCAAGCCCGCGTGATCCAGATCCCCAGGCTCGCCTTCGAAAACCGGTCGCGGCGACATACTGCGAACTGACCGAGGTCATCCCCAGGAACAATGCCCCGGGAGCATCCAGTAAAACGCCGGCAAGGCGGTGAGATACTTTTCGCCGAACGCCAGCGCACCACCGGTTCACACACCAGGCCCAGCCCCACGCAGGCGATCAGCATGAACCTCCCGATGGCGACGGTCCCTTTGAGCGTCATCTGCCAGCGGTTGGAATCCTCTTTCACCAGTCGCGGAAAATACCAAAGCGAGCGATGAGCAGGTTCATCCCATCCAGCAGTTGCGACGGAACGGCATACAGCCCCACGTCCGCCGGGCCGACCAGCCCCTCCAGCAGAAACACATTCGCCCGCAGCATCAGAAGCCGAGCAGGCACACGATGTACGCCCGCGTCGCGTACAGAAAACCTTCCTTGAAGAGCGACCAGCTGAATTCCAGCCGGTAATTGATCATCGACAACAACTGCCAGACGAGGAGGCTGCACGTGACCAGCCAGCCGGCGAGCACCCCCCACAGGAAACTTTCGATCCGTGCATCCCAGCAGAATGCCGCGATCACGCCGGTCAACACGAGCAGGTAGTTCAACACCGCGAAGATGTTGAACAGCCGCATCTTGTTCAGACCCACGTAGATGTTTCCCCCCAGCGTGAAAAACAATCGGCAGGGGGCCATCGCCGCTCCCAGCCACAGAAAGCTCAATTCGGCCGCCGACACCTGCCCCGCGGCAAGCAGGATCAGGACGGAGCAGGCCGCGGACAATCCTCCCAGCACCACGGAGATCAACAGGCTGTTGCCGACAATCGGGGCCAGCCGCTTGGGATCCTGGGCCAGTTGATAAATATTCCCCACGTGCAGCCCCAGGTTCGCGAACTGCGTGACCATCGCGGAGAACGTGATCGCCACGGTGTAGTGGCCGTTCCCTTCCGGACCCAGCGCACGCGCGACGATGATCGTCGCCACGAACAACAACGAGACCGCCAGCAACCTGCTGGCTGTATTGGCGAGCGCCTGTAACCCGATCATCGACCCACCTCCATTTTCACTTCGGAGGTGTGGGCATCAATCGATCGGGTGGCACTGGCTCTGCCAGTGTTTCTGAACGCATCCCACTCCGCGATTGCTTCACCCTGCGGCAACAGACACAGGACCAGAGGCTGCAAACTCTCTTTGCCGTTCAAATCGCAACGACAGGCTCGCTTGCAGTATTCGTAGCTCGGGTATACCGTCGTCTCCTGCAGAGAAACCGACCAGGCGTTGCAATTCGACCAGTGGCACTCGAATGTCAGCGAATCCACTTGGGCGTTAGTCCGCCTCCGGTTTCGATCCGAACTCGAACCTCCGGAGCCAGCGTGAAAGTCGGCGATCAATCTGGTGTTCGCCGTTCCCCTCAAAGTCATCCCGCACCAGCAATGCGTGTGCGTGGTGTGATGCAGCCAATTCGTCCGCACTGGGGTGACCGGCTCAGCCAGCGCCGATAACCGGCGTGTGATCCTTGGAACAGATCGAACTCCCCGTCCCGGTTCCCAACGTCGCAGGTTGGGAACGGCCCACAACCCAGCGTCCGCAGATTCGAGGGAATGAGCTGATTGATTTCCGTACCGTCAACTCGTCGGCGGCGTGTTATGTGCGGCGGTGGCTCGAACTCGTTCCGCTCTGTCGAAATCCGCCGTAGCAGTAGCAACCACGATCGATAATCAACCGGTTTCCCAGAAGTCTTGCTTCCAACGCCAGGCAATCGTTGTGCCCATGCCCGCCGCGCCCACCCAGACCCACCGGGCCGCAGTCGATGAACACATGATCCTGATCATTTCGCTGAACGAAGAACCCACCTTCCGGGAACCCCTCTGACCCGATCGCGATTTCACCCTGTCCGCCGCAAGGCTTCACACCCCGCCGGACCCAGCAGCCAGAAGACCTCCGACAAGTCCCCGCTGAATTGTGACTTCAATTCCGCATCGTTCCAAAAGTGCACCCATCTGCCCGGCCAGGTAACGGTGATCCATCAGACGTTGCGAACTCCAGGGGTAATGTCCGGCCGTCGTCGGCATCTCCCTCAGATCGGAGATCCCCGGCCTGATCGCTATACGCTTGAATGAAACGCCCCATCTCCAGCACGCGGGCACGGTAGTTGGCGGAGACTGTCCCCCCCGCCTGTTCCTGATATTGTCCCGCCAGGAAGAACAGTTCCGCCACGAGCCGGTGATAGGGAACCGAGGCTTCAAAATCGACCCCATCCCGTGTCACCTGCTTCGGCAACTCATCTTCCAGCAAACGCCATCCTTGTTTGGCCCAGCGTTGTGCCGCACGCCCCTGTCCGAAAAACAGGCCGCACCACACCAGTCCCGCGGCGTCCGCGGTGCAGTGGTTCCCGTTGATATCGCTGTATTCGAGATACTGATCCGTGTATCTCCCGTGCTGATACAGCATCGAGAGAAAATCACCCCGGAAGTCCGGATCGTCCCAGATCGGGCTGGCGTGGAACGCATGGAACAGCCACGTCCAGGTGAAGATCCGCATCGCGACTTCCATCGTGCAGGCCCAGTTCACGCCGTAGCCGCACGGGTTTTCCTGCATCCACTGCGACAAAACCTTCTTGGCAACCTTGGCCCACCGTTCGTTCCCCGTCAGCAGGTACGCCTGCCCCACGGGGCGAGCACGCTGCAACAGTCCTCCATGGAAGCTGTATTCGCCAGGCGGAATCCGGCAAGCTGATGTAGTTCAGATCCGCCATGAAATGTCCAGGCCATCCACCTGCTCCGGCAATCTGCGCATGCCAGGCCGACCTCACCGAGAAATCTCTCCCGAGCCGAGGAGGTCGATCCGATGTTCCGCAGCCAGTTCGGCCCGCTGCAGGATTCTTTCAGTTTCCCTGGCAGAATTCTTCGAGCCGCTTTAATTGTTCGGTGTTGGGAATTGGGAAGGGACGGCGAGTTAGCCGCTACAGGGTTCTCCCAGGCTCGGGGTACCGCTCCAAGTGTCCGCACCAACCCCACCGCATCGACCCGCGTAATGTGCACCCGCAGCAGCACACGGTCCATCGACCGCCGCACCTCCAGCATCAACCGCCGCAATCACGCGGAGGTTTCTGGAACCTCGTCGAATTTGTTGCAGCAACGCCACGGTGTGAATCTCTTCTTCAGGACTGGGAAACCGGGTCAATGTCACAGGTCGTCATCAGGCGGGCCTTGATGTACTTCTTCCACCACATCGCCAGGTTGAAGAGGTACCAGATCGGCTTGTCCCGCTTCGCCTCCAGCAACCGGTTGACCTCCCGCGGATTGAGCAGGTTGCTCTCGCTGCAGAATTCGTGCAGTTCCGTCCGGACCTTGTCTCCCAGCTTGTCGAACAGCCAGTCGTAAATCGGAACGGCGAACCCCTGCTTCTTCCGGTCGATCAACTCATCCGGAATCAGGCCCCGCACCGACTTCTTCAGGATGTGCTTCAGCGTCCCGTTCCTGGTCTTCATCGCGGAGGGAATGCTCATCGCCATCTCCACGAACTTGTGATCGAGGAACGGCACACGACCCTCCAGGCTCGCACCCATGCTCATCTTGTCCACACGCATCAGGAGCAGTTCCGGCAGCCGGAGATTCAGATCCAGGTAGGTCATCCAGTTCAGCGACGAAGTCTCCCCAGGCCCGCTCCTCGAACCGCTGCCGGATCGGCTGCAGCACTTCCCAAGAGTCATAACCGTCGAATTTCTGTTTCAGTCGCGGCGACAACAACGCCATTTTTTCCGCCCGCGTGAACGCATCCACTTCCAGCGACGCTGGCCGATCTTCGGAGCGGCAAGCGCAACGCTTCATACGGGTGCGACATCCCCTGGCCGACCAGTTGCATCCCTGCCAGAATCCGCCGCTTCAGGAAATGCGGCACGGCATCCGGTCGTTCGTATAGTTGTTGCAAACGCAGTTTCAGTTTCCAGGTCGGATACCCCAGAACAGCTCGTCCGCTCCTTCACCCACCTGGCAGACGATCACCCCGTTGTCCCGCGCCAGCTTGGAGACGTAATACACCGGCACGCAGACCGGGTCTCCCAGCGGTTCGTCCTGCAGTTCCACCATCCGCGGTACGAAATTCAGCAGGTCGTCCACGTCCAGCAGCAGCTCGTGATGTTTCGCTCCCACCAGTCCCGCCATCTTCCGGGTATAGTCCACTTCCGTTGCGGCAGCTCTGATGGTCTCCTTGCAGCCGATCGTGAATGTTCGCACGTCGGAGTTTTCACCCTCCGAGAACAACGCCGCGTTCGTGCTCGAGTCAATCCCGCCGGAGAGAAACACCCCACGGGGACGTCGCTCACCTTGCGAAGTTGGACCGCCGTTCGAAGCTCCGAAAGAATCCGCTCCGCGACTTCTTCCTCAGACTCTTCGGTCAACGGGGCCGTGTGGTCCCATACATCCCAGTACCGCTCCCGGGTCACCCGCCCCGATTCGTCAAACCTCATCCAGGGGTGGCGGGGGCAGCTTGTTGATTCCTGCGAAGAGAGTCTGCGGAGCAGGGGTCGTCAGGAAGCGAGAGATAGCGGAACATCCCCCGTTGACACCGCGCGTTTGATCCGGGTCTTCTTCAACAACGCCTCGATTTCGGACGCGAAGGTGAGCCGTCCATGATGCCGGCTGTGGAAAATTGCTCGAACTTGATCCGGTCCCGGATCAGCCAACTGTCGCTTTTTCAGTCCCATTGCCGCGATTCCGAACATCCCCGGAACCGCTCCACGCATTTGATCCCCATTGCTCGAAGGCATGCAGGATTACTTCCGTGTCGGAGTGATCGGTCTTCCAGCGGTGTCCCCCAGCCGCTGCAGTTCCGCGCGAATCTCCGCGTGGTTGTAAATCCCTGCCGTTGAAGACCACCCACAACGTGCCATCTTCGTTGCACATCGGCTGATTTGCGGATGGTCGTCAGATCGATGATCGACAGGCGGCGGATGCCCCAGCCCGATTTTGCCATCGGGGAGATCCGAGTTCGCGCCGCCGTCAGGCCCGCGGCAGCCCATGGTGTCCCGCATGCGGGACAGATACTCATCCGTAACTTGGAATGAACTCTCGGATGAGACAAATGCGCCGACAATTCCGCACATCCCTGTGCTCCCCCTTCCACGACCGTTTGCAAGGCGTCCAATCACGCTCGCTCTCTCCCTCCCGCATCCTCGCGGAAGGGACAGAAAACCCTTTTGAACCCGTCGCAAAAACCGTCGTTGAGGTCAGGAGTTAGGTCGCTTTCGCAACCCTCTCCTTGCGCAGGCCCGGTGGTCTGCGCGGCTTATAGCAGTTACATCAAAAATCCGTCAATGGGAATTCAATCTGGGAGGTCTGGATGGTGGCGCCGATAAGGGTGACGCGCGACATTAAGCCGGTTTTGCAGGGTGAGTTTTTTATTGCGTAAAACGCCATGTGAGCCCTTTCCCGCTGGATTAAAAACCGGATTAGAGAAGCTGGAGAGAATAGGATCTCTGCTCCAGCCGGCCACAGACTTTCTCTAATCCGTCTGACTGTAACGGAGTGCATTCAGGCTTATGCCACTTTTTCGCCATTTGTGGGGGGGACTGGTCTCCCCGTTTCGACGGACCGCCCCAGGTCTGTCGACGAAGGTCGAGCGCTTGGAGCCGAAGCAGCTTCTGACCACCTCCCTGGAGTCGATCAGCCAGGGGATTCTGGGGCTCGATCCGATCACCGGGGAATGGACCACTGTCCGCTACGACGGTGCGAACTACGTCACCGAAACCGCGGACGAAATCAACACCATCGGACACTGGTCCGATTCCATGTCGGTCGATCTCGACGGGAACGGCCTGCAGGAAATCTATCTCCGCGATACCCGCACCGGCGACTGGTGGAAGGTCGATCCCACCGCCACCGATCCCCTCCCGACCTGGGTCAGCTATTGGTCCCCCGATGTCACGATCCAGAAATTCTTCACGGGGGATCTCAACGGCGATGGTCGTGAAGACCTCCTGATTTTCGATCAATACGGGAGATGGACCACCCTCGCATACGACGGCACGCACTACGTCACGAAAACATTGTCCGTCTGGGGAACCCCGGACGATTGGCAGGATCTGACGCTTGCGGATCTGAATGGCGATGGCGCGCAGGACGTCGTCGGCTTCAATTCCAAAACCGGCGTCTGGTGGTCCATTTCCTTCCAGGGGGATGCCTTCTACACCCAGCCGATCATGACCTGGACCACCGAAAATGCGTACGACCACTTCATGGTTGGAGACATCAACGGAGACAACCGGGATGATCTCGTTGCCCAGGACAGCCTCGGCCTCTGGTGGGCGGTGACATTTAATGGTTCCACCTATTCCAATCAGTTGTTGCGCGGGTGGAACACCGACACCACCTGGCAGAACTTTGCGCTCACCGACACGGATGGAGACGGCCTGGACGAGGTCATCGCCCAGGATGCCCAGACCTGTGCCTGGTGGGCCATCCTGCACTCCCCCGCAGGTTACTACAGCCAGAAACTTTCCACCTGGAATTCTGACTTCACCTACACGTTCCTGATGGTGGGTGATGTCACTGGAGACGGGCGGAACGACGTCGTCGTCCAGGACAATCTCGGAAGCTGGCTCGCGCTCAACTTCGACGGCCAAAGCTATCAGACCACTTTTCTCCGCGGCTGGGATCCCGAAACCGACTGGAGATATTTCCGCCTGACCGACGTCAATGCGGATGGCGTGCAGGAAGTCGTCGGTTGGGATTCCTCCAGCGGCAAATGGTGGGGAATCTTTAAAAACGGCAACTCCTACATCAACCAGCAAATCGGATTCTGGGGACCCCAATCCGGTTACACCGACGTCCACTTCGGAAAGTATTCCACGCTCCCCGGCAGCAGCGTCGTCGGTTGGAACAATCAGGGAGGCTGGTGGATGTCCACTTTGGGGATCTCCAGCCAGCAAAACACGTTTCTCGCTTCCGTCGAACCGCGCGTCAATTTCGCCTGGACCACCCTCCAGGATGTGAACGGCGACGGCCTGCAGGATCTCGTCGGCTGGGATGCCCAGGCCGGCGATTGGCGGGCCATCGTCAGGGAGACAACCGGAACGCACAACCGCTTCCTCGGTCACCTCGATCCCACCGTCGACTGGAAGTACGTCACAATTGCCGATCTGGATGGTGATGGACGCAACGACATCGCCCAGTGGAATCCCGTCACCGGCAAGTGGTGGGGTCTCCTCTCCGGCAGCGCCAATCCCACGACCGCCGTTGTTCTGGGAACCTGGCAAGCCTCCAGTACCTACAACCATTATTTGACCGGAGATATCAACGGCGATGGCCGAGCCGAACTGATTGTTGAGAGCGCCTCAGGAGGCTGGTTCGCTCTCGGTTCCAATGGAACCTCATTCCGGACCCGACGTCTGCTCAACTGGGATCCCTCCCTCGATTGGCAGGATGTCGGTATCGCGGATCTCGACGGAGATGGCGCGGATGAGATCTTCGCCCGCTCCGGAGTCACCGGCGACTGGTGGGCGATCGAATGGAATGGCACCGCCTATCAAAGCATCAAGCTCGAACACTGGAACCCCGCCTCACAATACACCAACCTGATGCTCGGGGATGTCACCGGAGATGGACGCGTCGATATCGTCCAGCGCGACAGCATCGGAAACTTCTGGGCGATCACGTTCAACGGCACCGAATACAAATCGGTCTTCCTCTGGGGTTGGAACACCGACACCCCTTGGACGAATATCGCACTGGTCGATCTCGACGGGAACGGAACCAGCGAAATCGTGGGTTGCAACGCGGCGACCCTCGATTGGTGGGCAATCTTCCAAGGCGTGGGAAGTTGTTACACGCAGCAACTCGTGGAGGGGAACCTCGGGCTACGTGCGGATTCTGTCCAGGCCGCGGATCTTGACGGGGACGGACGGCAGGAATTGATCGGCCTCGATCAGACCACTCACACTCCCTGGTCACTGAAGTTGTCCGATAACGTCGTCCAGGTTCAGACATTGGCAGCAGGAGTCGATTGGCAGAATCTCCACATTGGGGACATCCCTGGCATTTCCGATGCCATGCTCCGTCGTCAGATCCTGCTCGAATCTCCCGGACTGCAGACCGCATTGGACAATGGAGACACGCTCCAGGCCGCGACTCTCATCCTCGAATGGGCCGCCCGTGCGGGTGATTTCGCCCTCGATGGAAGCGTCCTCGCTCCCGAGGCGAACACCGTCGCGGAGCAGTACTACAATATCTTCCTGAACAACCTCGGGGGCATGTCCTGCGGAGGATACGCCGCCTTTTACTCCGGCGTCCTGCAACTGTTCGGCATCGATTCGCTGAATATCGGCGCCGGAAACCTTCCGCTGATCAGTCACACGACTGTCCTGATTCCGATCCTCAAGGACGGCACCTGGAACTTCTACCTCTTCGATCCCACGTTCGGTGCGACGTTCCGCAGTCTCGAAACCGGCAGTCTCGTCTCGTTTTTTGATTTGGTCGATCATGTCGAGGCCGGGACGTTCGACCAGATCGGCATCAATTCCATTTCGCTCGACGAACGGGAATTTCTCTCACCCAACCCTTACACCAAGCCCACTGTCGTTTTCGAAGGGCAGAACGACCTGAACTACATCTATTCCTGGCCGGGATACGGGTTGGAGGCGTATTTGTGGACCTGCGATAAGGAAATGATCGCCAGCGGATTCGACGTCAGCCCCGCCGGATTTATGCAGTTGCTCATGAACCACATCTATATGGTGCAGGCGTACGGCAGCACCGCGAATATCGCCATGACGGCGTTCCTCGACCAACTGACCGCCTACAACATCCCCCACGACGCCTGATCAATATCCACGTACGTGAGCAGGGCGGGTGGGTGCCGAAGCAACATGCGGCGATTTCAAATCGACGGGTGGCATACCCGCATCGTTACATAGCAACAGGGCGGGCATGGATTCACTGGATCATGAGCGTTTCTTGAATTGATCTTGGATGGCCCATACGCCGGTACTCCGGCGTGTGGGTGCGCAGCAAAAGAGGTTGCCGCTTGACCTTCTATTTCTGGGTGGCACTGCGGAGGCGTACCGTGAAGCGGAAGCCCCGGAAGCGATTGGCCTCTTCCTACTGTTCTCCTGCTCCCCTGTTCCGCTCTCTCGCCCGCAGGGCGCGGGTGGCGCTAACCACAGGAACCCCTTCACTCGACTTTCGTAACTACCTGGCCGCCGCTGTCCCGCGCCGCATCGGCGCTGTTGGTTCCGCTTCCACCTTTGGATGCAGCTTCTCCATCAATTTGTGGCACACGACGTTCACTCGCTCGTGCGACCACGCGACCGCAATCAGGAACATCGCAAAATACAGAGCCGGCGAGAACTTCAGCACCGGCACGAAGCAGACCTGCAACAGCACCACGAACGACAGAAACGACCTGCGATGCAGGAAATGCACATACACCCCCTTGTAGATCAACCCCGTCACCAGTCCCCCCAGGAAAACTCCCAGCGTCCCCAGATCGAGGTAATACACAATCCACGGCAGAAAAGCCGGGGTGTGTCCCAGCGCGGTCAGCCCCGGCCAGAAATATTCGTTGATCGACAGTTGCCCGTGAATAAACGGCTTCGCGGGATAGAACCCCCGCGGAACGTATTCCCAGAACGAACTGAGCATCGCTCCTCCCCATTTCCGCCCGATCACTTCTTGGTGTTCCAGGTACATCGCCGTATTGTCGAAATAATCGTAGTACCGCATCGTTTGCTTCAGGCTGTTAAAGCTCCCCTGCAGCCACGGAGAGATGATCACCAGCGGTAAAGCGGCGCAGCCCGCCATGACGAGCCACCGTTGCGGGATCGGTCTCACGAAGTAGTGGTAGTACAACCCCCCGGAGATCAATGCTCCCACCACTCCGTTCTTGGAGCCGAACAGGACGAATCCCCCGGTGCAGATCAGGGTCGCCAGGACGATCTTCCAGATCGATTTCACCTGCCGGTCGCACAGCCACGCGAGATATCCCAGAAACAACGCCGCCTGCGAGAGAACGAACCAGTGTCCCACTCCCGCCCGTCCGAACTGATAAGCCGTGCGTGAATGCAGCAGCCAATCCCAGCCCAGCGGACTGTCGCAAATCAACAGCAGATACAACGCGATCCAGCAAACGAGCAATCCGACCGCGAACCAGCGGGACCGCCGTCCCTCCGCGGGCAGCGCGGACCGTTCGAGTGGAGCGAGCAGCCACGTCACCAGTTGTTCACATGGATTCAGACGGGTCACAAACGGCAGGCAAAGCCCGATCACGTACAGCGAACTCAGCAGGCTCGCCTGCACCTGGAAGGATTCCGTCTTCCGCTCGCCGAAAAAATAGAGCTGCGCCAACGGGGCAAATACCCCCATCACGAACAGGCTCGCCAGCGGCATCAACAGCGGATGGAAAAACGTCTGGTAGCGCAGGCTCACCCATAGCAAGCCCCCGCCAATCATTCCCCCCAGCAGAATCGTGCACAGAATCAGCATCCGTGGCCCTTTCACGAAATCGACAGTCCGTTGCAGGGTATGGTACTCCCTCCCGTCCGATTTCGCGACCTGAGAAGCGGCGCTGCTTTACCAGGGGACTTCCATCATGTTGACGATGTCCCGGGCCATCTTGTCCACGGCCGTCTGCTGGGCGGTCGCCAGCGATTGTCCCACTTCCGGGGCAAAGTCTCCCCGCGCCAGAAACTGCACCGCATCCTGTGGCATGTCGTACGTCCGCTCCATGAGCACCTTCTGCGAACGCAGGTCTTCCCACTTCACCTTCGCGGCGAGCGTCAGTTGCAGTTCCCGCGGATCGTCGAACTGCGTTTCCCCCAGCACGTTCTTCCGGATGTCCACAATGCGACCCACCAGCCGCGTGTCCGCTTCCGGATCCTTCACAAGTTTATAAGAGGTCCGCGTCTGGATCTGCTTCTGCACCGCTTCCGTGAGCATGTATTCGATATTGCGCCGGTTGGTATCGTTCTTGAAGATCGGGACGCAGACCGTCCGCAACTGCGGATCGAATCCGTGCCCCACGACATAACCGCACCCCGTCAGAGCGCTCGTTCCTCCCGCCAGCAGCAATCCTAATGCTGTCCGTCTGCATATCAGTTGTTGGCCCGGTTCCAATCGCATCTGCCAACTCTACAGGTTCGGGGTCTCAAGCGTCGCGGGAGAGTCTTCGGAAGTCGTCTTCGCGGGCCGTGGATCCGGGGCGCTTCGGCTGAAGACTCGTCCCCGCTTCCGCCTGACCGGAGCATTCTCAATCTGCTTGGCGAACACGTCGTCCCGCTCTTCCTCTGTTGGTTTTTCTTCGTCGGGGGTTTCCTCAGCAGTCTGTTCTTTGGTCTCTTCCGTCTCCTCGGCCGTCTCTTCCGGCGGAGCCACTTTGGATTCCTTCTTCGTCCGCTTGTGACCCACCCGGGCGATTTCCTCTTCCATCTTCTCGTCGATTTCCAGAATCCCCTGCCGGTGCTTCTTGTCGATCTTCGAGAGAATCTGCTTCGCTTCGTTGGCCGATTCCGTATCCGGATAGTTCTTCAGCACCAGCTCGCTGTAGATCGCCGCCGCGTTGTGCTTCCCCTTCCGCCGCCAGTATTCCGCCATTTTGGCCCCTTCCTGGGCGGTCATCTGGCGGATGTTCTCCATCTCCGCGATCATCTTCTCCTGGTTCTTCTCATCGGGATAAAGATTCATCGAGGTCTGCAGGATCGTTCGCGCTTCGTCGAGCGGCTTCGTGTCGTACAGCGCACCCTGGTACGTCATCAGTTTGACGTGCGGACCGAGCAGATACGCCTGCTTCGCATATTCGCTCTTCGGATATTCTTCACGCAGGATCTTCAGGTGATGATCCGCTTCCCGGTAATTCCCCACCAGGACGTGATAGCCGGCGGTCATCATCAGCGCATCGTCCGCCAGCGGCCCCATCGGATCGTTCAGCCAGACCGATTTCAAGGCCTGCAGCGCCCGTCCGTTCGTATCGAACGTGGGACGCGTGCGGTCGAAGAGATTGGGCGTCAGTGAAAACTTGTAAGGATTGTCTTCCGCCGGACGGTCCTTCTTCCCCACATCCTCCGCGGCCACTTGCGTGATCTTGTCCGCCTTGGCCAGATCGTTGTTCCCCAGCCAGTACCCCGCGATGTTGAACAGTCTCCCCGTGCTCACGTCCATGTGTCGCGTGGACGGGTACTTCTTGATCAGGCCGGCGTAACTGTCCTGCGCGTAGGCATACCGTTTCTGCTTGTACTGGCACTCCGCCTCGTAGAACATCGCGTCCTCTTCGACGAAGTAATCCTTGTGCTTCTTGGCGATCGCCTTGAACTTCTTTTCCGCCTCGTAGTATTTCTCGTCTTCGTAGAGTTTCAGAGCCTCGTCCAGTTCGTCCATGCCCCGGTTGGGATCCAGCGCCGCCTTGCGGGCGACTTCCGTGGGATCCGGCTTTACGAAGGGGTTTTTCCACTTCGAAGCGCTCGCGGTCTTCAGAGGGATGGAGCAGCCGGTCAGGCAGATTGCTGCCATCAGTCCGGCCAGAACCCACCCGCGACACAAATGTGTCCGGCAGCGCGCTGCATCTTGAGCGGGCAGGTGCGAATTCAAATCGGTTCCATCCTTCGACAACTGGCCATCCTTGGCCGGCAACCATCCGAACGCTTTTGACGACAACAGACGTTATAAAACTTACATTATGAAAACTTGAGGTAACTCAGCATCTTGGGCCGTTTCCCCATCACATGGGCGATCGCCGCGTTGCAGATGCTCCGTAGCTCCTCAATCTGTTCTTTCGACAAAACCACCCGTTCCCAACTACTATCCTGCTCGGACAGCAATTTTTGCATCACGATCAACGTCCCCGCGTGAATTCGCCGCACAGGCTCTTCACGCAGGCACTCGAAACAGACCACCCCCCCCTGATGCACCTTGAAGGCATAAGGCAGGGAATTGTCCAGCTCGCGCTCGCAGACCAGACATCCTTCCAGCGCCGGTTGGTGTCCAATCTCTTTCAACAACATCAATTCGAATCGTGCGACCGCATTCTCCAGCCGGTCCCAGCTCTGAAACCGGTCCAAAGCCTGCACTGTTTCGGCATACAGCACGGCATGCGGGTCATACTCTTCCGTGAGATTGCCCAGCAGTTCCGCGACATAATACCCCGCATACAAACTTTCCAGCGACCGGTCTTTCGCCTTGAAACGTTGGATCAATTTTGCTTCGGTGAGAAGATCGAGAGCCCCGGAAGATTTGCGGAGGAAGACTATATTGCATCGCGTTAATAGGTCAAGAGCAGCCTCGAAGGGCCCCTTCAGCCGTTTTGCCCCTTTGGCCAGCGCGGAGATCTTCCCGAATTCACGCGTGAACAGCGTCATCACACGGCTGCTCTCGCTGAAATCCGTCTGTCGAATGACGATCCCCTCGCCCTTTTCTGCAATCACGCCAAACCTCGCATCTTCGCAAGACCCTTCTCGATGACGGTCACAATCTCATCCTGCCTGGAATTCTACCCCTTCTTCGCTTCTCTTTCTCCTACTCCGGGTTGACCCATTTCCCCAGAGGGGACAACATTTTCCCCCGAGGTGGGGGCAGGAAATTCGGAATTGTAAGTGGATAAACGCGATCTACTTGCGACTTGTAAATCGAATTGCGAGTTTAATATGCACTTGCGACTTTCGGTTTTGGGTTTTAAGATAAAAGTATGGAAAAACTTCAGAATAGTGACTGGTGGACAGCAGAATTCATCTCCCGCGAGGATGAGCAGATTGATTACGTGAGTAAGAATGGGAAGAACGTAATTGAAGTGAAAAAGTCCTCCGCCGGGAGCAGAGGGGTCTATTCCGCGGTCATGCAGGCGGCGATTTATCTGGAACAAAATCCAAACATCGCACAAATGTGTTTGGTACTTCTTGAGACTCGCATGTCCCTGAACAGGCTGAAAGACGAATGGAACGTCTCAACGAGTATCTTGAGAAAGCGCATCGCAGACCGACTCGCGGTGATCGTGCTGGAAGAGGAAGGAACTTGGATTAATCCGGACACGCCATACAATCGGCGAATTGCCCAGCATTTTGAGATCAGTTCCATTGGAAACGGCCGTCACCAATGGGAAAGTTTGAAAAAACAGCCGGGGCGAAAATCCCAGGAACTCATCAAGCTCTTGATCAACCGCTGGCTTTTGAACGCAGGTCCCATTGCCCTCGGAAAACTGGGAGAGGACGTAGGGTGCAGTCATCCCGTTGTTCAGCAGACGCTCGCGGGGAGGAGCCTCAGTCCCTACCTTGCTTTCACATCGAACCGTTCGGTGGAATTGAAAACATTCCCCCATGATCTTTGGCAGGAAGTTGTTGTAAGATCAAAGACGTTCAGAAATTCATTTCGGTTTCGCGATCGGTCTGGCACGAAGCCTTCGCCGGAAGGCTTGCTCAAGAGGCTCGAAAGACTAAAACCCGCCCGGTTGGCGGTTGGAGGGGTACTCTCCGCGAGACATTGGCATCCGGAATTTGATCTGCATGGAACGCCGCGACTTGACCTCGTCTACCATGCTCCCGAAGGGCAGCTCAACCTCGATTTTGTGAAGGCGATTGATCCGGCATTAACGCAAGTCAGCGATTTTTCAGAATCGCCGATATTGGTCGTGAATCCTTTGGTCAGGGCGTCCTCTTTATTCGCGGAACGGCAGAAAGCAGGCATTTCCTGGGCGGATCCCGTGGAAACGGCGCTGGATCTCTACGATCTTTCCCTTGCAACTCAGGCAAATCAATTTCTGACCCATCTGCGGCGAGAGGTTCGGCTGGCATGAATCGACTCGATCCCATAAAACTGTTCGGGCGAATTGCATCCGACGTTCCCCGCGAACTTCACGAACATCTGTTTGTGACGGGCAGTCTGGCCGCCGCCTATCACTTCCGGAAAAAACTGGAGGGGCGGGGCATCAATACAAAAGATGCCGATCTTGTTGTTCATCCCGCAGGTCACACGGCTTCGTGTCAGGATATTGCAAACAGGTTGTTGTCCCTGGGATGGAAGAATACGGATGACTGTTTTGCGCAAAAAAGTCCCACTCCCATCGACAACCTTCGTGCCATTCGACTGTATCCGCCCGCATCGAATGAATATTTTGTTGAGTTCCTGAATATCCCTGAACAAAATCAAACACAACCAAAGGAATGGATTCCTCTGAAGATGAGCGACGGGTGGTATGGTTTGCCCAGTTTTCGATTCATGGGGGTCGTGTCAATCGACCGCTGCCGTTCTCAAGTCGGGCTGGAGTATGCGAACCCTGCCATGATGGCATTGGCAAATTTGCTCTCACATCCTCAAGTCGGCGAAACTCGAATCCAATCAGGAGAAATGACAGGCATTCTTCGCTCCGCAAAAGATTTAGGGCGTGTGATCGCGCTCGCGCGACTTGAGGGCCGGGATGCTGCCGAACAATGGCACGAACGCTGGCTCTTCGCTTTGCAACAATGCTTCCCGGCCGACTGGCGGGAATTAGGGAGAAGTCTCGGGTCGGGCCTCGAAGATTTAATTGAAGATCCGGCTGCAATGGAAGATGCGCAAAAAACGACAGACATTGGATTGCTGAATCAGATGTCCGTTTCCGTGGACATGCTGAAAGCCACAGCCCAGCAACTTCTTCAAGATGTGATCGTCCCCCTGCGTAATGAATCGGCGAGAGCCAGTTGACGTTATTTTTATGTGAGCAATTTTGCGCTGGGGATGGCTAGTTTCCCATGCGCCTTCTGAATATCACTCAAAGGACATCCTCACGTGCCCCATTTGGAAGTGCTGCAGGAACTTCTCGTCATCTACCTGATCGCAGGGGTGGTCGTCTTCGTCTTTCAACGAGGCCGGCTTCCGGCAGTACTGGGCATGCTGGTGGCGGGAACGCTCATGGGCCCGCACGGGTTCCGACTGGTTCACAACTCCGAACACGTCGAACTCCTCGCTGAAATCGGCGTCGTCCTGCTCCTCTTCACCGTCGGCCTCGAATTCAACACCCAGCGCATGACCGGAATGTCCAAGCTCCTCCTCGCCGGGGCCTTGCAAGTCGCCTTCACGATTCTGGGAGTCGTCTTCGCCCTGCATTCAGAGACGGTGTCCTTCGGACAGGCCATCTTCGCCGGGTTTCTCGTCACCCATGCCAGTACGACAATTCTCATTAAGCTCCTGATGGAACGGGGCGAATCTTCCGCTCCACATGCCCGCATCAGCCTGGGGATTCTCATCGTCCAGGACCTCAGCGTCGTCTGGATGATGGTCCTCGCACCCATCCTCGCCGGCAAGGAAAACGATCCCACCGCGCTGCTGCTCACCCTCGGAAAAGCCATCGGCATCGTCGGCGGAATTCTCCTCGCCTCGCGCTACGTCCTCCCCTGGATCCTCTTTCAGGTCGTCCGCCTCCGCAATCGAGAACTCTTCATTCTCCTGATCACCCTCACCTGCATGGGGACCGCCTGGCTGACCGCGCAAGCAGGGCTCTCGCTGGCCTTGGGAGCCTTCCTCGCAGGCATGGCCCTCGCGAATTCCGAATACAGCTACCAGACCCTTTCCGAAGTCATCCCCTTCCGGGACAGCTTCGTCAGCCTGTTCTTCGTCTCCATCGGGATGTTGTTCGACATCAATTTCGTGATGTCCCACCCCGGCTGGATTCTCTCCGCCGTCATCGGAGTCACACTCCTCAAATTCTTCACCGCCGCGGTCCCTTCACTGATCATTGGCTACCCGCTTCGGACGTCGATCCTTGTGGGAGCAGGGCTGGCGCACCTGGGGGAATTCGGCTTCGTCCTCTCCAAACCCGGCCGTGAACTCGGCCTGCTCTCCGAAGAGGCCTACCAGATTTTCCTCGGCACCGGGGTCATCACAATGGCCCTCTCTCCGTTGCTTCTGAATCTCGCACCACGGTTCAGTTATTGGGCCGATCGTCAGCCCTGGCTGCGACGTCTGGCCCGCTCACGCCAGGAAAAAGAACTCAGCCCCCACGGCGTCAACCTGCACGGCCACGTCGTCATCCTCGGCTATGGACTCACGGGCCGGAACCTCAGCCGTGTCCTCGCGGAGATGAAAATCCCCTTCGTCGTTCTGGAAATGAACCCCGACACCGTTCGGAAGGGGCGCCAGCAGGGGGAACCCCTGTACTACGGCGACTGCACCCGCGAAGCCGTGTTGGAGCAACTGGGGATTCACCACGCCAAGCTGCTGGTCATCGCGATCTCCGATCCGCCGTCAATCCGCCGCGCCACGCAACTTGCCCGCCATCTCAATTCCGATCTCCATATCATCGTCCGGACACGGTATGTCTCCGAGATCGAGGAGTTGATGCAACTCGGAGCCAACCAGATCGTTCCCGAAGACTTCGAAACGGCCGTCGAAATCTTCTCCCGCGTCCTGAGGAACTACCAGGTCCCCCGCAATGACATCATGAATATCATCGACCGGGTCCGTGGGGATCACTACGGCATGCTCCGCCACATGACCGTCCATCCCGAGGTCACGCACGTCTATCAGGATCTGCTTTCTCAGATCGAAGTCGAATCCTGCAAAATCCGCCCCGAGTCCCCCGCCGTCGGAAAATCAGCCATGGATCTGGCCCTCCGCTCAGTGACCGGTTGCACCCTGATCGGTCTGCGGCGGGACGACAAACTGCAGACGAACCCTCCCGCCGACTTGAAGCTGCAAGTCAACGATGTCGTCTTCCTGGTCGGAACCCACAAGCAGTTGAATACGGCCGTCTGCCTGTTTGATCCTCGTCTCATGGAAAACGCCGAGAGTTTCGACGCCCTCTCGCAATCCTCCGTCGACTCCCTGCAGGGACTCCGCCTCACACCGCAGCAGCCCAGCGACACTTGATCGAGCGTGGTCCGGCCAGAGTGATCAGCGTCCGGTAATTCCATCGACGGGTGGCATGCCCGCATCGTGAAACAGGGCGGGCATGGATTCACTCGCTGACGAGCGTCTCGTGCATTGTATTTGGTGCCCCAGCTCGCATGGCGCAGGGTGGCATGCCGACATCGCTGCGGAGCAGCAGGGTAGGCATGGGCGAGTTTGACTCGATGACCCGCGACCCAGTCTCAACCCACCATGAATTTCTGCAGGCGGTCAAAACCAGTTTCCAGGTTCTGCATCGCGGCCGCGAAGGAGAGCCGCACATACCCCGGGGCCCCGAACGCATCCCCGGTGACGAGCGCCACGTGCGCTTCTTCCAGCAATGCGGTACAGAAGTCGGTGGCGTCCGCCACGGTTTTCCCCCCGGGAAGCGGTTTCCCGAAGTAGT
This sequence comes from Planctomycetales bacterium, assembly GCA_046349635.1. Taxonomy (GTDB): domain Bacteria; phylum Planctomycetota; class Planctomycetia; order Planctomycetales; family Planctomycetaceae; genus JAXMBX01. The sequence continues at coordinate 87,882 of JAXMBX010000016.1, forward strand.
CGCTCACGTCGAAAAAGGCGTAGAATGCCCCACCCGGTTCAGCGAATTCACACCCGAATCAGCTCGCAGATGCCCCAGGACATATTCCCGGCGGCGTTCGAATTCCCGCCGCATCGTTTCAATCCCCCTCCTGGGGACCGTTCAACCCGGCGATCGCTGCATATTGGCTGATGCTGCAGATTGGAGGTTTCGGCTTTGCAGGTTATCCATTGCTTTCGTCAAAGCCACGGGTGCAATCGACCAGCCGATCCGCCAGCCGGTCATTGCATACGCCTTGCTGACCCCGCTGATCGTGATCGTCAAATCGACCAGCTTCGGATCGAGCGACGCAAAGCTGCAGAATTCCGACCCGGGATAAATCAGCTTTTCGTAGATTTCATCGGACAGCACGAAAATATTCTTCTCCAATGCCACCTGACCCTGTTGCCTTCAGGGTCTCCACGGGATACGCCGCTCCTGGTCGGATTGCACGGGTTGTTGAGCATCATCAGCCGGGCGCGGGGTAATCGCAGCCCGGAACTGATCGGCACTCATGCAGAATCCGCTCTCCCGGGTTGTCGGTACCAGCACAGCGGTCGCCCCCGCCAGTTCCACTAGGGGCCGCTATAGCTCACCCAGTAGGGAGTGGGGATGATCACTTCATCCCCGGGTCCACACAGCCGCGGTGATGGCATTGTGGATCGAGTGCTTGGCCCCGTTCGAGACCAGCACCTGCTCAGGCGTGTAGCTCTCAGGCCGTAATCCCGCCGGTAGGCGTTGCAGATCGCCTCTTCAAACTGGGAATCCCCCCGGACGCGGTGTAGTGCGTGTGACCGGGTTCCTTCCGCATCGCGGCAATCGCCGCTTCCTGAATATGCTCCGGCGTATTGAAGTCCGGTTCCCCCAGCGTGAAGTCATACACCGTGATCCCCTGGCCTTTCAGGCTTTCGCCTCGCGGCTGCGGCGATCGTGGCGGAAGGCTTCAGTGTCTGCACGGCAGGGGAGAGTTTCATGGTCGAACCTTGAGAGAAGCCGCTGAAAATAGAGTGTCGCGCACCACATGACACGCGAGGTATTCGGAACCGCCGCAAGTGGTCTGCAGTGACCCGCGAGGTTCACAAACGTGGCGGTAAGTCCCGATCCTGACACGAATTCCGAATCGACGCCACAAACGCGATTCACAGGATTGTTTCCGTGCGGGACAGTCGCGTCAAGGGTCGCCGCAACCTTACTTTCGAAAAGACGTAAGTCCGCCAATTCGCGACACGAGACCATGGAGTTTACGTCGAGGATGCTGAAGTTATTGAAAGACAAGTTGCGGCTGAAGATTTTACAACAACCGTATATCGAATAAAGATTTCCGATTGACCGCTATTTCTGAAGCCGATATAAAGCAACCAGTTGGACAGTGATGTGTATGCCGTGGTTCGTTTCCAGGGTTGGAAGCAATCACGGAGAAACTTATGACGGTCGGATTTCCCTCGGGTACCGGGAACCTTTCGACCTCAGAAACACAGGTGCCCTTCAGAAGGAGCCAAGGACATGGCCACGAAAACCGCCGCCAAGAAAACCACCAAGCCCGCCGCCAAGAAGACCGCTGCGAAGAAGCCCGCAGCCAAGTCGACCAAGGCCAAGACCGGCGCAAAGAAGAAGTAATTCTTCTGTAGCACGAATATGACGAAACAGGCTGGACGAAAGTTCAGCCTGTTTTTTGGCAGCTCGCTGAAAATCGCTGTGTTGCCCCCTCTCAACTGCTAGAATCAAGCCGGAAATCCCAACCTGCCATTAAGAAATGTCACCTTTTCAAATTGTCCAGGAGCCTACCCCATGCCGCACCGGATCGAATCGTCGCGATTTCTTGCACTTCCGTCGCCGCCTTGACCGCGGGGACGATGCCCTATTGGTTCACCAGCCCCAGTGCCTTCGCGAATGCCTTCCGCTCCGCCAATGAACGCCCCATCCTCGGCTGCATCGGAACAGGTGACCGCCGGGCGCGGCGGAGTCGGGCCGAATGCTCAACTTTTTCGATTGCGTCGCCGTCTGCGACGTCGATGGCGATCACATGGGAGCAGGGCGGGATCTCGTCAAAGAAAAACAGGCCAAGCTCCGGCAAGGACGTCGAAATCGCCATGCACGAGGACTATCGCAAGATCCTCGACCGCAAGGATATCAACGTCGTGACCATCGTCACCCCCGATCACTGGCACTCGAAAATCGCCATCGAAGCCATGCAGGCGGGCAAGGACGTCTACTGCGAGAAGCCCCTCACCCTCACCATCGACGAGGGGAAACAGATCGTCAAGGTCCTGAAGGAGACCGGCCGGGTCTTCCAGGTCGGTACCCAGCAACGCAGCGAAATGGGCCTGAACTTCCTCAAGGCGATCGCCTTGATCCGGGACGGGCGGATTGGCAAGGTCGTTCGCGCCACCTGTGGCATCGGTGGGGCACCGTCATCCGCAAAACTCCCCAAGGTCGACGTCCCCAAGAATCTGAACTGGGACATGTGGCTCGGACAGGCCCCGTTGACCGACTACATCAGCGGCCCGGCGAAAAAGAAGGGCTACCCCGAAAGCCGCTGCCACTACGAATTCCGCTGGTGGTATGAATATTCCGGCGGAAAAATGACCGACTGGGGAGCACACCACGTGGATATCGCCCAGTGGGGAATGGAAATGGATAACAGTGGTCCTCTGACCGTGGAAGGAACCGCGACCCACCCCGTTCCGCTGAAGGACGGCATGCCGACCGAAAGCGACCGCTATAACACCGCGACCGAATTCTCATCACCTGCAAGTTCCCCAAAGACATGGAACTCATCATCCGCCACGACACCGACAACGGTGTTCTGTTCGAGGGAACCTGGTGTGGAGCTTCCGCGACGCCAGGAGAAGCCGCTTGCGTTCAACGAAGAACTCGAATCCAAGCCCTGCCGGAGGGCCTGCTGAAGAAGATCTATAAGGGAAAAGAACCCGGCGACCACATGCGGAACTTCGCCGAATGCGTCGTCGATCGGGAACAACCCATCTCCGACGTCTACACCCACCACCGCCATGACCACCTGCCACCTGGCGAACATCTCCATCCGCCTCGGGAAGAAGCTCAACTGGGACGCGGAGAAGGAAACCATCGTCGGCGATCCCGAAGCCGCCAAGTGGCTCTCCCGCGAATGCCGCAGCGGCTACGAAATCCACACCTGATCGTCGGGTTTCAATCGTAACGAAAAGCACCGGCAGCCAAACCGCCGGTGCTTTTTTATGCTAAGCCTTTAACCGAGACGACGGGTGGCATGCCTACATCGCTAAGCGGCCACGGGATGATTGGCGTCTCTTGCAAAGTGTCCCTGGGTGGCCCAACCGCCCTGCGGTCAAGGGCGCAGCCACAAGAAGCTTCGCTTGACGGGTACGATTGCAGATCCGGGATCAACAATCCGGAATTCGAATGTCTGCGGTACTTTGAGGGGGAATCCCGGTGGCCGCCTCAACCGACGGGGTGGCATGCCTACATCGCGAAGCAGGGTAGGCATGGATTCACGGGATGATTGGCGTCTCTTGCAGCGTCCCTGGGTGGCCCGACCGCCTCGCGGTTGGGTGGCGCTAGCCACAAGAAGCCGCGCTTGACGGGTACGATTGCAGATCCGGGATCAACAATCCGGAAGTCGAATGTCCGGTGTACTTTTGATGTGGAATCCCCGGTGGCCGCCTCAACCCGCCTTGGAAACTTCGATCTCAAACCACGTCCGACTTCTTCCCCGGCTTCATCACTTTCCAGCCCGTGTCGATCCCCTGCGTCCGCATGTTAATCGCATCCGTCATGCAGGTGTAAGGTTCCAGGCAGATCGAGCGATGATGCGGCGGCGTGTACACCACCCATTCCGTGAAGATCGGATCGGTGTATTGCGCCACCTGCAAACCGCTGTGCGGATCCACGACCAGCGATTCCATCCGCCCGTTCGTCGGAGTGATTCCGGTAAACAGGTGATCCAACTGCAGATCCTTCAGCCGCCCACCCTTTTGCAGATCATTGGAAGGTTCCACCGGCAGCCGCCGTCCCGTGGGCAGCAATTCGACCAGTTCCCGAATCTCGGGTGCCGCAAGCTGTGCCACGCAATTCTCGAATGAACCCTTCGGGCCGAGCGGGGCCTTGAAGTACGGATGCGTGCCGAGTCCCCAGGGAAGATCCTCCTCCCCGGCGTTCGCCATCCGGACGTCCGCCCGCAGTTTCGACGGGTGCAGCGTGTACCGGACTTCGATCAGGAAGTCGGTCGGCCACAGCGAAACCCGGTCCGGGGCATCCACGCTCAACTGGAATTCGCCGACGGCCGTCTGATCGTCAGTCAGCGTCACCCGCCACGGACGGTCGAGCACCAGCCCATGAATGGCATTCCCTTTTCCGTCACCGGCGGGGAGTTCGTAGTTCCGGTTCTTCCAGGAGAATTTCCCACCCCGGATCCGGCTCGGGAACGGAAACAGAATCGGAATCCCCCCGCTGCTCGCTTTCCCTTTCCCCAGCTCGTATTCAGGCGGGGCATCCAGCACCTCATGCACCTCCCCATTCACCGCCGCTTGGAATGAAAAGCAGTTGAACCCGAGCTCGGTCAGGATCTGTGCCTGGGCACCGGTGGATTGATCGCGGAGCGTAATCACGGTCATAGAGGTCGTTCCTTGGGTGCGAATGCCGCTGCGGAGATGGGGAATCGCGTGAGAGTCCGTTTCATAACCCGGTTGTGCCTGTTCTGACGTGTCCAAAGGCCGAGGAATTCGCACGCATCAGAGGGTTATGAAACTTGTTTAAACAGAGTGTATTCGGCGGAGAAGGTCAGTTCCACTCCGGAGCAGGGGGGATATGGGGGGTCACCGGCAAGGCAGGGGCCTGGTGCACCTCTTTCATCAGCAGATCCCAGACCGCATACGGATCCTCGTGGAAAACCAGCTCCATCTGCGCTTTCGTCACCAGCCAGTCCCCCCGTTCCAGTTCCTGCTCCAGTTGGTTCGGTGCCCAGCCCGAACAGCCCGCATAGATCCGGAACTTGAGGTTGTCATCCCCGCTCACCGCCCGCCGGACGACGTTTTCAAAAATCTCCGCGCTATTCCCCACGTACAACCCCGGGACCACGGAGGACTGGGACGGGTCGTAGTCCCCCGAATCGTGGAGAATGAACAACGCGGAACGCTCAACGGGCCCCCCGGCGTAGACCTGCATGTTGGTATCCGGAAGATCGAAATGCCCTTCCAGGACTTTCGAGACTGTCAGCCCTGCGGGGCGATTGATGACCAGCCCCATCGCTCCCTGGTCGTTGTGCTCGATCATCAGCACCACCGACTGGAAGAAATTGGGGTCACGGAGGTTCTTCCCCGCGATCAGAAAGTGCCCGGAAAGAGAGGAAGGTGCCATGCCGCGGTCTATCGTCGAAGGAGAGCAGTGTCGCGCGAGGGGGGGCACGCGGGACGGGAACTCAGAAACTGGATTCGTTTGCCCAGGATACGACTGCCCAGTATACGACTTCGACAATCCGCCTGATAGCAGCGGGTCCGCTCCCACCCACGTGGAACAGTGGAATCCACGCATGTCGATTTGAGCGTCGAAAAAACCTGAAAGGAACCCCCAAAGAAAGAGAAGAGGCCGAAGGATCGAAATCCGTTCGGCCCGTGTGAGGCGAGTTTGCGAGGTGGGGTGTATGGTAGGATGGATCCCTTGCGGGACCGGAGGGCATCGACTCTCTCTCTTAGTCGATTGTTGTCTTCCGAAAGGAGGGCAACGATCATTTGTTAAAGCAGTTTCTATGCCACTGATCCCCATTGAGCTTTTCTCGGCCCCTCAAAAAGTCGTAAGTCGTTTGGACGGAATCGATT